>DAIOFM010000183.1:0-1802 GCA_036745755.1 Spirochaetota bacterium | reverse complement strand
TGGCTATACAGCCTTACATACAGGCATTCCCGTACAACATTCAGCATGCGAAGGTTAAACTGGATAAATACGTTCAGCTTCAGATAAAAGCCGTGGAAGAGACCGATGCGCGCGGCTGGGTCGCGTGGAACCCCAACGGGGATTATTCCTCTGTTTTCAGCGCGCTTAGTATGGAGTAGAGCGAACGGGCTTTGCCCGTTCACTGATTAATTTAATACATTCTTCCTGTATTCCGGGTCAAAACGGATGAATACCTGCTTTAAATAATTCGGGTATATTTCATTATAATTTTTTTTTGCATACATAGTAACACGGGTGTTCCCTCTACCCGCTCTCTGGAACTTAAAATGTCCGATAACCTCGTTATCAAGTTCACTTTCCCCGATACCTGAAAGGTTTGCAGTAATGATATTACCTTTTGGCTGGAACATAAGCCGTATTGACCACCCTCCGATGAGCTTTTGCAGGTACTCCTGAAGAATCAGTTCATTCAGAAAACGCTCTTTAATCTGCGGGAGAGGGCCCTTTATTATCCTTGATACAGTCATGGTACGATTAGCACTCAGATCTTTTTTATACACAGGCTTATCTCTCAGGTGACTGATATAATCATGGCTGTCCTGCCACACTGTCATAGGGCCTTTCGGATGTGCGATATATTGTATAAAATGAGCGCGCCCGGGAAGCGCCTTGAAACTTATACGTTTTTCCTGCCTTTTGTAAACCCAGTAGTGATGCCACCCCGGCTCAACCCTTTTACCGGTATTCTGCCCCTCCGGACCGCTCCCGCCGCTGTAGATTACATCAAGAGTTATCATTCCCGGAACGGTTTTTATATCATAAATTCTTTTCATTCGGGAATAATTCAGCTGTTTACCGTTCACCTTATCAATAAAAAGCATATGAAGCTGCATTGTGCGGATATGAGAATGCTTATCAGGATTAAAATCAAGATTTTCAGGGATATGATGCACCGACTTGCAGGAGAGGAGAAACAGGGTCAGCAATACGATGAATGAAAATAAAGACCGCGGATTAAATATTAACATATTTGCACCTCTTTTATACCTGATTCAGATTTTCAAGTCGAGGGGCTCTCCCCTTATACTTGTAAAAAAGAAATTTCAAATAAAGCATATTGAAAACAGCACCCGCTGCTTATGCCAGCTATCTATCGAAGAGAGCTACATGCCGGAAAGATGTTATGAAACAGTTTTACCATCGGGTGCATTTTCAGAAAGACCGGACTGGCCGAACCCTGATTGGGTTAGCCTTACCAAACAAGCTTTGGGTACCATCTGCAAAGTACTGACTCCACGCGAAGTTAGGACTGTCATCGGACGAGCTCCAATAATTTCCATTAATGAAACCACCTATTGCGGCTTTATTCAAATATAGTTTGTTAAGTTCGTCTTGTGATGGCAAAAACCAATCACTATAACCACCTCCATTATAAGACCGGGCAATACCCGCTGCGTAAGATGTGGGATCGTTATTACCGCCCGCTACTGCCTGGGCAATTATTCTATCTGTGTTTACAGAACCTGTCCCGAGCGCAGTTGAAGTTCCGTCCGGCACTAAAGCGTATACTGTTGACCAGACTTTTCCTACATTATGATCTACTGTTGCTGCAATGAATCCCCGCTTTTCACCTGCAACATATCCCGGGTCACCTGGTTGAAGTATATAGGCTATTACACCGCCTCTATAAGGCATACCGATATATAATTCCTGAGTTTCTCCCCCTACCTTATCACTTATCTCCTCCAGATCCTCCCAGCAGGCTGACAGGAGCAGTGGAA
>DAIOFM010000182.1:0-2037 GCA_036745755.1 Spirochaetota bacterium | reverse complement strand
GGGAGATAGAATTTTTGTTTATCGAAAGATAAAAATGAACAGGTATATCTTCAACAGGACAACGGCCGTGTATGTTGAACTCGTATATGATGTTTCTATACTCTCCCGGTATACAAGGAGGATAATTTTATATTCACTTTTTTCATGTATTGTGATCACTGCAATTATGTTTTTTCTGGCAACCATGCGGATGAATGAGATCTTTATTAAGAGAATGCAGAAGATAATAGAGAACCTTAAGAGAATTAAAAACGGTGATTACAGCGTGTCTATTGATGATCACTCCGGTGATGAAATATCGGATATATCCGCCAATATTAATTTAATGACAAAGACAATCCAGCAGCGCACAGGTGAGATCAGCAGAACCAATGAGCAGCTGATGCAGATGACGAATTTTATTAATGATATTATTGATTCGATGCCTTCCGCCCTGATGTCAATTAATGAAAAGGACCGGATAACACAGTGGAACAGTGAGGCTGAAATCCTGTCAGGGGTAGCGGCAGCTGATGCGGAGGGAAAAGTCCTGTGGGATGTTGTGCCCCAGCTTTATAAATACAGGGCAAAATGTGACGAGGTAAGACAGAAAAGGATTAAAGTTGAACTTTACGGAGAGGACTTTATTGTTGAGGCAGCAGGAAGGGAGACGGTTTACACAAAAAATATTTACATTTTCCCCTTCAGTAAGGAGCGTATAACCGGTGTTATTGTTCGGGTTGATGACGTTACTGAACTGGCCAAAAAAGAGGAGCAGCTCGAAAGGGCGATGAGGGCTGAAGCTCTGGGCACAATGGCAGGTGGGCTTGCGCATGATTTTAATAATATTATTTCAGGAATTATAAGTACTGCCTCATATTTGAATGTTATCCTTGATACTCCCGGCGAGATTAATCTTAAAGAGGTGAGATCACAGCTTGATATTATGCGGAATTCAGGTGAAAAGGCGGCCTCTCTTGTAAAAAGCCTCATGTCGTTTTCGCGAAGGAAGCCTTATGAATTCAGCAGGGTTGATTTGCGGAAGATTATCATGGAAGTATCAGAAATCGCCTCCGCGTCGGCAGCCAGGGACATCGATTTTATAGTCAGGGCCGGGGATGAAGAATCTTTTATTTCAGGGGACCGTACACAGCTTGAGCAGGTTATACTGAATCTTGTAGTTAATGCGGCTGAAGCAATAAAACAGAGCCCGGACATTGTAAACGGCTCAGGTTCAGTTTCACTGACTCTTGCCAGAGTTTTAACGGGTGATAAGCCTCTTCTCTCTCCAGGCGGCTATCTATGGCATGTAACAGTAGCAGACAACGGCCCGGGTATCGGCAGGGAAGAGCTGGAAAGGATTTTTGATCCTTTCTTTACCACAAAGAAAGACGGTAACGGTCTCGGTCTTGCGATAGTGAATACTATTGTGACAAGGCATGAGGGGCTTATAGAGGTTGACTCGGAAAAGGGGAGAGGTACTGTTTTTAATATTTACTTCCCGGCCATAGAGTAATCTTCGACCTGTAAAAGTGCGTTAGAAGGATTTTATCCGCATTTTTTTCATGATGTAGCTTTATCCTGATATTTCATGCTCATAATAAGTACCGGTTTTCAACCCCCGGGTAATATGATGTAAGGTAGTATATTATTTTAACTGTTTTTGTTTTTTCACTCCCCGACTGCTCGGATATGACATATGGTTTATCCTGAACTAATCATTTTGTAGGGAGCTTTAATAAACACGCCATAACTATCACTTAATTAATATTGATAATTTTACACTCTATTAATGTTATTAATTGTTGACAGATTATGTCTCATTAGATAAAAATAAATTTCAATAATAGAGGGGGAAAATATGGGGAAAAAGTTAGTTATTCCAGCTGAAGTTTTTTCAAGGGTATCAGGTTATTTCAGGCCTGTGAGCCAGTGGAATAAAGGCAAAAGAGAGGAATTTTCCTTGAGAAAATATATGGATATAAGCGGAATAAAGGCAATCGAGCCGTCCGATTCATATACAAAGCTGGAGAGCATTATCTCATAGGGAAAACTTCA
>DAIOFM010000181.1:0-2572 GCA_036745755.1 Spirochaetota bacterium | reverse complement strand
GTATTCCGATTACAGCAAGGGTGAAGGCGGGGAGGGCATAGGATATTTTTGTGAAAAGCGGGAGTTTATCTCTCATTACCTTCTTCCCAGAAGTTTATCCCTGAATTTTTTATCTATGGGGTCTCTCCCTATCCAGATAGAAAAAAATCCCTTTGAAAAATCGTTTCCAGGTATTGTACCAAGGGCTCTCCCGTTAAGATAAAGTGTTGTGCCCCTGCCGGGAATGTATTCCGCCCTGTACCTGTCCCCCGGCTTTACACCCCTGTAGAAGCTGTTGAACCTGTTGAGCCTTTCACTGATATTGCTGAATTCAGCATCAGTTGTGTTCCGCTTAATCATCTCTATGGTTGATTCCCTGAAGTCCCCGGCGCTGATTTTATGGTAGTAGTAAAGTTCCAGTATCCTGGGGGTTTCTCCAAGAACAGAGGAGGAGGGGATGCCGTTTTCCATGTACAGGGCCCCTGCGTAGGCCTTTATCACAAGCATATAATTGAGAATGGCGTATCCCCGTATGTAAAGTTTCCTGTTACCGGCGGAGTATTCATCATTAAAAAAAACTCCGTCAATTTCAGCTGAACGGAGATCTGATGTCACAGAGAGCAGAACTGAAAGTATCATGATAAATATGGCTGATTTAAATTTTTTTATTTTCATAGTTTTTACTCACTCCGGAATTTATTAAATATAATAAAATGATCGTAACCTTAAAAAAAAATGCCTGTGTTTTTCTTTTTTGTTAAATTGATAGCACATGATTTTCCATTTTGTTCTTTTCCGGTAGTGTCGAATTAACAGTGAAAAAAGGAGGATAATATGGGGGTTTTCATGTCACAGGCATTTATTA
This sequence comes from Spirochaetota bacterium, assembly GCA_036745755.1. GTDB lineage: Bacteria > Spirochaetota > UBA4802 > UBA4802 > UBA5550 > UBA5550. Next base: position 1,728 of record DAIOFM010000181.1, on the reverse strand, counting down.
AAACTGCGGCACTCTCGGCAGTTATATTTATAATTCTTGATCTTCTATGGCTTGCGGTCATAGCAAGTCCCTTTTATCTGAAATATTTCGGGTACCTTGCCGATGTGGAAAACGGCAAAATAGTTTTTAATCTTTATGCCGGAATCCTGGCGCAGGTAATTATCTCTCTTGCCATTGTATCTGTTATTACACTGGCGCTTAACACGCAGAATACGCTTTTTACATCAGTAATCGCCGGGGCCCTTACCGGTTTCGCTTTATACGCCACTTATGACCTTACGAATCTATCTTTTGTCAAAGGTTACGGCGTGCTTATGTCAGTGGTCGATATTGCATGGGGAACAATGCAGGGGGTCTTTGCAGGATTTTATGTATATTATCTTACAAAATATTTTTCTTAGAAAAGAGGGGGAGATGTGGCTAAGAAGAAACTTAACATTGCAGTTATAGGTTCAGGTGTCGCGGGTCTCACTGCGGCATATATTTTAAACAGAAAGCATAATGTAACAGTATTTGAGAAGAACGATTACGCCGGTGGCCATACGCATACAATAGTAATTGATAAGGGACCTGACAAAGGGACACCAGTTGACACCGGTTTTATTGTAATGAACCACGCAAACTATCCTTTATTTACAAGGCTCCTTTCGCAGCTCGGTGTTGCCCTGCGTGACAGCGATATGTCATTCGGTTATCACTGCGAGGAGACAGGGCTTCAGTATTCAAGCCGGGGTTTAAGCGGCCTTTACGCGCAGAAGGGTAATATTGTGAGCCCGAAGTTTCAGCGCATGGTTTATGACCTTCTGCGGTTTTATAAACACGCGAAGTCTGACCTGGAGACAGGCACTGCCGCAAAACTCACTCTCGGGGAGTATCTTAAAGAGAAAAAATTTTCTGATATATTTCTGACGCACCACATTCTCCCCATGGGATCAGCCATATGGTCAACACCCGATGATGAGATGATGGATTTCCCGGCGGATTCATTCTTTCGTTTTTTCAATAACCATAAACTTTTAAGTTTAACAGGCCAGCATGTATGGAGGACAGTTATGGGGGGGAGCCATTCTTACGTTAAAGCCCTGCGGGAAACCCTGAAAAAGGATGTCCTTGTAAACAGCGCTGTAAAGTCACTGAAGCGTACAAAAGGTGCTGTGAAGATCAAGGCTGAAGGGAGGAAGGAGGAGACCTTTGATATAGTTGTTGTAGCTGCTCATGCTGACGAGGCGCTTAAACTCCTCGCTGATCCCACTGCTGAAGAAAAGAGGCTCCTGGGTGCGTGGAGATATCAGAAGAACCGTACAGTGCTTCACACGGACGAAACACTCATGCCGACAAATAAAAACGCAATGGCCTCCTGGAACTTTATAAGGAGCATGGGTAAGGAGAAGGGCTCACCCCTTACTCTGACCTATCACATGAACAGGCTCCAGGGACTTAAAACTGTTAACCAGTACTACGTCACCCTTAACAGCGTGAAGAAAATCCCGAAAGATAAAATTATTGCGTCAATGGATTATTATCATCCCACGTATACCTTTAAATCTATGAATACACAGAAAGAGCTTCATAAACTGAACGGGGTAAACGGAACATATTTCTGCGGCAGCTACTTCGGGTACGGATTTCATGAGGATGCAGTACGGTCAGGTGTTGATGTGGCGAAATTGCTGGGGTGCGATCTATGAAGTCTCTGATTTACACAGGGGAGGTGATGCACGCCAGGGT
>DAIOFM010000180.1:0-2743 GCA_036745755.1 Spirochaetota bacterium | reverse complement strand
TCGAGCCCCATACCTCTCATCATATAGTAAAAAGCCAGAGACCATGAAATTCTCGCTCTGCCCCCTTCGCTCCCCGCAAGAATTGACGCCAGGGTGCGCCTTTTCGCCCGCATGATCTTTCTCTTCTCCATCCATGTAAGGGGGAGAGTGAGATCGTACTTTATCAGCACCTGTTTTAACGTATCTTTTTCTTTCACAGCAGATCCTCTATCCTCTCAATCCCCTTCTCTCGAAGTTTATCCGTCAGTTTTGACGCCATGTTGTAATACCTGTACCTTGTCTGCTTATACCCCAGGTTCAGGTGTTTCGCTGTCTCGGCAAAACTGTAATTATAGACCGCGATCATCTCAAAGAGCGCGGCGTCCCTGTCCCCTTCTGTTTCAAATATCTCGTCCATGATGTTTTTAAGCATCATGCGGGTGTCCCTGAATCCGTTCACATATCCCAGCCCGATATCATCAAACAGGGTCTCAATGTCGATATCACCATGGCGCTTCTCCTTGTAATAGTCCAGCACCACATTCCTCAGGCACCCGTACAGCCATTTACGCGGGCTTTCGATCTCATCCATTTTATTATAAAAACGGATAAACACCTCCTGGCATATGTCCTCAGCATCGTGAAAATTACTGATCTTTGAATAAACCGTGCTGAAGACCAGAGAATAATATGAATCATAGTTTTCAATAAAACTCCCGGTTTCGGGAATACCGAGCCTGTTCCTTACATTCACAGAATCACCCGCATATTAAGTAGTAGAATTAATCGCTGAAAATTACCCAATTTTTCCCAAAAAATTCCTCAAAAAATTTTTTTGGGAAAAATAAGAATTACAGGGAAATTAATAGTGTTATTTTCTATATATTTTATCGCAAAAGTCAATATTTTTTGGAGCACTAAAGCTCATCAAAAAAATACGCTCACGGCAAGCATATAAAAAAACAAAAGCTCCCGATAAGCATAACCGGGAGCCTGTAAGACGCCATTATATAGCAAAAATTAATATTTAATAATATTTCAGGCCTGCAGAAACCTATACCCTGAAAAACTCCACCCTGCTCTTCAGGGTTTCAGACATAGCAGTGATCTCCTCCGCCATGGAGGCCATCTCTTCAGCGGCTCCGGCAATGGACTGTGTCATCTCATTAATCCCCCCTGAAGCCCTTACGATCTCTTCAGTGGATAACCTGTGTTCACCTGTGGCGTTTTTAATCTCTTCAGTCTTGGTCTTCACAACATTGGAGAGCCTGGTCATTTCATCCCTTGCCTCTACCTGCCTGTTCATGAAACCGGAAACCCTTTTCATCATTTCACCGATCTGCTCAACACCGTGTATTATTACACTGAAGACCCTTCCGGCATCCTCTACCCTGGAGCTGCCGTTTTTTATCTCCTCTTCATTGGACTTGATCAGCCTGTTTATATCATTTATACTCCCCGCTGTCTGGTCCGCCAGTTTTGATATTTCATCCGCCACAACGGCAAAGCCTCTGCCCGCTTCCCCTGCCCTGGCGGACTCTATTGCCGCGTTAAGGGAGAGGAGGTTTATCTGTTCAGAGATATCGTTTATTATTTTTATTATATTGTAGACCTGGGAGGAGCTTTCTTCGATTTTACCCATGCTCTCTGTCATCGAGTTGAGAGACTCTTCACCAGTTCTTGCCTCTGCTGACATGGATGAACCGAGTTTAAGCGATTCATCAATACTTTTGCCGGTTTCGGTTATAAGCGCTGAAAGGTCAGTCATACTTGTAACAAGAGTATTCATGCTCTCGTCCTGCACCTTTGTATTTTCGGAGATCATCTCCATCCCGGCTGAAAGCTCCTCTGTTGTAGCATTTACCTCTTCAATTGAGGATGCCTGGGCCTGTGAATTGTCTGAAAAAATTACAGTTGCCTTATTCAGCTCACCCGCCATGTTATTGAGTTCAACCGAGACTTTTTTAATATCTGTAATAACGCCCCTTATCTTCTCAACAAACCTGTTAAAGCTGTCAGCAAGCCCGCCTATCTCATCACGGGACGTCTCCTCAATCCTTACCGTAAGGTCACCATCCCCTTCAGCTATCTCCTTAAGCCTGACATTTATATTCTGCAGCCTTTTGAATATAGTATTTTTCAGGAAAGTCCTGAGAAGAATCACAAAGATCACGGAGGTAAGGCAGATAGCAATTGTCAGGTATGAAAGGAGTTTATTAATAAGTCCGTCAATTACACTTGCCTCCACTCCAAGAAAAAGCATACCAACAACTTTATTTTCAACGTCCCTTAAAGGCAAATAGGCCGTAGAATATTTTTTACCCTGTATGGATGAATCACCGTAATAGTTTTCACCCTGCACAAGGACCCTGTCGGTTATCCTTTTTATTCCAAGGTTTGTCCCTATTATCCTGTTGCCCTTTTCATCCTGTATTGTTGTTGAAAGGCGCTTCTCACCCTGAAATATCGTTATATGGCTCTTCAGGAGCGCCCTCTGACTGTCCACGAAATTATTATTACTGAGAATATAACCAAGTGATATGGCGCCGATTATACGCCCGTTCCTGTCCTTTAAAGGAGCGCCCGCCCTTATGGAAAATTTTACGATTTCCCCCTCTTCAAGGCCGACGCTGCTCTGACCCTTCAACGCCTTTTTAATATTTACCTGATCGATAATACTGTCCCCGAACTTACCGGGCTGATGGGCGCGCATAAAGACCCTTCCATTAATATCTGTCACAACGAAATAATCAAAACCTATGGA
>DAIOFM010000179.1:0-2754 GCA_036745755.1 Spirochaetota bacterium | reverse complement strand
GCGAATGCCCAGATCGGGGCGGCAATTGTCAGAGTCAATGGGGTAATATCAATCCTCCAGGGGATGATATCTGAGATATACAAAATAAAACCAAGCCATGGGAACATGTACCCCAGTAGCATCAGATATGCCTGCTTTTTATAGATTGCAGGGGCTTTCCTGATAAAATCGATCAATATAATTATTCCGGTAATAAGGGAAATATTGATAAATGTTGAATGTATGATGTATAGAGGTCCCTTTTGAAAAGATAATATGGGGAACAGTCCGCTCTGGTCAATTGCAGGGTTTATATAGAAAAGATTGTGCTGAGTTGATGTATTATGCATAATCAGTGTTATTACAGGAATAATAAAAAGAAGAGGTATTATGATCCGGTAATTTCGCGGTATCCGTCCTGTATATTTAAGGCACATTATTATGTAAAAAGCAGGGAAGAAAGATATTCCGAGATACTGAATATTCGACCAGAAGAGTATATCATCTAACGTTACACTGGATATTTCCATGCCGTAACCGATTGAATAAACTGATGAACATAGCAGTACCGCTATAAATGACCATACTCCCCTGCCGGGGAGATGTTTTACAGCCAATCCGGCAAGGAATAGAGTAAAAAAGCCGGAGGCAAGGAGTATTGTTGTCAGAATTTCAGGTTTCATTTATCAGCTAAATTTTAAAGTATTAACTATTATCAGATGGTTACAAAAACCCCGGTACTGTTTTAATTTGAAAGTAAAAAATTATAATTTCAATTTAGAAAAAGCTTCGGGCATTGCAAAGTAAAAGAATGATTAAAACTGCTCAATTGATATTCAGATAAGGAATATCGGGATGGTTCTTTATCATGAGCATCTTCCTGATAAAGAACCATAGAGTCCTGGCATGTAACCAGCATCGTTCTGTTGTAGAGGAGACTTTCAGCCTAAGGTCTCTTTATTCTGTTTTCCTCAATCAGTTTCTGGTTCAGGTAGATCGCTTCCAGGGATTTCCTGAGTTCCGGCGCTTCGGCAGGGTCGAATCCTGCATCCATGAGATTGATTTTTTCACCCGGGTCTTTTTCAAGGTCAAAGAGATATTCCTTCCCTGTCCTGAAATGAGTGATGAATTTAAAGGGGTAATCCACTACCTGCAGAAATTTTCCGTTATAGGGCTGTACGAGAAATACCGGGTGCTTACTCCTTCTGTCGAATATGGAGATCCCTGTCATGTTGTGTTTTCCTTCTTTAATGCCTGCCAGGTCTGTGATCGTGGGGCCTATATCTGTCTGGGAGTATGCCCTGTCACTGACTCTTTCAGGCCCGATTACCCCCTCCCACAAAACAAGGAATGGTATGCGGAAAGCCTCGTCATAGAAGCATACTTCGTTATTGTAGACTCCATGTTCCCTCATGGGGAAGGAGTGATCAGCGGTTATAATCACTATTGTGTTCTCAAGGTATTTTCGTTGCTTTAAAAGTTCAAAGAAGCGGGGGAGGTGACTATCGCTGAGCCTCAGCGCATTGGAGTATTTCTCCTTGATGTTTTGCGGATCTTTGTATATAGTTCTTCTCTCGGCAGGCATGCCGTCACATGGTATGTGCGTCCCCACTGTCATGAGTGTCGCAAAGAGAGGTTTGTCCGGGGCCTTCGCGTGTTCAGCATCGAAAAGCTCGAATGCCCTCTCGTAGAATACGCGGTCCTCAACTCCCCATCCCCATATATACGGCCTGTCCTCCCTTTTTCTGAACTCAGCGTAGGATTTAACAACAGAGAAACCCGCCTTCTCCATGTTATGCGTCGTGTTGTCGAACTCCAGGTTGTGGAACGCCTGGAAGAAAACTGTATGGTATCCCGCTCCCCTTAGAAGAGAGGGGAAACCTGTTACTTTAAGTTCAGGGTAATCGACGAATATCTTTCCGTTTGTGCCGGGGAGGATCGAATAAAAGACCGCCGCCTGACCCTTGCATGTCTGTATCGAGTTTCCATAGAAACGATCGAAATAGAGGCCTTTCTTTATCAGTGAATTGAATTCCGGGGTGTAATCGATCCCGTCAGGGGCTTTTGCCTCAACAAAGTTGGCGTTAAACGATTCTACCAGGATAAGTATAATATTCGGTTTCTCCCCTCCTGCATAGCGGAGCATTCTCCCCTCCCTGGTAAGTTTTACCTGCTCCCGCTCGTATGGGTAGCCCCCCGTGTCTGAAACAGCTGCAACAGCCTCACTGCCGCTTAAGGCGTTTTTAATGAAGAGGGTGAATTCATCTCCTGCCCCGGCAGGGATAAACAGAATTATAAAAAGGAAAACTAATGCCGCGGCTCCGCTCCTCCAGCCCGGATTTTTTCCAGATGATATTGCGGAGTACCTTGATTCAAGGAATATGATAATGCCGATAAGTGATGTCATGAATATAAGGTCGAATGCGCTGAAGGGGGCTGACATCATCTGCATAGCCTCAGATGAAAAGCTGATCCCGATATTGTCCTTAACAAGGGCGAAGTCAAGAGGCACACCGGTGGAGAGGCGATAGGCGTATAGGCCGCAGGCCGTGAATAATATAAGCGGCGCAAGTATAACAGCAAGAACTTTCACAGGCATAAGCATTTCAAATACTGAGCCCATAAGGTAGAGTGAGAAAAAACTGAGGAGCATGAAAAACAGGTCAGGTGCTGTCAGTGAAAAACCTTCAACACCTTTTATAATGAAAAAGATATAATAACAGAACTGTATAAAGAGAAGTGCGCATGTCAGCAGCCCGGGGACCGGTATGAAGG
>DAIOFM010000178.1:0-3008 GCA_036745755.1 Spirochaetota bacterium | reverse complement strand
TATATTTATCACCCTGTTCCCCGCTTCTTTCATGGCTTTTGATATAGGATGGAGTGGAGCAATACCTATACCTCCGCCGACGCAGACAACCGTGCCGTATTTTTCCACTTCAGTGGGGTGCCCCAGGGGACCCGCGACCCCGTAAAGAGAATCTCCGGCCTTTAATGCCGACATCTTTGCAGTGGTTGTTCCCACTATCTGATATATTAAAGTAATGGTGCCCTTCTCTTTATCCGCATCCGCAATCGTCAGCGGCAGTCTCTCCCCGAATTCATCAACAAGCAGAATTATAAACTGCCCGGCTTTTCTATGTTCAGCCACGTAAGGAGCGTCAACGACCATACGTCCCACAGTGGGCTGAATTAAATCATTTGAATGGATATAATACATAATTCCCCTCTTGCTTTAAATATTTAATTCTATCAGTCCGGCAACTGATTGATTCCACGTTATAATAGTTAAGAATCCGATACTTGAAAATTCAAAATCCTCATATAATTCAAAATTAAAGGAAATACCGCTGACATTTTATAATCATCGTTACATTGAACAACAGTGCAAAATATGTAAATCAACCGGGGTTTTTTGAAGTCTTTTGAAGTTTTTTTAATATAATTTAGGAATAACGTCCTGCAATGCAAGCAAAAAACAATATATAACAGAACATTTAAATAAATATTAAAAAAGGGTCTCCGCAGGAGGCCCGCCGTATATTGCATAAATAAAAAGTAATCACAACCTTCAAGAAGGAACTTTTCAACTTCCTGTTTACAGGCATCCATAACATACGGAACTGACTTCAATACTTTATCTCTTACCGGCTTAATATTTCAATATAAACTTCAGGTATTATATTATTATGCAGATAAGCAGAACCATTTCTACCGGTATTATATATCAGGACTTTTTTTACACTTCCTGAAATTTTACCGGAGCCCATGGCTGTGCTCCGGTAAAACTGAAAACAGCTTATACTATACCATAAGCTGTCATAGCTTTGGCAACTTTCAGAAAACCTGCGATATTAGCTCCAACCACATAATTTCCTTTACTACCATAAGCATCTGATGCGTCGATACAGGACTTATGTATATTTCTCATGATACCCTGAAGTCTCTGGTCAACTTCTTCCCTTGTCCAGGAGAGTCTGAGACTATTCTGTGACATCTCAAGTCCTGATGTGGCAACACCACCGGCGTTAGCCGCTTTTCCGGGACCATAAAGAACGTTGTTATTAATAAAAATTTCCACAGCTTCAGGAGTAGAAGGCATATTTGCACCCTCGGAAACGCATATACAGCCGTTATTAACGAGAGCCTGCGCATGTGATTCATCTATCTCATTCTGTGTTGCTGACGGATACGCTATATCCACCTTAATGCCCTGCTCTTTAATAACATCCCAGATGCTCTTCCCTTCGAAATACTGGGCACCGTATTTGTCCGCATACTCCTTGATTCTTCCTCTTCTGACATTTTTAAGTTCAAGGATGTACTGAAGCTTATCGGCATCTATACCCTTTTCATCAATTATAGTCCCTGTAGAATCGCAGAGGGATATTACTTTACCGCCAAGCTGAGTCGCTTTTTCAACTGTATACTGGGCAACATTTCCCGCTCCGCTTACAGCAACAATTTTACCTTTATGATCGAGATTTCTTGTAGCGAGCATCTCAGCAGCAAAATATACTGCACCGTAACCTGTAGCTTCAGGCCTTACCAGACTTCCGCCGTATTCAAGAGCTTTACCTGTCAAAACGCCGTCATGCTCATTAACAATCTTTTTGTAGTAACCGTACATGTAGCCGATTTCACGGCCGCCTACGCCGATGTCACCTGCAGGTACATCAATGAACTGGCCTATATGCCTGAAAAGCTCCCTCATAAAAGACTGGCAGAACCTCATAACTTCACCGTCAGACTTTCCCTTGGGATCAAAGTCAGAACCGCCCTTTCCTCCACCCATGGGAAGAGATGTAAGTGAATTTTTAAAAATCTGTTCAAAACCGAGAAACTTGATAACACCGAGATTTACAGAAGGGTGGAACCTTAATCCGCCCTTGTATGGCCCGATAGCGTTGTTGTACTGGACCCTGAAGCCCCTGTTAACCTGAACGTTACCCTTATCATCAACCCAGGGTACTTTGAACTGGAAAGCCCTGTCCGGCTCAACTATTCTATCATAAATTCCAGCTTTAACAAACTCAGGGTGTTTAGCCACTGTAGGCTCCAACGACTCAAGAACTTCCTGTACTGCCTGAAGAAATTCAGGCTGATTCGGGTCTCTTTGTTTGACCTTTTCATAAACTTCCTGTAATACAGACATAAATGATCTCCTTAATCAATGCTTAAGTTATACTTTTTTCAGTATTATATAAAACAGATTCATAGATAATCTGTTAAATTGCTGCAGAACGGCTTATCAGAAACGATATCACGTCAAACCGGTCTGATAAGCTATCTACAGCGATACATTTATGTCCATATAATTTCCCGGATACTTTACAGCTTTATTAAAAGTTTACACTTCTGTAATATTTCTGAAACAGACAAGCCTTTGCGAAAGAATATCAGCCATGATAAAGAAATTTTCTACAGAAATGTCATAAACTTTAACGGCACCCTGATATTTCTCCGCCTCAGGAACAAGTTTTCCAAGCATATTCTCATTTCCGGAGAAAAACTCATGGTTAATAAAAACATCCTCCTTTTCAGGGAATAACGCGACATAAAAAATGCCTGTCTCAATCAGATCATGGAAAAAATGTGAACCAAATGAAAGCTCAGGCATGATATTGTCGCTCATCCTTGCAATCTCCACAAGCACCCTGACATGATTAATCTCTGCAAATTTTGAAGGAACTCCAAGTGAAGGGGTAGATGTCCCCCATCGGCCGGGCCCCATGAGCATTATATGAATATTATCATCCTCTGAAGCCATTCTGTTAAGACGCCCCACAATCCTTGCAGCTTCATACTTTCCCGACTGGGTAAGGGAGGAGTACTCCT
>DAIOFM010000177.1:0-3226 GCA_036745755.1 Spirochaetota bacterium | reverse complement strand
ATTCCTCCGGAATTACAATAGAGGGGAATCATGCATACTCCGGATACGGGGCTCCCATCAGAAGCATTGATGAACTCCGCACTGCCATGAGTTTCGGATATTACAGAGTTCCGGATATCAGTATTCCTGAAGCTCTTTTCATGATAAGAAAGCACAACCGTAACTATAATTTTATAATTAATATTGTAATTCCATCCATCCGGAACTGTTCATATTTCAACCTGGCAGGGGAACTTCACAGGATAAAAATACCTGCGCTGATTCTCTGGGGAACAGAAGACAGGGTTATTTCTGTAGAAACAGGTAAGAGCTTCAATAGCAGACTGGTTAATTCCAGCCTTGTTTTGATAGATAACGCCTCTCACACTCCCCAATTGGAGTTTCCTGACAGAATCTCCTCTGAAATCGCCCACTTTATACTTAGTGAAACTAAGATTTCAGACCACAAAATCTGACTAAAAACCCCCACAGCCTTAACAAAAGCCAGAAAAATGTAATACTTTTCCAAGAAAAACAATTTTTTTTTGCTTTTTTTTAAAAAAATTGTACAAATTTATTAAGTGTTCAGTTATATTGTTCTCACAATATTATGTTCTATCCGTTTCTTTTATTATGGGGGCTTAATCTGATATTCTATTTATACGTTAATTCATCCGGAACAGAAGAAAACCACAGCGAGATTATTCATTCAGGTTTATTGAAATCAACATACATTTTGCATATTTCATCATTTAACAGAGAGAGCCTAAAAACATATACCGATAAAGAATCTTTTAACCAGATCAGGGTTTGAGTTGTACATTATACACAGGTCTTCAGCGGATCTTCCTGCCGGGTTCCTGTGTAAAAATATATGGGGGGAAATATAAATGAATTTAAAAACAGGGCTTCAGCCAGGTAAATCAGTTGTAACAGATGATGTAAAGAAGACAGTGGATGATATCATTGCCCATGTGGGTAAGGATATAAAGTTCGGTATGACCCTTGCGCTGGGAAAACCGATTCTTCTGATTAATGAATTATACAAAAGGGCCAAAGAGGACCCGGAGATTAAACTCGATATTGTAACAGCGCTGGCTCTCGAGAAGCCCACAGGGCATTCGGAGCTGGAGTCGAGATTCCTTAAGCCTCTGGCTGCAAGGGTTTTTGAAGGTACTCCGGACTTTGATTATATGCTTGATTTCAGGGCGGGGAAACTCCCGAAAAATGTTGCTGTTTATGAATTCTTCAACAAAGCCGGGGGATACATGAAGACCCCTGAAGCACAGCAGAATCACTTAGGCTCCAACTATACACATGTTGTACGGGATGCCATCAATTTCGGAATAAATGTACTTGGCCTCCTGCTCGGGTCAAATGAAATAAACGGGAAAAAAATGTATTCCCTGGGATGCAACACAGACATCACGCTTCACGCGATGGCCGAGCTTAAAAAACTCAGGGCCGGCGGGAAGAATGTGGCGTGCGTTGCTGAAGTTAACGCAAATATGCCTTTCATGTACGGTGATGCTGTTATTGAAGGGAGCGAAGTCGACATCCTGCTCGAAGGACAGCAGTACAACTACCAGCTCTTCGGACCTCCGAAAGATGCTGTTGCGCTTAAAGACCACATGATCGGTCTTCATGTCAGCTCGCTTATCAGAGACGGCGGCACAATACAGGTTGGCATAGGTTCACTTGGTGATGCTATTGTTGCAGGACTCGCCATGAGAAACGACCATCACGATACATACCTTGAAGTTCTTGAAAAGGGCGGAGTACTGAAACGGTATGAAAAATTAATTAAAGATTATGGTGATACCGGGCATTTCAACCAGGGGCTTTACGGTTCATCAGAAATGTTTGTTGATGCCTTTATGCAGATGTATAAGAAAAAGATCCTGAAACGGAAAGTTTTCGACAGCATCCCGCTTATGAAGCTTATTAATGCAGGTAAGCTTGCGGCGGACAATATTCCTAAAGATATTATTGACCAGCTCATCAGCATGAAAGCGATACATGAAAAGCTTGATGAGGAGGATTTTAATTTTCTCACAGAGTTCGGCATTCTTAAGACAGGGCTTGAATTCAAAAAAGGGACAATCACTGACGGAAGTGCAAAATACTCTGCGGACCTCTCTGATGACACAAACAGGAAGGAGATCAGAAAACTTCTGGGGAAAGAACTTCTGCATGGAAAGGTTATTCTGGGCGCATTCTTTATCGGGCCGCGTGATTTCTACGACTCGCTGAATAACATGAGCGAAGAGGAGAGACAGCTCTTCGGAATGTCCGGAGTAGAAAAAGTTAACCAGCTTTACGGCGGTGAAGAACTCAGGGCCCTCCAGAGAAAATGCGCTCGTTTCGTTAATGCCGGCATGATAGCAAACATTTTCGGTGCTGTTGCCTCTGACCAGCTTGAAGATGGACGTGTTGTAAGCGGTATCGGCGGACAGTACAACTTTGTTTCCATGGCACACGCCCTTCCTGATGCAAGGCTTATAATGATGATCAGGAGTACAAGAGGCAGCGGCAAAACCCTTAAATCCAATATTGTCTTCAGCTACGGTCATTGCTCTGTCCCGAAACACCTGCGCGATATAATTGTTACTGAGTACGGTATAGCCGACATCAGGGGCAAGGCAGATAAAGATGTAATCATGGAGATGATTAAAGTGGCTGACTCAAGGTTCCAGGATGAACTCCTTGCGCAGGCAAAGAAAGCAAAAAAAATTCCTCAGCATTATGAAATCCCTGAAGAATACAGGCACAACCTTCCGGGCAAATATGAATCAGTTCTGAAGCCGTACCAGGCTGAAGGGTACTTCCAGCCATTCCCCTTTGGAACAGATTTAACGGATGATGAAATTGCTCTCGGCGGTTCACTTAAGGCGATGAAAGCCCTGGCACAGGGGACTCCTATTAAACTTGTGAGCGGGCTGCTGAAGGAGCTGGTGAGACCTGTTCCGAAAAATGCAACCCGTTACCTTGAGATGATGGAGCTTGCAAAACCGGGATCAGTGAAAGAAAAACTGCTTAGAAAGATGGTGGTATTTGCTTTAAGGAATCACAAAAAGTTATAGGTTTCAAATCCCCCGTAAATACATACGGCAGCAGCAGCACCATGTGCTGTTGCTGCCGTTTTTCTAACGCTTCTTTTTCAGCTCGTTTATCATCTCAACCATTATTGCTACATGCCCCGCAAGAAATTCAACAGCTTTAGCGGGATCCTTTAAATCATTGAGTG
>DAIOFM010000176.1:0-3229 GCA_036745755.1 Spirochaetota bacterium | reverse complement strand
TATATTTTCAGCTTTGATGATAAAGCTCCTCTGCATTTTTGAATCAATATAAAAAAGCATGGTTTTCTGTCAAAATAAATATGGGGTGTGAGGGGGCATTCGATTCAGGGATATGGCCCTGGCTGGGGGGGGGGAAGTATGGCGAATCGATGTCAGATAAATTTATGCGGCCCTGAATATGCGCCCCGGCGGTTTTTTTAACGTAGGTCTGCACGATCCCGCTCCGTTAAATCTGTATTCTTTATTTAAAAAAAGACCTTCAGGAGCTGAAACGGAGGTGACTGCTTGTATATAGGAAGTGTATATACAGCATTCCTTTACCAGTACCCTTTCCTGAACATTTAAAACTTCAGGTGAGATGTTTTTCATCTTCATTGATATAAACAGATTGTAGCCGCTCAGCGGCTTCCCGATAGCCATGCGGTTATATTTAGCCTTCTCTGCATCAGTGAGTCCCTGCCAGAGCTTAACAGCATCTGCAAAGTTTACGCGGTTTTTCTGCTGTGCTTCAGTCCGCGGGTTTTCAGGGATGGAGTATGAGCGGGCATAATTAATCCCATTTACGGTATAGAATATAATATTACCGAGGCGTCCATGAATGGATTGTATGGGTGATCTGAATTTAACCTTTGCCATTTTTTAATACCGCTTTATAGGGGAGAGTTATACACTCCGGCTCTTAAGCAGTGTCAAGTAAATTTTTTAATTTTTACTCCTTTAATGTATCCTGGGTCGTAAAAAGCAGCACTATACGTTCATCCCGCCCTGTAAGTACAGGCTTAAAGCTGTTAATAAGATCTGTTGCACGCTCAGCAGCATCAGACAGCACTGTATAAAATCCGTTAAGTTCGTTATCCGTTATCCGCAATCGGAGGCGCGGCCCCTCAACTGCGTATTTCATGGATCGCTGATTTTATAAAGCTTGTATTCAACATCTGTTGTATTGAAGGAATATATTTCCATGAGAGCCTCCGGTATTTGATGTAATATTCTATTTTGGGATATTCTATAATGGGATACATGTTATACAAGTGAAAAATTCAATTTATACAAAAGAATACCAGGCTTTTCTTGAACGCCTGAAACAGGCACGCCTTGATGCTGGAATGACACAGGTTGAAGTTGCAAAAAGCCTGAAGCAGCAGCAGTCATATGTATCCAAGTGTGAATCAGGAGAAAAGCGTGTTGATGTCATTGAGCTGATGAGGTTTGCAAAACTTTACGGCAAGTCAATAGACTGGTTTGTCCAGTGATTGTCCGGTTATTCTGTTTATGTTTTTCAGACATAGCTTAAGAAGGTGGTTTTAACCGGGTGTTAAGTGAGCCGACCTGTCTCGTTTTTTCCATGAATAGTAATTTTGTATATCCTCTCTAAAGACTGAAATTCTTCCAACATCAACCTGTCGGGGCTATGTTTTTTGATGCTGCTGTGGTAATTTTTTTATATAGTCTCAAATATTTTTTTATTGATTTGAAGTATCTGATCGTTATAGTTAATATTAACGAGGAGTAATATGAATTATAAAGAAAAAATATGCATTTCTCCTGACATTATGCTGGGTAAACCTGTAATCAGAGGCACAAGAATTACAGTGGAATTTATCATAAAAAAGATGTCTGAGGGAATGGAAATTGATGATATTATTTCTGAATATCCCCCGGTTCAGAAAGATGATATAATGGCATGCCTGGCATATTCCGCAGATGTTATTTCAAAGGATGAGATCCTTGTATCCTGACATCGTTGCTGATGAAAATATCAGTAATTCAATTATATCCAACCTCAGATCTGCCGGTTATCAAGTAATATCTATCAGGGCTGATTATCGCGGATTAGAAGATTCTGAGATTATAAAGATTGCTGCTGATAAAAATTCTGTTGTACTTACAGAAGACAGGGATTTTGGGGAGTGGGTTTTTTCTCATAAGGTTCAAAACAGCGGGATCATTTATCTCCGTTATGAATATACTGATAGAAAAAAAATAATTGAAATGCTTCTATCAGTTATGGAGAAGTATTCAGATTCGCTTTATAATAAGTTTACAGTCATTACTCCTGACAGGATCAGGATAAGAGAGATATAATTTTTCTCTGCTGCGTTCATGGTCAATATGGCGACTATAAAATATCTGTTGATATATTGAGCGGTGTTGTTGAGGGAAGATTCCCAAGGCGTGCATTAAGCGCAGTATTTGAATGGCTTGATAAGTACAGAGAACAGCTTATTGATGATTGGGAACAATTGTATGGGAAAACGAAGCAGATTTTGCCCCGGAGTTTCTTCTTCAAAAATTAAGGGCGCAGTAATTAATAGCATTATGATACCGGTTTTCAATCCGGCTGCCGGCCGTATATAAATATGAAGCAATAAAGATACTTGACTGCAACAGTAAAAGAAGTTACGATTATGCTCAATACCGTAGAGGCCTTTGATAATGAATGAACTTCTTGTAAAAACAGATGAACTTCAGAAGCAGATAAATGAACTCCGTCCATTAAGCCGTGAGACTGTTCTTTCATTAAAAGGATATTATAAAATCGGCCTCACATGGTCAAGCAATGCCATTGAGGGTAACACCTTAACCGAGTCTGAAACAAAAGTTGTAATTGAAGACGGCCTCACCATAGGCGGCAAACCTCTGCGCGATCACCTTGAAGCACAGGGTCATGCCGAGGCCTTTGAATATATGCTTGATCTTGCAGATAAAAAAGAGATAACAGAGAATGATATTCTGATGCTCCACCGTCTCTTTTACAGAAAGATTGATGATACAAATGCCGGTGTTTACCGTAAAAGCCAGGTTTTTATATCGGGCTCGAAGTATCCATTGCCCGGGCCTGATAAAGTTCCGCAGATGATGAAAGATATTGTGCAGAAGATAGCTGATATCCGCGAAAAGGAACATCCTGTTGCTGCTGCTGCAAAAGCTCATCTTGAGTTTGTATTTGTGCATCCCTTTGTGGACGGTAACGGCAGGGTTGCCCGCCTTATTATGAACCTTGTGCTGATTCAGAGCGGGTATAATATTGCTTTAATATCACCTGCCAGCCGTGCAGAGTATATATCATTAATTGAGGCAGCGCATAAGGATGATTCTGATTTTATTAACTTTATATGCAGTTCAGTTATTGAAACGCAGAAGGATTATTTAAGGATGATGAATGGGTGAGGGCATTAAGCCGTGAGACTGTTCTTTCATTAAAAGATTAGTATATAGTATTTAATAA
>DAIOFM010000175.1:0-3278 GCA_036745755.1 Spirochaetota bacterium | reverse complement strand
ACATAACTGTTATTAAATACTACCTGGCTTATCGCAGTTAACTTTTGGATTAGTACCATCTTCGTCATTCCTGCGAAGACAGGAATCTCATAGGATGTTTTATGAGATACCGGCATTCTACTCCAATGGTACTTTTTCGCTGTGCCCAGGACGCGCACGCTACAGCCGGTATGACAATGCGCTAATAATTTCGTTAATTGCTATGAGTAAAATTATATGTCAGGTAGTATAATGAAAAAATTCTGGTTACACATCGGCTTAAGAAGCAAGATAATGATTATGGGCACCGCTTCTCTCCTCTTTTTTGTTACTGTAACTCTCTTCTTCTTTATACCCTCGATTAGAAGCGACAGTCTTGAAAAAAAACGCAACGCTCTCAGGGATACGGTTGAGATATCAATAAGTCTTATGGAGGCGCTTAAGTTTGAATCTGAGAATGGCAGGATGAGCGAGGATGAAGCTGCGAATAAAGCTGTTTATTATACAGGGAAGTTCAGGTATGGGCCGGAGAAGATGGAGACAGTATGGCTTATTAATGGAGACGGCGTAATATTTTCAATGCCCTTCAGAGAGCATCTTGTAGGGAAAAATATTTCATCACTCTCAAAGGAGGGTGAGAGAAACGTTTATAAAGAGATGCTTGAACTCTGCAAAAACAGCGGAGAGGGGTTTATCGAATACAGGTCTCAATATAAATCTGAAGCAACAAAAATAGTCCCGGTCATATCGTTCGTTAAATTTTATCAGCCATATAATTATATAGTGGGAGCGTCTATATATATTGAAGATATAAGAAATGAAATTTTTATTCTGTATGTTAAAGTATTAAGTGCCACGCTGATAATTTCATTACTTTCACTGGTGCTTCTTTTTATCGCTTCAGGGAGAATAGTTAAGCCGCTCAGGAAAATCGCTGATGGTATATCAGATGGAGATCTTAACACTGTTTTAAAAACAGAGCTTGAAGATGAAGTGGGGCTTCTTGTGGGGAGATTTAATGCCTTTACAGGGAGTATCAAAGAAATAGTTATTGAGATTAAGGATACAACTGCCAGACTCGCGGAGTCATCAGAGGAACTCTCCTCTCTCTCTGAATCATTCGCCGGGCAGTCGGAAGAGCAGAACCGCTATTCCGCCGAAGTCTCCCGCACTGTGGGTGAGATAACTCATGAGGTCGAGACAATTGCGTCACAGATTGATGTAGAATTTGATAAAATGAATAACCTCATTGATATATTGAATACACTTTCCGAAATCATCGACCGCCTGGATGAAAGCGCATCGGTTGCGCTTAAAACAATCGGAGAGATATCTGAAAGTGCGAGAACCGGTGAATCCTCACTGAAAAGAATGCTTGAAAGCTTTTCAAGAATTGAAAAACGATCCGGCGATATGAATGAGATTGTTACAATGATTATTTCAATTTCAGATAATATTAACCTTCTTTCACTTAATGCGGCAATTGAAGCGGCCAGAGCGGGAAATGCCGGCAGAGGATTTGCTGTCGTTGCTGATGAAATATCAAAATTATCAGATGCAACGGCGCAGAGTATTAATCGAATCAGCCGGATTATCTCTGACAATGACCGGGAACTGAAGGAGGGTTTCGGTCATGTAGAGAATACAGTTAAAATCATTGAATCCATTCTTACAGGTTTTATCGGGATTAAAGACTGGATAGATGGCTTTTCATCGCAGGTCAAGGCCCAGATCGGTACAAAAGAGAGCATACAGATTGAGGTTAAAGAGATCCGTGACATGTCGGATATGATTAGAAAGACCACCCGTGACCAGAAAAATTCAGTGCTTGAGATAAACAGGCTTATGGAGAGTATCAATGAGGGTACTGAAGCAATAAGTGCAGGCTCCGAGGAGCTTGCAACCGGGGCAGGAGAGGTGACATCAATGGCTGAAGGGCTCCGTGAAAAGGTAGAGGTTTTTAAAGTGTAAACTTCACTAATATTTGATAATTATCTTATCAAATATTGACGCTGTTATAGCACATTATAAGTGAAAAAATTGAATAGGGAGTAAAGATTTGAATTACACAATCAGCACAATGAAAGATCATATTCTGCTTCAGGTGTCCGGTGAAGTTAACCGGGTTGATGTATTATCAGCGGCATCACTTGTCAGGGATCTGGATATAAGCCATCCGGAAACAGTGGTGCTTGATGTTGACGGTCTTGAGGACGCCAGAGAGATGTTTTACCACGCGGCCGTTATAAATACGATAAAAAAGGAGATAGAACATAGGGGGGGTAGCTTCAGGATACGTGTTGAGAAGGAATCCATAAGGAGTTACCTGAATATGACAGGCCTTGAAAGACTGTTTGTTTTTGATAAACCGGATTATAATATACCGGAAGAGGGGCATGCCCGTGAATTCCAGAGATGTTGAGCTCCTGCAGGATGGTATTTTCAGAATTCGTGGCAGGAGCAGGGGGAGCCACAGTTATGTCATAAGGGGGAGCAGGGGGAATATGCTGATAGACTCAGGACTTGACAGCAATTTTCCCTCTCTCAAGGAATCGCTGCACAGTATCGGGATGAAAGTCCGGGATATTGACATTGTTGTAAATACACATGAACACTTTGACCACATAGGCGCCAACCGTTATTTTCAGGACAGTTCAATAATTGCAGCACACAGATTTGCGGCCAACAAGATGTCCTTTGATGACAGGTATGTGACGCTCTACAAATCGGGTGATGCAAATGATATAAGGCTACATGTGCATCTCTGGCTTGAGAGCCGCAGCAGGCTCGACCTCGGGAGTTTCACTTTCGATGTTATACATACGCCGGGACATACTTCAGGATCAATCTGCATATATGAGCCGGATCTCAGAATACTTTTCACTGGTGATACACTCTTTGCAGGGGGCGCGCTTCCGGTAATCGCAGAATCAGGGAGCACAGGGGATTACATCAATTCACTGAAGTCTCTACAGACACGGATGATAAGTGAAGTTTATCCGGGGCATGGTGAGGTTTCCGCTGATCCGCAAGGGGATATTCAGATATCCATTGATAATGCCTTTAATCTTCTTGAAGCTGGGGCAGTGGAGGAAAAAGAAAGAACCGGAGCTGCAGCATCGGACTATTAAAAATGATCAATCAGCTGTACCATAATTAAACGAAAGTTCTATCAGGTCTTAAGGCAGATTTCCCCCGGATGGGAAATCTGAAAAAAGCCCCCTTTCAAAGGGGGCAGCCTGTCAGCAGGCGGGGGATCGTTCAGTTCAGGCTGCAAAAAATATCTTATTATCCTGATT
>DAIOFM010000174.1:0-3488 GCA_036745755.1 Spirochaetota bacterium | reverse complement strand
AGCATTACAGGCTGCTTCATAAATTGAGGCTTTTTCATATCAACCTTCAGGTATTAATTTCAGGACATATTACTGATAAAATATGAAAGTATCAGCATATAATATATAGTATAAAAAGATGAACGTAAATAAAAACACAATTACAGCCGGTTTTATTTTAAAGAAATATCCTCTATTTAAATAGATAAAAAGAAACGCAAATTTAATTTACAGAATCATTAGACAGAAACAGAATTGTGAAACAACTGGGAAAAATCAGTGAATCATCATCCGCTGAAGTTAAAAGAGTGCTCAGAAAAATGCTGGTTGATTAAAAAAAAGGTGCAGGTGAAGTATCTTCATGCATCATCCTCATCCACCTTCTCAGGCTGTTCCTCTATACTTTTTATACTGATATCATAGTTTTGATGATAGATGTCTACTATTGTTAGAAAAGTAATGCCGATTAGAGGACCATAAAAAATACCGGCCATTCCAAAAACACTTAAACCACCAATTATACAGAAAAATACAAACATTGAGTTTATTGATACTTTTTCTCCAATAAATCGTGGTTTAAAAAGATTTTCAACCATAAGTGAAATGACTGTACAAAAAATAAAGACACTAATCGATGCTGTAATACTTCCTTTCAACCATAAATATATACAGGCGGGGATATAAACAATTGACATGCCAATTATCGGGATAAAAGCAAGTATTACCATAAAGATTGTCCAGATAAATACAGATTCTATACCGGCTAAAGCAAAAGCAACCCCGGCTAATCCACCCTGAATAATTCCGCCAATCCCATTACCTACAATGGTAGCATAATTCATTTTATTGAATTTTTTAATTATCAGTTCTTCCTGTTCATCGGGCAATGGTGATAATTTTAACAAAAATTTTTTTAATCTGTCTCCCTCGGAAAAAAAAGTATATAATGTTAAAATCATAATAAAAATCTGAAAAATTAATTCCAGTACATTGCCAATTATTGAATTTATCCGGGAGAAAAATTTAAACGAATACCCTTTTATAGAAGTTAATATCTTTGCTTTCAGGTCATTTAAATTTATATTTAAATCAAATGTGTCTGAAAAATACCTGAGTATATTTGCAAAAGTCCCCTTTCCAAATAAAAAATCATCAACTGATTTTTCATCCAGGGCTCCTTTCATACTTTGATAAAATGACAATGCCTCTTCTGATATCTGCAAAATTATAAAGGCAAGAGGGATTAGTAAAAGTATTATTATTAGAAAACACATTAATAGAGATAAATATTTACGTTTAAGAGGATACTTTCTTTCAAAAAATTTAAACATCGGGTAGAAAGCTCCCCCAATGATAGCAGCAAAAAGAATCGCATGAATTATTGGCTTAAAAAGCATCCATAGTAATGCACATATGAAAATAAAAAATATGAAAAAAACAATTTTTATCTGAATAATGGAAGATTTCATTTATACACCTTCTGCGATATTCGAAAAGTAACATAAAATATATTTTTTTTCAAGGATAATAATATTGGATCAAACAGCTGGATAGACAATATTTATGTTATCAGAAAAAACGGCTGAATTATGCTTTGTATTACGAAACCCTTTCCCCGGGGCGGACTTCTACCCGTATTTATTCTTTCGACCCCTGGCCGGGTAACCTGGCGTGCTGAATAAATTTATTTTGGCTTCCCCATAGGGGGATTAATAAATTCCTGCTGAAATTTATACTTATTTAATGCAAATTTTATTTTGGAGAATTATTGCCTGGACTTAAAGTCAGGAAAGTGACTGGTATCTGCTTTTAACACTTCGGTAAGGGCTACGTCCTGCTCAATGCAGATTTTACCCTGAATTTAAAGTGTTTCTCTTTGGCGGTCTTGTGACCACAGGGGACTGGGGAGTGTTATAATAGACGTAAATTTCTAATCAGAAATTTGCTTAATGTAAAAAGTGTCATACCCGCGAAGGCGGGTATCCATTTTTTATAACTGATTTGATGCTATATAATGATTCAGAGACCCGGATCTGTAATCATAAAACAATTACAGGCTTCTCCCAATGGCATACCCCGCCTTTGTTGCCTCAAAAACCCTTCCAGGGGAACATACGTCACCGGCAATGAAAATTTCAGGCGCTATCTGTCTCCTCAGGCACTCCTCGTAAAGGCTTCTGTCAGATTCCCATCCTGCAGCTATTACAACTATATCTGCAGGGATAGATATCTTTTCCAGCCTGTTCTTTATTTTAGGTGCAAAGGGGTTCGGAATGTTTTCCAGGAGTATGGGCCTCCATGTAATATAAGGGTC
This sequence comes from Spirochaetota bacterium, assembly GCA_036745755.1. Lineage (GTDB taxonomy): Bacteria > Spirochaetota > UBA4802 > UBA4802 > UBA5550 > UBA5550. The sequence goes on along the minus strand of DAIOFM010000174.1, from coordinate 1,195 downwards.
CGGTACTTTTTTATGTATGTTTCTCTCTGCTTCAACGCTGTCGCCTGTAATTGCGGTTGCTGTTGTGCAGTTAAGGAGCTTTACCCCGTTCTTTTCAAGATAGTGAATAAGGTAACCCCTGTTAGCTGTGAAGCCTTCAGCCATTATCTCTTTGTGCATTTCAATTACTGTTACCTCGGGCACGCCGAGTTCGTATGAGAGGAAATGAGCGGTTTCACAACCCACGGTTCCCCCTCCTATAATAACAGCGCTGGTTTTCCCCTCGGCTTTATCAGGTTTTTTAAGTAAATCAACCGCGGATATAACATGGGGCATGTCTATACCGGCGATCCCGGGTTTCATGCTGCGGGCCCCGGTAGCGATTACTATTGCGTCATATTTGCCGTTTTTGAGGATTGTTGCCGTTGCTGTTTTGCCGAATTCGGTTTTAAGAGAGAAATCCTTTGAAGCACAGCTTATGCGTTTATTCATATAGTTAAGATAGTTTGCAAGGTCAAATTTAATCTTAGGTACAGAGCCGGGTATAAGGAGACCACCGGCCCTGTTTTCTTTATTATATAGTGTAACTGCGTGTCCCCGTTCTGCGGCAGTGCATGCGCACATTACGCCCGCGGGGCCGGCTCCTACAACCGCTATCTTCTTTTTCTTTTTAACATAGGGGAGGGTGGTGTACTGATCTTCGAATCCCGTGCGCGGGTTGACTCCGCACTGCGGATGGCCACCTTCGATGAATTCCTTGAAACACCCCTCCTGGTCGCCTATACATGGTATAATGTCCTTTATCCTCCCCGCGTAGACCTTGTTCGGCCAGTGGGGATCGGCAAGGAGCGGCCTTCCAAGCATAACCATGTCACACTGCCCGCGTTGAAGCGCCCTTTCCGCAATATCAGGGTAACCGAGTTTCCCCACTGCGGCAACAGGTACTTCCAGCCCTGTGTTGGCGCGGATCCCCTTGTCCCTGAAATATGTCTTTACTATTTCCGCAACTTCAAGGTAGCACCCGGGAGGCATGGCGTCAGGAGGATGGGGTAGCCACCAGTTGTCATAGCACCCCAGGTCAACGTCAACGATATCGACACCCGCAGCGACAAGGTTTTTCAGGTAGTCCAGTGTCATTTCAACTGTTCTTTCTTTTCTGAATTTTTTCAGCCCCGGGATCTTTGCAAGTTTCTCACCGTAAGTGGCGTTCAGCATT
>DAIOFM010000173.1:0-3560 GCA_036745755.1 Spirochaetota bacterium | reverse complement strand
GGAGAGTTTCCCATATCTGTAAATCAGCTATACTGTCACGGGCACTGAAAGACGCCGGAGAGGGGGACTTCTTCGGTTTTATATCGGCATTTTCAGAAAAACCGCGCCTCAGCAGTGCTGTTGCTACAGAAGACGCGACTGTAGTTGAGATAGATCGCGAGGAGTTGTTCATGATGCTCAGGGACAAGCCGCAGATTGCCATGAAGATCATGCACTCATACTCCCACACCCTGCAGCAGTATGACAATGTCCTTATGGATATAAAGCCTATAAGCCTCCTTTATCCTCAGAGTATGAGTCTCCTTGCCCTTGGAGAGTATTACATGAAAGCGGGTGAAAAGATACTGGCGGACTATATTTTCAACCGTTACATACAGCTCTTCCCCGACTCCGAAAACCTTGCTGAAGTCCGTAACATGGCAGATGAAACAGATGACAGCCCGGGTTTTCTGTCATTTACCGGAAATGAAAAAGGTGAGCTTCTCTATAGGGACAGGGCCGTAATCTTCTGTGAGCATGAACCGGGTGATAACCTTTACCTGATTGAAGAGGGGAAGGTGAAAATAATAAAGCAGAGCAAAGACCGGGACATGCTTCTTGCCGTACTCGGGGAGGGCGACGTTTTCGGCGAACTTGCTCTCCTTACAAATTCACCAAGAAGTGCCACAGCTTTAAGTTTCGGAGGAGTAAAACTCATACCTGTCAACATGGACAGGTTCACCGGACTTGTATCCGTGTCGCCGGATCTTGTAAAAAAATCATCACATCAATAAGCCAGAGGCTGTGGTTCAATCACATCCGTCTCGGCATAATGAGCTACAGCAACCCCGTGACCCGGCTCTTCGCCTTTCTTGAAGGGAAGCTTCTGGAGGACGGGGTATCCCTGACCAGAAAAACTCCCCACCAGTTCCGGTTAGGGCTGGATGAACTTATTGCGATGAATGAGCTTTCTATTAACCAGCACAGTGATGAAATAAATGAACTGGTTAACAACAAATACCTGACCTTTAATTTCGGCACCATTACTGTTTCAAACCCCAAAGAATTTGCGGCCGAAATTGAATACTACAAGCACAAAGACCGGCTCCCTGCCCTTAAACGGAGGAACATTTCAAAAGCCGGTGAAGAGGATGTTGAGGAGACCGAAGACTCCCCTTCTCCTTATGAGGATGAATTATCCTGTGCTGATGAAAACACAGATGAACCATCCGGTTTCGTAGAAAAGGAAATTGCTGAAATTGTACCTGACCTCAACAGCGAAGATCCGTCAAAGAGGGTAAACGCGGTGATAAAACTGGGGACACTTGGAGAAAAAGCGCGGAGTTCTGTGCCGCTGCTCAGGGACAGGCTTGGAGACAATGTAAGGATTATCAGAAAAAACGCAGTGAGATCCATAATGAACATACTCCCCCCGGGAGAATCACTGAAGGTATTTCGTGACGCCTTATCTGATGACAGCCAGTATATAAGAAGCACCGCCCTTTCAGGGCTGGGGGAACTTAACATTGCAGATAAAACGGACATTACAGCTCTCCTTATAAAGTCGCTAAAAGACAGTTCCCCTGTAGTAAGGAGCAGTGCCGCGAGAAGCCTTGGATATCTCGGCTCTGACGCGGAAAGCGCGGCCCCTCAACTGATAAAGCTTCTTGCAGACAGCGACAGTTCAGTGCGGATACTTGCGGTAAACTCACTTGAAAAAATTACAGGAAAAGAGGGATATATAAACGAAGTGCTCACAGCAGTGAAGAATACTGCGAAAAAAGACACTGACAAATTCGTAAAAAACGCTGCAAAGGATGCGCTGATAAAACTTAACAGAAGAAAGAAAGGCTATTAAAGGACTTAATGTATATGTTTAAAACCGCACAAAAATTCACCTCCCGCCAGCAGGCAGCACGCTGATTACAAAACTCTTTTTTTTAATAAAGCGCCGGATATATACTTTTTTTACTATTACACCGGAATTTTATATATATTAAATCAAACCAGTATTTGATAGGGGGAGTAAGATGAAAAAACTGACTGTTCTGTTCATAATTACATTTTTACTTTCATGCGGTTCAAAAAAAGAGATAAAGACCGTTCTCTCGTCATATTCCGGCTCTGTTACAGTTAACAGCAGTGCTGTTAATGGTACCGGGATGCTGCTGAAACCGGGCGACATTATTGAAACGGGTGACACATCTTTCTGCGATATAATGATAAATAAAAAGAATATAATCCGCATAAAAGAAAACACCAGGCTTATCCTGCATATTACATCAAGGGACAGTTTCCTGCAGATTGATAAAGGGTGGCTCGCCGGAGTTACTAAAGAAAAATTCACAACTGAAGGGAAATATAATGTAAAGACACCAACAGTTGTCGCGGCAGTACGAGGGACCTCCTTTTGCGTAAAAGTGGAAAATGACAAAAATACATATTTCTGTGTCTGTAACGGAACAATCAATCTCACCGGGTCCGGCATGGATAAAGGAGAGGATGTAACAGCGGCACATCATGCGGCCACAAGGTTTACACTCAGGAGTGACGGAAGTATTGCAACAGACAATAATCCGGGGCTGCTCTATCACGGCGATGCCGGACTGGAGGAACTGGCCGGCGTTATCAATGAGAAGATCGACTGGAGCAAACCTGATTAAAATAACTTGACGTCCTAAGCCGGAATGCTTTCATATACGGGATAAGAGGCAGGATACTGCCTCTCAATCTATAAATCCGGATCGGGGACAAATGGAAAACCTTCTCAACCTTGACAGGCTGATAGAGATGGCCTTTAACGAGGATCTCCTTGACACAGGGGATGTCACCTCTGAAGCAATTTTCAGTGATGAAATATATTCATTTAAACTGGTGGCTAAAGAAGATGGTGTACTCTGCGGCATCTCTGTTTTCTCTGGCGTAATGGATATAGTCGACAGCACTATTAAAATCACTGAACACTTTAAAGACCGTGATTCCATATCAAAAGGTGACATCATAGCCGATATTTCCGGGCCGGTTATTTCTATACTCAAGGCGGAAAGAACAGCCCTTAATTTTCTCTCACACCTCTCGGCAATAGCGACAAAAACCTCCCGTTTTGTTGACGCGGCAGGAGGGAAAGTCAGAATTCTTGACACCAGAAAAACCATCCCCGGCTACAGGGAGCTGCAGAAATACGCGGTACGGTGCGGAGGGGGTGAAAATCACAGGATGGGCCTTCACGACATGGTTATGATAAAAGACAACCATACCGACGCTGCGGGTGGAATAACAAACGCTGTAAAAAGGATCAGGGAAAAATGGGGCAATAGATTTTCGGTTGAGGTTGAAACCAGGAATATTAAAGAAGTGGAAGAGGCGTTAGAGGCCGGCGCAGACAGAATAATGCTTGATAACATGAGTAATGAGGAGATGAAAGAAGCGGTCGACTTTATCGCGGGAAGAGCCGAGACTGAAGCCTCAGGCAACATGACCCTTGAAAGGATAAAAGGCGTTGCCGAAACAGGGGTGGACTACATCTCTTTCGGCGAACTTACAAACTCGATCAAAGCATTTGATTTCAGTTTAAAGGAAGT
>DAIOFM010000172.1:0-3577 GCA_036745755.1 Spirochaetota bacterium | reverse complement strand
TTTCGTGTATCTCCTCTTCTTTCAGTATCTGGTCATAGAGCTTGTCTGTTGAGCCTTCAATTTTACGTACCTTCTGCCTGTGTATGCCAACGGTATGGGTTGTCACCCTGTCCATGAAGGAGCGGTCGTGTGTGATCAGTATAAGCTCCCCCTTCCACTGACGGAGAAAGTTCTCGAGCCACCTGATAGATATAATATCAAGGTAGTTGGTCGGTTCGTCAAGAAGGAGCATGTCAGGTTCCGAGACCAGAACCTTCGTGAGATTGAGCCTCACCTGGAAACCGCCGGAGAACCTTGAAGGGGACATCTGCATCTCCTCAGCGGAAAATCCCAGGCCTGAAAGCACCTTCTCCACCTTCCACCTGTCGTCCCTCTGATCTTCCGGGAGCCCCATGCACCCTTCGGCAAGCACGGTGTCTTCGGTAAAATGTATATGCTGGGTTACATAACCTGTGCGATAGTTTTTCGGGATGACAATCTCTCCTGAATCGGGGTGGTCATCCCCGACGATCATCCTCAGCAGCGTGGTCTTCCCATGGCCGTTTCTCCCCACGAGGCCGATCTTCTCCCCCTGGTTTACGTTAAAGCTTACGTCGTCGAATATCTCCTGTTTGCCGAATGACTTGGAGAGGTTATTTATAGTGATCATGTCCTGTTTCCGATGATGGTAAAATATAGACAAAGAATGCAAAGGGGGGATTAATTTTCAATAAAAATATGGCAGGAGGGGGATTAAGCCCCTGCAGTTTAACAAACTGCGAAACATGGGCGGTATTTATAAATAAAAATGGCCGTTGACATCCCGGATTTTTTTTTATAAATTAGTCACCGTGTATCCCCGAAAGCAGCCTCAAATCAGGCAGGGGAGTATTTATAATTTTTTTTCCGGGAACTGTTATCGCGGAAGCGGCTGAATTCCCCGGAAGGGAGGATAATATTGAAAACCGCAACTTTTCTGCCGATATTTTTGGCATGTGCCCTGATCTCTCAGGCCCTGCCGCTATATTCTGATGACGCGGGCCCGGAGTCCCTTTTCGGTAAATACTCAAAGCTTAAAACATCGTTCAGCTGCGGGAAGAAGGAGTCGTCACTTCAGACAGATTATTACAGGTTCAGCTACAGGGACTCGGGACGCCTGAAGAAGGGGAAACGGTGCGGGAAAACCGGGGCTCCTGAAGGCTACTATGTGCACTATAACGGAGAATACTATGTCTGGGGGGAGTTGAACAAAAAGTTTGATGTAATGAAAGCAGCATCCCTTAACGGAAAATACAGTAAACTTCTTATGAAAATAAAACGGCCGGGAGACAGAAAATTTTATAAAGAGTTCGTGGAGTACGGATATCAGCCCTACGGGCTGAGGCTGGGCAAGTGGGCACCCGAGGGGTTTTATGTTTACCTTTACCCGAACTGGTATATATGGGGAAATATCCGGGAACCTGAAGATATACCGGAGAACGCGTACAGGCATAGCAAATATACCTATCAGTACTCCGGGCTTATCCAGTATATCAGGTGCCCCAGGGACAGAGAAAATTACGGGGATCACTATGAGTACGGCTGGTACGATGCAGCGGTAAATCATCCCTACTGCGGTGCTTATTCCAGACCCGGGCACTGGGTCTATTCATATCCCTTCTGGTATATATGGAAGAACAGGAAAAAAACAGAGGACTACGGGGAGGCAGGTTCTGATTCAGGCCGGTATCAGGGGAAATGATTCACGGGGTTCCCTGTAAAAATTCTGTTATTATATTATAATAAAAAATGACCTGTAACTGCCTGATATATTAATATACGTATGTTCAACTGCTGTAATGACTGCTGCACTGAAGGAGTTGCAAAATGATAAACCTGTTAATACTGCTATGCGGTTTTGTCCCCCTTGTATATGGGGCAAATATACTTGTGGATGGGGCCTCTTCAGTTGCGAAAAGGTTTAATATACCGAATATTGTGATCGGCCTGACAATAGTGGCTTTCGGCACATCGGCGCCTGAGCTTATAGTCAACACTATAGCTTCTGCTTCAGGTAATTCGGATATTACCCTGGGGAACGTTCTTGGGAGTAATATTTTCAACATTATGGTGATTCTCGGTATCTCCTCATTGATATATCCGTTAACAGTAAAAACAAAAACCACCTGGATTGAAGTACCGCTCTGCCTCCTTTCTGCGATTGTTATTATTATACTTGCAAGTGACAGAATTATAGACGGCATGAATTATTCCATGATAACAAGAATTGACGGCATAATACTTCTGGCTTTTTTCCTGATTTTCATGGGGTATAATTTTCAGACAATGAAATCGGGAACGTTTGAAGAGGAAATATCAGTAAAACAGCATACCACAGTAAAATCTTTTGTTCTCATTATTGCCGGATTTATTCTTCTGGTTGTCGGGGGGAGGGTCATTGTTGAATTTGCTGTGAAGTTCGCTCAGGGGATCGGCGTTTCAGAAAGAATAATCGCCTTAACCATTGTGTCGATCGGCACGTCCCTGCCGGAACTGGCCACATCCGCTGTAGCTGCGTATAAAAAAAATGTTGATATAGCAATCGGGAATATTGTCGGGTCAAACATTTTCAATGCTTTTTTAATCCTGGGGGTTTCCGCTGTTATCCGGCCTGTTCCTCAGAAGGATAATTCTTTTATTGATATGCTTGTAAATATTCTTGCCAGCATTCTGCTTTTCATTTTTATATTTACAGGAAAAGGAAGAAAGATCGAGAGGTGGGAGGGTGTGATATTTTTAACTCTCTATATTGTCTATCTCCTTTTCCTTTTATTCTGGTGAGAGAAGTAAAAAGGGCGGCTTTTATATTTATTTATTGTTTACACTTTGGCAGTTTACGATTGAATTAGTGCATCCGCTGTCATTCCCGCGAAGACAGCGGGCGACCGGAGGAAGAGCTGTAATCTAATCCCATAGTACGGTCTAATGAGATTCCGGTATTTGTCTGCGACAAAACCGGAATGACGGTGTCCTAATCATTTCGTGAAATGTAATAAAACAGATTTTCAGTTATTATTACTGATAATTTTATAAACCTGAATGTGAAGGACTTGATTGCATGGATGAGAAAAAAGAGAACTTTAAGATAAGGCGGATCGGAGGGTATCTCCATAAAGTGGTGGAGATCGCTGATTCTGCGGGTAAAGGTTTTAATTTTGTAGTGCAGCCCCTGATGACCGAGTTCAGGCCCAGGGACCTTATGCAGGTCGTTGTGGGCGCCTCCATGCTCGCTGTGCCTGTGGCATTTACTGAAGAGACCTGGAGCCTGGGGGAAAAACTTCCGCTTTTTAATGTTATACTGCTCAGTATTATATCACTCTGTTTTATCAGCGGGTTCGTTTACCTGAACTTCTACCGTTTCATGCTTAAAGATAATATAATGAATTTTCTGAAGAGGACCCTCTCCATTTACATCTTTTCACTTATAGTTGTGGGGACCATACTTACAATTATTCAGAAATGCCCCTGGGGGATTGATAATGTACTGGCGATAAAGAGAATACTCATAGTGTCATTTCCGGCCTCAATGAGTGCGGCTCTTAGTGATGCTCTGAAATAA
>DAIOFM010000171.1:0-3727 GCA_036745755.1 Spirochaetota bacterium | reverse complement strand
CCTATTCCAGGTAATGATGACGCCATAAGGGCGATAGCTCTTTTCCTTGAAGTTATGGCAAAGGCTATAATTGAAGGCCAGTCAGGCGGACAGGCGTCAGATGTGGCTTTTGAAGATGAGGATGGAGAGGGAAGAGATTCGGAGTCAGCTGAACCGACAGACGAAGGCAGCGATTCTGATGAACAGGCCGAAGTAGAGGAAGTTAAAGAAGAATCTGCCCCTGCGGAAGGGGATGAGTGGTAAAATTCAAAAAGCAGATTACAAAATAATCTGCTTTTTTACATGTGTACATGTGGAAGAATAATAGAATTAAAACAACAAAGGAGTTTGAAAAGTGGCTGAAGTAACCAGTAGTATGATAAAAGAACTTAGGGATAAAACCCAGGCGGGTATGGTGGATTGTAAAAAGGCTCTTGTTGAGAATGATGGCGATATGGAAAAAGCTGTTGAGTATCTCAGAAAGAAAGGTCTTGCATCTGCGGATAAAAAGATGGGTAGAGAGGTAACTGAGGGTATTGTTGCTTCCTATATCCACAGCAATAATAAAATTGGTGTACTTGTTGAGCTTAAATGCGCGACTGATTTTGTGGCCAGAAACGAGGATTTCGTAACTCTTGCAAAAGAACTTGCAATGCAGATCGCTGCCGCAAATCCGCTTTATGTTAAACTTGAAGATGTTCCCGCTGACGTAATTGAGAAGGAAAAAGAGATATACAGGGAACAGATGAAAAATTCAGGAAAACCTGATAATGTTATTGAAAAAATTGTTGAAGGAAAGCTCACAAAGTTCTATTCTGAAGTATGCCTTCTCGATCAGGAATATATCAAGGATAGCTCTCTCAAGATCCAGGATCTTATTAAACAGAAGATTGCTGTTTTTGGTGAAAACATCGAGGTTGGTAAATTTTCCAGATTCCAGATAGGGAACTGAAATGGACGATAATGAACTACCTCGTTACAGGCGGATTCTGCTTAAACTTAGCGGCGAAGCTCTTGCCGGGCCTGATAAAACAGGGATAAATCCCGAGGTTATCAACCAGATAGCGGCCGAGATTAAAGAGGTCTCTGACCTGGGGGTCGAGGTCGCTCTGGTTATAGGTGCGGGCAATATTTTCAGGGGCGCCATGGCTGATTCTCTGGGTATCAGCCGATCAACAGGGGATTTTATGGGCATGCTGGCCACGGTGATGAATTCGATGGCTGTTGAGAATACTCTTGAGAAAATGAACAAGTCCACGAGAGTGCTTACAGCTATTGAAATGAAACACGTTGCTGAACCGTATACAATTCAGAAGGCCCTTGATCATCTTAAAAAGGGTAGAATAGTAATCGCTGCCGGCGGTACAGGACATCCCTATTTTACCACTGATACTGCAGCCAGCCTTCGCGCAGTTGAACTGGGCGCTGATATACTGCTGAAGGCAACAAGGGTTGATGGAGTTTACACGGGAGATCCGGAAAAAGATTCCTCTGCTGAAAAGATTGAGGAGATATCCTATATCGAAATGATTAAGAGGCAGCTCAGGGTAATGGATCTTACGGCTATATCACTCTGTATGGATAATAATCTGCCGATAATTGTTTTCAATCTTTTCGAGAAGGGTTCTTTGAAAAGAATTGTCCTTGGAGAATCTGTGGGGACTAAAATTTTCTAATCGGAAATGGAGCGACTTCATGATTGATGATATTTTATTAGATGTTGAAGATAGAATGCAGAAGAGTATAAAAAATCTTCAGAAAGATTTCACAGCGATCAGGACTGGAAGGGCTAATCCTGCCATGTTTGAAGGGCTCAGGGTAAGTGTTTATGGTTCGGAAATGCCTCTGAACCAGGTGGCGACAATATCTATTCCTGAACCGAGGCTGGTCGTTATTCAGCCATGGGACAGGGGTAATCTTGGAGAAGTGGAAAAGGCCATCCATAAATCCGATCTCTCCCTTAATCCTTCTAATGACGGCAATCTCATCCGTATCCAGATTCCGGAACTTACAGAGGAGAGAAGGAAGGAATACGTTAAACTCGCCAAGCAGAAGTCTGAAGAGTGTAAGGTTTCCATAAGAAATGTCAGAAGGGACGGAAATGATATGGTAAAATCTCTTGAGAAGGAGAAAGAGATTACCGAAGATGAATCCAAGGCCGCGCAGGATAAAATCCAGAAACTTACAGATAAATATGTTGAAGAGGCCCAGAAAACTACAGAAAATAAAGAGAAGGAGATTCTGAGTCTCTGATAAAGAAAACCCCGCAGTACCATCTGCGGGGTATGTTTAACAACCGGAACCGATGATACTGAATAAAAACAATAAATCTGATGCAGTACCGCACCATGTCGGTATAATAATGGACGGAAACGGCAGGTGGGCCAAAAAGAAAAACCTCTCCAGGGGGGAGGGGCATAAGCATGGCGCTGATATAATTGAACCTGTCATGGATTGCGCTATAGAACTGGGAATAAAGGCTGTTTCCCTTTACGCGTTTTCAGTTGAAAACTGGGCGCGCCCGGTGACAGAAGTGAAGGGCCTGTGGGACCTTCTGGAATATTTTTTTTCAACAAAGCTTGATACTATAAAAAGTAAAAACATACAGATCAGACATTCCGGTTCACTTACCAGGCTCCCCTCCTCAACGAAAAAGATGATCCTCAAAGCTGTGGAGGAAACAAAGGGGAATAAAAAAATAGTCCTCAATTTCTGCGTAAACTACGGAGGAAGGCAGGAGATTATAAAGGCAGTAAATGAATGGGCCGTAACCGCTAAAACGGGGGAAAAAATATCAGAAAAAAAACTGGGGAAAAACCTGTATACTTCCGGTCTTCCTGAACTGGATCTTCTGATACGGACAAGCGGCGAGTACAGGATCAGTAATTTTCTTCTCTGGCAGATGGCTTACGCTGAACTTTATTTTACTGATGTACTCTGGCCTGATTTCGGGCCTGCGGAACTGCGGGAAGCTGTGAATGAATTCCAGAAAAGAGAAAGGAGATACGGAGGCCTATGAGTGTATTGAATCGAGAAACCTTGACAAGAATATTAAGCGCGATTGTAGCTCTGCCTGTTCTTGTTTATGTGATTGTAACTGACGATTTTTTGACCCTTCCCATACTTGTTGCTGCGGAGATTATTTCTCTCTTCTGTCTGTATGAGTTCTACATGATTGCCGACCGGGGCGAAGAGGGCGGGGCATTTGTTAAAACCGGGCTTCTTTTCGGATTCATATTAAATGTTATAATGTATCTTTTTGCCTTCGGCAGACCTCTCGGCATATCGGGGTATATTGCTGTTTTCGACTCAAGGGTCGTGACCGCTTTTTTTATGTTTTTTATCGCCGGCCTCCTGGTGCTTCAGCTTTTTACGCGTCCGCTTAAAGGGGGTGGATATTCACTGGGAATAACAGTCCTTGGAGTTTTGTATATAGTACTCTCCCTCTCTCATCTGATACTTCTCAAGTCTCTGAAGGATGGAGTGTTCTATATTATAATACTCGTAGCTGTAGTAATGCTCAATGACACCGGCGCTTATTTCGGAGGTGTGATGTTCGGGAAACATAAAGCCGGAATTGAGGCTTCTCCCAACAAGTCCTGGGAGGGATATTTTTCCGGGCTGCTTTTCAGCATAATCGCTTTTATCCTTACCAACCAGTTATATGCGTCTTTTTTTTCAAGGGAACTTTTTACAATGCTGGAATGTGTTTTCCTCGGTATAATTATAAGTGTTTTTGCCAACCTGG
>DAIOFM010000170.1:0-3810 GCA_036745755.1 Spirochaetota bacterium | reverse complement strand
GCATTCTGTATTAAAAACAGATTGCCGCACTCCCTCCGGTCGTTCGCAATGACATAATTTAAATAATTATGATATTTAAACCAATAATCCTATCATCAATGTTAAATTTCGCCTAACTCAAGTAAATCATTAATAACATAAAAAAGTTCTTCCATAAGGGGATATATGTTTTAAAGTATATCCCTCAGTTTTGAATCAATTGTATGAGATACCGGCATTGCGTTTCGCTACAGCCGGTATGACAAAAAATTATTTTTTGTTTAGCTTCATTAAGATAAGCGGATTGCTCCACCCCCTGTGAAAATCGATGCAGGATATTACAGGGTGTTTTATTATAATATTAAACAGGAAAACTATATGTTTGAAGGTAAAAGTCTGATATCAATTCTAAATTCCGGCGGAGGTATAATGTATGTCCTTATCCTCTGCTCCGTATTCACCGTGGCTGTAATTATCCAGAAGGTGCTGATGTTTCGAAGGATCAGCAAATCCGACAGGAACGGGCTCCTGGAAAGGGTCAAGGCGAAAGTAACAGCAGGGGACTTTGACGGCGCGCAGAATGAATGCCTCTCTGAAAGCTCCCCCTTTTCAAATGTCCTCTATGCCGGGATTTCACAGCATGATAAAAGTGATGCCGCTGTTGAGAGCGCCATGGAGAGAAGAATATCCGAAGAGGTGATGAAGCTCGAGGAGTATACCGGGATAGTGGGGACAATAGGAAACACCGCTGTTTACATAGGTCTCTTCGGTACCGTAATCGGTATAATGAAGGCTTTCCATGATATATCCACAATGGGGCAGGGGGGTATGAATACCGTAATCGTCGGTGTATCAGAGGCGCTTATCGCAACCGCAATGGGGCTTCTTGTTGCCATACCTTCAGTTGTTGCTTTCAACTATTTCATGACCCGTATTGATAGGATAATGAAAGAGATGGAAATCTGCGCGTCAGAACTTTATGATTACCTGAAACACAGGTAGAGTATGAAGATAACCCGTTCAAGAAAGAATTATATAAAATCCGAGATAAACATCACCCCCTTTACTGATGTTGTGCTGGTGCTTCTGATTATCTTTATGATCGCCACACCGATAATCATTCAGTCCAGTATAACCGTTAACCTCCCGAAATCAAAATACGGCGAGGAGAGCGGAAGGGAACAGTTTGAGGTCATAATCAGGGGTGAGAGGGAGATCTATTTCAACAACAGGGCCACTGATCTCCCGTCGTTAAAAGAACAGCTTGCCGGTTATGTCAAAGATCGGCCCGATGCCCCGCTTATAATAAAGGCTGACAGGGACATAAAGTATTACATGATAATAAATATTATGGATATGGCCAAGGAATCCGGTGTGGGGAAGATATCCCTTAATGTTGAAAAGAAATAACTGTTGAACAGCCCCGGACTCCGGGGTTTTTTAATCCCTGTAATTGTGATAAAACTTTCTCTGTTTAACGCTGCATCCCCTGCCGTTAATTCCCGCATTTTTTAATGCTTCTGATCTCATCATTGAGGTACTGTCATTTTTTTTGATTATCCCCTGTTATTCTTTTATTTTTATTAATAGGTTAAGGAGATAGCCATGAAAACAGCTTATGATGTGAGAGGATATCTTTTGGACGGGCAGACAATAAAGCTCGATGAGCCTTTACCCCGTGAAAGCGGGGACGTAAGGGTTGTTGTCGAGTTTATTGAAGGCGGCAGTAATAAATTCTCCAGGCGGAAGATGCGCGGCTCTCTTAAAGGGGAGATTATAATTGCCGGGGATTTCAACGAACCTCTTGAATGTATGGGAGAGTATATGTTATGAACTATCTGATTGATACAAACGTTCTTCTTGTCTACCTGGAGGGTGAGCAGCTCCTTGATGATGACATGATCCGCAAAATTGAATCTGAGGAGAACAATATCTATGTGAGCGCGGCATCCCTGTGGGAAATAGCCATTAAGTCAAGCATGGGTAAGCTGCAGCTTAAAAAGGGCTTTGATGAAACTCTTTCCGTTGTTACTTCTTCCAGGGAGTGGAAGATCCTTGATATAAGGCCGAAGCATTTATCCGTGCTTCATTCTCTTCCGTTTCATCACAGTGATCCCTTTGACCGGCTGATACTGGCACAGAGCATGTCGGAGGGGATTGAGCTGCTGCATACTGACCCTGTGTTTGACAGCTATAAGATGATGTAGCCGAAGAACGCGGGAAGGGGCCTTTGCTCTACTCTGTTTGCGCTGAGCGGCAACACGCTATGCCCCTTTGCTGCGGCATTATATATTTTCACAGAAACCTCAAAAATTTTATTGATTATTCAGATATAACCGGTCTATTGATTACTTGAGTTAGGCATTTTATTATTAACATTTATCATATTAATCGGTCATTGCGAGGAGCTTAAGCGACGAAGGCCGCGCATCTGCATCCATGCAGTTGCGGCACTAAGACATCCGTGTCTGTCGCATTTTGTATTAAAAACAGATTGCCGCACTCCCTTTGGTCGTTCGCAATGACATGGTTTAAATAATTCGCAAACCGCTATAATTGATTTGTAAGCCGTTATAAACAAATACTTCAGGCAGGAAGGGCATGGCAAAAACTTTAATCGTATCCACAATGGGCCCCGCGATAAATAATCGCGGCGCAATTAAGAGTCTGATCAGCGCGGGAGTTGACATCTTCAGGTTTAACTTCTCCCATGCAAAAAAGGAGAACCCCTTTGATGAAGAACTCGCCATAATAAGTGAACTTAATAAAGAGATGAACCGTGATGTTAAAATACTTGCAGACATACAGGGGCCGAAGATACGTGTAGGGACATTCGCCAAAGGGAGGGAGGAACTGAAACAGGGCGAGCCCTTTACCCTCACTGTAAATCCCGTGCAGGGCACGGATAAAATCGTGCAGATTGATCACAGCGGTATATGCGGAGATGTCAAAGAAGGCTCGATTATACTGATAAATGACGGCATACTCAGGCTTGAAGTAACGGGTGTAACAGATACAGAGGTCAACACGAAAGTCATCTATGGCGGGATAATATCCGACAGAAAGGGGGTCAACCTTCCAGGTTCAAAGGTCTCTCTTCCTGCGATGACAGAGAAGGACCTGAAAGACCTTGCCTATATCGGGGGAAAGGGGTTTGATTATATTGCCGCCTCTTTTGTAAGAAAGGGTGAGGACGTGAGCAACGTAATCAGGGCCGCCAGGGAAAACGGATCGGATGCGAAGATCATATCAAAGATTGAAACCCGGGAGGCAATAGAAAATATAAGGAGTATTGTTGATGTTTCAGACGGGGTTCTTGTGGCCCGTGGAGACATGGCGATAGAGATGCCCTATGAATATCTCCCTGTCATTCAGAAAGTGCTTATAAAACTCTGCAACGGGAAGGGTAAATTTGTTATCACGGCCACCCAGATGCTTGAGTCTATGATAAACAACCCTGTGCCCACACGGGCTGAAATTACTGATGTTGCAAACGCAGTGCTTGACGGCACGGACGCTGTGATGCTTTCTGCAGAGACAGCCATGGGGAAATACCCTGTTGAGGCTGTTACCGCAATGGAGAGGATATTAAGGAGCACTGAAAAGGCCTGGGAGGACGGGAAAATGACTTTTTCAGATGTGATTTAATGAGGATGGGGCTCGACCTCATCCTGAGAACGTGGAACAGACCTGTAATTAAAATTCTCCCTGGCGGTCGTCGAAATGACATGTTCTGGACATTTCCTGAATAGCCATAGTTCCCTGTTTGAGGGAGAAAGTTCCCTCTTCGAGAGAGAAAATTGCCTCTCTGATAGAGAAAATTCCCTGTTT
>DAIOFM010000169.1:0-3883 GCA_036745755.1 Spirochaetota bacterium | reverse complement strand
TATTCTGAGCAATGTCTCCCCTTGAGCATAGCGGGCCCGCATCGTGCCATTCAAGTGTTAATGATTCGGCAGGGGCATACCTTCTCATCCAGGTTATATATTTTTCCAGGGCGTAAACTGCAGCAGGACCGTTAATAGCTCCACCCCTTGAAACAGAGGAACCTGCGGGTATCCGGTTTTCAACCCTGATCCCCCATTCGTCAACAGGGTAACCGTTGGGAAGGCCCTTGTCTCCAACACCAGCCAGGGCAAGCCACGCGTCAGTGAACCTCCACCCCAGGGAGGGAGAGGGCTTTCCGTAATCAAAATGTCCGTATACCCTTCGCCCGTCTATTGGCGTGGTGGTGAAGAACTCCGCGATGTCCTCGTAGGCTGACCAGTTTACCGGCACACCGAGTTCATATCCGTACTTTTCCAGGAATTTTGTTTTAATGTCGTTTCGCGTGAACCAGTCATACCTGAACCAGTAGAGGTTGGCAAACTGCTGGTCAGGGAGCTGCAGCTGGTTGCCGTCGTAATCCTGCCCCTGTTCAGGGTTTAGGAAGTCAGCGATGTCAAGCCGCGGATTGGTGTACTCTTTCCCTTCATTGATTATATACTCTGTAATATTTACAACCTTTTTTGTGCGGAGGTGGTAACCGATAAGGTCGGCATCATTTACATAAATGTCGAAATTGTGTTTTCCCTGTTCTATCTGCCCGACAAGGAGAGGGACCAGTTTGCCTTCAGGGATAATTTTATGTACCACGTTAATTCCTGTTATATCTTTAAAGGCCCGTGCAAGCACCCTGCTTTCCCAGTAGTGCGTTTCAATATTCTCGGCAACTGACGTGATCGTTATGCCGCGTAAATTTTTTGACGCTTCAGCAAACCAGAGAAGTTCTGCCATGCGCTCTTCGCGGTCAAGGACGCTTGGCTGCAGTACCTCGACCCATTTGTCAATTTTCTGTTTATTGCCCGGGCCCGTGCTGTAACTCCGGGAGGAGATAACAGCCGCGAAAACGATAATCACGGCAAGGGCAACTGCCGCTATGTGGAGTCGTTTTTTCAAATTTCATCCTCCTCGTCCGGGTAGAGAAGATTTTTAAACGCCTCCGCCAGTTTTTCAAAGGTGTACGGTTTCTGGATGAACATGTCTATCCCTTTGCCAAGGGCGGTGTCCACCCGCCCGTCCTGGCTGAAGCCTGAAACCAGGATTACTTTTACATCATTGTCAATTGCCCTGAGGCCGTCATATACCCTGTCACCTGATATTTTCGGCATCGCAAGATCAAGCAGCACCGCGGAGATATCTTTATGCTTTAACCCGAAGATTTTCAGCCCCTCCTCCCCGTCTTTTGCGGTGAGAACGTCATACCCGCATTTTTTCAGTATATTCATGGCGACTTTTCTCATCAGCTCTTCATCGTCAATAATCAGTATAAGCCCTTCTCCGTGAAAGTCATGTTTTTCGCTGGATAAATCGCTGCCTGAGTGTTTACCCCGGTATACGGGGATGTAAATGTTGAAAGTTGAGCCGATGCCTTTATCCGAATATACATTGATAAAGCCGCCGTGCTGCCTGATTATATTGTAAACCATTGAGAGGCCAAGCCCTGTCCCCGCGCCCTTGTCCTTTGTCGTGAAGAAGGGGACAAAAATATGTGAAAGTGTCCGGGAGTCCATGCCCACACCGTTGTCCGAAACGGTAAGCATCCAGTAGTCTTTCTCCTCCGCGTGCGGGTAGAGTTCACACAGTGTCCGGTCTCCGTGGACCATTTCAAGGGAAATAATCAGTATGCCTCCCGGTTCCTCATCCTCCTCTCTCATTATAGTCATGGCGTGCCCGGCGTTAACGCAGAGGTTCAATAACACCTGCTCCATCTGCGTCGCGTCAGCCCGGACAAAGGCTTTGTCGTTTTTCAGTTCTATTTTTATGGCAATGCTTTTATCCAGCGTGTTGTCGCATATTTTTTTTACATTCATTACAGTTTCTGACAGGTTGACAGGGAGGAACTCGGTCTTTTTCTTTCTGGACAGTGTAAGCAGCTGCTGGACCATGTCAGATGCCCTTTGCCCCGACTGTTCCATTATATCGATGTACTCTTTAAAATCTTCGGGCCGGACCGGTGTGCTGTTTTCAAACTCATATTTCATCAGGGAAACTGTACTGATTATTCCTCCAAGTACATTGTTGAAATCGTGGGCCAGGCCTCCGGCAAGTATACCTATTGTTTCCATTTTTTGTGACTGGATGATCTGTTCTTCAAATTTCTGCTTCTCTGAAATGTCTCTTATGCTGCCCCGGGCAAGAACGGGTTTTTCGTTTTCACGTAAAATGCTTATGCTGTTTTCACCGTAGAATGAGGAGCCGTCTTTTTTTATCACTTTATGCTTGGAGAAAACCCTTTCGGTTTTTCCGTCCATGAATTTGCCGCGAAATATCCTGTAATCGTTTTCTTCTACGAGGTCTTTCAGGTGGATGCCGCGTTCCATGTCAGCGGCACTGTAACCTGTTATTTCAAACCCGGACCTGTTGAAATAGGTTATCCTGAGATCGCTGTCAGTTTCGAATATTAAATCAGGGAGGAGATCGGTCATGTCCCTGTATTTTTTTTCAGATTTCAACAGTTCCAGCCGGCTGTTGTGCAGGTTGTGAACCATGGAGTTGAATTCACTTGAAATAAAGCCGATTTCATCCATTGATGAGATGTCTATACGGTGGTCCATGTTTCCTTTCCGTATTTCACTTATCCCTGAAAGGAGTTTCCTCAGGGGGTTGTTGAGGTTGATGTTGACAAGTATAATCAGCAGCGCCATCGCAGCTGCCGCGGCAAAAATGCTGTACAGCGCGGATTGCATCCTCAGGAATTTCATGGCGTCCGTGATGTCCTGGATATAGAGGCTGGTGCATACAACCCAGTCCCATTGCCAGTAGTACCGCGCATAGGTCATCTGGGGCTCTGTTATTACAGGTGAATACTTTGACTCCCACCTGTACTGTACAATTGTATCACCTTTTTTCTGGGACTCCATTACCATGCGCCGGAACAGGGGGACTCCTTCAGGGTCCAGTATCTCAAGCATGTTTTTCCCTTCAAGCTCAGGCTTGGTGGGGTGCATGACCATGTTCCCGTCACCATCAAGGATGAAGATAAACTCGGTTTTGTCATACCTCATTTCATGGATTTTGCTGATGATTTCATTTTTGGCGTCTTTCTCCGTACGCGGCATGCCGGGGACCGGGTCCCATTCAGCCTTTCTCAGGGCTTTTTCGTACTGATCAATAAGGGATACGGCTGAATTAACAACAGCCCTGAGCTTTCCGCTCCTTTCCGCCAGTTTTTCTTTTTCAAAAAAGGGTATGATAAGGATGTAAATAATAATAGTGAAGAGGATAATGATAAATATCCCTGTAATGTTTATCTTCCACATCAGGGATATATTGTTTGTTCGGAGCTTTATCCATTCTAAAGGTGATATCATTATATATGCCGTATTATTAAAATACTCAAATTTTTTAAAAGCGCAAAGTGCCGGCCTGAATAATATGACTGTTTACGGAGCTTGACTGTCCGGTCGGAAAAGTTTAGCCCGATTCCGGATATAAATGCAAGTAATAAATAAATGTAACAATTTGTATAAATAAAGGATCAATATATCAGTAACGATTCCTGAATATATTTTACTTGAGTTAGGCGAAATTTAACATTGATAATAGGATTATTGGTTTAAATATCATAATTATTTAAATTATGTCATTGCGAACGACCGGAGGGAGTGCGGCAATCTGTTAAGGCTGGAAACAATACCGGTTTATACTGAATATTTTCTATCCGGAACAGATTACTTCGTCGCTTAAGCTCCTCGCAATGACCGATTAATATGATAAATGTTAATCATA
>DAIOFM010000168.1:0-3950 GCA_036745755.1 Spirochaetota bacterium | reverse complement strand
TGCTCTCTATGCTGTTCATCCCTGTAACAGTGTTCTGCATCAGTTCACGCCCTTTCACCGCTTCATTTGTCGTGTCATTTGCGACTCTGAGTGTTGTTACGGCGTCGCTGTTAACCGCTTTTATGAGGCCCGCGAGCTCTTCAATGAGAGAGTATGTTTTTTTTGACCGTTCCGACTGCGCCTTGGAACTGTCCGCTATCGATTCATTAGATGCCGCAATTTCTTCCAGGGAGGCCGTGGCCTCTTCAACAGACGCCGCCTGGGCCTGGGCGCTGTCGGCAAGGGATGAGCTTGTAGCTGAGAGTTCTTCTGATGAGGCTGCAAGCTGGTTTGATGACGTCAGCGCCGAATCCACCACTTCTATGATTCTGTCCTGGAATTTTTTCATGTTTCTTATCATATCGCCGAATTCGTCAGGAAGGTAATCATTGCTGCGTACTGTCAGGTCTCCGTTTGCGAGTTTTTTAAATATTTTTATAGTGTTTCTAATCGGAGTCGAGAAACTCTTTCCTGTTTTATAAAGTATTACAAATACAGCTGAGTAAATCAGAAGCATAGCTATAATAACTCTTTGTATGATTGAATTTACAGGTCTCATGAATTCAGCTTTGTAACTTGTGGAGACAAGAAGCTGGCCTGTGCTTTTAAGTATTATCTTTCTCAGCATCAGGGGCCTGTTGTTGATGACATATTCATAGAACCGGTTTTCATCCCCTTTAAGAAACTCTGTAACATCCCTGCCGTTGTTATCCTTCAGGTCTTTGCCCAGTACCTTGTCAAGGAGCCTCGCCTCGGGATGGTATACTATTTTCCCTTCACTGTTCATTATGAGAAATTTGGTTTCGCTGGTGTCACTGACGCTGTTTATTATATTGTGCATGGCCCCTGTTTTTACGCTTACTCCAATGGAACCCCATATTCTGCCATTGATGATTTTAGGTATGAGACAGACAATGATTCTTTCGCCCGTGTCTCTACTTTTTAAAAGGTCAGACCAGGCTGTTTTTTTATTCTTTACTATTTCCCGGAAGTACTCCCTGTCACTGACGTTAATCCTGTGGCCTATGTTTGAGTAGGCAGTGCCGTCATTTTTTGCGATGTATACTGTTTCAATGCTCTGGCTGATCCTGTTGTCAAAAATTCTTTTTGCTGCTTCCACAGACCCTGCCGGATTTAATGTTTCGGGGATAATATGGTTCAGTGCTGACTGCATCTCTATCTCTATTTCCCGGAATTTATTGTCAATGGCTGCAGCTGTCTTTTCAGCCTGCTCAATTGTCTTGTCTTTGTAAAATGTCATTGTTCTGGCAACGTTGATTGAGTAGATGGCAATACCCACAAAGAGAAGAGTTATAATCATGAATGTAAGTATAGGGGCAAGGAGTTTTTCAAACATTGAAAGCGAACGCAGGTTAACATCGCCCGCAACAGGATATAGAATTATTTTGAACCTGTAATAGTGAAAGAGTGCAAGGCTTAAGGCAAGAAAAAAGCCCAGAAGAAGAAAAAAGGCAACCTGCCACAGGGTAATAAGAGTCCCTTTATAGTAGCTGAGAAGGGTAACAGTTACGATTCCTGACAGGAGCGGGATGAGGAAAATCAGTGTGACTGTTACAGGCAGTTTTTTGGCGAAATTTTTAGTATCTTCATCAGTGGATTTCCGGTTTATGAGATTCTGTATTTTTGAAGCCACAATGTTAAATATAAAAATGGCGATTACAAGGATTACAACGGCACCTGCAAACATCAGTTTCATGCCGGACAGTCCCCCCTTTAAGCTCAGGCTCATTGATAAAAGGAGTGACATAATAACCGGGTAAGCCAGAAGGCATAAAATGAAATTTTTTATCAGCTGCCTTTTTATTGTTGTCAGGTCATTCTGTCGCATCAGATTCTCCGGGTATAGGGTATAATATTGTATATTAAATATATAAATTTACAGGATTAAAATAAGCATTTAAATTTCCCTATTTTCAATTTATTATATTTTCGGTGAAAAGCGGGATCTTTTTTAAAAAATATGGTTTATTCCACTTCAAATACGCTTTTGAGGTATTCCAGAAATCCCGGGTCATCGCACATTATCTTCTCCGGGTCATCGCTGATCTTGGCCACGGGAAAGCCGTTGCATCTGCTCATCTTTATAACAATGCTTAAAGGAGTCACGCCGGGAAAGTCATTTGTCAGGTTTGTCCCTATTCCGAAAGAGACATTTATTTTTCCTTTGAATTCATTGAGGAGCATCTCCGCTTTTTTGAAGTCAAGGCTGTTGCTGAAAATTATGGTTTTCGTGGTGGGATTGATCCCCAGTTTTTTATAATGGTTTATTATCTTATACCCGAATTCAACAGGGTCCCCGCTGTCATGACGAACTCCGTCGTACAGCTTGGAGAAGTAGAGGTCAAAGTCGCGGAGAAAAGCGTCTACTGTGATTGTATCTGAAAGGGCTATTCCCAGGTCACCGCGGTATTCATCCGTCCATTTCTGCAGCATATGTTTCTGGCTCAGGTGCAGTTTGACTCCCACTGCCTGTCCGGCCATGATCCACTCATGGGCCATTGTGCCTATAGGTTTCAGCCCGTACTTTTTGGCAAGGAACACATTTGATGTACCGATAAAATTTCCAGGCCCCAGGTTCTCCTTCAGCCTGTTTATTATCTCATCGTGCCACATGAAGGAGTGCCGTCTCCTTGTGCCGAAATCCGCGAACCTGAAATCCTCCCCGTTTTTACGGATAATTTCAATTTTGCTCTCCAGTAATTTCCTTGCCCCTTCATAATCAGGTTCAGGCACCATCCTCCTGAAATAGATTTCGTTTACAATGGAAAGAACCGGAACTTCGAAAAGTATTGTCAGCAGCCAGCTCCCCCTGACCTTGATTGACAGGGCCCCTTCATCGGTGATTTCAGGTATGACATGCTCCCTGTTTAGCTTCATCAGGCTGAGGAAATCTATAAAATCTTTTTTAAAAAAGGGGACCTGTCTCAGGTATTCCAGCTCGTCTTTTGAGAACCTGAGACTGCAGAGGGAATCGAGTTCCTTTTCAATCTCGTCCAGCATCCCGGAAAAATTAACCCCCGGCGTGCGGCAGTTGAAGGTGTATTCAGCGTCCGCGTCAGGGTAGTGGTGCAGTACCCCCTGCATCATGGTGAATTTGTAGAAATCGTTATCAAGAAGGCTGATTATTATCATTGGGCTGGTATTCCTTATTACTTTAGCATTAAATCGTCCGGATTATCTATAACATTAATGTCCGCTTTTTTCATTTCCTCTATTGCGGCTATGGTTGTTTGTGCTGATATCCCCCTGCAGGCTTCGAGGTTGACTATTACATCGAAGCCCCCCTTTTTAAGCTGCAGAGCTGTTCTCTTTACGCAGTAATCGGTGGCAAGCCCTCCTACTATTACAGTCTCAATGCCGCGAAGTTTGAGGAATTCAATGACCCCGGTAGACAGCTTGCCGGCCAGGTCATGGTAGCACGCGCCGTAGGGGTGCATGTCCGGTTCCATCCCCTTCCATACAAAAAAATTATATTTTGACGGATGGGGGAGGTCTTCTAGGAGTTCGGAACCTTTTGTTCCCCCTATACAGTGGGCTTTCCAGCGTATATCAACATTGCTCCCTTCAACCGGTGAAAACTGGGGATTATTACTGTCCGCAATCCAGACTGCATTTGACGGATGCCAGTCTTTTGAGCCCACTCTGGTGCATGCGAGTTTTGCCTGCCTGTTAAGGGCCGGTGCGATTGTGTCCCCTTCTGAAACCGGAAGTTCGCCGGGACAAAGCGGAGTGAATCCCTTCTGGGCGTCTACATCGAAAGATGCTGTTTTGTTGTAATCAATAATCATATTTTTTCTCCCTGGAAACAGTGATATGGACAACCGGCTTTATTCAAAAGATATTATTATTCCTGTGAATCAATAAAAATTTTAAATTAATGTCAGTATTTA
>DAIOFM010000167.1:0-4170 GCA_036745755.1 Spirochaetota bacterium | reverse complement strand
CCCATGTCTCCATAATAGGCGTCAACAACAGACCTTGAGGCATAAATCCTGTAAGGGTCAAAGAACCCTGTGCCCTGTTCACTGAAGGACTCAAGGATCTCCTGCCATTTCGCCCTTTCCGCAGCAAGGCGGGCAAACCCGGTAATTTTACGCAGCGCGGCGTCAAGCGCCTCCATTGAAAGCTTTTTTGATTTAAGGAGGATAAACGGGGCAAGAAGCCCCTCCAGATCTTCATTCCGGGAGATCATTGACTCAAGGGCCGACTTTAGATCACTGTCCCCTGCAACTACTCTCCCCAGGGTGTCAATTGTTTCAACGAGCATCTCAAGCTGACCCAGGTGTATAAGCTCAATGGCCACATCATTCCTCAGAACCTCAAGCCTCCCCTGCAGGGTCGCGTCAGATGAATACCGATCAAGGAGAAGGTCAACTGCAAAGCGGGCAAAGTCATCACCTGTACCCGCCTGTTTTCCCGCCACTATAACGGCTGTTATAACCTTCTCCCTGCTGTTCATGTAGTCAGCCTCACGAAGCAGCGCCTCATAAAGCTCCATCTGTGCCTTTATATGAGCAGCCCCCTTTTCAATGGAGCGTACCTTTTTTTCAAGCTTCTCCTTCTCTGCACCATCAGAGAGCGAAGCCATGATGCTGCCGGCTTCAACAAGCTCCCCCGACCTCGGGGCGTAAGCCTCTTTCAGTTTCGTGTACTCCATGTTTATGAAGTAGGTGACATTATCAGGAGATGTCCCTGACTGAGACTCAATGCAGCTCCACGCCTCCCTTATCACAGTCATGTTAACCCGAGACCTCACCTTCGCGCTGAGCAGTTTATCAAAGGATGAGGTCTCACGCACAGGGACCCTGAACTCATGTGAAACGGCAAGGGGCTCTATCCCCGCAACAGACCTGTACTGAAGCATAAGCCCTGCGAAGCTGTTTGACTTATAGGTCAAAGCTCCGGATAGCCCCGGTATCACTGAATGGAGCAGCGGCCTGTGGAGCGGTATCCCCAGACCATCAATCTCCCTGACTCGTTCATCGTTCCAGGTGCGGTCCTTTCCCGCGACAACCTCGTTTCTGTACCTGTCGATATCCCCCCTCCTTTCAGGGTAATGTTTCAGGTAAGCGGAGATCCAGGCATGATGCGGCACCCGGACCTCTCCCCTCCCTCCATCAACTGGTGATAAAAGAGAGAGGTCAAAATCATCTTTAGTTATCCCCAGGGTCTTCAGTTTCGCGTTAAAAGCTCTTTCACTGTAAAGCTCAATCTCCTCTCCATCAAACAATCTTTCAGCCACGGGGTAGGATGGGTCCACCCCGCCGTTTAACTCTATCATATCTATATATGATCCCCGCTCATTGGAAGGAAGGGAGAGCATACGCCTGGTGTGCCATATGTATATGTTCTTCCCCCCGTTGTCTTCAATGGCAAGTATCAGCCTCTCAAAGAGGCACGCCGCATCAGGGCTCTTCAGGGCTGAGAGCCGCGCGGCAAAGTATCCGCAGAGGAATATCCCTGAACCTGTGCCGAGAAGCGCCACTATTATTGAAAGATATGCCCGCAGCTCCACCACGAAATCGTAGTCAGAGAAGCCCTTCATTTTTCTATCATAAACAGAGCGGGACATGTCGTAATTGTAAAGGCTCATCTTCAGGGTCTTCAGGTCAAGGTTGAAACACCGTTCAGGAAAGTTCTCCCTGAATCCGCTCTCAATGGCAGGCATGTTTTCAATAACCGCAACAAGCTGCACAAGGTCTATGCGGCCCGACATTGTGTACATGAAGTGGAGCAGGTTTGTCTTCATAAAGAGGATGGTAAAGGGATTATCAAGGCTGAGCATCTGCCATGCCCCCCTGCACCTTTCAAGGAGGTCACCTTTTTTAAGTTCGCTTAACGGGAAACCTGAAAGCGGCCTCCCGGCGTACTTCACAAGAACAATGTCCCTCACAAGTCGGCTCTCGCCGCGCCCCAGGTACTCCCTGTCAAATGGCGGACAACCCTTCATCGACACAAGGAAGTCACCTATGAGCTTCAGCGCATCGATGTGGAGTTCATTCCACCTGCGCCAGTCATTGTCCTCTTCAATACGCGGAAGTATAATGTACTGGAGAAAAGCCGCGGGGTTTATACCCTGCTCTGCCAGTTCAGTAAGGAGAGCAGTGAGAGGTGATATTACCCTGCTCCTCTCAATGCCGGAGCAGAGAAATTTTTCAAGTATTACATCAAGTTCTTTGAGGTAAAGAGCGGGGTTAAGCCAGGTTTTACTCCCGTTGCGGCAGCATGCCTCAAACAGGGGGCGCAGGTTCAGCCTCTCCTCCGGCGGCCTGAGAAGATCGAGTTCAACAGAGGCGAGAAAGGTGGAACACTGCCCCTTTGACATAAGGGAGCTTTCAGCAAGACGGAGCAGAGATGCTTCAGGCTTATGCCCTTCGGGGAGAAGAGGCGCATCACCGGGATCAGCAGGCCCATCATCAGCCCTGTTCTCATCAAGGAACTCGCTGTCATCGTCTCTGTATCTTATTTCATCTTCTGTTAAAGGCATATAATTATTAAATATGACGAATTTAATATAATTTCAGTTGAATTCAATACAAATTCAGTCGGTTTCAATGTAAATTCAGTCGGTTTCAATGTAAATTCAGTTGAAATCGATATAATTTCAGTCAACGCCGATACAATTTCAGTCAACGCATTCATTCAGGCGCCGGAAGTTCCCCGACCTCACTCCCCTACCCCCTCTCTCCCGAGCGGAGAGAGGGGAAATTTTCAGCCGGAAAGCCAACACCATTCCCCGGGCTTAAAGAAAACATACCATTGATTTGATTATGATCGGGCTTATAGCTATATTATATTCAGCAGGGATAACTTTATATAACAAATCCGATTGGATGAGGAGTTATAGAATGTATACTGTACTTGCAATAGATGATGATAAAACAACTCTCGGGATTATTGGAAACCAGCTGAGGGCCCTGGGTTATAAAGTAGTCACCGAAATATCCCCGGTCAAGGGCGTGGAACTTGCAAAAGAATTTCCTCCTGATGTTATTCTTCTTGATCTCAACATGCCTGTTATGAACGGCTTTGAAGTAATGAAGACCCTGCGAAAAAATAAACTGACAAAAGAGGTCCCCATTGTAATATTCACCATAAACAAGGACAAAGAGAGTGTAGTTGATGCGCTGAGGTCCGGAGCTTTTGACTATATAGTAAAACCGCATGACCCGAACAAACTCAGCATAAAAATAAAATCAGCAATACGTTACGGCATAAGCAGAAAAGCCCAGAACCTGGATGAATTTATTGAAATTTCACACAGGGGAGAAATGATTGTAATCACAATGAGAGGCGCAATCCAGGAAACCGGTTTCAGGGAGGCGGCAAAATCATTGTTTACCGGGTTCTTTATGAAGAACATCCGTGATAAGATCTGCATCTTTGATATAAAAGAGATGAATGATTTCACCGTTGAAGACGTAAGAGAGCTTGTAAAAATACTGTCGCTCTTTTCCGAAGGAAAGATAAAGATAGTTACAGGAAAGCATTACGGTGAGATCGTGAGCAGTACGGATCTGGACGATAAAGTTGAGCTTTATCTTTCATTCGGAGATCTTGATCACGCCCTGGATATAGAGAGTTAAATTTCACAGGATATACGGTTTAAAAAATCAAGGGGGCAGATGCCCCCTGATTTTTTATGCCCTTTCTCTATACAGAACCGAACTCACTATTATTCTTTATTCTATTAATGCAGCAAGCCCGGCCATTTTTTATCAGGTATTTTCCCCTGCTTAATAAGGGCCTCAACAAGATCCTGCTCGGAAATAAAACCGTTATCAAGAAGGATCATACCGAGCAGGCCGCCCTCTTTTCTCTGTGTTTCAAGCGCCTGTTCCAGAACTTCCTTTATTATAACACCATCATTAATCAGCATTTCTCCAAGTAACTGTACCGCCATTTCTTTGCTCCATGTTTAAAAATATCAGTAATAGTTTCTAAATATATTTTTTAGCATCTTACGAAATGATTAGGACTCTCTCATCCCGGTTTTGTCGAGACTAATACCGGAGAGCGTTCACGATGAACGCCTGTCAGCATGGTACAGGATGTACTAAAAAAGCTGACTTCTCATAAAACCAGTACCATGGGATTAGCTTACAACTCTTTCT
>DAIOFM010000166.1:0-4362 GCA_036745755.1 Spirochaetota bacterium | reverse complement strand
GCCATTTCAACTATAACAAGGATAGGCTCCTCCAGCTCTACTGTCGGCTCGTATATACTGGCTTTTACAACAGTGCCCTTTTTAAACCCGTTTTTAAGAAGCTCGTTGAAAAAATAATTCCCGTCCAGTATGAACGGTTCATCTATTGTAAATTCAGATTTATAATCTCCCGATTTAAGGAGAACTTTATTCCCGCTGAATGTGGCGGTTTTATTTATCTCCTGCACCCTGCCGGTTCTGCTGTCCTTTACCGTATTCAGTACCTCAAGGCTGACAGGCCTGAAACCATCAGTTTCCCTGATAATCTGCACTGAACGGTTTTCTATTGTCCCCACTGTAAGAAGCATCTCACTTTTTATTGTGTAGACACCATCAGATTTTTCGTTGGTAATATTTGCTGTGCCGGCAATTACGCCGTTAACGATAAGGTTGTATTTCCATGTGCCTGAAGGGATCCCTTCCGGTGTCCCTTTGCATGAAAATGACAATAAAATAATTGCTGCGATAAATGTAATTTTTGTTTTCATATAATAATACCCTTAAGCAAATATATAACAGGAAACAAGAAATTTCTCACCTGAAGTGATCATATCCTGAAATTTTTATTTCCTCTTCTTTATCTTCTCTTTTCAGTATATATCCCGATTCAGTAACTCTGCCGATTAAGGTTATCCCTTCAATAGATGATTCAGGTTTTGTTGATGTGAATAGAAGTTCGTACTCCTCGCCGCTTTTTAGAATATAATCAGTTGTTTTCCCGGAATCCCCTCCGCAGAAAAATGAAACCTCCTCATGGATCGGGAACAGACCTGGTTCAAGAATAAAACCTGTCCGGCTTTCTGAACATATATGACCAAGGTCTGAAAGAAGACCGTCTGAAATATCAACCATTGACGTGGGTGAAAATTCATCAAGAATGGCATTCAGCATGCTGCCGGCAGGATCGGGTGTAAGATGTTTTTTTATTGCTCCCGGATAGGCCGAGGTGTCACCATTTTCCTGCAGAAGTTCAAGGCCGAGCCTGGAGAGTCCAGGTTTCCCTGTAACATAGATGAAGTCTCCCGGCTTCGCACCATTGCGGTAAACCGGACTTGAAGCTTCACCGTAGATTGAAATGCTTATTACAAGTTTGTCGGATTTTGATATATCCCCTCCTGCAATGAAAGTGCCGTTTTTTGATGCGGATGATTGCAGGCCTTCGTAGAGTTCATCTATCTGTTGTTCAGTAATGGTTGCGGGGAGCCCCAGCGCAACGAGAACAATAAGCGGTTTTCCCCCCATCGCGTATATATCCGAAACATTGGCGCTCATTGACCTGTAGCCTGCATCATGATATGAGGTGTAGCTCAGGTCAAAGTGTATATTTTCAAAGCTGACATCTGTGGAGAAGAGCCCGTATCTCCCCTCTGAAATTGTATATACAGCACAGTCGTCCCCGATACCCACTACCGGCAGAGAAGATGAAGGAGTTGAACCTATTTTCTCCTTAATTCTGTTTATTATATCCCATTCACTGGTCATTCTTTTCAGCAGTAACGCTTGCTCGCGTACTCAACCCTCTTTTTCAGGTTTTCAAATCCGATATGGGGGATCGCCAGGTCAAGGTCCGGACCGCTCAGTCTCCCTGTCACCATAGCCCTTATGGGGTGGAAGAGCTTTTTCCCTTTATGCGGCGATTTTTCCTTTATCTTCGCGATAAAGTCGGAGGTGAATGTCTCTTCATTTACTTCATTGATAACTTCTGATGCTATTTTAATAATGTCAGTAGCATAATCCTCTTTAAGATGTGAGTCAGTCTGTTCATCCGGCTCATTAACGTCATTCAGAAATATCCCGATGAGTCCCTTTATGTCAGAGAGGATTTCGCATGAGTTTCTCAGGATTGATATTATACCTTCAAGATTTTCTCTCGGGATACCTGAAGTCGAAAATCCCGCATCTTCAATGTATGGGATTAGCATATCAGTCAGTTTATCAACCTGGTATTTTTTTATGTAGTTCCCGTTCATCCACTTCAGTTTCTGGAAATCAAAGACAGCGGGACTTTTACTGATGTTGGATATATCGAATAGTTCTACAAGTGTTTCAAATTCCAGGAGCTCTTCTCCCGATTCTGTCGCCCAGCCAAGGAGTCCCAGGTAGTTCATAAGCGCCTCGGGAAGGTAACCCTCCTCCTTGTAAAGGTCAACAGAGGTTATCCCGTGTCTCTTGGAAAGTTTCTTTTTGTCTGAACCGAGTATCAGGGGGAGGTGTGCGTATTCCGGACGGGGAAGGCCCAGTGCTTTTGCTATGAGCATCTGCTTGGGAGTATTTGAGAGATGGTCCTCACCGCGGATAACATGAGTTACTTCCATGAGAGCGTCGTCTATACTTACAATGTAATTGTAAACCGGCCCGCCGTCTGAACGGACGATTATGAAGTCCCCTCCTATATTACTGCTGTTGAATGTAACTGTGCCTTTTATTTTATCTTCAAATGTTATTGCCTCGTTTTCAGGCACTTTGAATTTGACAGTAAACTCTTTCCCTTCAGCCGCAAGCTTTTCCTGCTCTTCAATGGACAGGTCGCGGCACCTGTCAAGGAATGGCTTGTTTTCTGCCATTGCCTTATTTTTGTCTTCCTCAACCTGCTCCCTTGAGCAGAAACATCTGAAGGCGTTTCCTGAACTTATCAGTTTTTCAGTATATTCCCTGTATATGTCATCTCTTTCAGACTGTCTGTAAGGGCCGTGACCTTTATCTATATCCGGGCCTTCGGTCCAGTTTATCCCTAACCATTTCAGATCGTTAAGTATAGATATCTCAGATTCGATGGTGCTCCTTTCACGGTCTGTATCTTCTATCCTGATAATATATTCAGCGTTTTGTTTCTTTGCGATAAGGTAGTTTATAACTGCGGTCCTTGCGTTACCGATATGAAGGAAACCTGTGGGACTTGGCGCGAATCTGACTCTCATTTTATGCTCCTTGTTTATGTGGTTATGGTGATATATCAATGCAACCCTGTATTTTGTAAATTAAAAAATTCCGCCCCGGCTTTTCTTAAAATTTCATATTCATTACAGCAAGGAAACCTTCATGTACTGCCTGCAGGATGTTTCCCGGCCGGACGCTGTCGCCGATTACAGCAAAGGGTATACCTGTGCCTTCAAGTTTATCTGCAATTTTTCTAACAGGCCTGGAACCGGCTGCATTGATGATTGAATCAAATTTTTCACTGAAGACTTCGCCGTCTTTTTCATATGTAACCATGTTATCTTTCACAGAGGTAATTTTCGAGCCCGTGACTATTTTTACATCATGTTCTTTAATATTCCCCAGAAGTATCCATTTTGTTGATTTACCCACACCTTTTCCGGCCCTGGGTAGCATCTCAAATACAGTCACATCCTTTGAACCTGTTTTTATAAGTTCATGGAGCCTTTCATAACTCTCAGCTTTATATTTAAAGAGAAAGTAGAGTGTCTCAGGGTCAATTGTCCCTTTCTCTGCCAGGAATTCAGCTGTTTCAAGGCCAACTGCCCCTCCGCCTATAATGGCGATCTTTTTCCCTAAGGCCGGGTCGTTTTCAAGTACATCCCATGCGTTGCGGACATTGCGGCCATCAATCCCCTCAATTGGCGGGATTGCCTCCTCGGCCCCCTCCGCGGATATGATATAGTCAGGTTTTTCATTCTTTATCAGTTCAGGTGTGACTTCAGTTTCAAGATGTAGGTTCACGTTATATTTCGCCAGCATGGCATCGTAGTAACGGATAAACTCCCACAGTTCCTGTTTGTGAGGAGGAGTGCCGGCTATCCAGAGCTGTCCCCCTATATCATTTCTCTTTTCGTAAAGGTCAACAGAGTGCCCCGCCTCCGCGGCCCTGCAGGCTGCCTCAAGGCCCGCAGGCCCGGCCCCTATGACCATAATCTTTTTAGGTGTTTTTGCAACGGGGATGTTTCTGTCACCTTCAAATCCGGCCCTGGCGTTTGCCAGGCATAGAACCGGACGGCCGCTGAAAAACTCGTCAGTGCAACCCTGAGAGCAGGCAACGCATGGCCGTATCTCCTCCGCCAGACCCTTTTGTACCTTTTCAGGCCAGAAGGGATCAGCAATGAGAACACGTCCAAGGTTGACCATGTCAGCGTCTCCATCTTTGATTATCTGTTCCGCAAGATAGGGATCGGCGATACGGTTTGATGCTATTACAGGGATTGTTACCGCGCTCTTCACGGCCCTGGCAAGGTATGCGAATCCTCCCCGCGGCAGCTCCATGGCAAGCTGGGGAACATGGGATTCATGCCACCCGCCTGTGACGCTGATTGCGTTAATGCCGGCATCCTCATAGACCTTTGCAATGAGAGGCACCTCCCTGCTTGT
>DAIOFM010000165.1:0-4426 GCA_036745755.1 Spirochaetota bacterium | reverse complement strand
GAACCATCAGGATTAACAAGAAACTTAGGAACGAGAAAGATTGAAATCCCTTTAGTCCCTGCGGGATCACCTTCAATTCTGGCAAGCACAGGGTGGACCATATTCGGATAGAGATCATTGTCTCCCGAAGATATAAATATTTTCTGACCTTTAATGCGGTATGTTCCATCAGTCTGCTTAAACGCCTTAGTCTTTAAAGCTCCTACATCGCTCCCCGCTTCAGGCTCGGTAAGGCACATTGTCCCCCCCCATTCACCGGATATCATTCTTTCGAGGAACATTTTTTTCAGATCTTCTGAAGCCCAGTGGCTTACAAGACCTGTTGCCCCGGCGCTGAGTGTTATGTACATTGTATAGGCCAGGCTCCCGGCAAAAAGATATTCAAGAACACTTCTGTAGATGACATTGGGCATACCCATACCGCCCCATTCAGGGTCGTGTTCCATCCCCGGAAATCCCGCATCATTTACCACCTGTCTTGCTTTATGGTAAAGATCCGGCACACCGACTTTTTTTGTTGCCGGATTATATTTCGCTCCATCCCTGTCCCCTGCCGCGTTAGCGGGATAGATGTCATTAACAGCAATTTTTTCAGCCAGATCAAGAGTGGATCTAAATGTGTCTTTATCAAAGTATGCGTATTTTTCGTACTTCACAAGTTCTTCAACTTTGAGCATCTCAAATAACAGAAAATTTACATCACGTGAATCAACCAGCATATTAAGCGCCATACACTTCCCCCCGGAATTATTTTATAAAATAACCACCGTAAATACCATTTCCTGTATAAACGGCAGTGAGTCAGTTTTTTCAGAATCTTTGAATTATAAGCATAAGACTTAGCATGCTATTTTCATCTTTACTTTCCTGTGAACTCCGGCTTTCTTTTTTCGGAAAAGGCCTTCATTCCTTCACGCTGATCCTCCGTTGAAAAACATCCTGTCCAGACTTCCTCTTCAAATCTTATCCCTGCCTGAAGGTCGCTGCCAAGACCGAAGTTAACCGCCCGCTTCGCCGCACCAAGCGCAGCAGGGGAGAGTGAACGGAAAATTCCTGCCATCCTGAAGGCTTCTTCGACCACATCCCCTTCAGCTATGGAATTCACCAGTCCGATTTCAAGAGCCCTTTTCGCGTCAACAGAAACGCCGGTAAAGATCATCTCCTTTGCCCTCCCTGCTCCGATAATTTTCGGTAGCCTTTGTGTCCCCCCGGCCCCAGGAAATATTCCAAGTTTAATTTCCGGAAGCCCCATCTTCGCATCCGCGGAGCAGATCCTTATATCACAGGCAAGGGCAAGCTCAAGCCCCCCTCCAAGAGCATAGCCGGAAATAGCCGCAATAACCGGAAGATCAAGGTTCTCTATTGAATTATACGCGCGGTTGAATGTAAGTTCACGCGCTTCAAGCGGGGAAGCGTTCATCATGGGAACTATATCAGCGCCTGCTGCAAAATTGCCTCCGATACCGGAGATGATCAACGCATGCACCCCCTTCTCCTTCTTAAGCGAATGAGTCACCTTTATAATTTCATCACCGGCAGCAATATTCAGAGCGTTCAGCACTTCCGGCCTGTTAATTATTATCCGGGCGATGCCATCATCTATACTGAACTGCACAAATTTGAATTGCATTTTTACCTCCGTGAACTTTAATTAATGAACAACCATTAACTATTTTAATTAAAAAATAAACCTGCTATTTTTTTAACGGTTCAGCACCAAGACCTTTAAGTGAAAAATCATATACAAACTGTATTATATCATCAACTGAAAACTGACCTTTAGGAGTGTACCAGATCCTTGATCTTGCGATCATCGATGCTATACAGTAAACAGCAAGCCTTTCATTTCCGCAATTAAAAACACCTGTTTTTTTGCCCCGTTCAATGACAGTAATGCATATCCTGTCATACTCATCCCTCTGTTTTATTATCTTCTTACGGTTCTTAGGGGAGAGATTATTAAGGCCTGAATCAAAAAGAAGCTTTGATTTTCTCTTTTCACCCAGGGTCATCCTGATATGATTAGCTATAACCTGCTTCAGCCCTTCTCTCGGGTCTATTGATTTATCATCAGCAAGGTTCCGTATAGGAGTGAGTATATCCTCCATCTCCTCGTAAAGTATTTCAAAGAGTATAGACTCCTTATTTTCAAAAAAATTGTATATGTTGGCAGGACGAAACCCGCATTCATTCGCTATATCTCTCATGCTGGTCTCAGCATAGCCCTTTTCCCAGAAGAGGCTGCTTGACTTTGATAAAATCAGATCCTGCTGGATTTTATTTTCCTTTTTTTGAGACATTCCTATAAATCCTTAAGTTTTAAAAAATTCATGAATGACCATTAATTTAATTTTTAAAATTGTCAAACACTTTTTGTTCTTAATGATATTCTAATATTACCCGGATTTATTCTTACCCCCTCTCTGCCGGTTGAAATCAGATGCCGGGCGGAAAAATTCCTGACCGGCATCCGGGTGAATGAATTCAATTTTTAAAAATTACTATGCAACTACTCCGGTCCAAGTATATAGAACCCGCAGCGCTCAAAAAACTCTCCCACAAGAACGGTTGCAAAGGCCGCGATAAAGACTGCATTCAGCATAACTCCGCTCTTTTTCAGAAATATAAAAGAAACCGCAACCCCCAGGAATGATAGAACCCATCCTGTAATCATAAAAATCTTATACCTGGAAATTACAGATTCATCCAGAGAGAAGCCTGAAACAAGGTTATCCATGCTCCACTCCTCATCCGGTTTCAATCTTTTAAAGAGAATGAGCTGCTGTATGAGCCTGGCTGCTGATACAAAAAGAGCAAGGATTACCGAGCTAATAAGTAATTCCATAACTTCACCTTTATTAGCCCTGATGTAAACAGCAACAGCAACAGTCCCCACACTCCCGAGAATAATTATGCTCCCAAGAAAACCTGTATATGTATTGAATCCTGACCACCCCGGTTTGCCGGTTGAATGATAAATGTTTGCCATGCTGACTATACTCAAAAAACCAGCAAGAATTGTCAGGCAAATCACGTAGGAATTTTTTATTCCCATTAATTCCATTACAAAATAAACAAGCCAGAGCCCGAAAAACGAACCTGTGAAGAAAACCTCCCTGCTCAGCCAGGAAGTATCGATTTTTTTTACAGAGCGATATGCCCTGAAGGGATTACCAAGATGAAACAGTGAAACAATAATACCGAGAAGTATAACAGGCCCCGCAATAGCCATGCCAGTACCTGTAAAATATCTGATGGACTGACTATCTGCAGAACCCGACAGAAGCACCCGGAATACTGCCAGGAAAATGAATAAACCTGCAGCAAGAGGCACAAGAATACTATTTATTATTAAAGACAATTCCTTGCGTATCATTTTTTCTTTCCTCCAGAAAATAGAAACTTACATCTGTGACACATCAGTTTTTTAAATCAGGAAATAGACAGAGGGGCTGGTCCCTTTGTCTTCCAGAAGCCGGGTGTGCTTATTCTCTTTCAGCAGCCTTGAAACTTCACTCTCCGGATCTTCAATATCTCCGAAATACCTGGCCTTGGCCGGGCAGACCTCAACACAGTTCGGCTGAAGGCCTTTATCAACACGATCTATACAGAAATTACATTTTGACACAGTACCCTTCTGCTGCAGATCAGACAGTTCGTCTCCAACCGGAAAATCGATATAATACTCCGGCTTATTTTCATTATATGTTCTCACGCTGTCATACGGGCACGCCATTATGCAGAGACGGCAGCCGAGACATTTGTCATAATCCTGCACAACTATCCCGTCCTCACGCTTATAGGTAGCGCCCGCCGGGCAGGCTTTAACGCATGCCGGGTCCTCGCAGTGCTGGCAGGATAGAGTCAGGTACTGTTTCTGAAGATTCGGAAATTTCCCATGCGGTGTATCCATCTCTTTGCCGCCGAATGTCAGAACCCTGTTCCACCATACCTCATTTGGAAGATTGTTTCCTGCTTTGCAGGCAATGGCGCAGGTATGACATCCGATACAGCGTTTCATATCAACGACCATTACATATCTTTTTTTTGCCATTTGATTACCTCATATATTCCACTTCATTCACTTATCAGCGTTAAAATTCGCCTTTTTCTACTTTTCGCACTTCACATAGAACATCGTAGAAGCTCTGGTTAAAATCCGATGTGTTACAGTGATCCTGCGTGAGTTCCTGGTATGACCCGGCTATATGCTGGTGTCTCTGCCACCCTTTCGGCACGCTGACCATCCCGGGGCGCTGTTCTTCGCTCAGAATTGCCTTGAGAACAACATGTCCGCGGTCATTAAACACTTCCACAGTATCCCCTGTACTGATTCCCCTCTCCCCTGCATCCTTTGGATGTATCTTGATTGCAGGTTCAGGATCAAGTTCTCTCAGCCACGGTGTACCATGCCACTGGCTGTGAA
>DAIOFM010000164.1:0-4438 GCA_036745755.1 Spirochaetota bacterium | reverse complement strand
CATTTCATCATATGTACGGAATGAACCGTCAGATTTTTTCATGGCATTGAGAAGCATTTCACAACCCACTTTTATGGCATTCCCTGTCATTACATTCTGCCGGCTTCCCCCTGAAGGACCGCTGGCAGGTGTAAGAGCTGTATCGTTCATGATAAGTTTAATCTGCTCCGGCTTTATCCCCAGAGGCCTCAATGCTTCATGAGCATGGGTAAGAGATGCAAGGTCTGCCCCCTGTCCATGGTCCTCCCACGCTGACCCCACTGTAACCCCTGTCGGAGTAAGCTCAATATATGCTTCTGAACCGTCAGGGCCGTCAAGGCCGCAGCCGTAGATACCAAGAGAGAGCCCCACTCCCCGTTTCTTCTCAGCAGTAGAGAGTTCTTTACACCTCTCTTTCGCCTCGTTCCAGAGTGGTCGTAGTTTATTCAGCATCTCTTCAAGACAGAAAACTTCAGGCACCTGCTGTGTTGGAGTTGTGGCCCCCGGCCTGTAAACATTTTTAAACCTCAGTTCCAGGGGATCCATACCGAGTTTTTCAGCAAGTTCATCCATCGCTATTTCAGAGGCCAGGAATGCCTGTGGTGAGCCGTATGCCCTGAATGCCGAACCCCATGCGTGGTTTGTGCAGACAGTTCTCCCCTTACCGCGGATATTCGGGATATCATACCCCGCTCCTGTAAACTGCGCCTGTCGAAGAGTAAGGAGATCTCCGAATTCTGAATACGGACCGTGGTCAATAGTCCAGTCAGTCTCCATAGCAAGGAGCTTACCGGATTTATCAGCAGCAAGTTTGCATTTTACAAATCCCGGGGAACGTTTACCGGTATATGTTATATGCTGAAACATGGTATAATTAAGTGATACAGGTCTCCCTGTGGCAACGCAGGCAACACCGAGTAGAGCTTCCATTGTGGGACTGAACTTATAACCGAAAGTACCGCCTGTAGGGTTCTGTACAAGTCTCAGTTTTTCCGGTTCAACACCTATTCCCGGACATATCATCGCATGATGAAGGTGTATACCTATACTTTTTGAGTGTATTGTTAGGCGCCCTTCATCATCAAAATATGCATTACCGCAGTCAGGTTCTATTGTAAGGTGAGGCTGCCTGCTGCAGTATGTATTTACCTCAACAGTCACCGCATCTTTGCTGCTCATGAAAGACGCAGTTTCATCACCTTTAACAATCCCCTGTTCAAAATAAACATTGGGAGTTCCGGGGTGAATCTCAATAGCATCAGCGGCCATTGCAGCAGGTGCGCTCATGTAAGCAGGGAGTATTTCAAGGTCCACCTTGACTTTTTTAGCAGCTTCCTTAGCATGCTCTTCAGTGTCAGCGCAGACTATTGCGATGGCATCTCCGAACTGGAATACCTTCTTATCACACAGTATAGGCCTGTCCCAGCCATCCCCCTTATTAGTCGGGAAAGTAATAAGACCTGTTATACGGTTCTTACCCTTCACATCTTTGTGGGTCACAACTTTGAATACGCCGGGCATCTTTTCAGCCTCAGAAGTATCAATGCCTTTGATGTTAGCGTGTGAAACTTCAGCCTGTACCAGGGCAAGTCTCAGCGTATCCGGAGGCATCTGAAGCGCTACGTCCGCTCCGAAATCCCAGGTACCTGTAACCTTCTGTATTGCTGAAGGACGGTGATATGTGGTGCTGTAAATCTTGTTTCCTGTGGGTTTAAAGAGAAGGTCATCCTTGTTCATCTCACCGCGAAGCACTTTTGCAGCAGCCATAACAGCATCAACTATCTGCTTATAACCTGTACATCTGCATGCATTTTTGTTTTTCTGGAACCAGGCCCTGATCTCATCCCGTGTAGGTGATGGATTTTTGTCCAGAAGCACCTTCGTTGAGAGGATAAAACCCGGGCTGCAGAAACCGCACTGGGCGCATCCGTAAGCCATCCAGGCCACCTGGATCGGATGCAGATTCTGTGCTGTACCGAGTCCCTCAATTGTTGTAATCTGTGAATCATCCTCAAGCTTTTTCATCTTGAGAACACATGAACGCACCAGTTCGCCATTAATAATGACACCACACGAACCGCAATGCCCCTGGTTACATCCCACCTTGACCCCTGTAAGAAGCAGCTGCTCACGCAGAACATTCGCAAGAGATGCCTCCGGATCAACAATCAGTGTACGGGGTAAACCATTAATTACCAATACCTTCTTAAGCATTACTGAAAGACCTCCTTTATATATTGAAAACCTGGAAAAAATTTACAGATCAACTCCCCTTCCCGAATGAACAGTTCGGGAAATGACATACTTTACACCCTTCACACATACCGCCATGTGCAAGTTTCAGGATATCCCTCCTCTGCACATCCTCACCGGCGAGAATTCTCGGTGCCACAAGATCAAAAACAGTATTTTTATTGTACATTACGCAGCCCGGGAGACCCATAACAGGAACATGATCAATATAGGCAAGCATAAACATTGAGCCCGGAAGAACAGGTGCTCCGTAGATCACTACACGACCCCCTGCAGCCCTTATGCCTGCAGGTGTCAGATCATCGGGGTCCACAGACATCCCCCCTGTGGCTGCGATAAGATCAACTCCGTCATCAAGGAGTGATTTAACCGCATCAGTAAAAAGCTCAATACTGTCAGGAACAAATATCTGGCGCACAACTTCGCTCCCCATATCACTGAACTTCTTTTTAATTACAGGTCCGAACTGATCTTTAATTCTTCCGTGGTAAACCTCACTGCCGGTTGTAATTACACCGACCTTGTGATACTTCAGCGGTTTAACTTCAATTAAGGGATGATACTCGCCGCATAGCTGTTCAGCTTTCTCGATTTTAGCGGTTTCAATGACAATGGGGACTACTCTGCATCCGGCAACTCTGCATCCGGCAGGTACCATCTGGTTGTTATGGATTGTTGAGAGTACAACCTGGTCTATATCATTAACAAGGTCCAGGAGATTAACATTAATTTTCAGAAGCCCGGGGTATTCAGAAACCAGTTCAACCTTACCCTCCGAAGGACCTGAAAGCCTGAGTCCATTCCCCCCTGCAGCCTTTGCCAGCCTTAGGGCTGCATCATCCTCATGCAGGAACCCGTTATTTATATCCCAGACATAAAGATGCTCTTTACCCAGATTAAGGAGTTTAGGGATATCCTCTTTTGTTATTACATGCCCTTTTTTAAATGCACGCCCCTTGAATTTGCCGGGTACAATTTCGGTGATATCATGACAGAGAACCATTCCTTCAGAATCATCGATAGAAACGATTTTCATATGGAATACCCCTTTTCATAATAATTATTGAATCAAATGAAGGAATACAGCTTTTGCTGAACTCAAAATACACTATAAGCTGACAAAAAACTAATCGAAACTTAAATAAAATAGTCGTTTTATTCAAAAAAAATAGATATTTTGACATTTTAATGTATGTTAATTTTAACACATATTAAAAATAGTTGTATTTTTTATTATTAAAACCAAGAATTATCTCATGAACAGATTTGACCGGAATATAGAACTATGTGATGGTCTTGAAACTGACTTCATAAAAGTTCTCTACTATGAATTTCCTGAATATTACAGGGATATATACAGGTCGTATGAATACTACCGGGTATGTACCATAATTGAAGGGAACAAACATGTTGAAGTTGACAACATGGAGAGCTTTGTCTATGACAAAGATCAGTTCATTGTCCTCCCCCCTGAATCAACTGTCTCCATGGAAATCGCAACCCCTACAAGGGCCCTTGTTCTTGAAATAAGCGACAGGCTGATAGATGATATAAGCAGCAGGGTATGTCTTGATCTCGACATCGGGAAAGCCCCTCTCGAAAATGATGAACAGCCGATATTCCGCAGAAATTCAGATTTTATAAAAGAGGAGCTGGGTAAAATAACATTAACTGCACTTGCCAACCGGAACAACAAGGAGTTTCTCATTGATCTTTACGTGCAGGAAATGACGTACAAACTCCTTAACTGCATGGGGAGTCACATGATAATGCAGGGGAGAACAGACAACCCTATTGGTAAAGCAATAGATATTATGAAAAGCTCCGTTGATAAAGATGTCGATATAACCGGGATTGCCAGGTCACTGGGGATGTCGCCTCCGCAGTTTTCAACAAAATTTAAAAAGATAACAGGCCTTGCTCCAAACCTCTACTTCACACACATAAAACTTAATGAAGCAAGGAAGATGCTTAAAAACAAATCTGTTACCGAGGTATCACTGGACCTGGGTTATGACAACATCTCACACTTCATCAGACTATTTAATGATAAATTCGGTATTACTCCAAAACAGTTTCAGATGCAGATGAATAAAGGAGGTTTATTATAGCGCGAATCAATATTAAGAATAAATAGAGCTTCTCACTGAAACTCATCCGCAACAGCAATATCAGATATAACTATCCTGTTCCTTCCCGATTCCTT
>DAIOFM010000163.1:0-4618 GCA_036745755.1 Spirochaetota bacterium | reverse complement strand
GCATCCGGTTCTCAGGATGAGGTTCGTGTCGCCCCGGCACAGGAAGTGCTAAAAAAGGCGACCTTGCAGCCGCGGCACTTGTGCATCCTTGCACATCGCATACTGTTAAAAAACAGATTGCCACGTCGCTTTCGCCTGTCCTGAGCCAGCCGAAGGGCTCCTCGCAATGACAGCTTTTCAGTATAAATGATAATCAAAAATGACTGACTCCAGTAAATTATTTCATAAAATAAACACACCTGCTTAATACAACATGCAGGGAAAAATATTTGACTTTATGGGCAGAGGGTTTTCTTCTATTAAATGTCGGATCTTAATT
Source organism: Spirochaetota bacterium (assembly GCA_036745755.1). Classification (GTDB taxonomy): domain Bacteria; phylum Spirochaetota; class UBA4802; order UBA4802; family UBA5550; genus UBA5550. The sequence continues at coordinate 4,299 of DAIOFM010000163.1, read as the reverse complement.
ATTATTATAACCGGAAGAGGATTATGAGACACTATTACGATGCAGTTGTTGTGGGTTCAGGAATCGCCGGGCTTACCTGTGCAATATACCTGAAGATGTCCGGATTTGACGTCATAGTGATGACAAAAAACAGCGACATCAGCGAGACAAATACTTTTTATGCCCAGGGCGGAATTATCGCCGCCAAAGAGGACGACTCGCCGTCACTCCTCAGGGACGATGTACTGCAGGCAGGGTGTTCATTCAACAGGACCGACGCCGTAAATTACTTCGCATCATACGGCCCGCAGCTGGTTTTCGATTTTCTTGTAAAACTCGCCGGTATTGAGTTCAGTATTTCCGAGGATGGAAATATTGATTACACTGAAGAGGCGGCCCACAGCGTCAGGCGGATTGTGCATTACGAGGACCATACGGGCGACAAAATTGAAGTATCACTTATAGATTACGCGAAAAAGCTGGGGGTCAAATTCTTCGTTGATTATACAGCTGTGGACCTCATAACAAACAATCACCACTCCCGCAATACCCAGGAGGTCTACAGGGAGCGTGAAGTAATGGGAATATACGCACTGAACAACAGGACAACTGAAGCTGAAACTTTTTTTGCTGATAATGTTATACTCGCCACCGGCGGTATAGGAAACCTTTACTACCACTCCACCAATCCTGTTTCAGCTACAGGTGACGGGATGAGCATGGCGTACAGGGCCGGGGCTGACATAATTAACGCGGAATTCGTACAGTTCCATCCCACCTCCCTTTTTCACAAGGACATCAAGCGGTTCCTTATATCAGAATCTCTGCGTGGTGAGGGAGCAAGGCTGAAAGACCACTCAGGCCGGGAATTCATGTACGATTATTCAGAAATGGGGCACCTGGCACCGCGTGATGTTGTAGCCAGGGGAATATATGACAGGATGTCCAGGGACGGAAAGGAATATATGCTCCTTGACATAGCGAACTTTTACGAAGGATCAGTTCCACTGGAAAAAAGGTTCTCGAAAATCTATTCCACATGCAAAAACGGCGGAATAGATATAGCAAAAGAGCCGATACCGATTGTTCCTGCGGCCCACTATTTCTGCGGAGGAATAAAAACAGACCTCAAAGGTAAAACATCCCTGAAGAACCTCTATGCGGTGGGAGAGGTGGCCTGCACGGGACTTCACGGCGCAAACAGGCTGGCCTCAACTTCCCTGCTTGAAGGAGTACTCTGGGGAAAATCAGCAGCCGAGGACATCACTGCAAAAAAATACAGGATAAACAAGGCAAGATATAAAAGCATACCGGACTGGGAGGAACCGGAATACACTGAGGAATTCGATCCCCTCCTTATAGACCAGGACATGAAGGCCATACAGCTTACAATGTGGAACTACGCGGGAATCATAAGGACTGAGAAAGGGCTGAGACGTGCCGAGGCTGACCTTGATTACTATTCCCACAGGATCATGCGTTTTTACAAAAGCGCAAGGCTGCATAAAAACATAATAGAACTGCGCAATTCTGTTGTAAGTTCACTTCTTATCGTTAGAGCAGCCCTGAGAAACACCAGCTCTGTAGGCTGCCATTACATAAAAAAATAGTTATATCGATCAAAGGATGAGATGCGGCCTGCCGCAAAAACAAACAGGGCTGTTCTTCGCGGCATCTTAAGTGCCGCTCAATATCGGTGAATGATGCGCCGGTTGATATCATTATAATTTCTCCCTCTTCCATTACTGTTATAAAGCAGACAGAATTTTTTAAGTCATTAACCTGAAAACCAGGGGATATATATATATTTCCTACTTTCTCACAACAGGATTATTGCACAGCCTGGATAATAAATAAACAATTCCGGTAACCTGTTGTATATGATAACAAAACACTCCCCTAATAGAGCTTAAAGTTAAAACATTTAAATTTTTTTATTGACATCATGGCTATAAATTCCCCTTTAGTATGTTAAAAAACATATATTATTTAATTGGAATAGAGCAGGGAAATGACTTCTTAACATCCAGTCTTATTTTACCTGCAAAAACTGAAAACAAAGATTATATAACGAGAGGATTTAAACTCCGGATAATAATTATCAGTACGATTTAATCGATATTAAATCAGAATTTTATTCAGCTTATTTTCTGAAGTACCAGGTTACCATTTTAATACCCCGGAGGGTATATTATTTCATCCGGGAAGGGGGGTTGAAAAAACCTGGAACAATCAGTTAAACATACGTCAAAAAATTTACATTAATAAAGAGGAAACTCTTTATTAAAAAAAACTAAGGAGTTGTGAACAATGAGTGAGATGTTGTTCTACATTGCGCCACTTGGTGCATTCGTTGCTCTTCTTTTCGCTTTTGTATTTTACAAGTCAATGATGAAGGCGAACCCGGGCAATGAAACAATGGTTGAAATTGCAGGTCACGTAAGAGAAGGCGCTTATGCTTATCTCTATCGTCAGTACAGAGTTGTAGGAATTGTATTCCTCGTACTGGTTGTAATCCTGACAATACTGGCTTTTTACGGTATCCAGAATCCATTCGTACCTGTTGCTTTCCTCACAGGCGGTTTTTTCTCAGGACTCTGCGGATATCTCGGTATGAAGACTGCTACTAACGCGTCTTCAAGAACAGCCCAGGGCGCTTCTGAATCTCTTAACAATGGATTAAAAGTTGCATTCAGATCCGGTGCGGTTATGGGTCTTGTTGTAGTAGGTTTTGGTCTTCTGGACATATCTTTATGGTACATCCTTCTTGACAAAGTAGTCTACACAGCTGATCACATGGCGAGCGGATTAAAATTCCTCGGACTTAATATCGTTACTCCGGGTCTTGACAACCACCACAAGTACATGGAAATAACAACAACCATGATTACTTTCGGTATGGGTGCTTCAACACAGGCCCTTTTTGCACGTGTGGGCGGCGGTATCTATACTAAAGCTGCTGACGTTGGTGCAGACCTTGTTGGTAAAGTTGAAGCGGGTATTCCTGAAGACGACCCGAGAAATCCTGCCACAATCGCTGACAACGTTGGTGATAACGTTGGTGACGTTGCAGGTATGGGCGCTGACCTTTACGAATCATACTGCGGTTCTATTCTTGCGACAGCTGCTCTCGGTGCTGCTCTTCCATGGGCAGAATGGGGTGCTGTTGAATTCGGCGGTCTCCGTGCGATTCTTGCTCCTATGGTTATAGCGGGCCTTGGAATATTCTTCTCAGTAGTTGGTATATTTGTTGTAAGAACAAAAGAAAACGCTACAATGAAGAACCTCCTTTTCTCTCTTAACACAGGTGTGTGGACAAGTTCAGCTCTTATCCTCGCGGCACTGGCTTATATGGCAAGCATCAACTTCATAACATGGGGTATATTCGGTTCAGTTATAGCAGGTCTTCTCGCAGGCCTTATTATTGGGCAGGCAACAGAGTTCTACACTTCTGATGAATACAAACCTACAAAAGGTATTTCAGAGCAGGCTCAGATGGGTCACGCTACTGTTATTATCGAAGGTATGGGTGTTGGTATGTACTCAGTTGGTATACCTGTACTTACAATTATGGCCGGTATCCTCTGCGCGTTCGCTTTCTCAGGCGGATTTACACAGATGTCACAGGGCCTCTACGGTATAGGTTTCGCGGCAGTTGGTATGCTCTCAACTCTCGGCATAACACTTGCTACTGACGCTTATGGCCCAATCGCTGACAACGCGGGCGGTAACGCTGAAATGTCTAAACTTGACCCGATTGTACGTGAAAGAACAGATGCTCTTGATATGCTGGGCAACACAACAGCTGCTACAGGAAAAGGTTTCGCAATCGGTTCAGCCGCTCTTACAGCTATGGCACTTCTCTCTTCATACATTGAAGAGCTGAGAATATGGCTCTCAAAATTCGCTGAGACAATGCCTGACAAAATGATCCAGGTTGGCGATTACATGTTCACAAAGGGCATTCTTGACGCTGATAAAATAGCTGCTCTTCAGGCAAAAGGCCTCACAGCTGTTAACATTTCAACAGCAAGAATAGCTGACTTTACAGCAGCTTACGACCTCACACTGATGAATCCGAAAATCATATGCGGTCTCTTCCTCGGTGGAGCAATGGCATTCGTATTCTGCGCTATGTCAATGAAAGCTGTTGGACGTGCTGCAGGCCGTATGGTTGATGAAGTAAGGCGTCAGTTCAGGGAAATCCCAGGCATTATGGAAGGAACAGGCAAGCCTGACTACGCAAGCTGTGTATCTATATCAACAGCGGGCGCTCAGAGAGAAATGATTCTTCCGTCAATTATGGCGATCATTGTTCCT
>DAIOFM010000162.1:0-4803 GCA_036745755.1 Spirochaetota bacterium | reverse complement strand
TGTCTTTTTTCAGGTCAATTACATATTCGCCTATTCCGAATTTGTCAGTTATACCAACGAATTTATAACTGTATGCCTGTGGTACCGTTGGTATCCCTGTTGAGAGGGCTCCTATGCATGCGTGCATTCTGGCACCGGTAAAAAAATCCATTCTGCTGAGGAAATATTTGAGTTGCGGCGCTGAATAATTATCCCTGAGCAGGAAAAGCCTTTCCCCGTACCCGAGCCTGGTATATTTGTTAATGAAGCATTTATTCGCTTTGTCATCTTCTGTCTGGACATGTGAAAGAAAGACGATTTTATTGTCCTCATTAAGGTCAAGAAGAGTGGTTATAATTTTATCTGTTATATTATTATAATCATCTGTATCACCGAGTATTCTGTCTCTCCCCAGCGGATTGCTGCTTAAGAAGCCGCTTATATTTATTCCGGTAATAATCCCGTCAGAACAGAATTTTTCAAAACCCTGGTCATCAACCGGTTCAGGATCCATTAGAAATGCCATGTCATTCGCTTCATCCATATTGGCCAGGTCGCCGAACATGTTAAGGAGGTAATCGCGGGTCTGTTTTTCCCTTGCGAATATTTTGTCTGCGGATCTGAATATTTTACCGGCAAGCTTGCGGGCTGTCCATGAATTGAAAGGGCCCAGTGTCTGCGGGAAAAAGTAGAATGGTATTCCGTGAGAATGTGCAATAACCTTGTCAAGGGCATGACGCAGAAATACATGCATGCCGTATATGTCACTGAAACTGTCTCCTTCTGAGAGGTTTATTACAAGGTCTGCGTTTATAAGTTTTTTTAAGGCAGGTTCATTATAATTTATTGCTTTCTTTTTTATTATCACATGAGGTAAATAGGCGAACTTTAAACAGCGGATAAAAAGAATTTCTTTTATCAGGTCAGGCAGAAAGCTGAAGGAGAGGTGCAGCAGTCCGCAAAGAATGAATTTGGATGACCAGACGTAGTTTTCTTTTACCGGAACAGTTCTGCTTCCTATATTAATATTATGAATAATTTCCTCGTCAGACCTTGAGTTCTGGTTAAAAATTTCGATTTCAATATCATTGTTGTTGTTATACAGGGATATTATGGTTCCTAATGTCAGCGCGTTTATCCCTTTATTCCCCGAGGTGAGAGAGGCCCCGGTCAGTAATATCTTTTTTTTATGAGTCATTAAAGGTTTCTCCTGAATAGCTTCCCCTGTTTAATTTAGCAGGATTTTATATTGAGATTTTTAAAAGCTGTTCCTGATAACACAAAAGAACTGATATCCTTATTCAGATTGAACTTGTAATTTTTATTATCAGGTGATTTCTTTATATGGAATAATCATTATGACAGAATTTGAGATCTTATAATGAAAATGTCGTAACTCTTTTTACTTAAGTTTTAGAGCGTGTCAACACTTATATAATGTCGAAAGGGGATTTTATCATATCAATTCGCATTTTCATCCCCTTTACTGTCCGCGGCATACATGTCATACTCCCATTTCCCTGTATCAACTTTACCGTTCAGGTAATGATAGTAAGTTCCCCTGCCGTGCCTGTTCCCCTGTTTCCACTCACCGTCATACCTGTCATTGTTGGAGTAGTAGAGAATGCCGTGCCCCTCCTGGTTGTCTCTTTTCCACTGCCCCTCATACCTGTTGCCGTTGGAGAAGTAGTATTTACCCTGGCCGTGCTTTTTATCATCCTTCCACTGGCCCGTGTATCTGTTGCCGGCCCATCTTGATTTTTTACCGATTATATATGTGCCTGTGCCATGCCTGAGCCCTTCTTTCCATTGTCCTGTATATGTATCACTTGAAGCGTATTTCATTATACCCGTGCCGTGCATCCTGCCGTTTCTCCACTGGCCTTTATAAAGATTACCATTTTCAAATTTGAATTCATGAATTCCGTCTTCAAGATTTTCAGTATCGCTGTCCTTCGCGTAGAGGGTGGAGTCAACACGCACGCCGTTGTCCCATATACCTGTTTCCGTTTTGCCTCTTGACTTTGCGTATTCACCCCTGCCATGCATGAGTCCGTTTTTCCATTCCCCTGTGTATTTGTCACCATTAGGGAAGGTCATTGTCCCTGTGCCGTTTATATCATCATTGGCCCACTGGCCTGTGTACTTTCTGCCGTTTTTGTAGGTGTAGGTTCCTGTACCTTCCATCCTGTCATTTTTCCACTGGCCGCTATAAGTGTCGCCGTTAGCATATTTAAGTGTTCCGGTGCCGTTCATCCTGTCATCTTTCCACTGCCCTGTGTAAAGATTGCCGTTGGAGAATTTATATACACCCCGGCCGTGCATCTTGTCGTTTTTCCATTCACCGTCATAGCTGTTGCCGGCCCACTGTGTATCTTTACCCAGGATGTATTTTCCTTTATACTTCCAGCCGTTCCGCCATTCGCCGGCAAAGACAGCACCGTTAAAGTATTTCATGGTTCCCCGGCCATGCATGAAGTTATTTTCCCACAGTCCTTTATACTCAGTCCCATCGGCAAATGTATATGTGCCTTCACCGTGGCGCAGGTCATCCTTCCACTGGCCCGCGTATTTGTTTCCCGCCCATTTTGAGCCTCGGCCCAGAAGAAAAATCCCGTAGCCCTGGCGCCTGCCGTGGTCAAACTGTCCCCAGTATTTATTGCCGTTGCTGTATATAAGGTATCCCTTACCATGCATCCTCCCGCCGTCATATTCACCTATATATCTGCCGGAGCATGCCGTAGTAATAAAAATCAGAAATATAAAAGGGAAAAGGCGGAGCTGCATTCTTTTATCTTCCCTGTGCTCCCAGTACAACAAGAGCTGTGCGGGCGAGTATGGAGAAATCAAGAGTGAGGGACCAGTTGTCTATATAACTTAAATCCAGGCTCATCCATTCGTTAAAAGACAGGTCGTTTCTGTTCGGTCTTATCTGCCACAGGCATGTAAGGCCGGGCTTCATGGATAGCCGTCTTCTCTGCCACAGGTCGTATTCTTCTACTTCGGAGGGGATAGGGGGACGGGGGCCCACAAGGCTCATCTCTCCGCGTATGACATTTATAAGCTGAGGCAGTTCATCCAGGCTTGTTTTTCTGAGAAATTTTCCTATGCAGGGGATTATCCTCGGATCATTGGCCATTTTGAATGCAGGCCCGTCTGCTTCGTTCATCAGTTTCAGTTCCGTAAGCCTGTCCTCCGCGTCAGGTACCATTGTCCTGAACTTGCAGAGCATAAATTTTCTGCCGTTAAGCCCCATCCTCTCCTGCCTGAAAAAGACAGGTCCTTTTGAGAAAAGTTTAATCATGATCGCCGTTATCAGGAAGAAGGGGATGTTCATGACAAGGAGAATAAAGGCCGTGCTGAAATCAAATAATGTTTTCATCAGTATATTCAGGTGGTTATGGTTGCAGGATGACAGGAGCATAGTCGGGTATCCCCTGAAATCATCAAAGGACATTGTTGATATCCCCGGCTGAAAGGCTGTTGAGTTAATATACCAGTCAGGGATTATCCTTACCTGGATCCCTATCATTTCAAGAAGTAGTATATATATATCAACAGATTCAATTTTTTTAAGAGGCATGGCGAATATTACTTCATCAACGATATTTTTCAGAGTTATTTCTTTCAGTTCTGAAATTGTACCTATGTTTTTTACTCCGGTACATACCTCAGAACCGATCAGAGTTTCATCAGTATCAACACACCCGATAATTTTATAATGCTTTTTGTTTGAGCTTATATGCTCAATTACCTCTTTAGCCCGTCCCCTGGTGCCTACAATGACCACATTGAGCCTGTTGAAATCATTGCTCAGATGCCTTCTGTATAACATAAGAATTGTAATCTTGCTGACCAGGAGCGATGAAAAACCTATGGAGCAGAATATAAAAAGGAGAAGTCTGCTTGAGTCGATTTTAAAAATGAAATCGGATATTATAAGGAGTATTGCAACAGTGGCGATCATTTTAATATTATCAGTAATTACGCTGAAAACGGTTTTCCGGTTAAAATTCCTGTAAGGCGCGAAAATCATTTCCGCGATGAGCCACGTTATCAGTATCTGGGTAAGTATAAGGTAGTAATTCGGTGCTATGCTCAGTCCCCCAAGATCCCCGGGGAGAATATACTTTTTTACTCCATAGGACGCTATGAATGAAAATCCGATAATAGCAAGATCGAGAAATACATGCATCTTCTCAATGAAGGCCTGTTTTTTCAGTTTACTGTAATTCACGTCTGATCCTTTTTTGTTCTTTTGTCGGATAATCGTGTTCATTAAAATTCCTATATGGAGTATCTGTATTTAATTTAAAGCCTGCCCGGGTTAAAAATGTCAAATTTTTTTTTAAAAACGAGCAATTATTAATGAATTAATTCCATAAAAGAGCCGGTATTTTCTTTGTTTTATGTAATTATGTCTCATAAAAAGAGATTTCTTAACCCGGTTTACGGCGTTTTCAATTTTTATTCATGGCAATAATGATGGCAGAAGTTGTTATTCTGCAGGGTGCGGATATTAAAGGTCTGAATGAAGGTCTCTTACTGCAGTGAAAAAATTTTTTATTCACTGCAGCTCTGTTCAACGTAAATAAGCCCCTGTGAACTGAATCCGTTTTTCACAGCGATCCCTATAAGCTCTGTCATATCCGGTTCAGGAATCGTTTTTCCCCTGCTTAAAAACCAGAGCCTTTTGCGTGACGGTGTGCCTATAATTGCGTAACCTTTATCCCGGTCAATATGCACGAGCCAGTAATCTTTTGTGATCGGCCATATGAACTGAACTTTCAGGTTTTCCGGGTGTTTCGTGTCCGGTATCCAGGC
>DAIOFM010000161.1:0-4873 GCA_036745755.1 Spirochaetota bacterium | reverse complement strand
GGTCTCTCTCTCACTGAGCATCTCATTGAGTTGTGCGGATTCAGTAAAGGTGATTTTATTGCAGATATAGGGTGCGGGTACGGGTTAACTGTTGAGCATCTCCGGAGGAAATATAATTTTGAAACAGCGGGAGTTGATCTGTCTGAATTTCTCTTAAAAGCGGGAATTGACAGAGAGCCTGAACTCCGGCTGATAAAGGGGAATGGAGAGTTTCTCCCGTTCCGCGACTCTTCATTTAACGGGGTCATTGCTGAATGCAGCCTGTCAGTCATGGAAAATGCGGCACCGGTTCTTAACGAAATATTCCGCATCCTTAAACCTGGAGGAAAATTTGCCATGTCGGATGTCTTTCTGCGTCAGCCTGAATTTGCTGAAAATATAAGAAAGCTGCCGCTGAAGGGGTGTCTCGCAGGAGCCTTTATATATGATGAACTTGTTTCAATGCTCATTGATACCGGGTTTAATCTGATTGTTCATGAGGAGCATTCAAATCTATGGAAGGAATTTGTGGCAGGTCTTATATTGAATAATGAATGTATTTGTGATATAATTTTATGCGGTTGTTCAGTCCCCGGGAAGAACAGTATAATGATGCCGGAGATCGTTAAAGCGAGACCCGGGTATTTTTCAATAATTGCTGAGAAGCGCTAAATACAAAATAACGCAGGAGGGATAACATGAATGAAGGTTTATTCAGAATAGTTGAACTGGCAGGACAGGGTTTTTTCTGCAGCCAGATCCTGCTTCAGATGGGGCTGGATGCCCTGGGGAGGGAGAATCCTGAGTTAATCAAAGCAATAGGGGGACTCCCCGGGGGGCTCGGGTTCTGCGGGAAAAACTGCGGCGCTTTGACCGGGGGAGCATGCCTGATTTCACTTTATGCAGGTAAAGGGACAGCTGAAGAGACTCCGGATATTCGTCTTAATGAAATGATCTCAAAGCTGGTTAACTGGTTTGATGAAACATACGGTTCAGTTTACGGCGGAATTAACTGCAGGGATATAATTGAAAACAATCCGGCAAACATGAAGGAACGCTGCCCGCAGATGGTGTTGGCAACATATGAAAAGGTGAAAGAGATATTAATTGAAAATCAGTATAATCTGTCAACAGGATACGAGGGGCAATAATGAGAAGTGTTTATAATGATGTGGCATCAGCTCTCAATGCAAAGAGTAGTGTTGCAGTAGTTACAATATTCAACAAGTCAGGTTCCGCACCACGTGCCGAGGGTGCAAAGATGATGGTCAGGGGGGACGGAACAATAACCGGTTCCATCGGTGGAGGGAAACTTGAAGCTGAAGCGATTAAATACGCAGTGGATGTTATAAAAACAGGAATATCAGTTATAAAACCATTCAACCTCACAAGCGCTGATGCAGCGGAGATGAATATGATCTGTGGCGGTTCAGGGGAACTCCTTGTAGATTACATCGATGCGGATGAACCGGTTAATTATGAAATCTACAACAGTATACTTGATGTCAGAAAAAAAAGGGAGAAGGCATGGCTTATCACGGGCATTGGAACAGATGATAACAGTAAAAAAATGAAACAGCAGTGCCTGGTAAAACAGGACCATACAATGATCGGTGAGTTTGAAACTGACAGGGAATTTCTTGCAAAACTTATTAATGGACCTGCAAAAATAACAATACATTCTGAGGCCAGGGACGGGCAGAGGATACTTGTTGAATCCATAAGAAATACAAGCACAGTGTATATTTTCGGAGCAGGTCATGTGTCCCAGAAGGTTGTTCCTATCGCGGAATCAGTTGGATTTAATACAGTGGTCATTGATGACAGGTCTGATTTCGCGAACAGGGAGAGGTTCCCCACATCTGAAATAGTTCTCCTTAAAACATTCAATGACCCTCTCCCTGATTTCCCGTATGATGATGACAGTTTTATTGTGATTGTAACAAGGGGGCATATGTATGATAAAACCGTGCTTTCACAGCTTATGAGAAAACCGGTACAATATCTCGGAATGATCGGAAGCAGGTCAAAAAGAGATCTACTCTATAAGAATCTCGCAGAGGAGAAGGGATTCAGGGATGAGGAGTTCGCACGAATACATTCCCCAATAGGGCTTGCTATACAAGCAGAGAGCCCGGAGGAGATTGCAGTGAGCATAGTTGCTGAGCTGATCCAGGTTAGAGCGGAGAACGGAAGATGTGCGGACAGAATAAAATAGCTGCAGTTGTACTTGCGGCCGGGTACTCATCACGAATGGGTGATTTTAAACCGCTAATGAAACTTGATGGAATTACTGTTATTGAAAGCACAGTAAGGGGACTTCAGGGTGCCGGTATTTCAGACATTATGGTTGTTGTGGGATTCAGGGCGCCTGAGGTAATTGAGATACTGGATAAACTGGACGCAGGCTACATCCTGAATGAAGGATTTGATCAGGGGATGTTTTCATCTGTACTTAAGGGGGTTGATGCAATTGCACCATTCTCTTCAGGTTTTCTTCTTCTCCCGGGAGATATCCCTGCTGTGAAGGAGATGACTGTGGAAGCCATTACAGCAGCGGCATGCATGGGTAACCCGGGTATCATATACCCTTCATTCCTCGGAAAGCGGGGGCATCCGACATATGTTTCATCCCGTTATTTCAAAGAGATACTGAATTCTGATGTATCATATAATCTCCGTGAAATTTTAAAGAGACATGAAGATGATTCAATGGACCTTGAGGTAACTGACCAGGGAGTGCTTATGGATATGGACACACCTGAAGATTTTCATGAAATGGTAAAATATTATATTCGCAGGGATATCCCAACTGATGATGAATGTACTGCAATGCTGCTGAAATACGGGACTCCTGAAAAAGTAATCAGGCATGGAGAAGCTGTAGCTGATATTTCATGCAGAATAGCTGAGCTCCTGAATAAAACAGGGGGGATGGCTCTTGATATTGATCTCATCAGGGCAGCGGCACTGCTTCATGATATTGCCAGGGAGAAACCCCACCACGCGGATGAAGGTGCCCTGCTTATGGACAGGTGGGGGTATCACAATGTTGCTGTGATTATAGCGGAGCATATGGAGATTGATATAGATGAGGAATCACCGGTAATTAATGAAACAGCCGTAGTATACCTTGCTGATAAAATGACAAAGGATGAGAGGCTGGTCCCCCTTAAGGAGAGGTTCAGCAGCGCAGGTGAACGTTTTTCTTCTGATCCTGAAATTATGAAAAATATAATGATGCGGGAAAGGAAAGCATTTATAATTAAAGAGAGTATCGAAAGAATCTGCGGTTTAACAGATCTTGAAGAAGTGCTGCAGAAAACCGGAACCTGCAGTTGTAACTCCTGAATATTTATTAGATCCGCACAGATTATGCAGAGTTATGGGGAAGAAAACTGATGACAGGTAATAAAGACCATCCTGATACATGGAGCGTTTGCCCTGAATGTCTTAAACGTATACCTGCATATAAAATAAAAGATGGAAGCAGCGTTATACTTGAAAAAACCTGCCCTGAACATGGTGTATTCCGTGTAAAAATATGGGAGGGTAAACCTGAATATGCCGCGTGGAATAAAGTTAAGCTCCCTTCAAAGCCTCAGTATATTGCCGCTGAAACTTCAAAGGGGTGCCCCTACGACTGCGGACTCTGCCCTGAACACCGCCAGCATACATGCTGTGTCCTCCTTGAGATCACTGAAAGATGCAACCAGTCATGCCCTGTATGCTTCGCAGAGTCAGGCGTATCACCGGACAGAGACCCTGATATAAAAGAGATAGAGAGCTGGTATGACAGGCTTATGTCATACGGCGGGCCCTTTAATATACAGCTTTCAGGGGGTGAGCCCACTGTGAGAGATGATCTCCCGGAGATTATTAAGCTCGGCATCAGAAAAGGTTTCAGCTATATCCAGCTTAATACCAATGGCAAACGTCTCGGAACAGAGGAGGGGTACGCGGCAAAGCTAAAGGATGCGGGCCTCAGCTGCGTGTTCCTCCAGTTTGACGGCATGAATAACAGCATCCAGAGGTATCTCCGCGGCGCGGACCTGATGGATATTAAACTTAAAGCTGTGGAGGAGTGTAAAAAAGCAGAGCTTGGAATTGTCCTTGTCCCCACACTGGTTCCCGGTGTGAACAGCGGAAATATAGGTGAGATAATCAGTTTTGCTCTTGATAATATGCCTGCTGTCAGAGGCGTACACATCCAGCCCATCAGCTACTTCGGCCGTTTTCCTGAAGAACCTGCACTGAGGATAACCATACCTGAAGTACTGAATGAAATAGAGAAGCAGACTTCCGGCATGATGAGAATTGAAGATTTTAAACCACCCGGAGGTGAGAACTCCTACTGCTCTTTCCACTGCAACTTTCTCCGCATGACTGACGGAAGGCTTAAACCGCTGGCAGACCGGCAGAGTGAAGGGTGCTGTTCAAAGCCGGGACCTGCGGCTGCCGGTGCTGTGAATAAACGGAATTTTGTCGCAAGGCAGTGGTCCCCTTCCAATATCTCCGCTGGGAAAATACTTAAAGCTGCAGAGAGCAGCTGCGGATGCAGTACTTCAGGTATTAATACAGACAGTATAGATCTTTTTCTTGAAAATGTTAAAACCAGGACAATATGTATATCAGGGATGGCGTTCCAGGACGCCTGGACCCTTGAGATTGACAGGCTTCGCGACTGCCTTGTTCACGTGTTAAGCAGGGACGGCAGGCTCATACCTTTCTGTGCTTACAACCTTACATCAAGGGGTGGCCAAAGTCTCTACAGAAAGACTGATCATAAACAGTAATTATTCCTAAAAGAATTATTAAGGATAAAAACTCTATATTTTGACTATGCTTAAAATGTTATACTAATAAAAATTTTGTCATTCCGGTTTTGCATCTT
>DAIOFM010000160.1:0-4895 GCA_036745755.1 Spirochaetota bacterium | reverse complement strand
TTTATTGCTTGCACTAAAAAATAAAATATTCTATTAATAACATGTCCGAACTGACTATAATGTATTCAGCAGTAAAGCATTATAATCAGGAATTATTAAAAAAAACGAAAAGGTGGATGAATGAAAATTTCCGGAACAAGGAAGAAAAAAGGCTCGCTCATCTTTTTCATGCTTCTCAGTGCCGCAATAATATCATGTTCAGATGTACCTGACTATTCCGGATCTTCAGAAGACTCACCTTATGGTGAACTAATAATAAATGACGGTGACTATTACACCACTTCAGCATCTGTATATCTCTCACTTGATGTACCTGGTGCTGACGAGATGTGCTTCAGCAATGACAATATAACGTGGTCGGCATGGGAGCCGTACACTGACACAAAAAACTGGTCTATCGATACAGGTCATGGACAAAAAACTGTTTTCGGGAATTTCAGAAAATCCGGGACTGAAATCGCTGTATTTTCAGACACAATAACCCCCTTTTTTGAACATCATATTTATGCTTCTGATGGTGCTGCAAGTACTTATTTCGGAGGCGGAAACACGGGATATACAACAGAAAATCTCTGTATCTCTGAAAACGGGAACATTATAATAGTCGGAGCCGCAATGAATAGTGCAGTTTATGTTTATAAAAAATCCGGCACAGGATGGGATGAAATACAGATCAGCAAACCAGACGGCAGTGGCAGTTCCTTTGGAAACAGCATCGCATGCAACCCCGATGCATCAATAGTTGTCATCGGAGCATTAAGTAAGCCGGGTTTTTATCTTTACCAGTGGAACGGCGCTTCATATGATCTTATCAATACAATAAATTCACCCACAGCACCACAGACTAATGATTTTGCTGTAACAGTATCGATTTCAAATGACGGCAACAAAATTGCTGTCGGCTCCTGGCACCACCCCATGGGAGAAAACAAAGGGGCAGTATACCTTTACGAAAGGGACAAGGCAAGCTGGCCCGGGAGTTATGAAAAAAAATTCATGGAAGATGAACTTGTCAATAATGATATTTACGGGATAGGAGTCAAAATATCGGGCGATGGCAATACGATTGCTATAGGCGCGTCATACCAGGAAAGTCAATATGGAGCGGTTTACATCTATAAATGGAACGGAAGCGACTGGAATCTTATTACGAAATTCAGCGGCACATCAAACTATCTCCTTGGAAGACACATAGGTATGTCCTATAATGGCAGCAGGATTATAGCCAGCGAACGGGCCTGGAGTTATGGCAATACAGATCAGGGCGCTGCCCATATTTATAACTGGAACGGTACAACTTATACTGAAACAAAAATACTCTCAGCCTCGGACGGAGCTGCGGATGATAAATTCGGCTACTGTGTTTCCATGTCATCGAACGGTAATATCATAGCAGTGAGTGCCCCCTCTATATCCACTGCTATCGGCGCTGCCTACGTGTACAGGTTTGACGGCACTGACTGGATTGAGGAATATAAGCTGACCGCATCAGACGGTACAGCAGGGGACTTTTACGGAAACATGATCTCCATATCAGGGGACGGATCGGTAGTGGCTGTGGGCGCGCCCCTTGATGATGTTGTTAACACTGACCAGGGTTCAGTATATCTCTATTATTAAAATTCATACCTGTACCCGGCGCTTATAACCGCGTAACTACCTGAACCATTCTGCCCGAAAAAATACGTGCATGATGGTGACATCACAACTGATGCCCCGGGAATTATATTATAGATAAATTCGATGCCGCCGCTCACCGAGGGATTATAATACCACTCCTTACTCTTCTCTCCGCTGTTCTCCCTGTCGCCATCAATAAGATGAAAAACATACCCCGGTCCGAAAGAGGGTACAATCCTGAAACTCTCTGTAAGCCCGAAGGAATAACCGGCCAGCAGATGTGGTGAAAGGAAATAAGCTGAATTTATATTTTCCCCTGCCGGAGAAAGGGATGCGGCACTGAAATCCAGGGCAAGATTAAATTCCTTCATACCGGAAATATACGATGAAAACCTGACATTTGCGCCATACCCGATATCAGCTGTATCCTCATAGCTTCCGTAAGGCCTGACAATAATTCCTGACACAGAAATTCCGAATGGCGTAATAAATGAATCCGCCCCCTGCTCTTTATTATCCTTACAGATTTCAATTCCATCAAAATAGTTACTGACTGATTTGCGAATTCTCTTATCGTAACTCCCGGCATTACCTGAAGTTATATTTCTACCTGAAAAAAGCTGTTCCTGTTTCTCCGCAGCAATGTCCGTCACCCTGACAGATACGGAATATAAAGTACCCGTATCTTTTCTCAACAAATACTTATTATGCCCGCTGACCTTTGCGGATGTTCTCTGCAACACCTTTACTGACACAAGGTAATCAACCCCTTTTTTCCTGCAAAGATCAACAGCACATCTGTGGTTATCACATCTGCTATCCCCGTCCTTCTGCAGGTCAGAAAGGGGGACCGCCCGGCTGATTTTACTCTTATCCCCGGAAATAGATGAAACGACACCCTCGAAAAGACGCTTATAAACCCTGTCCTTCTTAAGTATCGCTCCGGACTCAGACATAAATGCCACCGAAAGTTTTCTGCAACTCTCCCCTGCCGAAAGATCAATATAAAAAAAACTGACCGAAAATACCGTTATGCATAAAGAGAAAAAAAACCGGCCTGAATATCTTTTCATTCCCTTACTGCGCTTTCTCATTCCGGTTCTCTTCAAGCAGTGTAACCATTTCAATAAATTTCGCGTGCAACTCCTTCAGCTCGTCCCTGTTCCTCAACTCCCGGAAACCGGCATTTTCACCATTAATAATTCTTTCCATGTAATTACTGATAACCAGTACAGGGCCGGCAATCCTGTGCGTATAACGTATCAGGTATAAACAGAAAACAATACTTTGCAGAAAAAATAATGCCAGGATACCGGCAATAATGTAATAGTTTTTCCTTATTAAAGACTCAAGCCCGGAAACATAGCCACGTATCTTTTCTATCGCTTTTTCATGATCAGCTTTGACTGCATCAGCCCTTATAACTAATGAAGAACCCGCACCGGACTGTTTATATTCAATAAAGGAATCGACAATGGCATTCTCCACGTCAATTGCTCTATTCAAACCGTCAACGCTCTCTTTCATCAGCTTTTTATTCTCTGCAGTTATCACAGTCATTACCAGAACAGCTATTATCATAAAAACAGCGGTTATACTGATAATTGTAAACACAGACCTGAGCTGAAATTTTTTATCTATTAGCTTCTTTTTCCGTTTAAACATAGCTGTTATCCCTGAATATTATTTTATAAGGCATCTGCCACATCCGAAAAAGAAAAACCTCTAAAATTTAACAAGTCAAGAAAAAAAGACACCATGATATTGTTCCGGAATTTTAAAAATATAGCAGTTAACAATTGAATCAGTTTTCAATGTCATCTCCGCGCAGGCGGAGATGACATTATTTTTAAAATATTGAATAGTATTAACAATGGGTTAGCTTTCAGCTCTTCCTGCGGTCGCCCAGGGTCTTCACGGGAATGACATTATCTATCGGATACATAAAACTGGTTTAATTCATTCGTGAAATGTTATAACATTTACAAGATTAAGAAATATTAAACAAGTGCCCTGACAGAAACAGCAAAGCCGGGAAATTTCCCGGCTTTACTTATTATACATTACCTGAATCTTCTGTTTCCCCTCCTCTCCATTTCACCATGGAGAGGAGGGGGTGAGGCCCATCCTACTTAATAGCAGCCTTACCGTTAAACCCGTAATCGAGAAGCACCTGCAGCACCTTCCCGTCCTCATCCGTAGCCTTAACAAGACCGTTAACCGGAACACTCGGGTGCAGGTATGATATCTGTGTAAAGGTAAATATCAGTTTAACCGAAGCCTTGAGCATCGTTGTTCCCGCGAAAGTCCCGGCAGGTACAGTAACGGCTCCCGCCTTAGTATAGCTGTTGCCTGAAATTATAACCTTGTCCCATGTTGACTTAAGCATCATGTTGTAGATAGTCAGGGCGTCACCTTCAATCTTCTGTACTGTACCGTCAGGCCGAAGTGTCTTCATCCAGATAACTTTTATCTTAGAAGTATCTTTCTTTTTTACCGCCTGTTCATAACCCCTGATCAGCATCTGGGTTCCGGAAACCTTGCCGTCTTCATCAGTACTTACAGATTCAAAGACCCATCCGCCGGCTTCCCTTCTTACGATAGTTGTCTTTGTTACAGATATTCTATCCCCGTCATCAAGGGTACCCATAACAATATACTGGCCCGGGGCCCATCTCTTGGGAGCACTGAATCTTTTGTATGCGATTTTTTTCCCTTTACTCTGCCAGTAACCGTCAAGATGAGGATTTTTTTTCGGCGCACTGGAACATGCCGCAAGCATAAACGCGAGAACGAAAACTGAAAAAACTGTAAACTTCTTCATTTTAAATCTCCGACTTTAAAAATTTTAATTATTATCTGCCATCGGATACTGCATAAATAAAAAAAAGAATATATCAGCACCATATAATTGAGCGACATATTCTATTCCCGGTTATTTCAGATATCCAGATTGTCTGCTGTTATATAATAAATTTTATTATATAACACAAGCATTAAAGTACAAAAAATCAAATTCTTGACTTAATGCCTGATATTCTATAAAATAGAGTGACGCACTTTTATATAAAAGGCAAAATTTTTTTCAACCATAATTAAGAATATTTTGTCACACCGTAAATACCCGGTTACGATAATTTAAGGCAGTACTATTTCAGTTTAATCCGGCAAGGAGATTACCTGATGATTAAAGACAGAAGTTTCATAAACAGTCTGATCTTTGAAATGAAGGAATGGGTCAAAGAAGGCCTGATCACCCCTGAGCAGCAGGGGAA
>DAIOFM010000159.1:1291-5013 GCA_036745755.1 Spirochaetota bacterium | reverse complement strand
ATTGACTGAAAAAACTAATATATCATTACGCTAAGGATAATAAAGTGCATATTAAAGAAATAATCGATAAAAACCGCATCTCTTTCAGCTTTGAATTTTTCCCGCCAAAAAGCGAAAAAGCATCAGAGACCCTTTTCAGAACAATCAGCGATCTGGTGCCCCTTAAACCCGCTTATGTCAGTGTAACCTACGGCGCCGGAGGATCATCGCGTGACCTGACCCATGACCTTATACTGAAGATACAGAAAGAGACCAATCTTACAGTGGTGTCGCACCTGACATGCGTCGGATCAACAAAGGATGAGATCTTCGATATCCTTACAAGGTACAGAAAAAACAATATAAGAAATATAATGGCCCTTCGAGGCGATCCGCCCGCAGGCTCTGACAGGTTCGTAATGACAGAGGGGGGGTTCCTCTACGCTTCAGAGCTTGTTGAATTCATAAAGAAAAACTTCCCTGAAATGGGGATCGGAGTGGCGGGATACCCCGAGGGTCACCCTGAAACCCCGAACCGGATAAAAGAGATGGACAATCTTAAAAGGAAGGTTGATGCCGGAGCGGACTACATCTGCACGCAGCTCTTTTTTGACAACAGGGACTTCTATGACTTCAGGGAAAGGTGCGAAATCGCCGGGATTAAAATCCCCATCATAGCGGGGATTATGCCTGTAACTTCAATAAAGGGGATGTACAGGATGGCTGAACTCGCCCTGGGAACAAGGATACCTGCCAGGCTTCAGAGGGCGCTGTTAAGGGCCGAAGATGACAGCTATGTGGAGAATGTGGGAATACACTGGGCTACCCAGCAGGTTCATGAACTGATAGACAATGGAGTGAAGGGGATTCACTTCTACACCCTCAACAGGTCAAAGGCAACACGGGAAATTTATGCCTCTATCGGTATTTCCGATTCTACCATGCTTAACAGGTAGCGTTTATTAAATTCTTGACATAAAGACAACATATGTCTATTGTCGAACCCGATTGAGAATGTCTGATATATAAATAAAATAACCGGGATTGTTGTAAGCTTATTATTGCATCTGCAGTATTAAACTGCACAGGGCATTTGCGGGGCCTTATCAATTATAGTGCGTCCCGTTTATAAAAAAAGAATATATAACAATCCCACAAAATAATACCATTCCAGGAGTAATATTATGAGTAACTTCGTTGAATCCATGAAGGAGAAAGCCAAGGCTGCCGGTAAAAAACTTGTCCTCGCGGAAGGAACTGAACCAAGAACTATAAAAGCGGCAAAGGCAATCTTTGATGAGAAAATCGCTTCAGAAGTATTTCTCGTTGGTAACAAAGACACAATAGCAAAAGTTGCTGCAGAGCAGGGCGTTAAACTTGACGGCCTTTCACTTATTGATCCTGCAACATCTGACAAAAAAGCTGATTTCGCGAACGCTTTCTATGAAATGAGAAAACACAAAGGCATTTCAGAAGAGGAAGCTGCAAAAGCGATGCTTGACAACCTCAGATGGGGAGCGATGATGGTTAAACAAGGTGACGCGGGAGCAATGGTTGCCGGTGCTGAAAACGCGACGGGTAAAGTTCTTGTTGCAGGCTTTAACATCATCGGAACATCTCCGGGCGTAAAATCCGCCTCTTCATGTTTTGTTATGGATATTCCTGACAAGAAATGGGGAAAAGACGGCCTTATGATTTTCGGGGACTGCGCGACAATTCCGAACCCCACAGCGGAAGAACTTGCAGAGATAGCTCTGATGTCAGCAGAATCATGCAGAACATTCCTTAACACTGAACCGATTGTTGCGATGCTCTCTTTCTCTACAAAGGGATCAGCAAAACATGAAAATGTTGACAAGGTTACAAAAGCACTCGAGATAGCTAAATCAAAAGCTCCTGATCTCCAGATAGATGGTGAACTCCAGGCTGATGCTGCACTTGTTGAAAGTGTTGGACAGAAAAAAGCTCCGGGATCAAAAGTTGCCGGTTTTGCAAACACACTTATATTCCCTGACCTCCAGTCAGGAAACATCGGTTATAAACTGGTGCAGAGATTCGGTAATGCCGCTGCATACGGCCCCTTCCTCCAGGGTTTTGCAATGCCTATTACAGACCTTTCAAGGGGATGTACATGGGAGGAAATCGTTAATACATCAGCAGTAACTCTTACACAGGTTAAATAAAATATCTGAATCCGTAAAGGCTGGCTGTGACCAGCCTTTAACTCAAAGAAAAAGGGAGTCCGGAAGGGCTCCTTTTTATATACAGGCTTTCATGCCGTATAAAGACCCTGAATTGCAATGATAAGTTACGGAGCATAAGAGACAAAATAATGCTATAAGCAGGCATGATCATATAACACCTATATGGCGTAAACATCCTCAAACGAGCTCACAATTAATGTTACAACCATGCCTTCCGGGATGGGAAAACCTGCATTAAAAAAATCTTGCATTTCTTTATCATTTCTCTGTTATGGTCAGAAATTCAAAGAATATAATTCTTAATCTCTCCCGGGATTTATAATATAAAGCCGGAACTATTAATCTGTTATATACCGGCTGGTTACAGAGGGCTGCGTGAAATATATCTACTTCATTCTGATTATAGTGATAGGATTAAACGGTAATCTCTATTCATGGGAAAGGTCTTACAGCAGAGGCCGCAGGGACGTTGTCATTTCACCCGAATTTATTTACCCCGTTGGTGAATACGCAGAAATTTCAGATCCCGGTTACGGTGGGATCTTTTCATACTTTTTTGATTCATCTTCAACAGCATTAGAATTCGGTTTTTTCTATCTGCCCGGAATAGATGAACTTGAGACAGAGGGGAGAAGCCTTGAACATTCATATATAGGCACTGCTGCATTTAAACACGGATGGCCATTCAGACCATTCCGGCACTTCATAATTACTCCATATTTATCAGCAGGAGCCGCGTATATAAACCTTAAATACACCACGCGAAGTGTTTTGCTCCCTGAAGACGAAGAGTACGATGAAAACGGGGTAGACCCGATGCTGTCAGCCTCAGTCTCTTTCGACTGGCGTCTTCCCGGTGATATTATCCTGGGGCTAAACGCCGGTTACGGCATACTCGTTGAAGAAAAAAAGGAATTTCAGTTTTTAAAAACCGGAATTAATTTAGGCGTGAGGTTTTAAAAAATGCGAAAATGGATTTCAGCCCTGTTCACTTCATCACTTCTGATGCTTACTCTTTCATGTGAAGTCTATACTGATTACATTGAATCATGCGAACAGGAGGTTAATTATAACCTGCGGGACAGGGGGCCGGCAGGGGGATGGATTTTCCACATCATTGACAACCTTGACGGCACAAAAACCTATTACGAAGCAGCACCTGCTGACCAGGGTGTCAGCGTTGAATGGATAAACGCAGGCACAAGCCCGGATCCCCAGCAGACCCTGAACGGTAACACCGGCACAGCAATAGGCACTGGATGGGACAATACCCTGGCAATCATTGCCCAGACCAACCATACCAGCAGCGCGGCAAAACTCTGCAGGGACTACAGGGGAGGTGGATTTTCCGACTGGTTCCTGCCCTCAACTGATGAGCTCTATTATATATGCTGGAACCTCAGGGGGCTTCAATATAACAGCGTCCAGAACCCGGATGTACCGGTTGGGGGGATTGGAGGATTTGGTGACTACTACTGGAGTTCATCGGAATTCAACCTGTATAACGCAAGATTCCAGCAGTTTATTGACGGATACCAG
>DAIOFM010000159.1:0-1191 GCA_036745755.1 Spirochaetota bacterium | reverse complement strand
AATTATGACCAGACATTTATTTACATTGTTAGCATCATGCATGATTTTTTTAATGATTAGCTGTGCCGGCACAGATGTTAAAAGTCCTGTGGTTCCGGACGGCTACCAGGGTATATACGTGGTGAAAATCTGGAAAGGGGACAATTCAGTTCTTCCTAAAAATCTCACAGGGCTTGTTCTTAAAAGGACCGGCGAATCATATGAAATAATACTGTCCAATATAGACATTAAAAGCAAAAGCGCTGAAGAGATTGAAAAACTGGAATACGATTACGCCAACGGCGAGTTCCTCATTAAATTCGGGAGCCTTATGAAGGTTAAACCGGTTAAAAACGGGCTGAAAGGAACACTCGATTTCGACGGAAAGCCTGCCGCACTTTACCTTGAAAAAATTAAATAACACAATCCGGGATTAAAAAAATACGGCTTAACCGTTTCTAAAGAGGGCAGGAGTAATTGACAGCAGTTATTTTTATTACTCCTGCATCTTTCGCAGCAGATATGCATGCCACCATCCGGATGTGATACAACGCATTTCAGAAAAACCTGAATCTCTCATCAGGGCCTCCATCTCCACCCGGCTTGTGTCCCCTATACCGCTCACAATAACAGGAGCGCCGGGAAGGGCTAGTTCCGCCGCAAGCGGAATGACTGTACGCAGTATAGGCGGAAGAAGGTTCGCTGTCACCAGCCCGTACGCTGAAGCAGGAGGGAGGAGTGCCGCGTCCATTTCACGGAATTCAATTCCGGGAGTTCCATTAATCAGCGCCATCTCCGCAGCATTGATAACTGAATCAGGATCTATATCAAGCGCCAGAATTTCATCAACGCCCATACGTGCAGCCAGGATGGCAAGAACCCCTGTACCTGTACCGATATCAAGCATAGAAAGATTTTTTTTCTCATCAGAGGGGAGAGACGCAAGGTACTCTTCAAGCAGGGCCAGGCAGAGAACAGTTGTGGGATGCCGCCCGTCACCGAAAGCGTAACGGGAATCCATATAAAGAAAAATCCGCCCCTCATCTTCACGCATGCGGCTGTCCATAGGGAGTATCAGAATATTTTCCCCTGCCTGAACCGGTTCGCGATCTGAAGCATCACTATCCCACACGGAATTCCTGTACGCCCTGTAAAGAGGATCATCTTCATCAGGCATTGTAAAACGAATCTGTTTCATAAAAAAAGACAGAC
>DAIOFM010000158.1:3090-5015 GCA_036745755.1 Spirochaetota bacterium | reverse complement strand
GCTTCTTCAGGGTTCCCCTCTCCTGTCAGTCTTGTGTACTCTTTCCCCTTCAGAATATCAAATGCCACCTTTGTCCCTATTACAGCAAGTATTGAATCAGCAAACGCCAGGTAGATAATACCGGGACGGAGAAACTTATTGAATGCCTGTATCAGTCTCCCGCCGTAGTTCTGGTGGAATACAACAGAAACAACAGGGATCTCCCCGAGAATATTCGCATCAAGTGATTCCGCGCCGATTGCCTGTATCCTTAGATTCTCCTGTTGCGATCCAGGCATGAAGCCCGATGAGTTTGAAAGCATGATAAGCGGAATCGATTGCCTGTTAAGGAACTCTGTAAATATTCGGAATTTTTCAGTGCCGTAAGCATCAGCAGCTCCACCCTTGCGGAGAGGGTGATCTGCAATTATCCCGACTGCTGTTCCCTGGAGAGAAGCAATTCCTGTTATAAGCATGGGCCCTGTGTCAGGATTATTCATTCCGGCGTAGAACTCGATGAAACTTCCACTGTCAAATACCGGCTCGATCACCGATTCAATCATGTCAAAAGGTATTGACGGGGTATCCGGGATAGATGGAACATCATGATTTTCCATATTCTCATGCTGCCCCGAAACAAGGGCTATTATTCCGCGTGAAATATCTAAAGCCTCATCGATGGATGAGCACCTGAAAGCAGAATTATTTCTTATAAAATTTTCATCCTCACCGGAATTAATGTTATGATCAACGAAAATAATTATATCAGCAGTATTGTTGATGTAGTACAGCTTCAGTCCATCTGTGTCAGTGATGATATGGATCCGCAATCGTTCCGGGGACTTCAGCGTATTCATAAAGTCTATCCTGGATGACAGCCGTTCATCTTTCCCGTCCCGGATAAATTCTCTGCCGAATACAATTATTTCGTGAGAGCAGGTACGCTGCGCTGCCCGGAGCAGTTCACGCGCTTTGATTACTGAGGGCTCCCCGGTTATGCCGTTAGCGGATCTTGCGCCGATAATCATAACACTCTGACTACTGAGTTTTATAAAGCCGCCTATAATGGAGTCCGCCCCGCGATAATACTTTTTTAATTCAAGAAATTTTCCGTAATCAGAGTTCCGCCTGATGATACCTTCATTCAATACAATGGCCGGATTGTGTACTTCCTCCCCGCTGCTCTGAGCATCATGTTTTGTTCCGGGTGAAGATGCATGAAAGAATCCATGAAGTTCCCGTACTGTGTATACAAGGTGGAGTTTATCCGGCGACAGAATATCCGCAATACCTGTTTTCCTGCAGATACGTTTTGCTCCCCCTATTTCATAGTTGGAAATATCCTCCCCTATGATTGATTTGATGACACCTGAACCTGTGAGTACCCTGTATGACTGTTCCGAATCCAGCATAACCTGGATCACAGCCTGGCTCGATCCGTAAACATCCAGTCCCGCAGATGAGCCTGTGCCTACAGCAACCAGTGAAAGTGGACGCAGGGTGTCAGGCAGCGAATCCAATGAAAAGCCGAACTGCTTATTCATTGAATCGAATAATGCAGTGAGCGCCGGGTCCGGGTTATGCATAATGAAACTTCTGAATCTTGAAGGAGTGAAACCCGTCTGAAGGGCGTTCATCATGAACCCCTCAGCACCCCGGTTTAGAGCGATAACCCCCTCCTTTATATTTGCACCGGCCCCGTCATTCCATACATAGAGAGGTATACCCTTCATTATTGAGAGATAGGATGCTGCTATATATTTCAGCCCTTCGGGATTGCCTGTTGAACCGCTGTTGATGCGTGAATCTTTCATGAAGAAGCAGGCTTCAGTTCCATGTATCAGGCCGGTATAAATTTTTGCACCCACATTGTTGATCCGCTTTTCATCGCAAAGGTCATAATCAATGGAGGCTACCCTGATCTCTTCATATAATCCGGAATCAAA
>DAIOFM010000158.1:0-2990 GCA_036745755.1 Spirochaetota bacterium | reverse complement strand
ACAATATGCATCCAGTATCCGGTTTTACCTGCTTCATTGAGATCTGCAAGGAGTGAGATCGCGTAGGCTGCTGCTGCTTCAATTTTTGCATAGAGGCCGGAGATATCCGCTGTGTCTCCATCAATAAGAGCAAAGGCAATGTAATCATCCTCTCTTCCGTGAGCAGTGATCCTGTATACAGGGAAACAGGGTGCTGAGGAATCTATACATTCAATATCATAATTATTTTCAAGGAATTCAATATTCCTGAAGTGCAGCTCTTTCAGCCTGCTGCTTTTTTTAAAACATCCGTCAGATAAAACAGGGGTGAGCCCTTTTCTATTTTCTTTTGTTTCTACAGATTTCTGCATCAACAGCATTCTGGATTTCTGTGCTGTTATTGCAAGCTCCCCGTTCTGCTCTTCATCAATGAAAAGATCGGCAGCCTCCATTAATCTGCCCGGAGATATAGTGAGACGGGGGAGCATATATAGCAGGTTTTTAATTAAATCAGGATTGCCTGAAATAAACCTGTGTGACATGCAGATAAACATGATAACAGGATCAAAGTGACTTGACCCTCTAAAAAGATTTATCTCCTGATGATCAGTGAGCCCGTAAGAATTCAGAAGCTCCGCCATTAAAGAACTGAAGTTTTCAGATAGTTCAGGCTCATCTGCATTTCTTTGATGAATTAAAGTATTAAGCTCATCATAAAATGATATACCTTCACCTGCAGCTGACCTGGAGAATATCCTGTTTATACTGGCTGCATGCAAAAGCCCCCTGATAACCACATCCGAGATCTGCTCATTAATGAGGGGCTTCCATTTTGGAAAACTAACATCTGAAATAATCTTCTGAATTATTTCAGCGTAGTAACTCCCGCTTATATAGCCCATTATTAATGATGAGTAGATGCTGCTTATAAGCTGAATATAATCCCCGGGATTAGTAATCACAGAGGGGAGAAGCTTTTCCCTGAAATAGCTGTTGAAGAAACCGGTTGAGCTGCTCACTGAACTCCCCGCATCGTGCCCGGTTTCGATTTTTACCAGCACTTCACCTTCATGTATACCCATGCCTCCAATGACGCCTTGATCTTTTGCGCCAATGATATAGCTTATGATGCCGTCAACCGGTGAACAGATTGTGGTTTCCATCTTCATGGATGACAGTATTACTACAGGATCACCTTCCCAAATCATGTCGCCGGCGCTTAAGTTTTTGCATAGCGATACAACAGTACCCTGGAACGGAGCCCGGATGATCTCTGTCCTGTTTTTTTGAACAGTTCGGTCTGCAGAAACAGCCATGCTGTAGTAGCTGATCTTGTTCCTGTCGTTCCTGATCCTGAGAATAACCTCACCCGGTTTCCGGTCTACCCTGAGGCGGAGTACCCTCTCTTTATAATTGACTATAATATTATCAGCGGTTTTATTAGTGAAGTTCAGAGTAATAGTTCCCGCGTACTCCTTATTTATGAATGAGTAATAACGGTTAATTGATGCCTGGATAAATCTCAGGTAAAATACAGCCCCGGGGTATGATACAGTGAAGTCTGTATCTGGCTCCGGAACCGGTGTATCAGCAATCCCCTCTATAGCGGAAACGGAGATGAAACCTGAAACTTTTTCATTAAAGAGCTTCAGGTATTCGCTAAATCCCCCCATTATAATATGCAGGGAACTTTCACCATGCAGAGATTCATAATCTGAAATTCTCCGGTTAAAATCAGAGTTCTCACTGAGGAAGTTATTGTTATAGCTCCCTTTAATGAAATCCGGATGACGGATTATCCTGAGAAGCTGGGGCACATTGGTTTTAACACCCCTGATATAGAGTTCCTGCAGCGCCCTCTCCAGGCGTATCAGGGTTTCGCTCCGTGTGCGCCCGTGAACTATAAGTTTTCCGATCATCGGGTCATACATCGGGAGTACACTGTCCCCGTCCCTGAAACCGAAGTCGCACCTCACGCCGTTAAAAGTCGGGAGGTTCAGTTCTGCTATTACTCCGGGGGAGGGGAGGTAGCCGTTTTCAGGATCTTCAGCGTATATCCTGCACTCAATAGCGTGGTTACTGTAGGTTACCCTGTGGCCAATTGTCCCGAGGTGCTGAAGTTCATCATCCCTTCCGTTATAAAGCTGAACCTGGCATTTAACCAGGTCTATATCAAGGGACTGGTCAGTTACGGCATATTCCACCTGGAGCCTTGTATTCATTTCAAGAAAACCGGTTTCGCCCGTATCCTGATCTATAAGGAATTCCACTGTCCCTGCTCCGCAGTTTCTGCTGTAGCCGGAAATCTCTGCAAGCTTTTCAGCTGCTGAGATAATGTTCGCGGATACTGTTTCATCAATGAAAATCTCACCGCTCTCTTCAATTATCTTCTGGTTCCGCCTCTGCACCGCGCACTTGCGTATCCCTATTACCCAGCCGTTAAATATCTGTACCTCTATATGCACCGGGTTTTTAATAAGCTTTTCAATATAAAAGGAGGGCTTATTATAGAGCGAGAGCGATGTACGCATGCATGAGTCAACAGCCGGTTCAAGCTCACCCTCAGCATAAACTGTAACCATACCCTTGCCGCCGCCGCCCGATACCGGCTTGAGTATAACAGGGTAACCGATCCGACCGGCTTCGGCAGTAATTATTCCCATATTTTTGGCGCTGAAAATATCTGAGCTGTCAAAGAGAGGTATGCCGTTTTCTTTTGCTATGCGGCGCGCATTCCCCTTGTGGCCCATGATGTCCATGGCGTCAAAGCCCGGGCCCATAAAAATCAGGGGCTGCGCGGATGTCATGTTGAGTGTATCAATGATTTTTACAAACTCCTGGTTCTCAGAAAGGAACCCGTAACCTGAATAGATCGAGTTTGCATTGATGATCTGTGCTGCTGCAACTATTATATGCGGGTCGGAGTAGTGAGTGTGCTCACCTATAAAGACAACTTCATCAGCAAAGTCGTACCACGACTGCCCCTTGTCCGGATCTGTAACTACCGCAAC
>DAIOFM010000157.1:0-5160 GCA_036745755.1 Spirochaetota bacterium | reverse complement strand
CCTCACCTGTACCTATGCCCGCGGTGTCCTCGTAAACCTGTATGGAGGCCCTGTCACCTTTAAGTTCAATTATCTCACCCACAAGACCGCCTGAACCTACCCGTACAACATCATACATCCTTGCACCGGACATGTTCTCCGCGGCAACAAGAGGCCCGGAAATTTTTGTTATTATCCCCTTTTTCATATATCAGTCAGCCCCGCTATGTCGATTCCCACAGCTTTTTTAACAAGGTCTTTTATCATGCTCCCTGAATTCAGGGTCTTACCCTTAATATCGGGGAAACCGGTAATTACAGGCCAGGGCTCCGCGGAATAGTGGGAAATAATTTCCCTCATCCCGGCGAGGAGATCATCTGAAACAAATATAATCCCGCACCCGTTACCTGCAAGATCCGTGACTCCCTTTACCCCCTCATCAGCAGTAGAGGCGTCTCTCACCATTACCCCCGCGCCCCGGAAAAGGAGCATAAGCTCCGGAGGGCCCACTGCCCCGATCCTTCCCTTTACAGGCGATCCGCTGTTCATATCACTCCCCCTGCACCAAGTAATATATCCGCCGCTCCGCGATCAAAACCGGGCGCCTTTGAAGCAAAGATCATCCCCACCTTTCTCAGCTCATCATCAGCCCTGCAACCGTACGCGAAAAGGGGCTCCACACCTGTAATCATAAAATCAGCAGGTTCAAGTTCATCGAGCATAACAGCGCGGCATTCCCTTTCCGCCGCGTAGACTGTATATTCTTTTCCATTCAGGGCTTCACTTATACCGTCCAGGTCGTTTTTCAGGGCAATGAGCTTCAGCGTCTTCAGGGGATCATCCGCGGCATTTATGAACTCTTCAGTGCTGATAAAACCGCCATCAATGAAAAGATATGACATGTAATCTTCAATCCCGCTTTTTCCGCCATTGCGCAGCAGCGTCAATATATTCACAATGTCGATCCTTCTGCGTATATACCTTTCCACGACCCCTTCCCCTGTAACAGCACCCCTTTCAAGCAGGTCTCTGAATAGATATATATCCATAACAAGATCAATAACCGGTTGTTTTTTCACACTGTAATAGGCCTCAATGGCGGATGAAACCGCTTCACCCATTATGGAAGGGAGGGAACCGTACCTCTCCTCTGCGAATATATCCTCCATAAATCCGGCCCCGAAGTTCCCGAGTTCAGAGAGAGAGGCCATCTTTTGCCCGGTGAATATATTTTTTTTAAGAAGCACCTTCATGTTATAATAATCGTAATCGAGCCTGAAAAGTGCCCCGGCACCTGAGCCGTAAGAGTATTTCTCTATGAAGGAGTAGAGTTCACTCCTCATGCTGCTGATCATGTCAGCGGCTCTGAATTCCCTCCCCGCCTTTTCAATCCAGGTTGAATACGCCGTGTTTTTCAGAATTTCCGCTATGCCATCAACACTGTCAGCCCTGAGCATCGACTCAATCACAGGTCTCCCGATGAGTCTCTTTTCAAGGGCCCGCACCATGCCTGCGACAAAAAGGAATGAGCTGTTTCCGCGCCGCATCATTTTCAGTTCTCCCCGAAAAGCATGGCAGCAAGCTCTGATTCAAGCTCCTCCGCAGCTGCATTTACCGTGACGTCAACTGTGGCATTAAAATTAATTCTCCCCTCCCTGAGATATATTCCCCCTCCTGTATCCTCCGTGGTGTCAGAGAGCCGCAGGCTGCACTCAAGGCCGGAAGCTTTTGCAGCCAGATCATTCAAAAGGGCAATGAATTCACTGCTGAAGATATCCCTGTCAGAATCTGATATGACTATCTCCTCACTGCCGGTCATAACACCCTTTGCAATACCGAGTTCAATAAATCTTTTATAGAGTTCAGGATCGCCGCGGATAATGTCCCCGGCCTTCACCGCCAGTTCCCTCAGGAGTTCCCTCTTCCCGGCGAGAATTCTCTTTTTCATCTCAAGCCTACGGGCGGAAACAAGCCTTTTCATCTCACCCTCATAAAGTTCCCTGAGTTTTCTTTCATTCTCATCCTTCTTACTCTTCCAGGCCTCTTCGTATACGGCACGCATATTCTCCGCTTTACGGGCGTATTCATCCGTAAGCTGCCGGGCTTTCTCTGAAGCTTCGCTTAAAATTCTGTCACTGACCTTTCCCATTGCCGCCTCATCCCTGGAGCCTGATACCGTTCAGGAGAAAAAAAGTTACAAGCAGCCCCAGTACCGCGTAGGTCTCAACCATTGCCGCGAATATGACCCCTTTCATAGCCTGGTCCGGCTGCTTCGCCACAAGGTGAACACCGGCGGTGCAGACACGCCCCTGGTGAATAGCTGAAAGAAGCCCGGTAAATGCTATGGGAAGGCAGGATAGAAAAATCTGCCACCCCTCCCAGATCCCCGGTTTCACCACAGTGGCGCCCAGAAGCCCCAGTTTCAGTATCACGAGAAACGCGGCTATGAAACCGTAAAACCCCTGTGTCCCGGGAAGCACAACCAGGAGAAAAAGGTTCCCGAACTTTTCCGGGTCCTCCCTGAGAACTCCGGCCGCGGCCTGCCCCGGCAGTCCTATACCTATAGCGGACCCTATACCCGCGACCAGTGCCGCCATTGCCGCTCCTGATATTGCTATTGCGAGACCTATCTGACCTTCCATTTATATTACCCCTCAGTCAATTATTTTCACATACCTGTTGTTAAGCGACAGAGGTTCAAAAGGCACGCCTCCGCCCGTAAAAAACTTTGAATAGAACTCCACATACTGGAGCCTTAAAGTATGGACAAAACCGCCCAGCGCGTTTATGGCAAGGTTAAATATATGACCGCCGACCAGAACAACAGCGGTGAGCAGGTACCCTGCCACAGGTATTCCGCTCATCATAAAGGCGATCGTATTAATCGCGGTGGCGATCCCTGCTGTCACCATCCCCAGGGCCATGAGCCTTATGTATGAAAGCACGTCCCCCAGGTAGGAGAATACCCCGCTTAAAACCAGCAGTTTGAGAAAACCTATAAAAAACCTGAAAAACAGCGACTCCTCACCCCTGCCGCCGAAAAGGACAACAAAAAGGCCGGCTGTACCAGCCGCGTAAAAAGCGGGAAGGATCACAGCACTGTCAAGCAGAGGTTCGGCCGAACTGACAAGAGCCATCCTCACAGAGAGGTCTGAAGCAAAGAGCACGGAAAGAAGAGATACCATTATCACAAGCCATGTCATGTTATCAAAAAGCGCGCCCTGCCAGTCACCCTGCATTAAACCTGAAATCACGCCTATAACCAGCCCGGTAATGATATGTATTACCCCCAGAAAAAGCACCAGCCTGAAAAAAGCCATAGGCTCTCCCATGGGATCAAACCAGAGAAAGAACTCTCTGAAAGAATGAAGCGCCGGGAGATAAATGAAAGGGTTCTCCCTTCTGAAAAGATCGCCGAATATCCCCCCCGTGAGAAGACCCGCAACTATTGTAAAGAGCCCGCCCCAGAAGGCGATCCAGAGGATATCGCTCCTCCACCCTGTTTTTTTAAGTCCCCATAAAGAGAGGAGCGCAAGCAGAAGCCCGTACCCGGCGTCAGTAAGGCATATACCGAAGAATACAGCGAAGAAGATCGACGTGACAGCACTGGGGTCATATGAACCGTATGCCGGGTAGCTGTACAGCCTTGTAATCAGCTGAAACGGGGAAAAGAGCGCGCGGTTATTAAGGGCCACGGGAGGTTTTTCACTCTCTTCAGGTGATACAACGTCAAATTCCACTGCTTCGAAATTTCCGGTTATACTCTTCAGTTTTTCAAGGTTACTCCCGATTATCCACCCTGAAGCAATGAAGGAATACCCGGTGGTTATCCATCTCCTGAAAGCGTTCTCCGCCCTCTCCATGTTCCCCATATGTTCAAGGGCGAGGAGGAGGTTTTCACTCTCCTCCAGCAGTTTTTCACCTTCAGAGCCGGCCTCTGCAAGTTCCCTGTCAATTTCATCAAGCCTTGATATATTTCTGTTATATGTATCACCTGGCGAACCATCGACCACGGAGAGATCCAGCCTCTCTATTATCCCCCTCTGTAAAAGATTACCCGGAACTTCCCTGTCCGATACATGGCAGGCGATTATAATGGCTGTTTTATCCTTTGTTTTTCCCAGTACCTGCAGGTCTATACCGGGGGTATTTTCTATTAATGGTATATCATCTGTGGAGGTAATTCCTGCAACGGTGAGGGACTCAGCTGATTCTCCGGCCCCTATCAGCTGTGTGAAAATTTCTTTCCACGGTTCAAGTTCGAAGTTTATTTCCGTTAACCTGTTCCTCTCTTCATGAAGATGTTCAACTCTCTGTTTCAGCTCATCAGTTTTTCTTAAAACTTCCCCGGGGCTGAATGAATCCACCTCTGAATAGAACCTCTCCCTTCTGACGGTCCTCATGGGAGCAAAAAACGAGGTCCAGAAACTCTCCTCTTTCCTGAACCTGTCTAAAAACTCCTTAGCATCAAGGAGTTCCCTGTATCCGCTACTGCTGAAAATTTCGGTGGGGGCAGCCGTTGAAGGTCCGGAATCCTGTTCATCTTTTTTTATAATAGAGGTGACATGCAGTACTGCTGCATGCTGGAGCTCACGCATAAAGGAGGAGAGTTCACTGAGGCTCCCGGCAACCACCACCTTTACCATTCTGCTCACAGCCATAGTCTCTACTCCAGAATTTTCTTAACAAGGAAACCTGCCGCATCCGGCAGTCTCTTTTCAGCATCACCCCTCATCATGGCAATCTCTCTCTCCGTTTCCCCGGACATACGTGCCGCCTCTTCTTCAGCATCATCTGCAGCGCGCCTGACAGCAGCCGCAAGGGCGTCACGGAACTCACCTTCCGCAATCCGGTTTTTTTCCATATATTCCTCACGGATCTTCTCTATCATTGCCTCCCCCTCCCTGCGCGCGTCGGCAATCATCTCTTCGGCCCTCTTTTCAGCCTCCTTAATCTCACTTATCAGGTTTATCTCAGCAGCCATAATTTTACCCTGTTCTATCAGTTGCTTCTATTATAATAAAGACGGGGGAAAGAATCAAAATTTGCGCGGGGAGATTAAATTATTAGTTTAAATATTAAAATTATTTAAATTATGTCATTGCGAACGACCAGCCGGGAGTGACGGCCGCTTCTCTGCATCCGGTTCTCAGGATGAGGTTCGTGTCGCCCCGGCACAGG
>DAIOFM010000156.1:3419-5193 GCA_036745755.1 Spirochaetota bacterium | reverse complement strand
AACCGGCAAATCCTTTATACCTGCAACCAGGAGAAGCTCAACAGAAAATAAATCTTCATACAAGGGAACACTGGAAGTTGCAATTGCAGGCAAAAATCCCGGAACACAGTATTTTCAGTATGCTGATGCCGCGAAATTCAACAGTGAAAATGCAGACGGCAAGCTTCAGGAATATTTAAACAACAAGGACACATCAGGCCAGTGGTCTGCGCTTCTCAACCTGGTTAAGGCAGTAAAGGATAATAAGGACACAGAGGCGAGAAGAAGCATGTATAAAGCTATCTCTGAAGCAGAGATTAAAGCTGGGAGCAACTTCGCCGAAAACCTTCTTAAAGGTAAGTTCGTTGAACAGATCAATGCTGTTGCCAGGAGTGAAAAAGATTCAATCGCAAAAGGCTACATCACAACTATTGCAGGGAAAATCAGATAACTGATGCATTAACAGATCAGGACATAAGTCAAGAATCAGGGGATAGAGAGGATGATTGTAATTCACAACCACTTTCTATCCCCCTTTTTATTTTTACAAAAGCAATATTGCTTTACTCAGAGGATGAACCGGTTCTAAAATTCAGCCTTTTAAAATATGAGGTCTATATGAAAAATAATAATCCATTAACAAAAGTGACTTCGTTCATCGCTGCGGCACTGATACTGGCCTTTATTTCACATTCAGTTTATGCAGGAGGGGGAACTGATATCCTGCCCGCGAACCGATACTTTTACATCAAATCAGTGCAGGCCGGTTCGCAAAACCTCGGTTACTGGGACCAGTCCGGTTCCCCGGAAAAATTCAAAAAAGGAGACAATCTTGCTCTCTACGCAAAGGATGAAGGCGCAGATCAGCAGTTCATGTTCATAAATGCCGGTTCAGGTTATTATTATATAAAAGCAAAAAACGGCGGTATTGTCGACGTTGCGGGCAACAGTAAAAAAAACGGAACAAATGTCCATATCTGGAGCGGACATGGAGGGCCAAACCAGCTCTTCAGATTCAAACACCTTGGGGGCGGGAAATGGAAAATCTACGCAAAAAACGGCACCGTTTTATGCACGCCGGAGAATTACCGGAACGGAGCCAATGTCCATATCCGGGAAGATCAAAACAATCCCTGGATGGAGTGGTATCTTGAGGATGCGATTACAGGCAAAAAATATGCGCCCTCCCGGGAAAAGGAAAAGTGAGCGAAATTACCTCTTCCTCCGGATAGACTGTATAACAACATCCGTTCCTGGAACGTTCTGAAAATAGCCGTAATTTCCGGTTGGAACAGATTTGATCCTGTCAACTACGTCCATCCCTTTAATGACTTTTCCGAAAACGCAGTAACCGAAACCCTCGGGAGTGGGGGACCTGAAATTGAGAAACCCGTTGTCCACCACATTAATAAAAAACTGTGATGTCGCGCTGTTGACAACCTGCGTCCGGGCCATTGCTACAGTCCCCCTTGAATTGGAAAGCCCGTTATATGCCTCATTCTTTATAGGTGAGGAGACTGCCTTCTGATGCATACCCGGTGTAAACCCTCCCCCCTGGATCATGAAACTGCCGATTACCCTGTGAAAAATTGTCCCGTTGTAGAAGCCTTTATCCACATAGGATAGAAAGTTGGCCACAGTAACAGGTGCCTTATCCGGGTAAAGCTCAATCTCTACCGTACCCATTGATGTCTTCATCACAACAACAGGATTCTGAGCCGCGAAAAGGCCTGCACCAAAAAGCATAAACAAAATTATTAAAACCGTTTTTTTCATATTTACCTCATATTAATTA
>DAIOFM010000156.1:1299-3319 GCA_036745755.1 Spirochaetota bacterium | reverse complement strand
TTTTTCTTTTTTTTCAAAACGTCAATCTTTCTTTCAATATCGATCATCTGGTCACGCAGTGAGGCCGCCCTTTCAAATTCAAGATTGTCAGCAGCCTCAAGCATCTCCCCGCGTAACTTCTCTTTATGGGCCTCAAGGTCAGGAATGCTGTTGCTCCTGTAGGCAGTTGCCGACTCGGCTACATATTCAAGGAAACTGTTTTCTTTTATGTACTCCCTTTCGAGCAGATCGGTTATCTCCTTTTTAATCGATTCAGGCTTTATATTGTTTTCCCTGTTATACTCCTCCTGGATTTTACGGCGGCGGTTGGTTTCATCAATTGCCTCCTTCATTGAGCCTGTCATTGAATCAGCATACATTATAACCCTGCCGTTAAGGTTACGCGCCGCCCTTCCTGCAGTCTGAATGAGAGATCTCTTTGACCGGAGAAAACCCTCCTTGTCAGCATCGAGTATCGCCACAAGGGAGACCTCGGGGATATCAAGCCCTTCACGGAGAAGGTTAATCCCTATCAGGCAGTCGAATTCCCCTTTGCGGAGATCACGTATTATTTCAACCCGCTCTATTGTATCAATCTCAGAGTGAAGGTAACGTGCCCGGATTCCAACCTCCTCAAAATAAACGGAAAGGTCCTCCGCCATCTTTTTTGTAAGTGTAGTAACAAGCACCCTCTCTCCCGCCTCTGCCCGCTTATTAACCTCTCCGATAAGGTTATCAACCTGATTCAGTGCGGGCCTCACTTCAATCTCCGGGTCAAGAAGGCCCGTTGGGCGTATAACCTGCTCTTCTATGTTCTCCGAATGTTCAATCTCATATTCAGCAGGAGTTGCTGAAACGAAAACAGACTTACTTATAATTGATTCAAACTCGCTGAAAACAAGGGGCCTGTTGTCCAGGGCGGAGGGGAGCCTGAAACCGTACTTTACCAAATTCTCCTTCCTTGACCTGTCACCCTCGTACATCCCCCTCACCTGCGGAAGGGTAACGTGTGATTCATCAACAAGGAGCAGGTAATCCCCTTTAAAGTAATCAAGAAGGCACGACGGCCTCTCGCCCGGTTTCCTCCTGTCTATAATGCGTGAATAATTCTCAATGCCGTTGCAGTAACCTGTCTCTATCATCATCTCAATGTCATACTTTGTCCGGCTCTCGAGCCTCTGTGCCTCAAGGAGTTTCCCCTCTTTACGGAAGTAAGCCAGGCGCTCCACAAGCTCCTCCTCAATGAGTTTTACAGTCTCCTCCATCTCCTCGGGATCTGAAATAAAATGCTTTGCAGGGAATATTGCACACATGTCAGTCACGCCCTTTACCTCACCGCTCACAGGATTAAAAACAGTAATCCGCTCGATCTCATCTCCGAAAAACTCAATCCTGTAAGCCTCCTGCTTCAGGTATGCGGGGTATATATCCACTATATCCCCCTTTACCCTGAACTCTCCGCGTCCGAAAGCAACGTCGTTTCTGTCATAATGAACAGCTACGAGTTTACGGAGCAATTCATCCCTGCCAAAATCCTGCCCTGTTTTAAGAACAAGGTGAGCCTTTTCAAAATTCTCGGGCCGCCCCAGGCCGTAAATGCATGACACAGAAGAGACTACTACAACATCCCTTCTCTCAAGTAGTGATGAAGAAGCCTTCAGCCTTAGCCTGTCTATCTCATCGTTTATAGAAGCGTCTTTCTCTATGTAAAGGTCTGATGAAACAACGTAAGCTTCAGGCTGGTAATAATCGTAATAGGAGACAAAATACTCAACAGCATTATCAGGAAAAAATTCCCTGAATTCCCTGAAGAGCTGGGCAGCAAGGGTCTTGTTATGAGTAAGCACAAGGGTTGGCTTGTTCACGGCCTCAATGATTTTGGCCATGGTGAAAGTCTTGCCCGAGCCTGTAACACCAAGGAGTGTCTGGAATTTGTTTCCTTCTGAAATCCCCTCAACAAGGCCGTTTATCGCCTTCGTCTGGTCCGGGGAGGGTTTATATGGAGAGACAACTTTAAATTTCTTCATAAAAAATCCTGTAT
>DAIOFM010000156.1:0-1199 GCA_036745755.1 Spirochaetota bacterium | reverse complement strand
ATACAACCAATTAATCAAAAGTTATGCTATTTTTCTATACAAATTCCGAAGCTTATATTATATTTGATTCAGCTTATGGAAACCAGAAAGATACTATTCACAGGTCTCGGGACCTCAACTGTTAATGTGATACGAACTCTCCTTGAAGGTGAAAAATATATACCTTTGTTCGCGGAACCTGCTGAAGCCGAAGAACTGATAGCAAAAGAAAAGCCCTCGCTTCTTGCCATAGGAGATATCTCCATAAA
This sequence comes from Spirochaetota bacterium, assembly GCA_036745755.1. GTDB lineage: Bacteria > Spirochaetota > UBA4802 > UBA4802 > UBA5550 > UBA5550. The sequence continues at coordinate 951 of DAIOFM010000156.1, read as the reverse complement.
CGAAAATTTTGAAATTCTCCATACAATGAAAAAAATCGCTTCTGACAGGGATATACCCCTGATAACAGTAGTTTCAGGGGGAAAGATAAAGCCTTACATCACGGCCCACAGCGAGGGAGTAACAGCCATTATCACAACGCCGATACTGAAAAAAGACTTTCTCTTTTTCCTGGACAGGTATATTGAAGAGCACGGCCCTTCCGCAGCTGAACCTGAAACGGGAAGCGGGCCTTCTGATACTCTCTCCGGTTTTACAGGCTCACTGATTCTCAACATCCTTTCACAGAACAGGATCATAAAAAAATTCCTGAAAAAGAAAAAACCAACACAGGAATTTCAACAATCAGTTGAAGAAAAAATTGAAAAATTAAGGGAGGAGGAGGAACTCCTCTGGGACGCCCTGGAAAACCGCCGCTTCAGGCTCCACTACCAGCCTGTAATAAATTTCGAAACAGGAAAACTATCGGGCTTTGAAGCACTTATAAGAATTAATGACCCTGAAAAGGGAGTGATAACTCCCGATAAATTTATATCTGTTGCAGAAAACTCTGCCATAATATTCCCCCTCGGTTTATGGATAATTGAAGAGGCCTGCAGGCAGATAGGATACTGGAAGGGGAAGTTTCTTCTTGATACACCTTTAAGGGTCAACATCAACCTTTCGGCAAAACAGTTCATACACCCTGAGTTACCGTCCCATATCTTTGAGATAATTGACAGGTACAGTGTTGAACACAGCGACATAGGGTTTGAACTCACAGAGAGTGCTTTCATGGATGACATGGAGTCAGCCAACATTTCACTCCTTGAACTCAGGTCAAGAAAATTCCCTTTATATATGGATGATTTCGGGACAGGGTACTCTTCATTGAGTTACCTCATGCACTTCCCCATGGATATAATTAAAATCGACCAGTCCTTTGTTAAGTGGATGCATATAGATGAGCAGAG
>DAIOFM010000155.1:3390-5352 GCA_036745755.1 Spirochaetota bacterium | reverse complement strand
GATGTTATAGCCTCATTTTTTACCTTTCATTTATTCTTATCCCTGTTTTGATAATCTCTTTCGCGAAAGGATTCTCTTCATTAAAATCTTCTACAGCAAAGGGGATAACTTCAATCATGGATGAGACAGAGAGTGTATACTTGCGGATTTTATCCATGCAAAAAGCTATTTCGCTTTGTTAAAAAATAAGTTATGACAAAGGATGTGTCAATTTCATTTAAGAAGGTAATAGTTCCCGGTTCAGGGGAGCAAAAACGGTTTTATGAACCAGGAACTATAAAATACTAATTACCTGTGATTTTAGGATCTGCCCCGTAAATATTATTTCCATGAATCCCTTCTGTACACATAAGAACCAGGAACCATATTGGTCCGATGAAAGGAATAAAATTGATCAGATACAGCCATCCGTTTTTATCAAGGTCATGCAATCTTCTGACAGAAACAGAAATGCTTGGTATTATCATAGCCAGAATATAAAGTGTTAATAATATGCCAGCTCCTTCCGCATCTGAAGATGCTCCTAATGCAACATCAATAAATGCTGCCGCAAAAAGAAAAACTATGAAGAACAGGGTAAACATCCAGTATTCTTTTCTCCTTGCCCTGCCGTTAAATACTGCATATTTTTTTAAAGCCTCAAAGTACCAGCCTATACCTGAAGGGCCGTTCTGTTTTTTAGAAGGTTGGGCTCTTTGCCTTACCCCACATTTAGGGCAAATTTCTGCTGCTATTTTGATTATTTCTCCACATTCTGAACAGAATTTCTCATCAGATGATTTAGTTCTTATTTCATTCATCGTTCGTCTCCTCTAATTATAATCAGTATCCCGAAAGACTATCAAATTCATATTTTACTACCGATTCCTCAGTTATCATAGCCTTAAATTTCCATTTTGCTCCAGGCCTGAAGTTCTGAATGGTATCAACTGCATTACCTACAATTGATCCGGAGCTATCATACAAATTGAATGTAATAGTAACAATGTTGTAGGTTTGAGATCCTGTATTTCTAACAGTCCCGGTAACATATCTGAAGTAACTGTCACTTGTAGATCTAGATGAAACCAGCTGGAGGCCATCACTACTTTGAGCAATTGAGGATATATAAAAATTAAAAAAAATGAGTAATAAACAAATAACTAAAATAACTTTTTTCATGATAAAAACTCCTCTATATCTATTGCACTTTTATTTGTATAAAACATCAGTATATTTTTCAAATCTCAATCGCCATCCAGGTTTTGACCATTGTTCTTTGGGTACAACATAAACAGCACCTTCAAGTACACTAACACCAGGATTTAAAATATCACTTCCTATTCCGGTATTTTTAGTAGTAATTTTGATCATAGTTGAATACATTAAACTTTTAACAAGATCGCATTTGTATTCAGCATTTTCAGGACTTATAAATACAGGTCTATTTGACAAATACCATTTAACACTCTCTTTTGTAATATTTTTATACTCAAGACCAACTGTAATAAATGTTGAATTCAATGGTGCATTGACTACTCCCAGATTATCCTTATAAACATCACCCTCATCAACTGGTAAAACCTTGACTGAATAGGCATTACCAAGCTTCACATACTCCATGACTTTTCCCTTAGTCTCAGCTTTCTTACATCCAATAGCAGAGGCAAATACAGTCACCAAAAATAACATTAAGAACTTTTTCATGTTATTTCTCCTATGTTTTATTTTAAATATTTTACTTCTTAATTTCAGACACTGCCCGCGAAAGAACATAAGGTATTACCGCGAGACAGAGAGCCATAGCCGAACCGGCAGCTTCCTGCGGCGCGCCGTTTGATGATGCTATCGTACCGACAAAAAGTAATGCTCCCAGAATTGAGAAAACAATTGTTAGTATCCATAATACTTTCTGCATAAAAACCTCCCCGTTTTTTTAATAATATCTGAATAATTCTCCCCCAAGGCAAGACATCCTCCGAC
>DAIOFM010000155.1:0-3290 GCA_036745755.1 Spirochaetota bacterium | reverse complement strand
ATAAAAAGAGAATTTGCTGTTACTGACATTTGATAATGACAATTCACTCATAATATTACGAATTTCCTGTTCACTTGCTTTAAGTTCAATTGCAAGCTGCTCATAATCAGGTTTATTCCAATTCCCCGGCTCCAGTTCACCATACTTTATTAAAAGATGCAGGATTAAAATATCAATATCGTTCCGGGGTAATGATGCAAAGCCGTCATGCATATATTCATCTATAAATTTATTTACGAACCTGTCTGAAGCGCACATTTTCATAATGTTTTTCTGTGGGAATCAATTTATATATGTATAACAAAACTGTATTTTCCCGGCAAGACATCCTCCGACCTGTCAGAAAATGTCCATAAAAAAAGATATAAAAACAAAGAGATAGGTGAGATTAAAAAAGGAGAATAATATTATACAGCTATAGCAGGAGGAACAATATACAGCATCGCATAGTTTCCCGGGCTTCAATAGATAATTAAAACGTAAAAATCATCCGGTTGAGGATTCACTACGAATAGTCCCCTTCCCTGAATTCACCGGGGTTCATCCCGGTGAATTTTTTAAACACCCTGTTGAATGTCCTGATGTTTTCGAATCCTGTCTCTATGGCAATCCGGCTTACTGTTTTATCCGTTTCACGGAGGAGCATCTTCGCATCCTCCACCCTGAGAATGTTAACATAATCAGGCAGCGATTTCCCGGTATACTGGTTGAAATTTCTGCTGAACAGATCAGGATTCATTTCGATCGTGGCCGCGATGAGATCACGGTTTATATCATTTCTGAAATTTTCTCTGATGAACAGACATACGGATTCCATCTTACCTTTCATTTCATCGGTCACAGCAGGTTTCCGGCCGTCATCCTGCATACGCTGCCTGAGCTTTGAATAAAGCTCCTCATTTTTTCTGCGCAGGTCATTGCGCATGACAGTAAGCTTCATCTGGTTATTTATACGGAGCATAAGTTCATCGGGATTAAAGGGTTTAATAATGTAATCAACAGCGCCCAGTTCAAGTCCCCTGTGCTTAACCATGTCATCACTCCTTGCGGTGAGGAAAAGAACAGGTATATCCGCAAATTTTTCATCTCTTTTTACCTGTTCCAGAAGTTCATTGCCATCCATAACAGGCATCATCATATCTGAAAGTATAAGCTCAATTCCTTCAGTCTCATTAAGTATATCAACGGCTTCAGCGCCGTTCGATGCAGTATAAACAACATACTCTTTCTCCAGCAACCCCTCCAGAAAAAATTTCATCTCTGTATTGTCCTCAACAATCAGTATTGAAGGTGCATCTTCAGGAAGAGGAACTTCTGAAATATTAATTTCCGTATTTCCGGCAGAACTTTTGGCAATTCCCCGAACGAATGAAAGTGCCGGCGTTTCACCAGTATTCGCAGAGAACTCCACATCATCCCGCCCCTTGAGATGTTCGTACCCGGAAGGTATTCTCACCGAAAACCAGGTACCGTGATCTTCCGGATACTGTTCAATATACCTGCTGTTCACGGATACTGTTCCGCCATGAAGCTCAACGAGCTCTTTCACTATAGAGAGTCCGATACCTGAGCCTTCCTGGCTTCGCGAAAGGGTTGCCTCCGCCTGGCTGAACCTGTCAAATATACTGTTTATTTTATCCGGAGGAATCCCGGAACCGGTGTCACTGAATCCGAGAATTATCCAGCCGTTATCACTCTCCAGCGATACTCCGATTTTCCCGCCTTTTCCCGTAAATTTCAGCGAGTTTGAAAAAAAGTTGGATATTATGCCTGAAAATTTTCCGGTGTCGAAATATGCCGTTAAAGGTTCATCAGGCACTGAACATTCCAGTGTGATGCCGTTATATTCGGCAACCGATTCCATCTCCGCACAGTAAAGCTTCACGGCAGCGGAGAGGTCTGTTTCAGAGACGTGAAGTTTCATCTTACCGGCTGTTATGCGCGACAGGTCAAGGAGATCATTTATCAGCGAGAGGAGATTACGGCTGTTGCGCCGGATCATTTCAAGACTTTCCAGCCCCAGTGGCTTTCCGTTTATGGCCCCCTCCACAGGGGCGAGTATCAACGTAAGCGGAGTCCTCAGTTCATGGGATATATTGTCAAGAAAGCGGCTCTTCGCGAGATTCGCGGCCTCGGCCTCCTCCTTCATCACCTTGAGCTCCTCAGTCGCTTCATCTATTTTCAGCTGAAGCCGGTAATTCCATCCCCATATAAGGACCACCCCGCCTGTTACAATCAATATAACGATAACTGCTGCAACATATCCCCACGGTATCCTGAACTTATAATTCCCCCCGGACAGGGTTTTTTCTATTAAATTCCTTTCTTCCGCAGAGATTCTGCTGAAACCGGATGAGATAACTTCCGCAATAATCTTATTATCCCCCCTGACAACTGCAGGTATACCATATCGAAAAACAGGTTCTGACGACTGCACAAAATTCCTCCACTTTCCTCCCTTTGCCAGCAGATGATTGGTACGCGCCCCCTCTGCAAGAAAAACGTTTATATCGCCCGACTCGCAGGATTCAATAAGCTCAGACACTGATCCCTTTTCCGTAAAAGCGGTTTCACCAGGTGTTTTCCCGAATTTAATTATGTCTGCGGTTCTGATGCCTGTTCTGAAGGGCCTCAAGTCTTTAACAGTTTCAACAGGGGGGATTGATCTGCTGCGGTAAATATAGATCTCAGAGATATATATGTCAGGTATAAGGTTAAAACGGTACAGTTCTGATGCTGGAGGGCTATATCCCATAACAACATCAGCCTCACCCTCAAGAAGGGCCTTTCCGGCCTTTCCATGTGAAGTTATAATATAATTGACCTCTATGCCTGTTTTTCTGCTCCAGAGTTTCCAGAGTTCAACATATGTCCCTGTCGGGCCTGCCCCTTCTGCATTATATTCAAGTGGAATTTTATCTGTAATGCCGGCAACGGTTACTCTTTTTATATCAGCCGCACCTGCCATAACGGTCAGACAGGGGATAATAATCGCGGCACAGAATAGTGTTTTAACCGGATTCAGGATATTCATTAATTCTTAACTGCATTGCCCTTATATTCAGGCTTCAGTATTCTGATAAGCAGGCAGGCGATAAGGATACTTATCCCTTTATCAGCAAAATTTGCCGGCAGCCTCACGATGAAAGAACTGGTAAAAAGCTTATACCCGGCGTTCATAACCGTAATAATATTAAGGTCAAGCCTGGCCCCCGTGGCGCCGCCAAATACAAAGTATGCGACTATTGCTCCGCTTAGTGCGGTGACAACCGATATCGTGACAACAGCAA
>DAIOFM010000154.1:0-5528 GCA_036745755.1 Spirochaetota bacterium | reverse complement strand
GGGAGTGCGGCAATCTGTTAAGGCTGGAAACAATACCGGTTAATACTGAATATTTACTATAAGAAACAGATTGCTTCGTCGCTTAAGTTTATCCTGAGCTTGTCGAAGGGCTCCTCGCAATGACGGATTATTATAATAAATGTTAATAATAAAACGCCTGAAACCAGTTAAATATGACTGGACGAACTTGATCGTTTTAAGTATATTATTATTCATGTTTGAACAGACATACAATCATTATAACTCTTAATAATCCTGTATCCTGAAAATTTGATGGTAAAATACTATGTACACAATCCTGCATCTTGAAACCAGCATGCTTTATAAGACGCTTATTCGTGAGATAAGTGTGGAATTGAGCGCCAGGTATATTAATGCCGCAAGCGCCTCGGAAGCTGTTGACATACTGAAAAGGGAAAATATATCTCTTATACTTACGGTCATGGAACTGGAAGAGGGGAGCTCCGTTGATTTTATAAAAGCCCTGAATGAGTCTGAATTTAAGAATATCCCCGTTGTCGTAATTACAGGTAATGATTCACTGGAAGACAGGAAGAGGATGTATGATCTGGGGATAGTGGACTATATACTGAAAAAATCTGAAAGGGAGCAGATAAAAAATAACCTGGCAGTATTCAGGCGTGACGACCCTGTCGCTGAAAAGATGAATAAACTCAGGTATGCCGTACTTGATGATAATAAAATGGACAGGAAAATTATAGAAAGAATCTTCGCGGTAAATGATATTACCAATGTAGCTTTTTATGATTCAGAAAAGAGCCTTGTTGAGTCCGGGGAAAATTATGATGTCTATATTATAGACCTTGTGCTTGAAAATACTTCCGGTGATAAGGTCATAATGAAATTGCGTGAGAAGGATCCGGGCAGTGTGGTGATCGCGGTTTCCGGTATAGATAATGTTAAGACAGTATCGCGGGTCCTTTCGATAGGGGCGGATGATTATCTCACGAAGCCTTTTAATTATGAGCTCTTTATCGCCAGGCTTAAAACAAATATAAGGGCATTTATGCTGATGCAGGAACTGAGGAAAAAAAAAGAAGAGCTTGAGAAAATGGCTGTCACCGATTCCCTTACGGCGCTTTTTAACAGGAGGCATATTTATGACAGGCTCAGGCAGGAGGCGGAAAAGGTCGAGAGGTACAGTTCAAAATTTTCCATACTGATGTTTGACATAGATTTTTTCAAAAGGATCAATGATTTACACGGGCACCAGTTCGGAGACATTGTTCTTAGAAAAGTTGCTGATGCAATAAAACAATCGATCCGGAACGTTGATATTGCCGGGCGTTATGGCGGCGAGGAGTTTCTTATAATCCTGCCGGAGATACAGATAAAAGGGGCTGTTACTGTCGCGGAAAGAATTAGAAGTACTGTTGAAAAAACAGATACCGGAGTTCCGGATTTAAAGGTTACGGTGAGCGGAGGGGCCGCCGAGTATTTAAACGGGGATGTCGAGGAGCTTGTTAAAAAAGCTGATAAACTGATGTATGAGGCAAAGGAGAGCGGCAGGAACTGCATCAGGTTCTAATATTATATCGGTAATCAGGAGGGAAATCCGCTTTTCTCTAATCCTTCCGGCAGGTAGATATTAATTTTTGTGCCTTTCCCGGGTAGAGACTCAACAGTTATGGTGCCTTTATGGTTTTTAATTATTGAGTGGCAGATCGGCAGACCCAGTCCCCGGCCTTTCACTGTTCCCATCTCTTTTGTTGTGTAATAGGGATCAAATATCCTCTCAGTATCTTCCGGTTTAATGCCTTTTCCTGAATCACTAAAGCTTATTTTAACATAACTTCCTCTGTTCAGATTCAGATTATTGTAGGGCTCAAGTACCTCAATCGTGGAGTTTATGTTTATGACTCCGCCATCAGGCATTGATTCTATTGAATTTAATATAATGTTACGTATTACCTGCCTGATCTGACGTTCATCAAGAAATATAACATCCGGGCTTTTTCCCGTGTTTATCTCAATCTCAATTCCCGAATTATCCGGTATAAAATCAGATACTTCATTTATTAGATTTGTTAGGCTTACTTCTGTCAGAACAGGTGTGCCCCCTTTTGAGAATGTTATGAGCCGGGATGTCAGTTCTGATGCGGTGATACAGAGAGATTCAGCTTTTTCGATCCATTCCATACTTTTCTGGTCAGAAGGGTTTAAAAATTTTAAAACTGAAATCGCTCCGGTTATTCCCATGAGTATGTTGTTGAAATCGTGGGCTATGCCTGCGGCAAGAATACCTACAGATTCGAGTCTCTGCATCATGTGGATTTCATCCTGAAGCTGCCTCTGTTCAGTTATATCTTCAACTGTTCCAAGGAGTCCTGTGATTTTTTCGTTTTCATCAGTTAATGGAATTTTTGATTTTCTGAAAATATATTTCTTTCCCGATGAGAGTGTTATGGTTTCCTCGTAATTAATTTTCGGTTTTCCTGTTTCAATTACTTCACTGTCGCTTAAAATGAAATCTCTATAGTTCTCTCTGAAAACAAGGTCTTTGTCTGTTCTGCCTGCGATTTCCTCAGGGGAATTGAATCCCATCTCATGTGCAAAAAAATTATTACAGCCTTTATATACATGATCAGCATCCTTCCAGAAAACACCTATAGGGATTGTATCAAGCACAAGCCTCATCATCAGCCGGGACCTGCTCAGTTCCTCTTCAATCTGTTTAATATATGTTATATCAATGCTTACTCCGCTCATTTGAAGCGGATATCCGTCAGAATCTTTCTGTACAATTTTACCCCTTGCCAGCATCCATTTGACTGTACCATCAGGCAGTATTATCCTGTGCATCTCTTCAAAACCCGGTGTCTTGCCGGTTTTATGGTCATCAATTAATTTATATGTCATGTTGATATCGTCAGGGTGAAATGTTTTCACGAAGTCAGAAAACCTGATTGTTTTTTCGCTGGTTCCTGTTGAAGTCTTTTCATCCCAGCCCCTTGATACAGTTATAGTGTCTGTGGTTAAATCGTAGTCCCATGCAATCTGACCGGAATTATCAAGGGCCATATTCAGCTTCTGTTCCCTGTCATTCAGTTCGGCTGTTCTTTCATGGACTTTTACTGTCAGGCGTTTTTTGTGTATCAGGAGAACTATTACAGAATATGAAAGGACAAATAGTATTATGGCTGCAATAATTACCGCGGTGCGGTGTACTTTCCAGAAAGACTCGGGCTTATTGATGATTTCACTTTTTTCAGGAATTGAAGATAAAGGGACCTTGAATTTTTTTAATATGTTGTAATCAAACATGTAACGGTTGGGGCTGATATTCCGCGGTGTTATTTTTTTAACAGGGGTACCCTTCAGATATGCAAGTACCATTTTTGCAACTTCCCGTCCCTGGTCTCTGTGGTTTATAAGTTTTCCTCCTATAATTCCGTCACCGAGGCCGTGCTCCCACAGATGAAATACCGGGACTGAGCTGTGGGTGATAATCTCCCGAAGCTCATCCTGGAAATCTCTTGTTTCTCCTGTAGCGTCAGTATACAATGAAAGTAAAAGAATCGAGCTGTTGCTGCCCAGTTCTGTTATCGAATCGTTGAGCTGGCTGAAGGTAAGATGTTCAAGAGAGAGGAGCTTATAATTAAAATCAAAGTTTTTTCCTGTGAATATCAGGTTTTCCAAATCAGCCTTACCGGTAACTGTACTGTCAGTAATAACCGCAAGAGTTTTCCTTTCCGGGAATAATTCTATGATCAATTCAAGGGTCTCCTGAACTGAAACAGCCTCCAGAACTCCGCGAAGCCTGCCGCTGCTATTGGCCTTTATAACTGCAGGGACATTGTTAACACCGCAAAAGAAGAGAGGTATCCCTCTGAAAGTCCTGTCCTTTTCATCGTTGATGTAATTGAAGGCAGCATCATCTGCTGCTATTACAGCACTATATTGAGGCAGATGCTTTAATTTCCAGGCCAGCCTTCTGTGGAATTCCCTGATATTTGTCTTACCCGGAAATCTCTTGGAGTCCATGAATTCAATATCAACAGTCAAATTTTCATGGGCGAGTACGGAGTTGATCCCCTCAAGCTGCTGGTTGAAAGTGGGAAAACCGGGATTATATGAGCTTATATAAAGGACATGCGTCTTTTTAAGGTCAGCAGAGATATGGTGAAAAGGGATAATAACAGCGGATGCTGTTAAAACAAATATTAATACTTCAGGTAATTTAGCAGCATCAGTAAATGCTTTTATGATTCCGGCGTAAAGTTTTAATAATGCATATTTAACGCCCGGTGTATTGAACATTATTATTTATCATCCATATTTATAATTATAAAAGCACCAGTTCTGGTTATCTGTTACCGGACTGAATAACTCTATATTCCTCTGTGCACGGAAAGAGGAATATAGAGACCCTTTACACTGACTGTATTCAGGGGCTCGGTACTGATATGTTTATGTATTAATTATACTGTAAACAAAGTGTCAGGTCAATAAGAACCATGACCGGTTTCTCATCCTGTTGTGAAAAATTCCAGGAGAGTTTTAAGGTTTTCGGCCTGTGCACTTATCTCTTCAGCAGAGGATGCTATCTCTTCAGCGCCTGATGCCTGAGACTGCGTCTGCTCATTGATCTGGTCCATAGTTTTTGATATTTCAGTATGAGTAAGCGTCTGTTCACTGGTGGAGTTCGAAATATTTTCAGCCATTGATTTTACCTGTTCAGTTGCTTTCAGAACAGTATCGCTTGCCTCGGCCTGGTTCTTTGATGAATCCGCTATTTTTTGTACCAGTTCTTTTGTGTTATTAATATGATCGATAATATTCGTAAGTGCTGTAGAAGTATTATTTATGTCCATGATCCCCTGCTGCGCGGATTTGACACCATTTGATACAAGGTTTGTGATACTTTTGGCTGAATCAGCTGTCTGTTCTGCAAGTTTTCCTATTTCATCTGCAACAACAGCGAATCCCCTGCCATGTTCACCGGCCCTGGCCGCTTCAATAGCTGCGTTAAGGGCAAGGAGGTTGACCTGGTCTGATATATCACTGATAAGTGTAACCGTGTCAGCAATCTGCCTGGAATTTTCCTCAATACTGTTTATACCTTTAACAGTATTCTGCATCAGTTCATTTCCAGTCATGGCCTCATTGATTGTATTGTTAGCCACTTTAAGTGCGGAAACCGCGTCAGCGTGAACAGAGTTTATATGAGTACCGAGTTGTTCCATGGCTTTATACGTATTTTTAGAATGATCTGACTGTTCTTTAGAATTGCCGGCAATCGATTCGTTGGATGCTGAAATCTCCTCAAGGGAGGCCGTGGCCTCCTCAACAGCCGCAGCCTGGGTTTGAGCTCCGTCAGAAAGGCTTGAACTGGTGGAAGCGAGTTCCTCTGCGGATGTGGCAAGCTGTCCCGAGGCCATAAGGGCTGAGTCAACAATTTCCCCGATTTTGTCCTGGAAATTTTTCATGTTCCTGATCATGTCACCGAATTCATCTGTAAGGTAATCTGTACTTCTCGCGGTAAGGTCCCCCTCCGACAGCCTGCT
>DAIOFM010000153.1:0-5595 GCA_036745755.1 Spirochaetota bacterium | reverse complement strand
AAAGGTAGACGGGAATGGTCCCGGCCCGGCCCGTCAATACGGGATAAGTAAAAATTTTCTTGCTTTAAAAAACTGATATAGAGAAACTGCCCGGAGCATGAATTTCAGGGACAACAGAAACATCGAACAGGTATGTGAGAATATATATCTCGTAACCGCTCCGCAGAGGGGGCAGTTTCCCTATTGCCACTCCTTTCTGTTTACAGGGGATGAAAATATACTCCTTGATGCGGGTACGGATGAAAACCTGGTAAAGGAGATAGATGAATCAATAGGTATAGACACGCTCCTCATATCGCATTCACACCCTGACCATATAAGGAGATGGAGCGTGCTGACACACCGCAGGCTGCTGCTCCCTGCCGAGACGCCTGATACTGTTTTTAATATAGAGGAGCTTGGCCGGCGCTACGTCGGTACAAGAGAGAGAGGGCTGCACTGGGTTGAGGCCATAGGAAAGCCTCTTGGGATTGAGGCGCTTCGTGAGCCTGACGGCCGTTTCAGCAACGGTGAGATTATAGAGAACGGCACCTGCCGCATAGAGGCGATACACGCCCCGGGCCATCTTGATGACCATTACTGTTTTTTTGAACATAACACCGGAACACTCTTTACAACAGATATAGATTTCACAAGCTTTGGCCCCTGGTACGGAAATCCCGAGGGGAGAATAGACCCCTTTATAGAAAGCGTGCGCAGGGTGATGAAGATTCCCTATAAAAGGGTATGCACATCGCACAAGCCTGTATTTGAAGGTGACGCAACCGGCCGCTTTGATGCCTTTCTTGCCGCGTTTTACAGGCAGAGAAATGAGGTACTGCTGCACATAGGGGTGGGGAAGACACTGAGAGAACTGGTGGAGATATCACCCTTTTACAGAAACAGGTTTTTTGATATAAAGATACAGCAGTACTTTGAAGAGCATATGATTGAAGAGAATCTCAGGGCCCTTATCCACGACGAGATAATCGGCGAATACCAGGGAAGGTATTTCGTCATATAACATTGCGCAGTTTTGCTTCATCCCGCTCGGTACACTTCCTGTGAACAGTTGCGGAAATTAAAGAAAGGGGTTGCAACCCCTTTGCTTCAACGCGAATTTACTTACCGGGTCTGTCCGAATTTAATATCATCAAATTTAATTATATCGCCGTACCCCTGGCCTGAGTTAAGAGAGGGAGAAATTGTGCCGGCTATGTTGAATTGGATCTCAGGGTGGATATACAAAATCGTTAAGAGTAACCCTCTTGCAGCGGAAATTGAATTGAGCGATGGGGCCATATTCAGAAAACTGAAAGCTGTTTTGATAAATAACAATCTGCTGGTTTCTCCCAAAGGGGGAAAGGGCAGACCTGTTACACTGAAAAGAAAGTAGAATAATGGTGAATATTTTATAAGACAGGTAACAAAATCTGCACAGGTACTGTTGTGGCTATTTATGCCTGGCAGCATCTGTGTTGAAATTTATTTCGGGCCTGTAATTATTTTCCTAACATAATTCTGATGATTTCCTTATCGGTTTCACGCATACCTGTACTGCCCAATCGTCCGATATTTTTGATAGTGTTTTCAACCCCTTTCTCAACAATACCTTCTCCGGCATAAATCTGTTTTCCGTTTTTATACATATGGTATCCGAGGATTCCGGCTTCAACAGCTGTGGCAACTTTTCCGGCACAGGATGGTTTTGCCCCGTCACATATGATTCCTGAAACAATAGCCAGGCCGTTAACAATCGTGTGAGCCACTTCTTTATATCGGCCGCCGCACAGCCAGGTAATACCGGAGCCTGCTCCCATACCTGCCGAGACAGCGCCGCAATAGGCGGATAAGCTGCCTATACCTGTTTTCAGGTGGATGGTGATTAAATTTGAAATTATTAAAGCACGGTACAGGGTTTCCCGGTCTGCCTTTAACTCCCTGGCGTATTCAATAACAGGAACAGATGCGGTAAGGCCCTGATTTCCGCTGCCGGAAACAATTATTACCGGTAGTTCACAGCCACTCATGCGGGCATCAGAACCTGCAGCGGCCATGGCCTTTGCGCGGATTTTAATATCATTGCAATCCCAGGTCTTTAAAATAACAGAACCTATACTTGCTCCCCATTCTCCCCTGATTCCTTCTTCCGCAATGGCCGAGTTGTAATCGATTTGTTTCTGTAGCACATCTTTTACTTCAGAAATATCTACTGACTCGGCAAAGTCAATAATATCCTCAACGTTCATTAACGAACGGTCTGTTTTTCCGGTTTTATTAATATCATTACACTGTGGATTGTAGAAGGTGGTTTTGCCATCTTTAGTGATACGAACAATATTTGTGTGAAAATGTGAAATCCGGACAGATGCGGAGGATTCACCACTATATACATTTACTATCAGATCAAAGATCAGGCCGCTTTTGGATGATTGTATTTTGATTTCTTTAGTTTTTAAAAATGTCGCGATTGCTTTACGGCCTTCATCATTTACTTCTGAGATTACCTCTAAAACTTTGTTTGCATCACCTGCTGCAATACCCGCTGCCGCAGCTGCTTCTATCCCCTTTAAATTGCCGGTATTCGGAACAACAACACTTTTAACATTTTTTATAATATTGTCACTGATTTCAATCACAACACGTTCAGGATCTGTGCCGAGAATTTTTTTTGCCATGGCTGCTGCGTATGCAATTGCAATCGGTTCAGTACAACCCATCGCCGGTACCAGCTCCTCGTGCAGGATGCTTATGTATTCAGAATATCGAATGTCTGTTTTGTTCATTGCTCTTTCCCTGACTTTGAAGTCGTTTACTCATTTTATCGATAGCAGCAGATGTCAATAATAAAATCCCATTCTGAGGATTATACAAATAAAACCCCTCTCTTAAAGATAATTCCCGTTGACAGCTGCCCTGTACCGGTCAAAAAGAAATGGATGGAATCGAACAGAAGTTTATGATGGCTGTTATTTGAACTTAAGATGACAATGAAAGAAAAATATTTAATGGAATAAAAAATTGATAAGACTTTTTAAAATCGGGATTTGGCCGGAAATGAAGCCCCCTCCTGCATGATGAAAATAAAGTATACTGATAATGATAGTAACCGGGAATCGGGTTGACTTTTATCTGAAACGGGTGGTAAAATTTATGAAAGCAGGGCGCTATCATAATCCGGCTTAATGTTTTCCGGGAGGAGTGTTGTGATGAAGAATTTAAAATTATCCCTTATGTTTTATGCGATCCTTATACCTTCACTGCTGTTTATGCCGGCGGGATGCTCAAAGGAGGGGGAGGTTCCGTCAGCAGATGTTGCGCCTGCGGGAAGTGCGGCTGAACAGAT
Source organism: Spirochaetota bacterium (assembly GCA_036745755.1). Taxonomy (GTDB): domain Bacteria; phylum Spirochaetota; class UBA4802; order UBA4802; family UBA5550; genus UBA5550. Next base: position 2,270 of record DAIOFM010000153.1, on the reverse strand, counting down.
CGATTCTCTGGTCAAAGGGGAGAATATACGAAGGAACGGCTTTGTTGAAATTGAGACAGATGATGTTGATGACGTTAAGGTTAAAACAAAGGATCTGATTTCCGGCTTTAACGCACAGATAATTGAAGAGAGTATTAATGTAAAAGCTGATAAAAGATTTATTTTAAAATATAAGATCAAACTGCAGGCGGAATTCTTTTCTGAATTCATTGAGAAAGTGACAGCACTTGGGGAGATACTGGATATAAACATTATCTCTGAAGATGTTTCAGATGAAATTACTCAAAAAAATGATGCGGTTGAGTTGTTGAGAGAACGGCTGAGCAGGGCAAAGAAAAGCAATGATGCCGCTCTGGTAGATTCGCTGCAGAAAAGCATTGATAATGCGCTTAAGGAAAAAGCTGCATTGAAAAAGAGTGTTCTTTACAGCTATCTTCATCTGACTGTATATGAATCCACAAAAATTTCGCACGCCTTTTCCCTGGGGGTCGGTTACGGAAAAGAAGGTTTTGTCTGGATGGTGAAAATAGTATTGATTATAATAATGTCAGTAATCCCGCTCCTTGCTCTCTATCTGGCAATAAAGGTGGTTGCTGCTTTTTTCAGGTGGAGATGGAACAGGCTGATTCAGTATATTGAAAATATAGGGAAAGGCAGGGGCGCTGACAGCGGGAGTAAAGAATAGATCTGCTTCATCGAAGGGGAGATGAATCGGTGAGGTATCCGGTTGCTTCACAGGAGAGGTGTAGAACATGGACCATAAATTTGAAAAGATGATGCCTGAACATGAAGAGGAAGTGATGGATATATTTAACCATTACTCGCAGAACAGCTTCGCGGCTTTCCCGGAGGGGAGGGTCACGAATAAACTCTTTTTAAAGTTTCTGGGTATCGGCAAAACTCACCCCTCCTATGTAATTAAATCTGATGAAGGGGACGTGATCGGTTTCTGCCTGCTCCGTCCCTATAATCCCTTTCCGGTTTTCAGGGAAACAGCGGAGGTCAGTTATTTTATAAAAGATGAATTTACCGGGAAAGGGATCGGCAGTTCCGCGCTGATAAAGCTTGAGGATGATGCCCGTGAACTTGGGATAACTCATCTCCTTGCGGATATTTCATCCGAAAATGCCGGGAGCATTGAATTCCATAAAAGAAACGGTTTTTCTCAGTGCGGATGTTTTAAAGATATCGGGAAAAAATTCGGAAAGCCTTTCAGTGTTGTCTGGATGGAGAAGAATCTGTAAAAGTGTTCCAGTCGCTGGTATGATCTTAATGAAGATAAACTTGTGAAATATTTGCAGGAGAATCTGGTTAAATATAAGATACCAAAACAATTTCTAGTTTCAGACACCCTGCCGCTTACTTCACTTGGTACTTCACTTGGTAAAATCGAAAAGAAAACGATCCAGAAGCAGATAAAAGAGGAATTTGCAAAATCTTAAAATACAGCTTGCTGTTTATCTGCTTATCGGTAATTTTTTAAAGTATAATTCAAATTACATCAATAGTAAAAAAGGGGCTGCCTGAAAAGACAGCCCCTTTTGATCTCTGCTTATTATTTGTACATCTCATCTATGATGTTAGAGTATTTTTTAATGATAAAGTTTGATTTAACCTTCTGGGTAGGGGTTATTTCCCCATCCTTTTCAGAAAAGCGCTTATTCAGTACCTGATAATTCTTTATCATTTCATAGTCATCCAGCTGCTCATTGGCTTTTTTAATATCCATGGCGATGACCTGTTTAACCGCTGGCAAGTCAATAAATTCCTGTGGAACCTCAGTACACATCTGCATGTTGTTAATTGTTTCAAAAACAAAATCTGTCTTGTCCACTGTTGCTCCCTGGCTTTCCAGCATGGTAATGAGATTGTCAAACATCGGCACAATCAGGGCTGATATAAACTTTTTATCATTTCCCACCACGACCATCTGATCTATTAACAGGCTGCGGCAGATGACCTCTTCAATACGGGCCGGGGCTACTTTTTTACCGGTATCAAGAACAATAATCATTTTTTTACGATCAGTTATACGTACATAACCTTCGTCATCAATCTCTCCGATGTCCCCGGTTTTAAACCAGCCGTTTTCAAATGCCTGTTCGGTATTGTACGGATCATTGAAATACTCCGAGGCAACACCACGGCCCGTTGCCCATAGCTCACCGTCCGGCTGGACCTCTACAGTAGCCCCGGGCAGTACATTGTTTACATATCCGAACTTAATACGGGCATGGTTATCATGGGCCATGCCGGCGCTGGTTTCGCTT
>DAIOFM010000152.1:0-5595 GCA_036745755.1 Spirochaetota bacterium | reverse complement strand
TGCGAAGCTGCCGTATTACCGTCCATTGACTTCATCATCTTTTTTGACATTGAAAGTCTCCTTATATATTCAAACTGAAAATATTATGCATTGTGGTAAGATTAAAACTTACCACAATGCATTTTAAACTCCTGCAGCACCGGGGGAAGGCACTGCAGAGAAGAGAGTAAGCCGTATTCATACAGGGTTTGCTTTCCGATATGTTAAGCGCTCCCCTTTTAAAAAAATTAACCGGAAAAAAGATGACGAGAACTGCTGCTGAAATTGTATTAATCAGGAAATTATAATCTCTGTTTTTTTCTATCTTTATCAGAATTGATTTATTGCCGCTCATTGTTTGCATCATCTTTACCAATATTTAAAAATATATTAGAGTATTTCACCTCACCGGGAAAAAAAGTTTCTCCCGGTGAAGCCGTTATTCACACAAACTCTCAGCCGACGGGGAATGGATCCACGCCGTTGTAAATAAGAATACCTATTACAAGAGCCACTGCCATTGCCATGATAAACATAGGAATGGCATTTCTTCTTATGATTTTACCTTCAACCCCCGGAGTCCCAACAGTGGCACATGCAGCAACAACATTATTAACACAAACCATGTTCCCCACAGCTCCGCCGATAACCTGAAGAGCAACTATGAGAAGAGGGGACATTTGCAGAATTTTTGCGGTTTCAAACTGCAATGAGGCGAAAAGTATATTCGAAACAGTATTTGAACCTGATATAAAGGCACCCAGTACGCCGATAAGCGGTGAAACAAAGACGTAAGCATTACCTGCCACATAAGCGATACCTTTTGCCATTGTTGTCATCATACTGTCAAGACCTGCAGAATTAGTACCTGACTTAAGCATCAGCTGCACCATGGCAACGCCGAAAAAGAGGGCTATTGCCGGGCCGAGAATCTGCTTGAATGAATTTTTCCATGCAGTCTTTACCTGTTCCACGTTCATGCCATGGACAAGATGAGTCACCAGTGCTACAAGGATAAAGGGAACTGTTCCGGGAAGATAAAGGTACGGGAGACCGTAGTTAAGTCCTTCAATACCGAGTATATTATTAACCGGAATTTTCTGGGCAGCAAGAAAACTCTTAAGTCCGAGTTCAGGTATCCTTGTAACAATAAGAATAAGGGCAATTAAAATATAGGGGCTCCATGCTTTGACAAGTGACATGTTCGACCGGCCGATTGCACCAGTATCGATAACAGCTTTCCAGTCCTCCTCCCATTCTGACTGATCGGCAAAATGCCATGCCTTTTTGGGAACAAGAAAACCTTTCTTAGCGGCAAAAATAATGATAGGTAAGCCGATTAGTCCGCCGACCAGTGAAGGAAGCTCCGGGCCAAGCAGGGTTGCTATTGCAACATATGGAATAATTAAAACAATACCTGCGAAAATTGCAAACGGGGCCGCTTCCAGCGCGGGCTTAATTGAACGTTCTTTGCCGAAAAATCTTGTAAGCATACAGAGGGCCAGAAGAGGGATAAAAATGCCCACAAATGAATGACCGATTGCAGTCCACTGCGCAAGCGAAATCTTGAAACCCTCAACTATTGCCGGGTCCTTTGGAAGATTTCCAGCAAGTGTTGACATAGCCCCGAATACCGGTGTGCCCACTGCGCCGAAGCTCACAGGTGTGCTGTTGAAAATAAGAGCCACCATTGCAGCTGCGAGTGGAGGAAAACCAAGTCCCACAAGAAGAGGTCCGGCAAGAGCGGCTGGCGTACCAAAACCTGCAGCACCTTCAATAAGGGCACCGAACATCCATCCGATAATCACAGCCTGAATACGCTTGTCATCGGTAATATTCAGAAACCCGTTATTTATAGTTGCCATCCCGCCTGACAGCTTCAGGGTATTGAGTATCAGAATTGCACCGAAAATGATAATCAACACATCAAGCGCCTTAAAAGCACCAAAAATGGAGTAACCAAAAATATGGTGAAAATCCATACTCCATGTAAAATAAGCTATAAGAATTGACAGTAACCAGGCAAGTGGCAGCGCCCTTTTGGCCGGCCAGTTGAGAGCAGTCATTACGACAATAGTAAACAGTATTGGAATAAAAGCGACCAGTGCTAATCCCAGATTTACTTCCATTGTCAAACCTCCATAATCATTTTAATTATAACCTGTTTCATGTTAAAAAACTTCAGGACAGTAAACATCCATCTGTTCCGGCAAGCTTTCTTAACATCTAGTAGTCTAGTGGTCAGACCACTAGACTACTAGACTATTTTTGTCAATCACTAAAAACCGTCCGGAAGGTTTTTTTACATTTTTTTACAAATGTCAGAATTTATTTTTGTAAATACCGGCAATAAACTCTAAAATAAAGCTTAAATTGTTTAAATAATCTTTCACAGAGTTTATAAGGGATTTTTAAATTTTCCGGAAACTGCTCCGTGCAGCATATAAAAATATTAAATTTTATCCTCAGGCCCTGCTCCAGGACTCACAGGGAACCCTGCAATTATCTATAATTACGATTTCGGGCTCTAAATCTCCGAAGAACTCATCCTCGTAACTGACAGCAGGAAGGGACTCCGCGTTAAGAAATCGGGCAATTTCATCATCAATTTTTTTCAAACCTGGAAATTCAAACCCGGAGCGAATATCCCCACAGCACGGCATATCTGCATTTCAACCACGCGTTCCCTTCTTTTAAATCCGGCCAGCTGTAAAATCATAAACACTGTTCAATTAATTACATTTTCCGGTTTACCGTTAAGAAATGCCTCAATATTTCCTGTCAGGCGTTCCATCAGTCTCTGCCTCGATTCAAGGGTCTGCCAACCGATATGCGGAGTAACTATCACATTATCCATGGTAAACAGTGGATTATCCAGGGCAGGAGGCTCTGTTTCCTGAACATCAAGCGCCGCTCCGGCAATCCGGTTGTTCATCAGAGCATCGATAAGGTCCCCCTCTTCGATGAGTGCACCACGTGATGTATTGATGACAAAAGCCGTTTGTTTCATCAGGCTTATACTGTCCCGGTTAAGAATATGTTTTGTCTTCTCTGTAAGAGGGCAATGCAGGGAGACAAAATCACTCTCCCGAAGAAGATCGTCAAGAGCAGAGTATTCCGCATCCGCAATATTCATCTGTTCTTCTTTAATGTCATAAAACAGTACCTTCATTCCAAGAACTGAAGCTATCCTGATTACCTCACTCCCTATCGCCCCGGCCCCGATCACCCCGAGTACTTTTCCCTGCACCTCGTGATGAGGGACCTGGAGAAATTTAGTGAAATTATCAAACTGTTTCTGATTGATCATGATCACCTGCCGGGGGATGGATGAGCTCAAGTTCAGAATAAATGATACAGCAAGCTGGGCTACTGCGCCTGTGCTGTAACCGGGAACATTGCAAACCATTATCCCTCTTTTCCTGGCAGCAGAAATATCGATATTATTAAATCCTGTACCAGCCTCACAGATCAGTTTGACCGAATCATCCAGCCTCTCTATTAAATCTGCCGGGATCGGCAGTTCTTTGGAGATAATTATATCCCGTTTTCCGGATCTTTGAATTATCTCCTCTGCAGTACTCTCATCAAACTTAAAAACCTCGGTAATCCCCCTCAGCCGCGAGAAATCGAGTCTTCCATCAAAATTAAATTTTGCAGAGTTAAGTATTACTGTCTTTTTCATATAAAACTCCTGATATTTAAATAGTGTGGATGAAAAATTCAGGCAGCCTGATTTCCAGGACAGATTACTAAAGTAAATATTCCACTCTCCAGGCTGTCTGGTGGTCAGACCATTAAACACAAACCATAAAATGTCAAGTTATTTCTTAAATATAAAAGATGGAACCTTAATATCTAATTCATGTATTTATTTAAAAAATGACGATCCCCTGGGAAGGATAACACATAACAAAACAGCCGGAAAACTAAATTTCCCGTAAAACGAAAAATCAAAACACCAGACTCTTCGATATACTTTTAAAAATAGTTCACATTATACTGCATAGGATAATACCGTATACCGCTCTTTACCTGCATTGCGGCTGCATTTCTGAAACCGAGAATTTTATAAAAATCAACAGCCTCCGGGGAGGAATTTACGGTAAACACCTCAATTGAAGGGTCCTTCTCTGAATATTTCTTCACAGCTTTTCTGAAAAGCCTGCTGCCTACCCCCTTCCCCTGAAACTCTCTTTTTACAAAAAAAAGCGGGATATGAGAACCTTCACTTATCTCTATAAGCCCTGCAATAGATTCATCTTCTTTTGCGATAAGTATCAGGCTCCCTGCTGAAAGACGTTTTTTTATCGTTCCTTCATCAGCGAAATTATTAAATTGAGAGACACCCTCTTTCGTGTAGCTGTTAGAGATAAACTCATTGAAAACTCCCTTTATCATAAAAGAGGCTTCTTCAATTTCTTCAGGCTGAATCTCCATTATCTGCATGACATCCCTCCTGCTTCAAATAGTGGTATAATTATATACTTAATATTTTTTTCTCAACTATTTTTTATATAATTTTAAATGATTAACGTATATAAAAAGTATTCAAGTTGATCATATAAAAACCTGCATAATGCATTTTCAACAGGTCTCTTTTATAGCGACTATTCTTTACCCTGAATATCTTTTTTTCCCGGCAAACTCTGCCGATAAAAAAGTATAGTCCCAATAAATCCCGTAAATATAACAGGCATCATCAGAACTGCCATGGAGGATCGGTGAAATACAACATCAGACAATATGAACTTACCCTGAAAAACTGGACTGAACATTACGGCAGCTGGTTCAGGAACAGCAACGCTTTCAAGGGCGCGGGGATGGAAAATGATCTCTACCCCTATACCGCTCTTTTTGAGCCCGTGAAAATCAACTCAGTCACATCAAAAAACAGGATTGTCATGGCCCCAATGGGTAACATCTGCATGGCTGATGAGACAGGGAGGCCGTCGCAGAAAATGATAAGCTACTTTACCGAACGAGCACGGGGAGGAGTGGGACTTATAACATCGGGCCTCATCCCGGTTAGCCACAGTATCGATCCATCCGTAACAGAGGAAGGGGGACTTTCAATATTCCCAAGGATTGACAGATCAAGGACAAACTACGCGGGCTGGCGAATTCTCGCTGAATCGCTCCATGCTTTCGGGTCACTGTTCTTCATACAGCTCACGCCGGGTCTCGGCAGGGTCGGCTCACCGGAGTGTCTTGTGAAAAAACATAAACTCCCTGTATCAGCATCGTGGAACCCGAACTTTTATATTCCCCAGGTACCCTGCAGGCCCCTGACCTTTCTTGAACTGGGAAGAATAATAAAAAACACAGGTCAGGCCGCAGCTGACGCGAAGGCGCTACTCATTGACGGCGTCTATCTCCACGGCCATGAAGGGTACCTTCTGGAGCAGATGACGAACCCGGCGTTCAACCGCAGGTGGTTCGGCCCCTACAAAGACTGGCAGAAATTCGGCATCAGACTTGTGGAGGAGATAAGAAAACGGTGCGGCAGTTCATACCCGATCATGTACAGGATAGATCTTTCACTTATGCTGAACGCAACTTACGGAGAGAAACTCGCGAAGATCCCGGGACTTAAAAAATTCAGAAAAGAAAGGA
>DAIOFM010000151.1:3878-5705 GCA_036745755.1 Spirochaetota bacterium | reverse complement strand
GCCAGGCCCACAGGCATGGCCGGCGCAGGTGTAACCTCTTCAGGCCCCTCCTTTTTTATGATAAACCCCGCGTCAATATCGGGCGTGGAGAACTTCTCCCTTGGCCTGGATTACGGCTCCCTTAACGGTGAATACACCTATCCCGCTTTTACAACTGCCATACCCTTTAACTACGGTGTAATGGGGCTCTCCTTTTCATATTTCAATATTGAGGAGGGGGATCTTAAGGAGACAGGGTATTATCTCTCTGCCGGCCTGGCGAAAGAGATTATATCACGTTTTTTCTTCGGCCTCTCCCTTGAGTATGCCTATTTTGATTATAGTGAAACCGGAAGCTGGCTGGGGCTGAAGCCGGGGCTTAAATACCTGGTGGGGAGTTCAGGCTCAATAACAGGTTTCGGAATATACGATTTTACCCTGGGGCTCTCCGCGGGGCTGGGGTACAGTTCAGATGAGGCCTGTGACCTTAACAGTGTGACAGGGGGCTACAGTTTTATTTTTTATCGCGAGAGGCTCTATTCCTTCGGTTTTTACAACGATTATTCAGCTGTTAACGGCTTCAGTGATTACCCGGTAAAGTTAGGGCTTGAGGCTGTTCTGTATGAGAATTTTTCACTTCGGGGAGGGATGGTCGTTCCCGATGTTTACGGTTACATGACATATACATGCGGCGCGGGGTACAGGTTTGAGGGTGAGTCCTTCAGTGGAGAGCTGAATTATGCTCTCGCTTATTCCGGGGACAATGGCGTCAACCATTACGCAGGGCTTACCATGTACCTGGGAGGGGTGGACAGGGAACCCCCTGTCATAGCCATTACTCCTGACAATGAGTATATCTCTCCGAATTACGACGGAATCCAGGACTACCTGATTTTTGACCTGGAGGTAAGCGATTCCAGCCGTATAACAGGGTGGCGCCTTCAGATTGCTGACGACAGGGACAACGTGGTGCGTGAATTCAAGATCAGCGAGAGGGAGATAGAGGAGAGTCTTGCCGCCGCCTCCTTCTTTAAGAGATTTTTTGGAAGGAAGTATTCCCTTGCAGTGCCTGAAAAAATTCTCTGGGACGGGTCGGATGCAGCAGGTAAGAAACTCCCTGACGGAAGGTACAGGTACTACTTCTACGCCTGGGATTCAAAGGACAATATAGCCCCGGTAAAGTCAGGGTCTGTATATATAGACAGCACCCCTCCTGAAGCGGGATTAATGGCAGACTCTCTGATCTTTTCGCCCAACGGGGACAGAAAAAAGGACACGCTTGTTGTGCAGCAGAATATTGTGTCCCTGCCGGAAGATATATGGACTGCTGAAGTTAAAAATTCTTCCGGTGAAACTGTAATTTCATGGAGGTGGGAGGGGCGGTCTGTGCCTGCAAGATTTACCTGGGACGGGAAAGATGCTGGAGGGAACCTCCTTCCTGACGGCCTTTATTACTACAGTATATTTTCAAGAGACAGGGCTGGCAACAGCACTTCAGCGGAACTCAGGGAGATAATCCTTACCACTGAAATGGAGATTGCTGATGTGCGTACTGAGACTTCATACTACTCTTATAAAAAGAGCGCGGAGAAGAGGATAAGGTTTTTCCCTGAACTTTCATCGGTTAAGGGGCTTGAGAAGTGGGAGCTGGCAGTTTTTACTGAGAGGGATGATCCTTTAAGGGTGCTGTCAGGCGGAAAGGAACTTCCCGGTTTTATTGACTGGGACTGCAGGGACAGGGATGGAGATCTGCTTGACGACGGGGAATACAGGTTCAGGTTTACAGCCTGGTATAACAGCGGTAATAATCCCGCCTCATTTTCCAAGAGGATCGTTTTCGACAGCACA
>DAIOFM010000151.1:0-3778 GCA_036745755.1 Spirochaetota bacterium | reverse complement strand
GATTATGAAATCCAGTTTTCTGCAACAGATGTGGCGGGGAACGTGTCTGAAAAAGCAACAGGGAAGATTGCTGTTGACATACTTGTTGTTGTAACTGAACGGGGCCTTAAGATACGGATAAGCAATATAGAGTTTGATTTCGGCAGCTCATCGATCAGAAAAAGGGGGAGGGGGATACTTGACAGGGTATACAAAATCCTTGAAAAATACGGTTCCTATGACATAGTCATTGAAGGGCACACTGACGATGTCGGATCTGAAGAGTATAACCTGAAACTCTCAGAGAAACGGGCGTTGGCAGTAAGGGACTATTTAATAAATAAGGGGACAAAACCTGAAAGGCTCAGGTATGTGGGCATGGGCGAGAGCCTTCCTTTCTATCCCAACACTAATGATGAAAACAGGAGAAGAAACCGCAGGGTTGAATTTCTTTTGAACAGGAAAAAGGCGGAGTGATAAAGGGCATTTTTTTTACAGATATAGACGGAACTTTGATTGATCACTATACATACAGTTTTGAGCAGTCGATTGAAGGTGTTGAGCTTTTAAAAAGCAGGGGTATTCCACTTGTGCCTGTTTCAAGCAAGACCTTTGATGAGATATCGATCCTCATGAATGATCTGGGTCTTGATTCCCCATTTGTTTTTGAAAACGGTTCAGGTATAGCCTACCCTGAGGGGGAAGGCTACAGGGCTGATGTTGCAGGAGGGGGGATTGAAGGTCTCAGGGATATTATCCCTGTCATTGAGGAAAATACAGGAGAGAAGGCTCTTCCCCTTATAGATCTCTCCGCGGAGGAGATAAGCAGGTATACAGGGCTATCCGTTGAAAAGGCGGAACTTGCCTTAAAGAGGAGGGCGTCTCTCCCTTTTATATTTGAAAAGAGGACACTTCTCACTGACAGTGAGATAGGTGTTCTCGGTGATATCATAAAAAAACAGGGCGCAATTCTTACAAAGGGGGGAAGGTTCAATCACCTCCTCCCTGCTGGTGCGGGTAAAGGGGAAGCTGTTAAAAAAGTGGTTGAGTTCTACGGCATTAATCCTGAACATCTCTTTACGGCTGCGGCAGGGGACAGTATGAACGATATACCGATGTTGACTGCGGTCAATAAGGGGTACCTTGTGAGAAAACATGACGGTTCTTATGTTGAAAATGAAGGCATGTTCCATGTAACAGAGGGGACAGGGCCTGCGGGATTTACCGAAGCTGTGAAAGACTATCTTGATTATATAATGGTGTGAGTAATGGATGCGATAATTGATCTGTTCTATTCTGTAGTATCATTCATCTCGGGGCTTGTCAGGGGGGCTCTTGACTGGTTCCTCGGGCTTGAACTGTTAAATAAGGTCATTGTTCTTAATTCAATAACAGCCTTTTTCGCGATTATACTCCCAGTGGGGAAATATTATATCTTTGAGTCGTGGTTTGTAATAAATAACCCCCTGGCTGTTTACCTGATCGCAATAGCGATTATAATGTTCGGCACAATATTTTTAAGCGGGAGAAAATGGGTTTTTCCTCTGCGGGCAGTGATAAACGCATGGTACCTTGTGGCCCTCCTGTATATGTGGCTGACCCATTCATTTTCACATGCGCCCTACAGTATAAGTTACGGGCTCGTTTTTAACATTGCTGCACCACTGGTTTACGGGGCGGCATCAGTTATGGTATATTTCTCCGAGTCGTGATAAAAATTTTTTCTTGATTTTTTCGCCCTCTTTTTCCGGTATAATTAATGCTTTTGAAAACTGAACATAATAAAATTAAAACTCAAGGAGTGTAGTCAATGAGTAAAAAACAGTTCCAGACCGAAGTACACAGATTATTACACCTTATTATTCATTCACTATATTCCCATAAGGAAATTTTCCTGAGGGAGCTTATTTCCAATGCTTCTGATGCGCTGGATAAACTTAAATTTCTCACCCTTACTGATGAAAAGTATAAGAGTATCGACTTTGAACCGAGGGTGGACATCTCCTTTGACCACAAGGAGAAGATGCTTACCATATCTGATACAGGTATAGGTATGAATGAGCAGGAGCTTGACGAGAACCTGGGAACTATCGCGAGGTCAGGAACCAGGAATTTCGTGCAGAACCTTACAGGTGATGAGAAGAAGGACTCGGGCCTTATCGGGCAGTTCGGTGTCGGTTTCTACTCCGCATTTATGGTTGCCGACAGGGTTGAGGTAATTTCACGCAGGGCGGGTGAAGACTCAGCGTGGAAGTGGACAAGCGACGGAAAGGAGGAGTACAGCATAGAGGCCTCTGAGCGTGAAACCCAGGGGACCACTGTGACCCTCCACCTCAATGAAGAGGGTGAAGAGTATGCCAGCAGGTGGTCTATTGAGAGCATAATCAGAAAATATTCAAATCACGTTCCTTTCCCCATTTACCTTCATTATGAGGACACAAAGTATGAAGGTGAGGGGGATGACAAGAAGGAAGTGAAGGAGCAGAAGGTTGAGCAGATTAACAGCGCTTCTGCTATATGGAAAAGATCGAAGAGTGAACTCAAAGATGAAGACTATCTTGAGTTCTACAGGCAGATATCGTATGACATGGATGAGCCGCTTCTTTACATGCACACGCAGGCTGAAGGTACACTGGATTATTCAACACTCTTTTATATACCGGCGAAGGCGCCCATGGACCTGTTCAGGGCCGATTACCAGGCAGGTGTAAAACTCTATGTGAAGAGGGTATTCATTACTGATGACGAAAAGGAGCTTATGCCGACGTACCTCAGGTTTGTAAGGGGTATAATCGATTCAGAAGACCTTCCCCTTAATGTGAGCAGGGAGATACTGCAGCAGAACAGGGTAATGGCAAAGATAAAATCAGCTTCTGTAAAAAAAATTCTGGGCGAACTTGACTCCCTTAAGGACAGGGACAGGGAGAAGTACAATTCTTTCTGGAAGGAGTTCGGGGTACCGATGAAGGAGGGGCTTTACCAGGACTTTGAGAACAGGGAGAAGATACTAGATCTTATAATGTACAAGTCCACAATGACGGATGAGTACACGACCCTTGCTGAATATACTGAAAGGATGAAGCCTGATCAGAAGGCGATCTACTATATAACAGGCGGAAAAGAGGGACTGCTGCGAAACTCCCCGCTCCTTGAGATGTACAGGAACAGGGAAATTGAAGTGCTTATCCTTGACGATGAAATTGATGAGATAGTAATCATGTCGGTCCCGAAATTCAAGGACTTTGAGCTTAAATCTGTGAACAGGAGCGACGCTGCAGAGGATCTCAAGGATGACACTGACAGGGACAAGGAGAAGAGGGTAGAGCCGCTGATCAATAAAATAAAGGATAAGCTCGGCGAAAATGTGAAGAACGTTATAGCCAGCACCAGGCTCAGTGATTCGCCAAGCTGTATAGTGGCGGATGAAAACGATCCCACTGCTCAGATGCAGAATATAATGAAGGCCATGGGGCAGACAGGGATGCCTGATTTCAAGCCTGTACTTGAGATTAATCCTGAACATGAAATAATTAAAAAGCTTGAAAATGTAACAGATGAAGCGATAATAGAGGATATCAGCTTCCTCCTCCTTGAACAGGCCATGCTTGTTGAAGGTATGGAACTTAAAGATCCCAATGCTTTTGTCTCAAGACTTAACAGAATTACCGGAAAATCTCTATAAGATTATAGATCAGGCGGTACGGCAGGAATGGGGGAATTTTTGTCGTGCCGCCACCTTAAACTCCTCATGTATTCCGCTTGAAAATAAAACAATCGTATAATTTATTGTTAAAATAAT
>DAIOFM010000150.1:0-6053 GCA_036745755.1 Spirochaetota bacterium | reverse complement strand
TAATGAGATGTAGACTTTCGGTCAAACAAATTATAACGTATACATGATTTAAGGGTCTAACTTCAAGGATGAAATTCGGGAAATAATGCAGCAGCATACGACGCAAACCATGAGTATTTTCGGAGACCGAACCTGGATTCGAATGGAATAACCTGCGGGGGGCTTTGAGCACGTATCTGCAACACAGAATTATAACGGGAATTCAACAATACTTCTTGTGCCGTTACTACTTCTAATGGAAAAAGTACCGTTGATCTGCATGGTGAGCATTTTTACCAGCGTAAGGCCAAAGCCCTGTGGATTTTCAGTATCAAGATCAGGAGGAAGGCCTCTGCCGTTATCCTCGACAATCATAGTGATCTTTTCACTATTTTTGGAAACCTTTATTGTAATCCGGGCATCGAGGGTGTCGTTAAAAGCATATTTCATAATATTGGTAAGCAACTCTGTCAAAATTATGCCCAGTGGAAATACAATTTTAGAATGGAGTGTTATTTCTTCAATATCTTCATCAAGCCGTATGACAAAATCATGCTGATGAATTGATACAATAGATTCTGTCAGATCAATAAAATATTTTTTTATTTCAATAGTATCATAGTGTTCAGTTATAAGTAATTTATCATATAACAGTTTATTACTTAAAATAAAACCTATTATATCCTGCAGCACTTCATCGAGATTTTTACCCTTTGACGACCGGGCTTTCAGGGACAGCAGGCTTGCCATCGAAGAAAGAGTATTTTTAATCCGATGATGTGCTTCTTTTAATAAAATATCCTTTTCCTCCAGGAGTCTTTTTACCTCCTCCTCTGCCTTTTTCTGTTTCGTGATATCCTGAACAAGGGCAGTGAAAGCTTTCACTGCGCGTGTCTCTTCAATGTGGGGAATATAGGATGCGCGAACAGCACGTATCTCACCCTCTCCATCCCTCGAAATATTTTCGTAGGAAATCTCTTTCCCCTTTAAAACCAGATCAATATTATTTTTGACACCCTCCCTGGACTCCGGAGAGATAATATCCATAATATGCCTGCCGACAATTTCATCCCTGGCTTTTCCATACCAGTCTGCATATCTTTTATTAACATAGAGAAATTGCAGGTCGGAATTAACATGAGATATAAGGACCGGGAGACTGTCCGTAATTAAGGAAAGCTGCTCTTCGCTTGCCTTTAATTCCTGTTCCTTCCTGACTACATTCTGCTGAGATTCTTTGAGCCTGAAGGCCATCTTTATAGACGCGATAAGAACAGCCTCACCGGCATTTTTGACAATATAGCCGTAAGAAGTGATCCCTTCGGTTTTTTCAACAACATCACGTTCAGTATGGGAGGAGAGAAAAATGACCGGAATATCATAACGGCTCATTATAATATCTGCCGCTGAAGTGCCGTCCATTCCAGGGCCAAGATTGATATCCATCAAAATAAGGTCAACGTGGCTGCTGTTAATGATTCGGATAGCCTCTTCACCTGAAGGCGCAATAATGACATTATAGCCATATGTTCCAATAATAGCTTTTTCCTCTAACGCTATTATCATCTCATCTTCAACAAGAAGTATTGTTTTCGAATTATGATTTTTGATCATATCTATAAAACCAGGCCCATACATACCTTTTTTTTAATAATATATGCTATCTTTATACATGTAATTATTTAATTCAATTACTAATTAAATTTATACAAGCCCGTTTCGGTGGATTTTTTGTATGGATAAAGAATACCGGTTTGTATCATTTTAACAGAGGGTTTCACAAGACCGTTTCAATACTCCGTGAAAGCTGGTATGTTTCATGTATCAGGGGATAGTCCCAGCATCCCCTTTGATGAATTTTTTTCCCGCCAAAGCCGGTCTTGAACGTGTATAATCCATGCTGCACATGATTGGGATTGTTATTCGGCGGTATGCCGAAAAGGTCATATTCCCTGCATCCTTCATGCTTTGCAATTTTAATGGCTTCCCATTGAAGTCTGTAGTTCGGCATAAAATCACGCTTAACGGTTGAAGATCCCGCATAAAGATAATATGCCTTGTTTCCATAGAGCCCCAGGACAATTCCTGCCAGAATGTCCTTCCCCTCCGTTGCAAGGAGAAGATTGAATTTCGGAACAATATCTGAATCCTCTGCAATGGCCCAGAATGAATCGGCTGCACTGAAAAGCGTATGAAAGTAATCATATCCCTGTGAGGTGAAACCTTTTCTCCTGGCCGTGTCATTATACAACTCGTACCATGCCGGAAGATATTCAACCGGAGCATTCTGCACGGTAACACCTTTCCGGTATGCGCGGCGGATGCAATTTCGTGTGTTTTGGCGCATCTTCATAAAAATCTCATCCTCTTCACGCGTTACGTCAAGTATCACAGTACTGGGGGGTAGCAGATCAGTCGCGGGCTTACGGAGGTTTTTATTTCTGGTAAAATAATTCATACGGATTTCGCAGATATCGCTCCGGGGCGGTCCTTCCCACTGGTGCTCTGAATATTCTTCTCCATAACGGTACGGAGAATTCCAGACAGTGTCAAAGCGAATAAACACCGTATTTTCCGGAGCATGAGGAATAAGTTCATGAGCAAGCATCTCAAGGAACGTCCCCTGCTCCTCTTCCGGGAGATTAATTTGCGGCGCACGGGGGGCATAAAGATAATGATATCCGCTGCCAAGGCGTCTGGTTATAACCACAAGCGGGAACGTACAGTCCTGATATGTGACAACAAAGGCAAGTGCGTCTTTTTCCATATAGGATTTGAAATATCCCCAGAATCCGCTTTGAAACAGTTCCTCATAGAATAAGATTGACGAAAACGCTACGGGCTTGATGTGAAGATTTACAGTATTCATAACTACTGTAATAAATCAAAGCATAGAACGTCATATGGTTCAAAATTATTTTTATATAACTACTTTTTTCCGGTCTATATTAAAATTCTAAACAAAACCTTTCAGGTGATTTGTTCACAGGGATAAATAAAACTTCCACATAAATTCTCCTCTCCGCAGAGGCCTTTTTCCCGAAATGCTCTCTTTGGGGGGAGAAAAATCCTGAATTATTTTATTACCTTAATTGTATTATTTCAAACCGGCTAAAAGAGCTCCTATCAGGGCACCATAGAGCATACTGCTGTATGGATTTGATGTAAGCCCTCAGGTACCCCCGCACCCGACAAGCTTATAATACACAAAACCTAGTACAACACCCGCACCGATTCCTAAAATCAATCTATATGGTATCATATTTCATCCCTTTTTTTTGTTGTAATCACTTCTGTATCATTATAAACAATAAGTATTTAACATTGTAATATTTAATATATTACTTAAACATCATACACAAGTCAAGGGATTATTGTGCCGGAATCCAAAAAAATTATCTTTTTACACGTGATCTCAAATCGGGCTGATTCGATTCCGGACTTACAATTGCAATCCTCCTTCATTCGAAATGCATTGTCCGTAAGATCTTCCCTGAGCAGAAATTTAGAAGAAAAAAATCCTTTATTTTATTCGTCTCATGTGGCCACATGAGACGACAACCCGGCTTGCAATAATTATATTATGTTTTTATTATATTGTAATTCCAGTGCAGCCCAGGAGGCACGTATGCACATACGAAACAGAATTCTATCCTTAACGGTACTATCTTTCTCCTTACTCCTTTCCAGCGCACTCTATGCCGATCCTGCATGGCTGGTCGGTACATGGCGGGTTGGATGTCTGAACTATATTTTCGAATCCGATAAGAAGTTAATAATCAAGCATACAGACCTGTCATGCATCCCGTTCACCGGCAAAGGCTCCTGGAAGGTTCTCGGGCAGAAAGGAAACACTGTGCGCATTCTAATGGATGCTGTCCATGTAGATAATATGAGTGAAAAACAGGTACCGATCAGGAGAAAGAGTACTGTTGGTTTCACATTCACCAACAGGAATTCTGCTCAGGTCAAAGAGCTTGTCCGGCATATTTCTTCCGCAGATTCAATTATCCAGTTTAATTCCCCCTGGGAACGCCTTTCTCCCTCATCAGACTGGTTTTTCGGCAAGTGGGTAAAGGTAAACGGGTATGAGGGATTTTACATCGAAAAAGAAAATAATTCCTTCCGTATCTTTATCACCGGGGTAAGGGGTGACGGCACCGGGGGTATAGGAAAATGGAAAATTGAGGACTGCAGCGAGAACAGGTGCAGCATAAGGGCCTGGGTTGCGTTGAGGGATGAACGGGACAATTTTGATCCCGGCAATAAAAAGAGCTACTATCTTCAGGTCAGGAAGTCCAATAACGGTTTCATTACAATAAACGGTGACGTGTACCAAAAGGAGCGCTGACAGCGGCAATCATTCTTTACAAGGGAGAACCAATGAAATTCAATCAGCTTTGTATATCATTTATGGCAGTGATCATTCTCTGTACAATCGGGGGCGGATCAGCACATGCTTCACATGAGCAGGAACTGTGGTCTGCCGCCACATACGGCCACTTCGCTACGGTCAAAAGACTGGTGGAACAGGGTGCCGATATCAACCGGACCTTTACGTCGTGCCAGCACACTGCCCTGACGAGCGCCTGCGGTAAGGGGCATTACGAGATTGTGAAGTATCTCGTTTCGAAAGGGGCGCGAATTGAACCCGCAAGCAGCAGGGGCTTAAGCCCTTTGATAGAAGCAGCGGGTTCGGGACAATTGGAGATCGTAAAATACCTTCTGGACAGGGGAGCGCAGATAAATAAACGAGCCGGAGGAGGCACTGCTATTCACTCTGCCGCAATCAGAGGGCATGACAGCCTTGTGTGGTTTTTGCTGAGCAAGGGGGCATCTGTAGATCACAGTGACCTTGGTAAGGATACCCTGATTCATGATATTTCCAGGTCCTCGGGAAACGTGGCATTAATCAGGGAGTTTGTCAAAAGGGGCGTACCATTGCAGGCAAAAGACACACTCGGGTACAATGCCTTAATGTATGCGGCCAGGGGAGGGAATGCACACACCATACAATTTCTCATAGAAAAGGGGGTAAGGCCGGACCTCTGTGAAATCCTCTATCATTTCATGAAGAATGACAGGAAAAAAAGCATGAGTACCGTAGAGCTGCTGGTTTCCAGCGGCGTGCCTCTCATGGATAAGTGGGGAAACGGCCCACTCCATTTTGCCGCACAGGCTGATAACATTCCTGCATTCAACCATTTTCTTTCAAAGGGATATGATATCAACACCCTGTCAAAACAGAATAGAACGCCGATCTTTGCCGCTGTAGAATACAAGAGCTGGAATATGGCGAAGTACCTTGTCGACAAAGGAGTAAAAATCAATATTCAGAATAATTCCGGAAAAACCGTGCTTATGAATACCGTACAAAAAAAGAATTACCCCTTTGCAAAATACCTTCTGGACAAGGGTGCGGACAGTTCATTGATTGACAGATCGTACGGCTTCACGGCCTGGCATTATGCATATAACGGCGGCGACAGTGATATCATTAATCTGTTTCACACGAATGATGCGCAGGAGTTGCGGATGCGCATGCATTACAGGGCCCTGAGGGGGATCTCAAAAGGGAACCCGGAGGGGGTGATGGCATATCTGTCCGGCGGTGGAGACATAAATGACCTCTACACGCACAGGGGTAAAAATTCTTTTCTCCTTGAGGCTGTTGAGAACGGCCGGGAGGATATTGCTGAAAGGCTCATCGCTAAAGGGGCTGATGTCAATGCTCAAAATCGTTCCGGTGTAAGGCCCCTGCACGAGGCCTGTTTTAAAGGCAGTATTCGCATGGCAGAAATGCTTATCAAGAAGGGAGCGAAGGTTAAAGTTCATTCGAATAATGGCAGTACACCTCTTCACAAAGCCTGTTATCAACATGAAAATCTGGAGCTCATCAGCCTCCTGCTTCACCATGGCGCTGATATTAATGCGGTAGATAAGTATTTTCAGGCTACTCCTTTGAATTATTCATGTTACATGAGGTCAGGAGGAAATCTGGCGGTTGTCAGGCTTCTCGTTGAAAAGGGGGCCAATGTAAATATTCCGGATAAAAAGGGATATACGCCATTGGA
>DAIOFM010000149.1:1249-6172 GCA_036745755.1 Spirochaetota bacterium | reverse complement strand
TCCATTCTTTACATACACTACAGTCACAATGTTTATTCCTGCGTCATTCATCATATCCTCAAAACCAGATTCACATGAGGCAAACAGAAGAACTAATAAACAATATATAAACATATTTTTAAATTTCATTTTCTGCAACTCCTTCTCTTTTGCAATCCTCCCCTCTTAATGTGGCCGGGGCTGAGGGCCTATAATTCAAGCTTTATACCGCAACTGAAAAACCCTTCATAAAAAATCTTTACCCCTGCACTCTCGTATAAAAAGCCGTAATCAGCTCCTGCCGAAAAAATAAACCTGTCGCTGCCTGCGGTAAGGGATATGCCGGCAGCAGCAAGTGGATCAATAATTGTTTTCTCTTTTTCAATGAAGGCACTGATATATTTAACCTCAGAGTATGAACCTCCGGCCTTCACAAAAGGGAAGAATGAAAACCAGTCACCAACACCCATGTGATAACCGGCATAAGCTGTAACAGGGATCATGAACATGCTGTCAGTATTATTCTCCTCTTTTCCTGTAAACGTGAAGTAACCGGCATTAATGCCCGCCTCAAAATTCTGGAAAAGAAGATTCCGGAAACCGATATTGAACGTTCCACCATAGCCGGGACAGAACATTTCACCAAGATCACCGGTAAGTATAAAAACTGATGGTGCGGCAGATATGATAAGCTTTGCCGGTAAAGCCACCATGGCCCGTTGTGATTCACTCCCCAGGTCATCCTCTGCAGTTATTTCAATATTAAAAACTGACACGTTATCAGGGACCGGATATTCAGGCCTCTTCACTGAGGCGAGTTTTACTTTTTTATCATCCCTGCTGTATATGTTGTAACCCTTCACCTTTCCGTCCGCGTCATTTGACTCACTCCACCGCAGGATGATCTTATTGTTTGCAGTTTCGCGTTTTATACCTTCAGGTTTATCCGGCGGGAGGTTTTTTGTTTTAAACTTCAGTTCATTGCTCGGCTCTGACTCATTACCTGCAGAATCGATTGCGGTAACTATCATGAAGTATTCAGTGTTGCTGTCCAGGTTCTTTATTGTGATAGTCGTGCTGCCTGTTGAATCAGCGGGCTGATACTTATCCGATTGTTTCTTCTTTATAAACAGCTTATATTTTTTTACAGGGTCATAAGGGGGAAGCCATTTGAGGCTTATCCTGTCTGTCTCGATATCACCGTCAGGCTGAAGCCCCGAGGGGTTCTTCTCAGCCATGAAAAGGACTTCGCTTCTTTTCAGGGTAAACTCTTCGGTGCTGAAAAGTTCCTTCCGGAAAGTGTAGCTATCCCTGTCCTCGTCAACAAGGTGTGCAACAATCCCCTTCCCGTCCCTTTTTTGCACATATATCTTTCCGAGTTTAAGCTCGGTGTAAAGTATGCGCATAATATCCGTGCGATTTATCCGCCTGTTTTTTTTATCCAGAGTGCGTATGGTAACTGAAGCTGACGAATCTGATATAATGCTCCCTTCAACGATTGAACCATCTTTTAAAAATACCGCTTCAGCCATGAGCGGTGATTCAGCAACAGCGGATATTAATATCGAGGCAAAGACTGCTACCAGCAGGCTCCCTGTTTTTTTCTGCTTCATTTCTGATTCCTCTATCCCGCCCTCATATTGCGGCGGGGATACTGATACTTATTTATTTTTAAACTTCTATTATGCTTCTATACTTCACCTGTCAGGTTACCGTATAAAGAACCACCGGGCAGAGCATTACTCTTCATTTGAGCATCGCCTGATTCTACGCCCCGTAATATATCAGCCTACCGCAGCCCGGTCGACCAGATTTATAAAGTTAGACCTGTTATTATTTTATAGCATCCGTAATTATTGGATAGACATAAACAGATAGTCACGGATAAACGGTATCTGGATTTTCAGAATAGTGGTGCTGATACATGATAGAGAGCATACTTAAATACAGCGAATTTTCATGCGGTATTGTATTACTTCTTTTTGCAGTAATTCAGGTTACATACAGAAACCGGCAGTTTATCAATTTTAATATCGCGGGACTCTACCTGTGCATATCCTTTGTAATACTTTCGCTCTGGGCATTCAAATCAGGTTTTATATTCTACGTTCCATGGCTGATGTACACGGATATAACAGCTGCTTTCGCAATAGGCCCCTTCGTATATTTCTACCTGAAGTCCGTTCTCGGTTACAAAACAGAAAAAGGCGCCCGCTATTTCGTCCACTTTACACCTGCTGTTGCGGTGTTTTCAGTAATAGTGGTTAATAATATCGCAAACGGCTCTTTCATGGAATACTACAGTCACCACCGCTCGATCTACCCGGAATACAACCTGAGCCCGGTGGTGAAATGGATAGACTTCATATCTAACTTATACATGATAATATACATTATATCTGCCACGAAAAACATTCACATATACCTTAAAAAGGGAACCCATAAATCCGCGAAAGAACTGCATACCCTGTTCTTCTATATGTTTTTTATTCTTTTATTCATCCTGATGATGCTGACAGCTGATGTCATAGGGAGCAGTACGCTCAACATTGCTTCAATTTACCTGCTTACACTTGCTGCTCTCTGGTACTTCATATTCTCTTTTCGCTACCCGGAATTCACACAGAAGGCCATAAGGGATGCAAGAACAATCCGTTATCAGAATAACATGCTTAGCGGCATAGACTCGGATGCGGTACTGGAAAGACTTGATGAACTTATGGAGGATGAAAAACTTTATACGGACTATGAACTGACACTCCCGAAGCTGAGCGGGCTTCTGATGATTACACCTCACCAGCTGTCAAAGATACTTAACTCAAAGAGGAATATTAACTTCAGGACCCTGATCAACTCCTGGAGGGTAAAGGAGTCCATACGGCAGATGGCGGAACACCCGGAGAGAACTATTCTTGAAATTGCCATGGAAAGCGGATTCAACTCAAAGTCTTCATTCAACTCGGTTTTTCTTAAATCAACGGGACAGACCCCCAGCGAATACAGGGAGAGCCATAAATAAAACTGGAACCCTACCTGCTGTTCTTTTGAGAAATTTTATGAATAAACCCCGGCACAGCTTGACTTTTTTAAAAGCGGGTTTATACTCCTGTTATGAAGAAAAAAGCTACATTAGCTGCGGCAGTTTCAATTATGATGTTCAGTCTTTTCTGCTCACCCATAAAACAGGTCGACTCATTCATGAACGGAACGGCGTCCCCGCCGGCTTATAAAATTTCAGAAACAACTGAAGAATTTCATAATAAACTAATCATAGCCGACCTGCACTGTGACGCCCTTCTCTGGGAGAGAGACCTCCTTGAAAGACACGACTGGGGGCACGTTGACTTCCCTCGACTCATTGAGGGGAACATCGCGATACAGGCCTTCACCATCGTATCTCTCCTCCCCCTGACCATGAACAACAGCTGCAACTTTTCAACACCCGACGGATACTGTTGTCTGGCAATGATGCAGGGTTGGCCAAGCGGTTCATGGTTCAATTTCAGGGGAAGGGCCATGTATCAGATTAAGAAGCTCCATGAGGCCGAGCGGAGGTCAGAGGGGAAATTCACCCTTATCCTGTCAAAAAAGGACCTGGAAATATACCTGGAAAGGCGCAAAGTAGAACCTGGTATAACTGCAGGTTTTATCGGGATTGAAGGTTCATATCCCCTGGGCGGCAGTTCTGAAAATCTGGATGCCATGTTTAACGCGGGGGTAAGGATGCTCGGCCTCACCCACTTCGCAGACTCCGCGATGGGCGGCTCAACCCACGGCTTCATGAAACAGGGTCTTACCGCGGAGGGGAGAAAGCTGATTAAACTTATGAACCGCAAAGGCATACTTATTGATCTTGCCCATGCCTCAAGAAAAACCATAAAAGATATTCTGTCCATAACCACCAGGCCGGTTGTTTTTTCACATACCGGAGTAAAGGGGATGTGCGACAACAACAGAAACATAACTGATGATGAGATCATTGGAGTTGCGGCAAAAGGGGGAGTAATTGGTATAGGTTTTTTCAGTAAGGCCACCTGCGGCAGCGACATCGGGGCGGTTATTGAATCAATAAAATATGTGAGCGATATGGCAGGAGTGGACCATGTAGCGCTTGGTTCAGACTTTGACGGGCTGGTGTCCACACCTGTTGACTCTTCGAATATTATCTATATAACAGACGCTCTGCTTAAAGCGGGATTCACGCCGGAAGAAACCGCTAAAATCATGGGGAAAAATACTGTGAGGGTTTTAATGGAGGTGCTCCCCTGAGACAGAGAAAATTTTAAAATATTCAGTTTAACGCAACAGCCTGTTTAAACCGACGTTTCGTCCGTTTCCTTTAGCGGAATATTTTCCACAATACTCCCCTCAAGGTCCCTGTAACTGAAAGGCTTTGAAAGGAACCCGCTGAAGCCGCGGCCCATACCCATTTCATTATAATCATTCACAGCATAACCTGTCATTGCAATTACAGGAATATCTTTCACGTCGTCTCTTCCCGAATTTCTGATAAGGTTAACTGCCTCAATACCATCCATGTCAGGCATCTCTATATCCATGAGTATCAAATCATAACCAGATTTCTCAAGTTCCTCCAGCACCATCTTCCCGTTCTCAACAATCTTAAATCCGCACTTCATCATACCCAGGTACTGTTCTATCAGCATCCTGTTAATAACATCATCCTCTGCCACGAGAACCTTTATGCCGCTGCGGGCCTCGGGTACAATACCGCCGAATGGCGTTTCCGCAAGCCCCTCTTTTACTTCCCCCTCCGGCAGTGATATCTCAAAGGTAAAAGAACTCCCCTCTCCCGGTTTGCTCTCTACGCTTATTGTGCCCCCCATCAGCCTGATCAGCTCCCGTGAAATTGAAAGGCCCAGCCCCGCGCCTTTGCGCTTTACGATCCCGCTCTCTTCAAGCTGAATAAAACTGTCAAAAATA
>DAIOFM010000149.1:0-1149 GCA_036745755.1 Spirochaetota bacterium | reverse complement strand
AGGAGGTGGTCCGCAGAATCCTTTGCTATATGAAGAAACTTTCTCCTCTCATTTTCAGATTCGGACAGAAGGGAGAGGGATATCATACCGGCAACGGAATTAAGAGGTGTCCGGATCTCATGACTCATACTGGCGAGGAAAAGGGACTTTACCCTCATCCCCTCCTCCGCCCTGTCCCTGGCTGTTACAAGCATCTCTTCAGCCCTGTCAGCCGCGACTGAAAAATATGTGGTCATAAAACCTATAACAAAAAAATTGGCAAAGGCATTGAGAAAAAATATCAGCCACACCGGCACCGGGGTATCGGGATAACTTACAGGGTTGCTTCTCATATAAACATACTGCGCTATAAAAAGTGAAATTATACAGAAGAACATAAAAAATCTCAAATACCTGAACTTTCTGAAAATAAAAAAGAAAACTGTAAGCGATAAAAAATAGAACACAAACCCTGCATCAGGCCCGAAAGAAAAAAGACCTGCCACAGTATGATAGGCCACGGCGGAGGGAAATATAATATAAACAGCACGCATCCTCCCCTTTGAATTAAGATATAAAGAGAGAATATCCACGCCGATACAGGCAATATTGTTATAGAGTGCAAGTTTACTGCCTAACAGATAAAAAACCGGGGTAAAGAGCGTATGGCCGCAAAGAGCGAAGGTAAAAATAAAATTATTCAGTACATACCCCCGTACATCAGAGGGGGACATGCCTTCAGGAGGGGTCTTTATCTTATAAGCCAGAAGACGTAAAAGTTCCATTTTTCCTCTTTACCTATGCCCTGTCAGTGACATAGACCGGGTTATTATACCCTTAAACAGTTCCCCCGGGAAAAGATTCATTATACCTGATACCGGGAACAAAAGAATGAAACAATCACTCTTATTAAGATAGTAATACATATTAAGGGATAAAAACCGTTTTTTTATATTTCTAACGTCACAATTTAATATATCCAAATTTTTGAAGGCAGTCAACAGATGCCGTTAATTCCGTATAATGTATTCTGTAACAAATGGCAGTTTTTTGTCGGAGGGGGAAACTATACCCTGAGACTTTTCTTTTTCTCATTAAAAAAGGCCCGTTAATCCGGGCCTTATAAATTCACATCTTGAAGTATATTTCAAAAATCAGGACGGAGTAAGG
>DAIOFM010000148.1:0-6181 GCA_036745755.1 Spirochaetota bacterium | reverse complement strand
TACAGCAATTTTGTGATCCGGCATAAGAAGTATCACAAAATTGCTGTAGTCCCTTATAATAGAAAGGGCCGGTCCCACAATCTTTGAGTCAAAATCCCTTATCGCCCGGAGTTTGTGTTCCAGGTCCCCTTCGTGCCCTGATTCATCAGGCGCCTCTACATGAAGGAAAACCAGATCTGATTTTTTCAGGCCTTCAATCAATGCGGCCGCCTTCCCCTCATAGTTCGTGTCAAGGTAACCTGTCGCGCCCTTAACATGAAGAGGCTTGAGGCCCGCAGCCTTTCCTATCCCGTGGATCAGGTCAACCGCCGAAATCGTATAACCGCTTAGACCGAATTTATCAGAAAGGGTTTCCATGGCAGGCCGCCTCCCGCCTCCCCATAACCATACAGATTCAGGATTGCCTTTAAACTCAGATTTTGACCTTTGTATTTTTTCAGAGGATGAGATGATTCCCGATGATTCACTCATTATTTTTTTCAGAAGATCAGCTCCGTCACCTGAAGGAAGGTGCGGTTCAACCTTCAGTGTCTGGATGTCGTGCGGCGGCGTGGTATCAGTGATTCCTGAGTACGGGTAGTCTCTCCATACCACTATGTTACGGTATGATACTCCCGGATAAAATTCTATTCCCGGTATTCTGATTTTATCCGCCAGTTCATTAATGACTATTTCAGTAAGTCTGCTGTCGATATGGTCGGATGTGAAATCATTCATCACCCCTCCTGCAGCATTGACAATGTTGCACCTGAAGGCAACATCTCTCTCCCCCAGTTGTATGTCCATGTTTACAGCTTCAAGAGGTGCGCGGCCGGTGTAATATTTTTCCGGGTCGTAGCCGAAGATTGCAAGGTTGGCAGTGTCACTTCCCGGTGACATCCCTTCCGGAACGGTACGCGTCATTCCGCATACACCGTTGCTGGCCATAAAATCCATATTAGGCGTTTCAGCGTATTCGAGAACTGTTTTCCCGCCAAGTTCGTCAATGGGAAGGTCCGCCATCCCGTCGCCGAGTAATATAACATATTTTTTTCTGTTTTCCATAAATCACCACTTTATAAGGTTAGCAAGTATCAGTTTTTTTCAGTGTATGTCAATAGTAATTATCGGATTATAGGCTTTTAATTTATAAAACAGTTTCATATATATGAATCTTTTAATCAATATTTTTAGTTTGATTTAAAAAAAGATTTTGACCATACTATATCTTTTCATTCACATATTGTTAGAGGAAACGGATGCTGCTTAAAGAAACGGCTGAAAAGAATATTGTTAAAACGATTCACCTGATGCTGTTCCGGCCCTTGCCGCCTGAGTACAGGGTTGAATTTGAGAAATTGAGGTTCTCAAAAAATAACTTCAGAACTTTTATTGTCTCGCTGTTTCTTTTTTTTGAACAGCTGTTTTACGGTTTTTTTATAAGCAATCACGGGAGTCCGCAGCAATTTATTTTCTTTTTCAGCGCTGTGTTTATGGTAGCTTTCATATCCTTTAGCTTTTATTTTGAAAAAAGAAGGCCCTTTAAAACCGGTATAATTCATCAGGCTTACGCTGTAAGTCTTGCCTGGTTCGGAATGATAATAGCGTTAAGGCGTTTCATAATTATTGATTTTACCGAATTTTATCTTCCCACTGTCTATATCGCTGTTATCTACGGTATTGCTGTTGTTTTTTATATGAAATTTATTCAGAGTATTCTTTTTTATCTGCTCTTTGCTGTTATGACTATTCTGATGATTCGGGTTGCTCATCCCTCTATAACAAACCCTGTGTATATTGCTGATATATGTTCTAATGCATTTATTGCATGGATGATATCATATATAAATTATAGTAATTTTGTAAAAGATTTCCGTAACCAGAAAACTATAGAAGAAAAAAACCGGATACTGCTGGAGAATAATCGTCATATCGCATATATGAACGATAAACTGCAGGAGTTGTCTGTCAGAGATCCTCTTACCGGGCTTTTTAACCGGAGAAAACTTGATGATATTCTGAAAAGAGAATTTGAAAAGTCAACACGTTACGGCTCGGATTTCTCTGTTATTATACTTGATCTGGATTTTTTTAAACAGATAAACGACAGTTACGGGCACGACAGGGGTGATGAGGTACTTAAGCAGATTGCTGAAATACTTTCTATGAATACACGCAGTACTGATGAGTGCGGAAGATGGGGTGGGGAGGAGTTCATGTTAATTTGCAGCGGCATAGATTTATTAGAGACCACAAAATTTGCCGAGAGGTTGAGAAGCAGAATCGGTTTGTTGACCTTTGATGAAAACGGGGCTGTAACGGCAAGTTTCGGCATAGCGACAATCAGGGAGTCGGGAGATATCGGCAGGTTGTTAAAACTGGCCGATCAACGTTTATATTCGGCAAAGAAAAACGGACGAAACAGGGTCGGAAACGGCATTATTTTTTAGGATAGTTTTTTATCAAGTATTGCTCCCCGCTTTTATGACTGTAATTCCCTTCGCATATCATTATTTTTTACCACATAACATCCTCTGTAATCAACCAGCCCGGTAATACGCTTTAAGTGGCGATCAAGTCCGGTTTGTCAGAATTGACCGCATAACGCATGCAGGTTATATTTTTTTTGTGCTTCTGATAGGAAAATCAACGTGTGAAAGAGCGGAACTTCTTTTCTTGTTTTTTTCGAGCTGCTGTTTCTTTTTTAAGAGGTCCCGGTTTTTGGTGCATGGTTTTAGGGCTTTGGAGCTTAAAAGTGAACAATTTTTGTAAGATTGAAATTAGCTTCAAGCTCTTACTGCGGTCACCCGTCGGAGTTTATCCCCGCGAAAGCGGGGACAGGAATGGCACTGAATGAACTAATTCAAACATAAAATGTTATAATTAAGCATAATAAGTAAATGTGTAAGAATAATTATTATTTCAGTTCCCTCCTGAGTATTTTACCCACGTTTGTTTTCGGCAGTTCATCCCTGAATTCAATCACTTTCGGGAGCTTGTAATTTGTCAGGTTCTCACGACAGTGCTTATAAATATCTTCCCTTGTAAGGTCAGGATCTTTTTTTACAATGAAGAGCTTAACATACTCGTTACCATCTTCATCCTTCCCGCCTACCGCTCCTGCTTCCAGGACCCCGGGGTGCGTTATCGCAATCTGTTCAATTTCATTGGGATATACGTTGAATCCGGATATTATAATCATATCCTTTTTACGATCCACTATGGTTATAAAACCGTCCTCGTCTATAAATCCCAGGTCGCCTGTTTTCAGCCATCCGTTGACAAAAACAAGAGCAGTTTCGTCCGGTTTGTTCCAGTATCCCTCCATAACCTGGGGCCCCTTGCCAAGTAGTTCACCAATCTTCCCGATTTCTACTTCATTGCCGTTTTCATCGGCAATCATTATCTCTGTTGAGGGAAGAGGGACACCTATGGTTCCTGTTCGATCTGTTCCGTCTATGGGATTGCAGGTGAGAACCGGTGACGACTCTGTCAGCCCGTAGCCCTCGCAAAGAGGAATTCCTGTGGCTTTCTTCCATCTTTCGGCAACTGCTTTCTGAAGGGCCATGCCTCCTGCTATTACGACTTTCAGCGTTGAAAAATTCATTTTATGAAAATCAGAGTTGTTAAGCATGGCGTTATAGAGCGTGTTCACCCCGGTCATGGCGGTAAATTTTGTGTCTTTGATCTCCTTGATGAAACCAGGTATATTCCTGGGATCAGCTATAAGTATGTTCTTCGCACCCTTGTTGAAGAAAGAGAAGAAGTTTACCGTCAGTGCGAATATATGGTAAAGAGGCAAGGGGGTAATAATGATCTCTTTCATGTCAACCAGTGTGGGAAGCATCCAGGCGGATATCTGTTCCACGTTTGCGAGAATGTTTCTGTGTTTGAGTACAGCACCTTTTGAAATACCTGTTGTTCCTCCTGTGTACTGCAGAAAGGCTATGTCGTCATTGCTGACTTCAACAGGTGTAAATTTTTCTCCGGAACCCTCTTTTAGTACATTGTTAAACTTAACATGTCCGGGGAGGTTGAAAGGTTCGACCATTTTTTTGATCCGTCTGACAACAAAATTTATCAGGGAGCCCTTTACCCCTCCTACAAGATCCCCGATCTCAGTCACTATGACTGTTTTAATCCCTGTCATGCCGATAATTTTCTCAAGCCTGCAGGCGAAATTGGCCATGATTACAATAGCTTTTGCCTCTGAGTCCTGAAACTTGTCCCTCATCTCCCGGGCCGTGTACATCGGGTTTGTGTTAACAACGGTCAGTCCGGCTCTCAGGGCCCCGAAGAGAGCCACAGGGTATTGCAGCGTGTTCGGAAGCTGAATGGCGATTTTGTCCCCCTTCTTAAGGCCTTTTTTCTGCAGAAAAGCCGCGAAATCCCTGGTCAGTCTATCTATGTCGCTGTATGACAGTATCTTTCCGAAGCTTTCAAAAGCCGGAAGATCGCTGTAACGCCTGACACACTGCTCAAAGAGATCCACCAGAGAAGAGTATCTGTCCGGGTCTATTTCATGAGGTATTTTTTCCGGATATTTCTTAAACCATGCATAATCCTTCATATCGGTACCTCCAGATATTTTATTAAAAGCAGATATTCCCACATTAAATATAGGCGTTACCTCTGGAAGAATCAAATTAAGTGTAAAAACTATATTAATTGTGCATAAAAAAGAGATTTTTTAATAGTTGGAATCAAAAGCTGCTGACGGTAAGAGCAGGGTTAATTTTTTTCTCTTTTTTTTAAAAAAAAAGAGAAAAAAAGCCTTTATAGATAAAATAAGTCAAAAATCATTCTTATTTTTCAATAATAAGCTTTAATCGTTTATAAACGACTATAATTAAGTTTAATTTTACTGCCAGAGGTAGCGAAAATTCGAACAGGGAGTGATCTCCCTTTACTCGTTTGCTCTTTGAAAACTGTATTATGGTGCTATGATTGCCTGCCTGCTCGTGGTAGGGTAATCCGGTTTATCCGGTGACCCTGATTTTATCCCGGTTGTTGTATGACAGCCTTTAACTGGTAATAACAGCTGAATCTGACTGCCTTCAGGTTCAGTCTGGCAAGGAAGCCAGAAAAAGAGAAACAAAGGAGTGTAAAATGATTATCAATCACAACATGAGCGCGATTAACGCGAACAGAACATTAAAGTTCTCTCACTGGAGGGTTAATTCAAGCATGGAGAAACTCTCATCAGGTGAGAGAATCAACAAGGCCGGCGATGATGCTTCCGGACTTGCGGTATCCGAAAAAATGAGGACCCAGATTCACGGCCTCAGACAGGCTGAGAGGAATACTGAAGACGGTATGTCTTTTGTTCAGACAGCTGAAGGATATCTCAACCAGACATCAAGTATCATCCAGAGGATCAGGGTTCTTGCTGTACAGTCAGCTAACGGTATCTATTCCGCTTCTGACAGACAGCTGATCCAGGTGGAAGTATCGGCCCTTGTTGACGAAGTAGACAGAGTCGCTTCTCAGGCGGAATTTAACAGGTTTAAAGTCCTGACTGGCGAGTTCTCAAAGGTCAACCCGAGAGCAAGCATGTGGTTTCACATGGGGGCAAATCAGAACCAGAGGGAGAGAGTTTACATCGGAACCATGACTGCTGCCGCATTCAAGTTTAAGGACGGTACGGGAAAGGTTTCAATGTCACTGGAATCTCCTGAAGGGGCGAACCAGGCGCTTGGAGTTCTCGACGAATCACTGCAGAGACTTTCAAAGCAGAGAGCTGATCTTGGAGCGTACTATAACAGGCTCGATTTTGCTGCAAAGGGACTTATGACTGCATATGAAAATATACAGGCATCCGAGTCCAGGATAAGGGACGCTGACATGGCTGAAGAGATGGTTAACTTCACCAAAGACCAGGTTCTTGTCCAGAGCGGCACATCAATGCTTGCGCAGGCGAACATCCAGAATCAGTCTATTCTCAGGCTGCTTGGTTCTATTTAATAAGCACATGATACAGTGAAAAAATCAGAGACGGGTATTAACCGTTCTTTGAAAATTAACCGGTTCTCGGCCCTCCGCAAAGCGGGGCCGGAACTGCTTCTTTCCTGGGAACTTGCCGGTCTTTCCGGCATCCCGTAATGTCGGGAGGGCATTACGGGCTGCCGGAGATCTCCGGCGGTCTTTAGTTGCCAGGATTATGGGCAGTCCGGCAGCGTAATAAGGAGAAAACCTTCGGGCT
>DAIOFM010000147.1:0-6354 GCA_036745755.1 Spirochaetota bacterium | reverse complement strand
GCCGATGCTGCCGCTGAATGATTCAAACGCCGGGTTAAGAGTTACTTTTGCCATTTTTACTCTCCCTGATGATAAGTGTTGATTCTTAAGATGTTTTACTGTTATATACGGTATATTTATAGTTTTTTTAAATTAAATTCAGTATATATGCAAAAATAATAATAATAACGGTTTATGATTGAATTAGTTCACGTTCCGTTATCACCGCGCATCCTTAATGTATCAGTTCATTGATTAAAAAGTCTCTCCCCTGAGATAAAAGTATCAGGGGAGAGACTTTTGCTGTATAAAACTATATTCTGATACCTGACTGTCTCAATCTTTTCACGCCTGCTGATCTGTCCACATAATCTGTATGAAGCAGCTCGTGAGCTTTATGTGAATTAGGATGTTCCAGAAAGTCTTTATAAATCTGTTTTATCATTGGATTATCCTGAGATTTTCGCAGAGGCATTTTTTTATCCTGTTCATATACACCATCAGTTCTTGACTTTGTATTTGTCAGCCCGGCAAACAGTTTTTGTACAGGGATCGAAACAAATGAAACTGCTGCAATTCCCAGGGTTAAAGTCCGGATAAATTTTTTACGAGTAAATTGTGATTTCATTATATTCTCCGTTTTCTTAATTAATTAAATCATGTGAAAAAGACATCTTTCGGATCTATCGGCTGGCCGCCGCCATTAACACAGCCTCCGGGGCATGTCATTACTTCAATAAAGTGATATGGCGATTTGCCATTTTTTATATCCTGAATGATCGGTTCAGCATTTTTAAGGCCTGAAACAACACATACCTTTACTTCCGGCCCCCCCGGGATTTTAACTGACGCTTCACGGACTCCCCCTAACCCGCGTACAGCTGTGAGATCAACTGAAGCAAGTTTCCGGCCCGAAACAGCCTCATACGCGAAACGGAGTGCGGCCTCCATAACACCGCCTGTAACACCGAATATTGTTGCAGCACCTGTTGACTGGCCGAGTAGAGGATCGGCAGCTTCATCTTTCATGGCATAAAAATTTATATTTTTCTTTTTAATCATGTATGCCAGCTCCCTTGTGTTTATTGTGGCATCCAGATCCCTGAACCCGCTGTCATTCATTTCCGGGCGCATACCCTCGTATTTTTTTGCGATACATGGCATTATTGAAACAGTGTAAATTTTCTTCGGATCAATTTTTTTATTTTGCGCTCCATATGTCTTTGAGAGAGCACCCATCATCGCTACCGGGGATTTGCATGAGGATAAATTGGGAATTACTTCAGGATGGAAAGATTCAACATATTTTATCCAGCCGGGACAGCATGAAGTAAACTGAGGAAGAGGTCTGTCCATTTTACCCGTAAGCCTTGCTATGAGCTCAGAGCCTTCTTCGAGGATTGTAAGGTCAGCTGCAAACTCTGTATCCCAGACTATGTCAAAGCCGAGCGCTTTTAAAGAAGCGTTCATCTTGCCGCCTGCAAATTCACCGGGCTGCATGCCGAAAGGTTCTCCAATCGCATAGCGTACGGCAGGTGCTGGTAAGGCAACAACAATTGTTTCAGGGTCATTTATTGCATCAAAAACATCATTTATGAAAGAAACCTGCTCTTCAATTGCTCCATAAGGGCAGTTTACAAGACATTGGCCGCAGTTAATGCATCCGTCAGGACTGTAAACCCTGTGGAGGCCCCCAGGCTCTTTACTGTCAATAATACCTGTGGGGCAGTTGATGGTGCATGTATGACACCCTTTACATTTATTCTGATCAACCTGGACAAAAAATGTTTTATCATATTTTGTTATGTCCGGTGAATCCATTGATGTGTAGATATGTTCTACACGTTCATCTTTTTTGCATGAAGTCAGTGTCTGAGCACCAATAAGGCCTGCTGCTGCACCACCTGCAATATGCAAAAATTTTTTTCTGTCGATATTCATCTTCTCCTCCTAAAAAACCGTTATGTTTAAATAGACATGATAAATAATATTGTAGTAATAAAGTCAATTAAATATATGTTTATTGATATTTATATTTTTTTTGTGTTATTTTAATTGACTATATTTCAAATTGGTAATATTTTGATATTAAAGCATAAATAATTCAATAATATTAATATTATTTATTAAAAAAATTAATACTTCGGTTTTAAAGTGCATGTTTGTTCAATCAAGACATATAATCCATAAGCACAGGCATCACCCATAGATGCCTGTGCCATTTTTTTATTCAAAATTATAGAGTCTTATTGATTCAGTTTTTCCGCATATTCTATTATTAATTATCCCGTCAGTTTTGCTTCATAATTTTACCCGGTTTTTAAATGCACTTATTACGGAGTTGTTCTTTGTTGAATCACAATGTTGTTATTTTAAAATAACAACATTGTGTTGTTGAAATAATTAAAAAGATTGATTAACAAAGTGTTTATATTTTATTGGGTATTATAAAAAAATAATTCGTGTTATTGATGGCTTATTTTTTAAGAAAAAATATTCAAAAATTTCTGAAATAAGTTTTTAAAAAATCGGAGGATTTTATGATCACAAATAGTGTGCTCTCTGATGCCATTAATAAACATGGTGTCAGCCGGGAGAGCCTGCTCCCTGTTTTACAGTATGTTATTTCAAAAGAGCAGTGGCTGAAAGAGGAAACCATGGAAAAGGTTGCTCAGGCTTTCGGTATGTCTGCTGCTGAAGTTTATGGCGTTGCTACTTTCTATTCATTTCTGGATACAGAGCCCCGTGGAAGATATGTCATCAGGGTTTGCAGGACAATTTCATGCGACATGGCAGGTAAAAAAGAGATAATTGAATCTCTTAAAAATGAACTGCGTGTTAAAACCGGAGAAACAACTGCTGACGGGATGTTTACACTCCTTGAAACAAACTGCATGGGGTGGTGTCACAAGGGACCTGCGATGCTTGTGAATGATGATGTTTTTACAGAGCTTACTCCGGATAAAGCTGTTGCTGTTATTCATGAGTATAGAAAAAAATCAAAACAGTAAATTACAGGAGATATCTGAATATGGCGGGTAAAAGAATACTTGTGGTGGATGATGATCAGGACATTATAATATCCATGAAAGCGATTCTTGAAAGCAAAGGACATACTGTCATTGCTGCGGGGAATGAAAAAGAATGCATGGATAAATTTAACAGCGAAGCACCTGAGATTGTTTTTCTTGATCTTATGATGGAGAGTATGGAATCAGGGATAAATCTCTGCAGGAAAATCAGGGAAAAAAGCAGAAGTGTAAAGATATATCTTCTGAGTGCTGTGGGTGATGAAGCAGCAGGGACTATAGATATACATGAAACAGGTTTTAACGGGGCAATGTCAAAACCGGTAAGTCCCGATGAACTGCTCGATATGGTTCAATGAAAATTCAGGGATATCAGAAATCGCCGGTATATTCCGTAGTAAGGAGAGATACAAATGTTAAATATCGAAAAAAATGAAATCCTGAATAAAATGCAGGAGAGAGTAAATCTTATTTTTAAAAATGCTGACTGCTCTGCAATACTTGATAAGGCTCTCTCGATGAAACAGGATGATATAATAAAAAGTGTGACAGATTCCGGATTACGAGGAAGAGGTGGCGCAGGTTTCCCCACAGGTTTAAAGTGGAAAGGAGCTGCAGCAGCATCAGGAAATATAAAGTATATAATCTGCAATGCGGATGAAGGTGAGCCTGGTACTTTCAAGGACAGAAGGATACTTGAAGAGGAAGCTGACAAGGTAATTACAGGTATGGCGATATGCGCTTATGCTGTTGGTGTATCTGAAGGATGCATTTACCTGAGAGGTGAATATAATTTCATGAAGGACAAGCTCCAGGATAAATGTAATGAATGGAATGATAAATTTAAATCAAAAAAACTGAATTTTACTGTCAACGTAAGATCGGGAGCAGGTGCCTACGTTTGCGGTGAAGAGACTGCTCTCATCGAATCAATGGAAGGGAGGAGAGGTGAGCCCCGCAATAAGCCGCCATTCCCTGTCGGTGCTGGCTATATGAATGAACCTACGGTAGTTAATAATGTTGAGACGCTTGCATATGTTGCCACTATAATTGATAAAGGCGCTGATTTTTTTAAATCAATAGGCACAAAAGATTCAATGGGTGGTAAAGTATTTTCAGTTTCCGGTGATTGTGCTGTTAAGGGGATATATGAACTTCCTCTTGGGATGACAATGCAGGAGTTCGTTGATATTTTCGGTGACGGCGACACAAAGGCTGTGCAGGTTGGCGGCGCTTCAGGGACATGCGTTCCGAGGAAAAATTTTGCTACCACAGTTATCGGTTTTGAAGGTGTGCCCACCGGCGGTTCTATGATGCTTTTTAACAGCAGGAGATCAATGTTTAATGTTCTCAGGAATTACCTGGAGTTTTTCGAAGAGGAATCCTGCGGCCAGTGTACACCGTGCCGCGTAGGGTGTCAGCAGCTCTTGAAAGGAATAGAAGCAATAAGAAATGGAGAGAGGCCTGTTTCATATATAGAAGAACTCAGGAAATTAGCTGTTACAATGTCCGTAGCATCAAAGTGCGGATTAGGGCAGTCTGTGGCGAGCCCGTTTAACTCAATCACGGAACATTTTCGTGAAGAGATATGCTACTGAGACAGGGAGAAATAATTATGGATAATGTAACATTAACAATAAATGATATAAAAGTGACTGTGGAGAAAGGTGCCACAATACTTGATGCTGCAAAAAAGGTTGGTGTGCGTATACCTACACTCTGTCATCATGATGATCTCTGTGTTGCGGGGAACTGCCGTGTTTGTGTTGTTGAACAGAAAGGAGCCAGGGCGCTTCAGGCTTCATGTGCTGTACCGGCAGCTGAAGGTATGCAGATCTATACTAATACGAAAAAGGTTAGAGAAGCGAGAAAAACAATAATAGAACTTCTTCTTTCCGAGCATGCCGGTGAGTGTACATCATGCTACAGGAGCGGCAACTGTGAACTTCAATCTATAGCACAGGAATACCTTGCTGACGGTGATGCTTTCATAGATGTAGCGGATATGACCGAAATCGATATTTCTTCACCGGCAATAGTGAAGGATGACAGCAAGTGTATAAAGTGCACAAGGTGCGTTCGTACCTGTGCTGAATTGCAGGGAGTTTCAGCGCTCTGGGCAATAAACAAAGGTAATCATACAAAAATTTCAACTTTCATGAGTAAACCGATGCACTATGTTGTCTGCACAAACTGCGGTCAGTGTATAAACAGGTGCCCTACAGGCGCGCTTACTGAAAGAAATTATATTCAGGATGTATGGAATGCCATTGATGATCCTGAAGTGCATGTTGTCGTGCAGACTGCTCCTGCCGTGAGGGTCGGGCTTGGTGAAGCGCTCGGTATGGATCCGGGGCAGGTTGTAACAGGGAAAATGGTTGCCGCTCTTCGCAAGTTAGGGTTCGACTCTGTACTTGATACGGACTTTACCGCTGACCTCACAATCATGGAGGAGGGGACAGAACTCCTTGTAAGGCTTAAAGAAGCCCTTGCAGAAAAGAAGAATGTTGCTCTTCCGATGATGACATCATGTTCTCCCGGATGGATTAAATTTTTAGAGCATCAGTATCCTGAACTTCTCGATAACCTGTCTACCTGTAAATCTCCGCAGCAGATGTTCGGATCTCTTGCCAAAACTTACTACGCGAAAAAGAAAGGTATAGATCCTGCTAAAATGATCTCTGTATCTATAATGCCCTGTACCGCCAAGAAGTTTGAAGCAGCAAGGCCTGAGATGAACAGCAGCGGCTTCCAGGATGTGGATTATGTTCTCACAACCCGTGAGCTGGGGCATATGATACGTCAGGCTGGACTGGATTTCGGCAAACTGAACGATGAAAAGTTTGACAGCATAATGGGTGAGTCAACAGGCGCTGCTGTTATTTTCGGAGCAACAGGTGGAGTTATGGAGGCGGCGCTGCGTACTGCTTATGAAATAGTTACAGGACGTGAGGTTCCTTTTACTAATCTCAATATTGAACCTGTGCGGGGCCTTGATGGAATTAAGAGTGCTTCTGTCAAAATTGAAAAGGTTAAAGCTGAATGGAGTTTCCTTGAAGGTGCAGAGCTTAAGGTGGCAATAGCCAATGGACTTGCAAATGCAGATAAACTGATGAAGGAAGTCGCAGCCGGTAAATCACCATATCATTTTATTGAGATTATGGCATGCCCGGGTGGCTGTATCGGCGGCGGCGGCCAGCCTATCCCTACGTCTAAAGAAATCAGGCAAAAGAGAGTTGATGCGATTTATGTTGCGGACAGCGATCTTCCAATACGTAAATCTCATGAAAATCCTGAAATACAGATGATCTATAAAGAGTTTCTGCATGAACCTCTGGGTCATCAT
>DAIOFM010000146.1:0-6356 GCA_036745755.1 Spirochaetota bacterium | reverse complement strand
ATGCAACCGCGACAGATGCTGTTTTAAGATGGGCTGTGAATGATACAAGGAGACTAAAGGGATTTGTTTACAGCTTTACAAAAGATACACCGGTAAAACCGGGAAA
Source organism: Spirochaetota bacterium (assembly GCA_036745755.1). Lineage (GTDB taxonomy): Bacteria > Spirochaetota > UBA4802 > UBA4802 > UBA5550 > UBA5550. Next base: position 6,250 of record DAIOFM010000146.1, on the reverse strand, counting down.
ATTTCTTGATGATTTTGAGGTCAGGTTCAGCGATCTGGAGGAGGGAATATACTTTTTTAATCTCGCCTCAGTGAGCAAAACTAACCAGATCAGCCGTGTCTCTACTTATACTTTTATTGTGGGCAGGGAGGGGAAGGTTGATCCTGAATATCTTAAAAACATTGCCAGGCTGGATTTTGAAGAGGAGAAGAAGGGCCCTGTAATTATTAAAACTCCCGGTATCGAGTTAATATTCCCGTTTGGTGCTCTTGATACTTTTAATAAAAGCAGTTTCGAAGGTGTGATAAAGCCTCTGAATATAACGCCGGAAAATATTGAGGGTTATTCGGTAGTTATTTCAAAGGATGTTAAAGTCCCCCCTGAGAGGATAAACCTGAAGTCGGGTATTATAAATATCACGGGCCTTACTGATGGAGATTATACCATAGGCGCAAAATGCAGATATTTTAAAACTGTTAATGGCCGGAGAACCTTTTACTGGACAGAACCTGTTTATCGTTCTTTCAGTATAGTTTTACCGGCTGAATATTCACCTTTTGATTACCTCTATGCTTCTATGAAAAGGAGGATCGGACACTATCCTGTCGGAATTGCCATTGTTCTGGTTTCGGTATTTGCGGCTGTTACATATCGTGGATACTGGCGTAGAATACAGTTTTTTGTAAAATCGGTGAATTACAGGCTGAAATATTATTTCTGAAATATATCTCAGAGTATGCCGCTTTCCTTGTATAATTTATAAAAGTGATTTGTCGGCCCGTGTCCTTTCCCTATAGGGAGTGCGTGTTTGATGGCCGTTGTCACATAATCTTTTGACGCTTTAACTGAAGATTGTATATCCATCCCATTAGCAAGGTTAGCCGTGATGGCAGAAGAGAAGGTGCATCCGGTACCGTGAGTGTTTTTTGTATCAATCCTCTTTGTTATAAATGAAAAGTAGTTCACTCCATCAAACAGAATATCCTCCGCGTCACCTGCTGAATGGCCCCCTTTTATAAGGACATTTTTAGCGCCCATTTTATAAATGACTGCGGCAGCTTTTTTCATTTCGCCAACAGATGAAATTTTTTTCCCGGTTATTGTTTCAGCTTCGGGAATATTGGGTGTCAGTATAAAAGAGAGTGGAATTATTTCGGAGATTAATGTATTGAGCGCATCGGGGTGCATTAGGGCACAACCCCCTTTTGCAATCATAACCGGATCAACAACCAGGTTCGCAGGCCTGTATTCTCTAAGTTTTTCCGCTACAGCATTCATAGTCTCAATTCCGGAGAGCATGCCTGTTTTTACTCCATGAACCGGAATATCTTCAAATACCGCGTCGATTTGATCTTTAATAACTTCCGGTGTGATGTCCTGTATCGAAATTACACGGCTTGTGTTTTCAGCGACTACAGAAACAACTACGCTCATGCCGAACGCGCCATGGGCGGAGAATGTTTTTAAATCGGCCTGTATGCCTGCGCCGCCGCTGCAGTCAGATCCCGCTATAGTCAGCAGATTTTTCATTTTAATACCTCCAGGAAACATAAATGCCTGGTGTAAAGACCAGGCATTTTAAATTCAGTATTAAAATGATTGCTCCCTACTACAGTATTAACTGCCAGGTTCAAAGGGTCAGGTTTTAACCTTCTCAACTAAAATCAGTTCCCCTGCTATGTTTTTTATTAAATAAAAGATATAATATGTCAATTTAATTTAGAAAAATATTTCAGATATTGTAATAATGAAATTATTATTTTACTGAATTATTTTGATTTATTAAAATAAAATTTGACATTTATTTTTCACGGATAAATATTGACCAACTGGTTGGTTTTGGGGTTTTTATGCAAAAAGGTGACGAAACAAAAGAAAGAATAATAGATGTATCCTTAGATCTTCTTCACAGAAGGGGATATTATGATACAAGCATCAATGATATCATTGAAAATTCAGGTATTAAAAAGGGGAGCCTCTATTTTCATTATAAATCAAAAGATACCTTAATTATTGAAGTTCTGAACGAAGCCCTGGAAAGATATGAACAGCAGATAAGTGAAGGTGCTAATCATTCGAATCCTTTAGACCAGATTATTGATAAGATAGATGCAATAACCGGCTACCATGTGAACGGTGATATTTCAAAAGGATGTCTTTTTGGAAATATGGCTCTGGAAATCGGTCACGATGGTTCAGATATTTCTGTACTTGTTGAAAGCATCTTTAAAAGATGGGAGACTAATTTCATATCGCTACTGAACCAGGCTGAAAAAAATGGCGAAATAAAATTAAAAGAACCAGCCAGAGTTCTGGCTAGGATGATCCTTGCTTCAGTTGAGGGAGGGGTGCTCCTCTCCAAAATTTCAGGGAATACTGAATCTTTGAAAGACTGTATGAAATTTATAAAATCAGTAATAGATGAAAGAAGAGTGAAGTAAAACCGGCGATTTAGTATTGCTGGTTTTTTTAGTTGAATAAATTTGACCAACTGTTTGGTTTATTATTGGCATTTGTATTATCAGAGTTAAAGTTTAATGGAGGTAATGTATTATGGCTAAGCAAGGTGCGAGTTTTTCTGAAGCTTTCAGCCCTGAAGTTTCTGCAGCACAGGATGAGCAGGTTTATAGCTGCATGTGTATAGGTAATTGTCAGAGCCGCTGCCGACTATTTGTCCATGTCAGGGATGGAAAAGCGGTGAAAACGTCAATGGCGCCATTCCCTGATCCTCGTTATAACCGGGTGTGCCTGAGAGGTTTGAGCCAGGTGCAGAGAATTTATGATCCTAACCGTTTAAAATATCCTATGAAGCGCGTCGGAGAGCGTGGTGAAGGGAAATGGGAGCGGATATCCTGGGATGAAGCGATTGAAATGATCACAACAAAATTCAAGGGATACCAGGAGGAGTTTGGAAAACAATCCATAGCTTTTTCAACTGTCAGTGGTGATATGGGGTTTGTCCAGGGAATATATAGTATTAAACGTCTCACTAATCTGCTTGGGGCGACTGAGACTGAATATTCTCTTGATATGTCTGATACTTTCGGTCTTGGCCGTGTTCTTGGTAATGGGGGTGTTTTTAATCAGAGAAATGACCCGGCTGATCTTGCGAACGCTAAAACCATTATTATATGGGCAGCTAATGTTCCCGATTCACACCCGCATGACTGGAGATTTATTGCTGATGCACAGCAGGCAGGAGCGAAAGTGATTGTTATTGATCCCAGGTATACCACTGCCGCAGCCAAGGCTGACAGGTGGATATCAATAAGGCCGGGAGCGGATCCTGCGCTGGCCATGTCAATGGCAAATGTAATAATCACAGAGAAGCTCTATGATGAGGAGTTTATGCTGAATCACACAGTAGCTCCTTTTCTTGTTCGAGAGGACACAAAAAAATTTCTGCGTCAGAGTGACTTAACCGGTATAAAGCCTGAGTCACCTGCGATCCCTGATCCATATATAGTCTGGGACCCGACTTCAAACGAAGGCAAAATGTTAAGTGAGGTTCAGAAACCTGCTCTTGAAGGTAATTATACAATCTGTAATTTTAAAGTAACAACCGCGTATACTCTTCTGAGGGATGAAATGGCTGATTATCCCCCTGAGAAAGTTGCGGGAATATGTGAAGTTGAACCTGAAGCGATACGTGAGGTAGCCCGTCTTTATGCTCAAAATAAACCGTCGAGTATCTACTGCGGGTTTATCCAGTATAATAATGGTCTTCAGACGGGACATGCCTGGGGCATCCTGGCATCTTTAACAGGTAATATAGCTAAACCCGGGGCCTCTGTCGGTCATTGCGGTCTCTCCGGATATAATCTGAATTTTATACCCTATCTATTCCCGAGAGGGATGAATGCTCATATAGTTCCATGGATTTACCTGAAGGAGGTTCTTAAATCAGGGAAATTTAAAGGCAAGGATCACCCTATAAAGGCAATGTTTATTATTGCCAGTAATGTTGTGTGCAATGCCACCAACCAGAAAGAGATATTAAATACAATATTTCCCGCACTGGAATTCATTGTGGCGGTTGATATGGTTGAAACAGATACAACAAAATATGCCGACCTCGTTCTTCCTGCTGCTCATTGGTTTGAAAGAATTGATATTGCCCAGGGACCTGATCAGCCGCATACAACCTTGAGTGAAAAGGCCCTTGAGCCGGCTTATGAATCAAAGTCCACCACGGATATTTACCGTCTTATCGCGAAAGGGATGGGTATAGGTGAATTCTATAAGCATAGTGATGAAGAATTTATACAGATGCTGATTGATACCGATCTGGCCAGAGCGTCAGGATTGACCTGGGAGAATCTGGTTGAAAAAAAAGTTATACAGACGCTCCCCACTTGCTGGGTCAACTGGGCAGGGAATAAATTCCCTTCACCTTCAGGCCGGCTTGAATTCTACCTTGAAGATCCTAAACCAAGAATAGACTGCGGTATAGAAATTGATAAAAGCAGAGAGCATCTCCCGGTTTTCACTCCGCCTTTTGAAGCGTGGCCCGGCAATCCGCTGATGAAAAAATATCCGCTGGTTTATCATACAGTTCGTCAGAGGTGGCGCCTTCATAGCCAGTGGCACGGTACTCCATGGCTAAGGGAACTCGATGCTGAACCGCTTGTGAAAATACATCCGAAAGACGCGGAAGCAAGAGGGATTAACACTGGTGATGTGGTTGAGGTCTTCAATGATCGCGGTCATGTTGTGCTTAAGGCTGTGCTGAGTGAAGAGATGCGCCCGGGCATGGTGAGTGTGCCGAAGGGGTGGCAGAGGCATCAGTTTATTGCCGGGTCATATCAGGAACTTACGCAGGACCATTGCAACACATCTGACTTTAATCAGAGTTTCTATGATGTACTTTGCGAAGTACGTAAGGTCGATAAATCGGCATATGAAAAACTTAAGTAGATGGAATAAAATAAGCGGAGTAATAACATGGCAAAAAAAAGATATGTAATGGTTGTTGATATGAAACGTTGTATCGGGTGTCATACCTGTGCCATCGCCTGCAAATCAGGGAACAACCTCCCTAATGAGGTCTGGTGGAACAGGGTTCTTACATTCGGTGGCAAAGATATGGATACACCGCACGGGAAGTTCCCGAATCTGCAGAAGCAATACCTGACGCTGGGCTGCCAGCACTGCGATGACCCCGCATGTGTAAAAGCCTGTCCTGCGGGAGCCACATATAAGCGTGAAGATGGCGTTGTTATGCAGGACTATGATAAATGTCTCGGGTGCCGTTTATGTATAATGGCATGCCCGTATGACAGTGTGCGATCTTACAATGAAGATAATCCTGAATACTATCTCGATTTTACTGTGGGCGATAAAATGGTTAAACCGCAGCAGAAAGGCACAGTATCAAAATGTAATTTCTGCGTGGATCGCATTGATAACGGTCTTTCACCAAACTGTGTTGATGTATGCCCAGCAAAGGCGAGGTTTTTCGGAGATATTGAAGATCCGGAGAGTGAAGTTTACAAATTGCTGAATGCGAATAAGCATACACAGCTTTTAGCGGATAAAGGGACTAATCCCTCGGTTTATTTTCTTATATGAAACAGTAATGTTATATATACTGATTTCAATTTATGGAGGTAATAATAAATGATTCGAAAGGAAATGTCGTTGATAATAAATAGTATTCTTGTGCCTCTTGCTGCGGGTTTATTCATCTTCCTGTCAGTATTCAGGGCGCTTCTGTCTGATCCGGTTGATGTTCACTCGATCAGATATTTTACTGGTGCCGGTATGGCCCTTGCCGGCCCAGTTGTTCTGCTGGGAATAATTATATCGTTGTTCCACCTTGGGAATCCGTTCAGGGCATATCGCTCGGTAAAGAAAATCGATACATCCTGGCTGAGCAGGGAGGTTTTTTTTACTGGTTCATTTTTCGGGCTCTGGCTTTTATACTTTATAATGGAATTGAAGGGGATTGAAAATTTCTATATGATCTGTTTAACAGTTCTTGCTGGTCTTTTAAGCGTAGTCAGTATGGCTAATATCTATCACTCAACAGGGAAACCTGGATGGTCAGGATTCAATACATATTTCGGGTTTCTCGGGAGTATTATTATTCTGGGGAGTGTTGCGTCGTCAGTAATTGCTGTTTACGGCGGATCAGAGAGCGGAGAAGTCAGGGTTTTACTGATGTTCTCTGTCTCTTCGGCTGTTTTTGTCCTGGCAGTAAGATTTATTCAGCAGGTTGTTCTCTTTAAAAAATTAAGATAACTAATCATGGTGGAGAAAATGAAAAACG
>DAIOFM010000145.1:0-6391 GCA_036745755.1 Spirochaetota bacterium | reverse complement strand
TCATTCGCGGGTGTAATTCAGTGGTAGAATGTCAGCTTCCCAAGCTGAACGTCGCGAGTTCGATCCTCGTCGCCCGCTCATAAAAAATAATGCCCTGAATTATTCAGGGCATTATTTTTTTACTGAAAACTGTTAAAGACAACTCCTCTTAAACATTGCCGCTCTATCCTCTGATTATTTCCAAAAAGGCATTTAAAATACCCTGCGGAATAAAATATATGATTCCGCAGGGTGCGGTGAATCCGATACTCATATATCACAGTCCACCTGAATCAGGAATATTGCCTTTATGAAACCATATACAATTAATCCTGATGGAGGAATGGGGGCATAATATACTGATACTGCTCATAATATATTTATTTTATAAACAAAATAAGGAGGGCTTTAAAACAGCCCCTCCTTATTTGTAATTACAGCCAAATTTTTTATTCCGCAGGCATTCCGGTAAAAATATCAGGTGATGATTTCCCTACCGCACCTTCATTAAACAATACTCCCTGCGCTCTGCCTATAAATTTCGGCAACTCGGTTCCAAGATAAAACTGTGAAGAAAGAACTTTACCCGTATAAAAAGCGGCTTCACTGTTATCTGCAAGAAAAGCATCTCTTGCATCACCTTTCAGATCACCTGTAAGTTTATCCATTTCAGGCTTGGTCAGGGTCATACTCCAGATATGCATCCATGCTATTGCAATAATATACATTGCCTCCTGGAATGGAGTTGCCTGGGCGAAGATATTCAGAAATTTGCCTGTTGCCATAAGACCTTTCAGATGTTCAACAACTTCATCAAGCTGCTTCAGAGAGGAATTAAAAAGATCGAGATATCTGCTGTCAACAATCCCCTGTGCTTTAGCAACAGTTTCATCCATTCTTTTCCTCATTGTTTTATAACTGAACTGTTCTTTGTTCATTAAAAGTTTGCGCATCATAAGATCTATAGACTGGATTCCGTTTGTCCCTTCCCATATACAAAGTATCTTGGAGTCACTGAGATACCTGGCAACAGGGTAATCACGGCAGTACCCGTACCCTCCGTAAGTCTGCATTGCCATTGCACAGATCTCAACGCCTTTATCCGTACATCCGGCTTTACATATAGGGGTGAGAATTTCTATTATTGCTTTTGCTTCTTTTTTAGCCTCCTCATCCGCAGAACCATTCACAATATCAAACTGGTTATACATGAAAAGGATAAGGGCCCTCTGACCTTCCAGATGTGATTTCATCCAGAGGAGCATTCTCTTAACATCGGGATGATTTACGATTGATACTGACGGCGCGTCGGGATTGAGCATCTGCTTTACGTCAGGACCCTGTATCCTGTTTTTCGCATAAGTAGCCGCATGCATATATGCAGCAGATGCGTTGCCGTGGGCATTATATGCTGTACCCATTCGCGCGATATTCATCATTTTAAACATGATTTTCATACCCTGGCGTTCTTCACCGAGCAGGTATCCTGTACAGTCATCGTTATCACCGAAAACAAGCTGTGATGTTGCCTGGCCGTGCAGCCCCATTTTATGTTCAATACCGGAACATACAACATCATTAAACTCACCGGGAGTGCCATCTTCTTTTACGCGAAATTTTGGAACAATAAAAATTGATATACCTTTAGTACCCTTCGGGTCTCCTTCAATTCTCGCGAGCACAGGGTGTACCATATTCGGGTAATAATCATTTTCTCCCCCGGAGATGAATATTTTCGCCCCTGTAATTTTATACGTGCCATCTGCCTGTTTTACCGCCTTTGTTTTCAGTGCCCCGACATCGGAACCTGCATCAGCTTCTGTAAGACACATTGTCCCGCCCCATTCGCCTGCCATTATTTTTTCACCGTAGAGCTTCCACTGTTCCTCAGTGCCATACTCCTCGATCAGTTCCATGCAGCCATGTGAAAGACCGGGGTACATGAAAAGAGAATAGTTTGCTGCCATAATATATTCAAGGGCGCCCATGCCGACAGCATAAGGAAGGCCCATGCCGCCCGATTCAATCTTATCATATATTGCGCCGAACCCTGCTTCATAATATGCATCTATTGCGGGATGGAATGCAGGCGGGATTGCAACAGCTTTTGTTTCCGGGTCCCATTTTGCAGGTGTATTATCACCCTCCTCCGCTGTTGGATAGATAACATCCACGCCAATCTGCTCAGCCAGATCTATAGTGGCCTCAAAGGTATCATGATCAAATTCTGAATAAACATCAAATTTCGCAAGTTTATCTACGTCCAGCATTTCAAACAGAACGAATTTAAGATCTCTTGTGTCAACTAAAGGATTTAACATTTTCATCCCTCCGTAATATTTATTTTAATTTTTAATTCTGATAATTTAAATATTAATAATTACCTGATATAACTGCGCTCATAAGTTGTTACTTATTCATCCCAGCTGAGCCTGCATTTTTTTAACAAATTCCATAAAGTTTACTTTTTCATAATCAAGGGCCTCTTTTAATGTCCTTTCTCTGCGGGCCTCAATTAAATCTTTAACTGTCATAACCATCTGATACTGGTTTGAAAGAATCTGCTGCGCTATCTCTTCTGCACGCTCCATAAGCTTTTCATGCGGCACCACCTCATTTACCAGTCTTATCCTTAACGCCTCCTGTGCGTCGATCAACTGGCATGTCAGGGAGAGCTGCTTCGCCATTCTCTCACCCACGGCCTGCTGTAAAAGCTGTGTCATCCCCCATCCGGGATGTATTCCCACCTTCGCATGAGTGTCTGCAAACTTTGCGTTTTCTGAAGCGATAAGAAAATCACAGTTAAGCGCAAATTCAAAACCTCCTGTTATAGCATGCCCGTTAACAGCACCTATTATCGGTTTGTTACACCGGCCTCTCACTTCGGTAAAATCAACGCCATCGCCTCTGGGATCAAAAATATTTTCTTTTCCTACAACAGACAGGTCTATTCCGGAACAGAATGATTTCCCGTTGCCGGTTAAAACAGCAACCTTCACATCCTCACGTTTTGTGACTTCATCAATTGCGTCATAAAGACCTGCCAGCAGGGCCTGGTTTATTGAATTTCTCCTCTCCGGCCTGTTAAGCGTTATGAACGCTATACTGTTCCGCACCTCAAATATAACCGCGTTTTCCATTACACCTCCTCTGGTTAATTATAATTTTCCGGAGCATGAGCAAACTTTCCTTTTTGCAATCATACTCAAGGTAAAACAATCCCGCGGGATCACTTAAAATATTAATTAACTGAACATTCAATTAATTAATATTTATGGTTATTTTGTCAACAATAATTAAAACAGTCCGTGTAAAAGCGTATTGGATAGAAATAAATAAGGAGAGTTGTTACTGTTAATAAAGTGGTTCCGGAAAGGCCATCCGGTTATGGCCCCGCCACAGAGCCATAACCGGACAATTTACAACCGGTGATTCTGAATCATACACCTGCAGACATGGCTGCCTTAAATAAATAGCGGCTTTCCTTTGGTTGCCATATGTTCCGCCATTTTCTGCGATCCTTCGGTTTTCCAGCAGTCAACAAACATTTCTCTTTCAAGTGCCAACATTGCATCTTCAGAGATTTCTGTTCCTTTGTATGCAGTACCACCGGAGATTATATAACCAACCCTTCTGACAACTGTTGAAATGTGAGGAGCAATTTTATAACCTGTAAGCATATCCGGAATATTCGCATCAAGGGCACCCATGGCATCCTGTCCCATTACTTTTACAGGGAGATTTGCCGGAGGTGCGTATCCATCCTCAGCCATTCTCAGAACTTCCTTCTTCGCTTCACCTATAAGATAATCTTTATTGAATACGATTCTGTCCTGCGGCCTGAGAAAACCTTTTATTCTTGCCTCCTGCGCAGAACCCGTTGGCATAGGCATGGCGATTGTCTGGAAGGCCTGTAGAAATACGGAGAGCCAGTCTGTGGGAGTAACTACGGATTCACTGAGCCTTCTCCACATCTGGTAGCATCCTCCCCCTGCAGGGACGAGTCCTGCCCCGACCTCAACCAGGGCCATATAGAGTTCATTATGAGCCACGATCTTATCAGCCCAGAGACAGACTTCACATCCGCCCCCGAGGGCCATTCCGTAAGGAGCTGCTACCACCGGGAATGGAGCGTATTTAGTCATTTTCATCCCATCATGAACATCAGCTATGAAATTATTGATCCCCTGAAAATCACCCTTTTTGGCCAGGTCGAGCATAAACTTGAGATCGCCGCCCGCGCTGAATGCACCCGGCATGCCCGATGCCTGGTTGGCATTAACCATGCCCGCCCCATTTGCACGGATAAATTCCACAACTTTCGGGACCATATTTACGATTTCACCATTGATTGCATTCATCTTTGTATGATATTCAAAGCAGAAAACATCGTCTCCGATATCTACAAGTGATGCGCTCGGGGTCCCGATAACAATTTTTGACTTATCAGTTTTAATATTAGCGAGGAATATCATCTGCGGACTGTACTGTATGTCCTTGTATGATACAGAGTTGAAATCCCAGTACTGTTTTCTGCCATCCTGGATTCGGTAAAAAGTTTCGGCCCCCTTATCAAGCATGGTTTTAATACCTTCAGGTATGCTGTATCCTGATTTTTCAATACCTGCCAGTGAATCCTTAAGGCCTACGGCATCCCACATTTCAAACGGCCCGAATTCGTAGGCATAACCCCATTTCATCGCGTTATCTATCTCAACAAGGGTATCACATATTTCCGGGATTCTGTTTACACAATAGACAAATTCACATGAAAGGAGTCTCATGGCAAATTCACTGTTATTAAAAATATATTTAATCTTTTCAGGAATTGTCTTTAATGCCTTTGTGGCCTCAACTACCGGATAGGTAGCTTTTGTATCATAATCAACATGCTCAAGCGTTTTGATGTCGATAACCTTCTTGAATTTTTTCCCGTCAGCGCCTCTGCCTGAAAGATAGAAACCGCCGATTCCTTTCGCCTTGTTGCCGAACATCCCCTTTGCCATCATATCCTTGAAGAATTTGGGAGTTTTATATTTTTCCCTGAATTCATCATTGACAAGAAGCTCGTAAGAGTTATCTGCGATATGATCAGTTGTATCAGCTCCTACAAAATCTGTAAGCCCGAATATACCTGTACCGGGAATACCCATCGGTTTTGAGAAGATAGCGTCTGCCTCCGGGATGGTAACCAGGCCTTTATCAAGGAGTATGAGCGCCTCGCATATAGATATCATCCCGATCCTGTTGCCGATAAAGTTGGGAGTATCTTTCCCCCATACTACACCTTTACCCAGGGTCTGCTCTCCCCATTTAGATACAAAATCACATACTTCTTTAGAAGTTTCAGGACCTGCCACACACTCAAGAATTTTCATGTAACGCACGGGATTAAAAAAATGAAGTATGAGAAAATTCTCTTTAAAGGCCTTACTTCTTCCCTCCGCCATCTGCGCGATTGGAAGTCCTGATGTATTGGATGCAATGATCGCGCCGGGTTTCATCACTTTTTCAAGTCTGGCAAATAGCTCCTGTTTGATTTTAAGGTTTTCAACAACAACTTCAAAGATGATGTCAGCATCTTTAAGTTTGTCAAAATCATCTGTCAGGTTCCCTGTTTCGATAAGAGCCAGATCATGTTTTTTGTCCATGAATGCCGCAGGTCTGGCCTTTATCTGCGCCTGAAGACCTGCCTCAACAATTCTGTTTTTCGCTGTCCTGTCATTTTTTTCGGCATCAGTGAGATCAAACGGTGCGATATCAAGAAGAAGCGTTTTAATCCCTGCACTGGCACACAGGGCGGCAATTCCACCACCCATTATACCTGAACCGATAACTGCTGCTTTTTCGATTCGTCTCATTTTAAAATCCTCCTTTGTTTATTTAATATTCTCAACAATGAATGCACATGCAGGTCCCCCGCTTGCACACATACTGGCACAGGCGTAACGCCCTCCCCTGCGTTTAAGTTCATTGATCGCTGCCATTATTATACGCACACCTGTCATTCCCACGGGATGACCTATTGGTATTCCTGACCCCATTACATTCAAATCCTCTATTGAAATTCCCAGTTCCTTCTGGCATGCCAGTGCCTGTGCAGCAAAGGCCTCGTTCAATTCCCAGTAATCTATATCTTTAACTGTTAGTCCGGCAAATTTAAGCGCCCTGTGAACTGCAGGCACAACCCCCATACCCATAATTCTTGGCTCGCAGGCTCCTGATGCTGATGCTTTTACTTTTGCAAGAGGTTTAAGGCCAAGTTCTTTTGCTTTTTCCGCTGACATAAGTATCATAGCCGCAGCCCCGTCATTCAGTGATGAAGCATTAAAAGCAGTCACTGTTCCGTCTTTTTTGAATACCGGTTTCAGGCCGGATGCCATTGCCATTGTTGCACCCGGATTGGGATGCT
>DAIOFM010000144.1:0-6469 GCA_036745755.1 Spirochaetota bacterium | reverse complement strand
ATCCTCCCCCTCTCTGCTGTGGACTGCACACATAATGTGTGCGTTTCGACGCGCGACACGTCGCCCCCTTTTGGACATCGTGTGCCGGGTCGACACGAACCTCATCCTGAGAACCGGATGTCGCAAAAAGCGTCGAAGGAAGGGGGACTGAGGGGGTGAGGTCGCCTGCGCCATCCCCTCCGCCACAACCCTTATAATTCTTGACACAGAGATTTTCAAAGATTAATAAATAATAAATCCGGAGGTAGAGATGCTGAAAAAAATCCCCTTTATAATACTGATTACGGCAGCGGCGGTTTCTCTTTCCGCGCAACCGGTTACGCCTCCGGGAAGCGACTCAGGTCTTTCAGAAAATACCGGAGGCCCCCTGGCAGAGAGCCTCACAGGTAAGTGGAAATGGAATAATGACGAGGAGGAATATGACGGAGGGGGTAACGGCATATACTGGCGCAACGGTAATATATGCTATAAATTCACATACTCCATCAGCGGAGACATCGTCAACACTGTTGCTGACAGGGACCATACATGCGGTGCCAAAAGGGTCAATGACTGGAAAATTTCCGTGCGCGGCAAAACTATGTATAAACAGCACACAGGTTCAGGTTACAGAACCGAGTGGCATAACATCTCCTCTGGTTCCCCCCTGGCAGAAGACATTAAAGGTAAATGGAAGTGGAACAGTGACGAGGTGGAGTATGACGGAGGGGGTAACGGCATATACTGGCGCAACGGTAATATATGCTATAAATTCACATACTCCGTGAGCGGAGACATCGTCAACACTGTTGCTGACAGGGACCATAACTGCGGCGCAAAAAAGGTCAATGACTGGAAAATTTCCGTAAAAGGCAATACCCTGTATAAACAGCATACAGGTTCAGGATATCAAACCGAGTGGAAACTTGTTAACAGGTAGAGAAAGGCCCGCTATTCGCCGGGCCCTTTTACTTTAACAGGCTTAACATTCCAGATATCATTTGCATACTCCGCGATTGTCCTGTCTGTTGAAAATTTCCCCATACCTGCGGTATTGAGTATTGACATTTTTGCCCACCGCTTTCTGTCGGTATAGGCTTCACCCACCCTGTCCTGGCACTTCACGTATGAATCGTAATCAGCAAAGAGCATGTACGTATCACCCTGGTAAAGCAGGGAATCCACTATGGGCCTGAAAAGGTCCCTGTTGTTTTTCGAGAACAGACCGTTCTGTATCTGGTCTATAACCCTCGAAAGCTCATTATTGTTATTATAATAATAGAAAGGGTTGTATCCCGATTTTTTCAGGTTTGCTACACCGTCAGAGTCCAGGCCGAAGATGAAGATGTTATCATCACCCACCTCCTCCCTGATCTCAACATTGGCCCCGTCAAGTGTCCCTATAGTAAGGGCGCCGTTGAGTGCAAACTTCATGTTACCTGTGCCTGAAGCCTCTGTGCCTGCGGTTGATATCTGTTCAGAGAGATCAGCAGCGGGAATTATCTTCTCAGCATTTGATACAGCGTAATTACGGAGAAAAAGCACCTTCAGTCTGTCCCTTACCTGCGGATCATTATTTACAACATCCGATATAGAATTAATCAGCTTGATGATCAGCTTGGCCATGTAATACCCCGGCGCGGCCTTCCCCGCGAAAATAACTGTACGAGGTACAAAATCGCCCTGCGGGTTGTCTTTTATTCTGTTATACATTGTAATTACATGGAGCGCGTTAAGAAGCTGCCTCTTATATTCATGGAGCCGTTTCACCTGTATATCAAAGATTGAATCCGTGTCCACGGCAATCCCGTTATGACTGTGAATATACTTCGCCAGGAACTCCTTGTTCGCTTTTTTTACCTCAAGCCACTGTGCCTGAAAGTCCTCTTTGTCCGCCAGGGGTTTAAGATTGTTCATATGGTAAAGGTCAGTGAGCCACTTGTCCCCGATTGCCCCGCTGATAAGGGATGACAGTCGGGGGTTGCATAGCTTCAGCCACCTCCTCTGGGTTATGCCGTTTGTCTTGTTATTGAACTTCTCAGGCCACAGTTTATAAAAATCCCTGAATACGTGGTCTTTCAATATCTCTGAATGTAGAGCCGCAACACCGTTTATAGAATGGCTCCCTATAATCGCGAGGTTCGCCATCCTTACCTTCTTCTCAGCCCCCTCCTCAATAATTGAAAGCTCCCTTATCATATTATTGTTTCCCGGATACTGAGAATTCAACTGTTCAATAAACCTTCTGTTAATCTCGTATATTATCTGCATATGCCTTGGAAGCACCTTTTCAACGAGACTGACGGGCCATCTCTCCAGCGCCTCGGGAAGAATTGTATGGTTCGTATAACCGAATGTTTTCACTGTAATGTCCCAGGCCTCATCCCATCCAAGGCCCTCCTTATCAAGAAGTATCCTCATAAGTTCAGGTATGGCAATTGCAGGATGGGTATCGTTCAGCTGTATTGCCACCATGTCATGGAACTCACCGAACCCTTCATGGGTCTTCTTGTATCTTCTTATGATGTCCTGCATTGTTGCGGACACGAAAAAGTACTCCTGCTTGAGGCGGAGCTCCTTCCCTTCAAACACGTTATCATTGGGATAGAGTACCTTTGTAATATTCTCGGAGACTGACTTTTCCGAAACTGCCTGTATGTAATCACCGTCATTGAAGTAGTTAAGGTCAAATTCCCGTGAAGCCTTGGCTGACCAGAGCCTCAGGTTGTTTACAGTGTTGTTCCTGTAACCGGGTATCGGAGTGTCGTAGGCCATTGCCATAATCTCCTCGGTGTCTTTCCATTTATGCTTCAGCCTTCCGTTCTGGTCTGTGGCCTGCTCCACCCTTCCGTAGAACTTCACCTTGTACAAAAATTCAGGTCTGGGGAATTCCCATATATTGCCGAGCCGCAGCCAGTTATCCGGTGTTTCCACCTGGTAACCGTCCCTTATGCTCTGAAAAAAGATTCCGTATTCATAGCGTATGCCGTAACCGGCTGAAGGGAGCCCCAGGGTTGCAAGTGAATCCATGAAACAGGCTGCGAGCCTCCCCAGACCGCCGTTACCCAGTCCGGCGTCCCACTCCGTTTCACGCAGTTCCTCAAGGCTGTAACCCAGCTCCTTCAGTGCCGTGTCCGACTCTTTGTACAGGCCGAGATTTATAAGGCTGTTGCCGAGAGTTCTCCCTATAAGAAACTCAAGGGAAAGGTAGTATACCCTCTTCGCGTTCTTTTTATAATATGTCTGCTGGGTCTCAATCCATCTTTCGATAAGCCTGTCCCTTGCAGTAAGGGCGATACCGCTGTAACAGTCATGATTTGTTACAGAATACTCATCCTTCCCCAGGGAAAATTCCATATGATTGACAAAATCCTCCTTGATAGATTCCGAATCCATCCCTTTGGCTTGATTATTTGATGGTGTGAGTTTCTTTACAGGCCTGTCACTCTTTTCCAGCATACTCCCCCTCCTGCGATAATAAAAAAATCCGTTAAATGTGTATGATTGAGGTAAATATATATATAATTCAGGGAATGGTCATTTTTTATCGCAGTTATTATATGAAAAATAGACACTGAATCTAATAAAACAGAGAAATTACATTCTCTTATGATTAATAATATATTACCAGTTAAGGCCGTGGGAACTTTATTGTATTCTCAGATACCTGGCATTTCTGTCATTATCCTATTACCACACTCCCCCCGGTCACTGGAAGTGACAGCTGAACATTCACAAAGGAGATATATTATGGAAGCTTTAAAAGCACTGAATGAAAGGAGATCCATTAACTTTTTTGATCCTGAAAAAACTATAACTGAAGAGCAGTTCAATGAGCTTATCGCAACATCCTCACTGGCACCATCGAGCCTTAACCTTCAGCCATGGGAGGTCATTATTGTTAATGATCCCGGGAAAAAAGAGATACTGAAAAAATGTGCCTTTGGCCAGCCTAAAGTTACAGAATCATCAGCAACTCTTATAATAATAGCTAATCCCAATGCAGTAGAGGAAAATATCGACAGAGTTCTTGGGAGCTGGGTGGAACTGGGATATATAGAAAGTAATTCCGTAAAAACGATGAGAGAGATGCCGTTCAGAAATTATGGAGACAAAGAAAGTCTTTCAAGAAAACTTTTTGCGGTAAAGAACACGGCATTCTTTGCCATGTCGATAATGATAGCCGCAAAAGACATGGGGCTTGAGACACACCCCATGGACGGATTTTCGGAGGAGAAAGTGAAGGCAAACTTTAACATTCCCGAAGACAGGATTATCCCCCTGCTTATAACTGTGGGATACCCTAAACCGGGACTAAAGCTTCTTCCAAGGGCCTGGAGGCGTGACCTTAAAGAATATGTGAAATACAACATCTTCAATTAATGGGGACCGCATCCTTCCAGTTCCACCATTTAAGAAGTTCAGGCCTGTGTTCCCTTTCTGTAGCGAAATAGACCGCGCAGCGGAAAACGTACAGCACACACCGATCCAGCTTTCTCCCCGTAAGTGAATTAAGTTCATCAAACATGGTCTGAGGATCTTTCCCTTTAAGGTCGGACACACGCCTTACCCCGAGAAGATAAAGGTCCTCAGACAGGATTGGACCTATACCCGGTATTTTCTGCAGTTCCTTAAGCACAGGTTTTATATCTAATGTCATATCCTCTCCATACATTTTTCAGAATTGTTCCGCGGTGAATTAACAGTTTCAGACACGGGATAAAAATCTATAAGTTCATCTTCAACCGGTTTTATCAGCCTTTCAGCTTCCTCAACGGGAAGATTAAAATTAAGCCATGTATCAACATCCCCGCCTGTTATAATTACAGGCATACGGTCATGTATAGACCTGATTTTTTCACAGGATGAAGTTGTAATAACAGTAAAAGTTTCAAGCTCCACTCCATCCGGAGCATTCCATGATTCATGAAGGCCGGCCAGGAGCATAGGTACAGTTCCGGTGTCCCCTTTCATCTTTATAAAGAAAGGTTTCCTGCTCTTCCCCTCTTTTCTCCATTCATAAAAACCTGTCACAGGAACTATACATCGTCTATATATAAACGCCTTTCTGAAAGAAGGTTTATCCTTCAGGGTCTCCCCTCTCGCGTTTATCAGCCTGCTCCCCATTTTGTCATCTCTTGACCATGAAGGTACAAGCCCCCACTTCTTGCGGGACAGAACTCTTTTGCCTTCTTTAATCGAGACAACAGAAACATAATGAGATGGGGCGACATTAAAGTTTTCGATATAATCAGAATCGATCTCATCGAAGAGGTTCACCATTTTTATTTTCCCCAGAGGGATTGCCTGGGCAAATCTTCCGCACATAGTCTTACCCCGGTACATTATTTTAAGAAAAAAACTTAGCCGATATTAAACAATTTAGCAAAATATACCATCATCACTATTATTATTTTTAAAAAATTTTTAGCTTTACGTAGAATAATAATTCAATTATAAAGTCTGAGTTAAAAAAAGTATAATTACGAACGATCATCAGGGAGTGAAGCAATCTGAACCGGACAGGAAATGCCCTATTTCAACAGAATATTACCTGGCAAAATCAGATTAGTTCATCGTTTACACTCCCCGTAATGACAGTTAAGAAGTCAAATAATTATTAAGCATTATTAATAATTCTCAAATACCTATTTCAGTGTAAATAGTAATAATTATATACCCCCGCCGCCTTCGGCGGCGGGGGTATTAGAGCATCTTTACCTGAAATAAGTTAAGGGATAAATACTGATTAAAAATTAATTCAAATAATACTATAAAAAAAATTATGCAATTCAAAAACTTTAAAATACATGTCTACAGGGGATATGTGCAAAACAACTACCTTGTTGAATATAATGACAAAATCCTCATGGTTGACGGGGCATGCAGGCCCGATATGGAAAAAATCGCTTTTTTTGTAAAAGAGAAACTTAACAGGGACGTGGCAGATATAAAACTCACAGCTGTTACACACTGCCACCCTGACCACGCGGGAGCGGCCCATCTGCTGAGAGAAAAATACGGAATACCTGTTGCCGCTCCATACGACATAGATATATGGTACTCCGGAATAGGCGGATTTTTCCAGCACCTTTCAGACACATTCCAGGCGAACTTTATGGCCATGAAAATGAAAACAAAGCTGAAACGCCTTTACTACAGGAGAAAACTTAATCCTGATCATAAACTCTATGACGGATCCGAACTCCCCTTTTTCAGTGACTGGAAGGCAATACACGCGCCGGGGCACACCAGCCACAACATAATGCTGTACAACGAGGAGAACAGGCTTCTCTACATCGCGGATTCAATTATAGACAGCAACGGGAAATATCTTCCCCCTGTGCCGGTACTTTTCCCTTCAGAAATGAAGAACTCACTGAATAAAATAAAGGAGATTAAACCCGACATTATACTTCTTGCCCACTCCCCCTCGCCGTTTATTCAGTATAACGAGGAGATGATTGATAAGACCCTCAGAAAAGTTGAC
>DAIOFM010000143.1:0-6514 GCA_036745755.1 Spirochaetota bacterium | reverse complement strand
GCTGAATCATCACATTCAATTAATACTCCGAAACGGCTTATGTCAACTTTATTTAGGCTCTCTGCATGTTCTGGATAAGAGGCTGCTGTAACAATAATATCTGTTTCATCAAGTTCATGTTTTCAAGAGGTTTATATATAGAGGGAAATTTTAATAACTGAATATTTACGGGGTAAAAGGCCGGCATTATTTCAACTTTATATGACTGCCGGCAGGCGAACCTCGTATACGCCCGGGCGGCAGCCCCTTTATAAGCCCCGCAGGACTCCTTACGGTCCCATAAACGGAGTTTTTGTGACGGTAAGGAGTTGTAAGATAGAACATATTTTTTATTGTTTTTATCAATGATTTGAAAAGGGCTGCTCTGCTGAATCTCTGAGATAATTCGATTAAAAGAGTTTTAGAATGCCTTTTTCAGTAATTAAAAAGTTATGTACAACAGACAAATGCATCACATACTCCTCGCTAAGCGTATTCCATAGGTGAATGTGTTATACGGTGTGAAAGCGAACCAGTAGCCTACCTGCAGGCGATCTATGTAGTTTCCGGAGAGGTTACAGGCGCCGCCACGTATAATTCGGTGGGTGACAAGATCGGGTCTATAATCAAGGCACCATGCCCAGGCATTACCACTCATGTCGTATAAGCCCAGAGAATTTGCTTTTCGGCTCTTTACTGTTGCGGTTGAAGTCACTCCATATACCGCAACTTCTCCTGTCGCCGCTGCATTTTTATAGTCTGCAGCAGCTCCGCTTGCAGAATTTCCTCTTGTCCAGAAAAGACCGCTCCTTGATACCGCATTCGAGTTATCAGAACCCTGATACCTCGCAGCAAATTCATATTCATTACTTGTGGGAAGCCTGAATCCCTTTGCTGTGCAGTATGCCATGTCAGTGTTGCCGTGTGTACTTGCCTTTATATACGGGGCATCCTCTGTTCCTGCTGTATTATAGGTTATGGCAGTACTGTTTGTTGAAATACGCAGAGGGGTATTGTACGTTGAATCTGTGTAATAGACGCAGTCAAGAGCAGGTGAGCCGCCCTTCGCATTGTAGTATTCTGTCAAAGCGTTGCACCAGACAATAGCATCCCGCCAGTTTATCATGACCACAGGGTGCTCTGTACTGTCGCTTGTATTATTATAACCATTAGTCCCTGCATTCGCAAAGGTATATCCATTGTTTATCGCCCAGTCATAGACTGTTTCCCACAGATCATAGGTTGTAAGTGTCTCTGCTATAATAAAGGGCGTTGTTAACTCCTGTGGATACTGATCATCAGTTCCATTGGGATATCGGATACTGCCGTCTATTGTATCAGGAGTTGCCTGAATCATATTAAAAAAAGTTCCTGCGGGGAGTTCATATTCGGTTATTGCTTTAATCCCGGAACCTGTTTTTGTTACAGTAATTTCCGGAGGAGTTGAATCCGGCGCTCCATCTCCTCCACCACCTCCGCTGCCTCCACAGCTGAGAATGATAACAGGAACTATGCAGATATATAATAACCCTGATATTTTTTTCACATTTCTGCTCCTCTGATATTTTTAATTTTCTTTGCGTAAAATCAAAATTGATGACAAACCCATAAGACATAATTGGAATTATTACAAAATCCCTTTCTTTGGAGTATTATTTGTTAACCGGTAAATACTACGTTCTTTTACGATAAAAGGACAAGCGGGGGAGGAGTGAGCGTGTACTGAAAAGGAATGAACAGCATTATATCTGTTTTTTTTATAACTTTATATCGAGGTAGCTCCTTAAATTTTCTATGCAGATACGGCTTACGATAAGGCGGGTGTCGTCATCGTCATTGAGAAAGGCCTCGTATCTGCCGCTCCCTATATGTGAAACCTTTACGAGATATGTCGTATTTATTATATACTGTCTGTGTATCCTGATAAATGTATCAGGGAGCTTATTCTCAAAAAACTTCAGTGAAAATGAAGTTTCATGATCCTGTTCTGTAGTATGGATAACGGCATTTTTTCCTGATGCTGAAAGGTATATGATATTTTTATATGGTATAATTCTGTTTGTACTTTTTTCCCTGACCTGGATACTCGGCTCTTCGGGGGCGATGACTTTATTGCACTTCAGCTGATTCTCAACACGACGTGACAATTCCTCAAGGCTGAAGGGTTTGATTATATAATCATTGGCTCCTGATTCAAAACCTTTATTTATATCGTCAATTTGTGATTTTGCTGTAATTAATATAACCGGGAGTTCCTGAGGAGAATAATTAAGACGTATTTTTTTCAGGAGATCATACCCTGATATTACCGGCATCATTATGTCGAGCAGAATGAGATCAAAGCTGATACCATCTTTAAGTTTTTTCCCTGCTTCAAAAGCGTTAACAGCAGTGTATACATTGTATTTAAGTTCAAAGAGGTAATCTTTCAGTATTTTCACTGATACAGGGTCATCGTCAACAACAAGGACAGTTGGTCTCCCTTTTATATATTCATCTGTTTTCTGAGGTTGAATTTCAGATGATATAATGTGAAGAGCATGATCAGTATCAATGATAGTTTTATCCCCGGTATTTATATGTTTATCATCCGGGATTTTATCTCTGGTATCTGCTATGGGGAGTGTAAAGGTAAAATCTGAGCCTTTTCCCGGTTCAGACTTCACACTGATTGTTCCTCCGTGAAGCTCTACAAGTTTTCTTGTGATGGCAAGTCCAAGCCCGGTACCTCCATGGCTCCGGGATATGGAGTTTTCCCCCTGTTCAAAAGAGTTGAATATCCTGTCCATATCTTCGGATTTAATCCCTATACCGGTGTCGCTGACTGATATCGCTGCCATTCCATAATTATCAGTTACAGATGAAACTTCTATAACTCCGAAAGGAGTATATTTCAGGGCATTACCTATGAGGTTTGTAAATATCTGTCTCAGACGGCTTTCATCGGCAAAAACCGGATGGAAATCTGCCGGGATGCTGTTTCGCAGTTCTATAGCCTTTCCGCCGGTTAACGGAAGGATGAGAGAGAATACTGCAGAAACTGTTCCCCTCAGTTCAACCGGTTCTCTGGTTAGTGCTAAACTGCCCTGCCTGATGCTGGAAAAGTCGAGAATGTCATTAACCAGGGTCATGAGCCTCCTGCCGCTCATTGCTATAAGGGAAAGGTTTTCTCTTGTTTTTTCTTCGAGTTTCTCTTTCCCGCTTTTCAGCATCAGTTCTGAAAGGCCGACTATACCATGAAGAGGGGTTTTTAGTTCGTGAGATGTATTTGCCAGGAACTCGTTTTTGAATTGTTCGGTTTTTTCAAGGTTTTCTATGGCGAGGGCCTGTGCATCTATCCTCTCTCTCTCTATCTTTGTTACCCTCAGGCTGATTGCGTATGAAAGTATAAAAGCCTGTGCTATGGTAAAGAACAGCAGAACATTCCTGCTGAATAATTCCGGAGAAACCAGATCAAATCTGATTAACATATATGATGTATTACTTGTAAGACCGAGTATTGAAATAATCAGAAAATAACGGGCCAAAGAGTATTTCTGCATAATGCGGATAATAGTGACTGTTACTAATGTAAAATCCTGAATAAGTGAGAGCAAAAAGAAAATGCTCCAGATATATTTTTCGGGGAGTATAAAACTTGAAAAAGCCGCAAGTATATAGATCGAAATAAAAAAGTAGAATAACATTGCCGCAGCAGGCAGATCTTTTTTCAGGTTGAGCATGTGAACAGAAAAGAGTGTAGCAATTACAGCACCGGTAGCAGCGGTGAAGGACATGAGTACTCCACGAAGCATATTGCTTACTAATCCTATATATGGCTGCAGCAGACCTTCATTAAGTATGTAAAAAAGTATCTGGGCAAATATAAATGATACAAAATAGAGATAGTCCCTGTCTTTTACTGCGGTGTATAACAACAGGTGATAAAATATCAGGATAAGCATTACCCCGATAAATATCCCGGTCATGATATTTTCCATGCGTATTTCGCCGAACATTTTTTTTTCAGATATGATTGAAAGGGGGAATATCAGGACACCTGTTGATTGAACGCGAATATATGCTGTAACTGTCCGGCCTGGCTGGTTAATCAGCGGGAAAATGTATGATCTGATTGGTATCTCCCTTAACGATACAGTATGGGATGCTCCTGTTTCTGATATCCGGAAAGTTCCTCCCGGTTCGCATATATATGCTGTTACCGATGTTAGATTGGGCCATGCGTATTTTATAAACCATTTTCTGCTGCCATGTATACTTTCATCAGGGAATGTAATACGGAATTTTACCCAGTAGGCTGATTTAGATAAATAATAGTTCGGTATGTTTTTTTCTGACGGGATAAACAGGTTAGAGTATGCAGGGGAACTTACATCTTCGAAACTGAGGCTGCCTGTTTTATCTTCAAGAATTTCAAGATTGCGCCCTATTGAGTACTCATGGTCTGTGTTGTTTACTATAACAGGAAGCGCGCGGCCGTCCGGAAAAAGAGGAGTTGAGACAAGAACAAAAGCGAAAACGATATATATATAATAGAGCTTATTTCTCATGTTGATATCCTGTTTCAAAAAAAGAATTAGATAGCTGTTATTGCAAGCGGAAATTATTTTACCTGTAACACCTCTCCCCTGTTGCTGTTCACTCCGTTTCAGTATACGTTCACTCCACAGCCTCTTGTATAAGTTATGGATAAGTGTTTTATGAATTAGTTTTAATTCCTTAATTTTTCTACGGTAAAAAAAACTCTATAATCCCGGCGGATGTTGCGGCAGGGACATGGATTTTTTTGTAAAACTTTTGTTCAGGAATTATTGCTGTTTATGAATACTAAAAGCAAGAGGAGTATTATGAGATTTAATTTAAAGATTGAAACAATGGTTTTTGTTTTAACATTTTTTCTTCTTACAGCATGCGATGGGGGAGGTGGAGGTGATGCGGGGCCCGGAAGCGGAGATCCGGGGAATAATGGACCTGCGTTGCCTTTTTTCTTCAGCGCTAATGACGGTACTCATGGAGAAGAACTGTGGATAAGTGACGGCACAGCAGACGGGACAAAGCTGCTTAAGGATATAAATACGAATGGTAGCGGCCATAGCCGACCAGATTATTTTACAAAAATGAACAATAAAGTCTATTTTAGGGCAAATGACGGCATCAATGGATCTGAACTATGGGTAAGTGACGGCACAACGGACGGCACCAGAATGATCAAAGATATATATGCGAGCGGCAGTGGCGATCCGGATAAATTTACGGTGATGGACGGAAAAATCTATTTTGTTGCAAATGACGGTACGAATGGATACGAACTATGGGTGAGTGACGGTACAGCAGGCGGTACCAGGATGGTTAAAAATATAAATGAGACCGGCAGTAGCGCACCAAATTACCTCAGCGTAATGAACAACAAAATCTATTTTAGTGCGGATGACGGCATCAACGGACGCGAATTGTGGGTAAGCGACGGCACAACAGACGGTACAAGTATGGTAAAGGATATATGGTCAGGAGTTACTGGCGGTAATCCATCTGAACTCACGGTGATGAACGGCAAAATCTATTTCAGTGCGAATGATGGAATATATCAGAAAGAGCTGTGGGTAAGTGACGGCACAGCGGCTGGCACTGAAATGCTTAAAGATATATATGTGAACGGCAGTGGCAATCCATATGAATTTGCAGTGATTAACAACAAACTTTATTTCAGGGCAAATAACGGCACCAATGGAGATGAGTTATGGGTAAGTGACGGTACAGCGGCTGGCACTAAGATTGTCAAGGATATATACGCCGGTCTTGATAGCTGTGATCCCTCTGAATTCGCAGTGATTAACAACAAACTTTATTTCAAGGCAAATAACGGCACCAATGGAAAAGAGTTGTGGGTAAGTGACGGCACAGCCGATGGAACTAAGATTGTCAAGGATATATACTCCGATGTTCCCGGCGGTAATCCATCTGAAATTATAGCGATGAATGGCAAAATTTATTTCAGGGCAAATGACGGCACCAATGGAAAAGAGTTGTGGGTGAGTGATGGTACAGAAAGTGGTACTATAATGCTCAAAGATATAAATGTGTCTGAAGGCAGCGGCCCATTTGATTTTACCGCAAATAATAACAGGATATTTTTCTTTGCCAATGATGGCACTTATGGAATAGAGTTATGGGTAAGTGACGGCACAGAGGCTGGCACTGTAATGCTTAAAGACATTAATCCCGGATCAGGAAACAGCAACAATCCTCCCAGTTAAATCAAAAAAACATTACTGGATTGAATTGATGTTTTACTTTAAGAGTGGCAAGTGATTTAAGCGGGAGCAGCAGCCGGGATTATTCTGTCTGAGATGTTCAGGCGGGATAGTCCCGATGTGATCCCATCCCCGGCAGAAACGATGATCTTCTTATGGTATTTCCTCCCTGATGGTTACTGCTTTAAATCTCTTTATACGGCAGTTTTTATATCTGTTATTTCTATTAAGTCTGCTGGCTGTTCTGAATTCAGCAGGAACAATAACAGTTGCTGCTGAATCAT
>DAIOFM010000142.1:0-6697 GCA_036745755.1 Spirochaetota bacterium | reverse complement strand
GGATCATCTTCATCAGGCATTGTAAAACGAATCTGTTTCATAAAAAAAGACAGACAGGATTTTAAATTATGTCAAGCCTTTACCTTCAGGCAATTTTAATCAATGGCAGGCCTGAATAAATATTTCACTGCAGAAACCAAATTTCAAAAAAAGCATATTAACGAAAATTAAAAACTGGTTGATTGATTATACGTGGAATTTATTCTATGAAGGCATAAAAAAATGGTCAGGGACGGAATCGAACCGCCGACACGGAGATTTTCAGTCTCCTGCTCTACCGACTGAGCTACCTGACCACGTCTTGTCAAAAGACTATACATATCTATTCGACAGGGGGAATATGTCAATAAAAAAAATTCTCGTGCCATTATTATTTTATTTCATTCTTTTTTTTACGGAATCCTACGGCGCGGATATTCATCCGCCCGATGACTGGAGGTTTTTTCATAGAAGAGGCCTGAAGCAGTTCAACGCAAGGATGTATGACTACTCACATGATAGCATGGTGAAGGCTCTTGAAAAAAATCCCTTATCTTATGAGTCCGCAAACATTCTGGCAAAAATCGCGTTGATAAAAAAAGAAAGGCACAGGGCCATAGACTATTTTGAAAAATCCCTCAGTATCAAAGATGAGCAGCCCGACGTACACAACAGCCTGGGCCTTCTTCTCGAATATTATGGTAAAAGCGACGAAGCCTGCAGCCATTTCAAGCGGGGATATGAGCTTGATAAGAAAAACCTGCAGGTGATGATTAATTATTCACGCTTTCTCCGCAAAAAAGGGGAAAATGAGGAAGCGGACAGGCTGTTTAATCTCTGTCATAAATCAGCGATCAGCTCAAGCAGCCCCCTGGTCGAACAGGGAAAACAGATATCGAAAGAGAGGCCGGGTGATGCTGAATCCTTTTTTAAAAAGGCTATTGAACTTAATCCCGCGCACACCGGGGCATACACAGCCCTTGCCAACCTGTACAGGCAGGAGAAAAAATATGATAAATCAGCTGAAGTAATGGAAAAACTTAAAGAAGTAAATACTGATTACGCACCCGCGTATTTCTACCTGGGAAACTTATACTATAACACGCATCTGGAAAGGGAAAGGAGAAAATACTGGATTTTTCTTGCCATAAAAAATATTGAAGAGGGGCTCAGGCGCGAGCCGGATAATGAAGACAACCTCTTTCACCTTGCCGCCATATACAGGCATATAGGCAAAAGGGAGAAAGCGGCCGAACTGGAAAAACGCGGCGTTGAACTGATGAAAAAGCGGGAACAGTCTAGCCGATAACCTCAAGATTCCCATCTCTCTCCCTGAACTGGCAGATCTTCATTATATGGGCATCAGGGCCCGGAATATACGAAGAACCTGTAAGTGCGGCAAGAAACTCATCTATACGGACAGAAGATTCCCTCCCTGCAAAAAGTTTCATTTCAATTGCATTCCCACTGACCTCGTAACTGTAAAGCATTTCGCTCACCGGAAATTCTTTGGTCACACCGCTCTTCCCCGTCTTTGCTATCATTATATTTTTCCCTATATTTTCAACAGCAGCAGAAACTAAATCGCTGTTTACCAGGTCTGCCCTGTATTCCACCGCAAAGGTGTTCCCCATAACCGTCCCCTTCTCATCAACAGGGAATGCCTTTTCAACCCTGATAAAACCGGGAAGACGCCTGTTAATTTCAGGTATCAGGGAACTGATTTCATCAATGGACAGCGGCCTGTAAAATTCCACGTCCGCTATCTCCGCCATGCTTTCAATACCTACAGGCACGGGAAAGCCTGCTGAGATCTTCTCCCTCTTGTTAAAGCCCTGGGTAAAGGAGAGGGGAAGACGCACCATGCGGAACGCGCGCTTTATGTTTTCAATAAAATCTATATGCGGGACATACCGCCCCTTTCCTGTTTTGGAGAAGACAAAACGGAGTGTCTGGGCCGCAGCATACTTCTCCTCAAACTTCTTCATTGCCTCCTCACAGCTTTCACGATCCAGCGGCTCTGAATACCTTTTCTCAGGCTGCCTGTAATTTGCGATATCAAGTCTCCGTCCCCTCATGGCTTCAACAGCCCTTTCGCTCCCTGTCTCAATAACCTGCCACGGATAGGAGGAACCGGGATCTCTTTCCGCCAGATATTCACTCCAGCCCGGAAGCAGTTCCTCGATATTTTTCATCCATATGTCAAACCTGAAGTACTCATGCCAGGAGTCAAGTTTCGCCCCGTCAAGGTATGACCGGTAAATTACTTTACCCATCCGTTCATCAGCGCGGGATATCAGCCCCTCAAGGAACGAGGCCTTCACGTCATGGTTTTTTATACTGACCTTCCTGGGGGAAGCGCTCTTAACCCTCCTTATAACATCGTAAAAATATTCCCTGTCCATCTGCTTTTCATACTGAAACGGAGTATGGGGTTTGGGTATAAAGGGGGAAACTGTCACATTGATGTCCTTCCTCCCGCCAATTTTCGCGATCTGCTTAAGGAGCTGAATTATAGATTCAGCCTCGTCAACATCACCGCACCCCGGGAGCCCTATCATGAAATAAAGTTTTATGGTCTTCCATCCGTTTTTAAAGACAAAATCGACTATCTCCAGGAGGTCCTCGGTGCGTACCTTTTTATTGGATATGCTTCTCAGCTCCTCCGAAGCCGATTCAACGGCAAAGGTCAGAGAGCTCCTGCGCACACCTGATATTGTTTCAATTACAGGAAGGGTGTTTTTATCAACCTTAAGTGACGGCAGGGAAAGGGAAACCCCTCTCCCGGTAAGTCCCGGAAGCACAAGGTTCAGGAGGGTGACAAGGTGTTTATAATCACTGGCTGACAGCGATGTGAGAGTCACCTCGTCATATCCCGTATTATCTATTTGCCTGTATATCTCCTCAGCCACTTTTTCACAGGAAAATGTGCGGTAGGGCATGTTATAGTAGCCGGCATGGCAGAACTTGCAGAGGTTGAAACATCCGCGTGAAAGCTCCACGACCCCGCGTTCCTGTGAAATCCTTATGGAGGGGACTATAGGTTTGTTGATAGGAACAGCCGCTTCACAGCTTATAATCCTTTTCCTGATTTTTTTCTGTCCGCTGATGTCTGTGGAAAGCCCGCTGTATTCAAACCTGTAATCATCAGTTACAAGCATCCCTTCAATTTTACCGAGCTCGGTAATTATTTCACTCCTCTTAAGGCCCAGGGTTTTGCATCTCTTCAGGGATTCAACCAGTTGAGGGAACCCCTCCTCCCCCTCCCCTATAAAGAAAAGATCAATAAAATCAGCTGCCGGGAAAGGGTTGGATGTAAACTCCCCGCCTGCAATTATCACAGGATCACCCTCCCCCCTTTCAGAACGGAGCATGGGGATTCTCCCGAGATCAAGCACCTGCAGGATATTGGTCAGGAGAAGTTCATGGGCTATATTGAATCCGATCATATCGAGTTCATGAAGGGGGGTATATGTTTCAAGGGTATAAAGAGGTATATCCCGCTTCCTCAATTCACTTTCAAAGTCAGGGGCAACTGCAAAGACCCTCTCACACGCGGCGTTCTCTATACGGTTCACAGCCTCATAGAGTATCCTTATTCCGTTATTCGCCATGCCGATATCATAAAGGTCAGGATAGGAAAGAGCTATCCTTACATCGGCATTCTCTTTAACCGTAATATTATATTCACCGCCGGTATACCTGGCCGGTTTCTGGACAAGGTGAAGAAACCCCTCCAGCCTTCTTTCAATCTCTTTATTTGTCATTAATAGTTTTCCCTTTTATCTATATATAGCATTATCAGGACTGACCCTGGAAGCAATTTTTTGTCATACCGGCTGGAGTGAAACGGAATGCCGGTATCTCATACAACCGGTACAACAAGGAGATTCCGGTATTACCTTGCGGTAAACCGGAATGACAAATGCCTGTATTTTCAACACCTTAGACATTTCCGTTAAAAAAATAACTATTCCCGGCCATAACAGATTTCTCACCGCTATCACTCTTCGTAATGACCGGAATTCTAAGCTCCGGTCTTCATCTTCACTATTGTTTCAGTAAGTCTTATAAACTCTTCAAGTGAAAGTCTCTCTCCCCGCACGTCCGGGTCTATGCCGCTTTCTTTAATTGCATCATTGATAAGTTCCCTGCCCAGCTCCAGGTGAGGCGATCCGGAAAGGGATTTATGCAGCGTTTTCCTCCTCCCCCAGAAAGCTGACTTCACCACAAGATGAAACATCTCATCCTTTTCAGGGCCGTAAAAAGTCCGCTCCTTCCTTTTGAACTGAAGAAATGAGGATCTCACCTCGGGCCTGGGATAAAAAGATTCCCCTGGAACATGAAAAAGGACACGCGCCTTAAAATGATATGAAAGCGTAACAGTAAGCGCGCCGTAATTCTCACTTCCCGGAGCCGCAGTAATCCTGTCCCCCATCTCTTTCTGCATCATGCCGTAAACTTCAGGCGCGCTGAAATTCTCGGCTATCCTGAAAAGAATCTCCGAAGCACAGTAATAAGGGAGATTGGACACTATCAGGTCAAACCTGTCATCTATTACTGTTTTAAGAAAATCAGCGTGGATAATCGAGACATTCTCTTTCCCGCTGAAGATATCTGACAGATACCTGGAAAACCCGGAATCAATCTCTACTGCGGTATATGAGCGCCCTCTTTCAGCGAGTCCTGTTGAAATCGCGCCAAGACCGGGCCCGATTTCAAGAATATTCCTGTTGTCAGGGCTGCATGCATTTAGAATTTTACTGATTACATCATCATTTATCAGAAAATTCTGCCCCAGTTTTTTATTGGGAGCAAGCCCGTATTCACCGGTTATTTTCATTATATCGTTTTTGTTCATAAAAACGGTTCTCTCGAAGTCAGAATAAAAAGAGTAATCAATCCTTACAATGAAAATATATGTAAAGCAAATTTTATTCTCAAGAGGCCAAAAGGCGGTTACAGATATTCAGCGATCCGCTGCAAATTATGGTAACTATATCTCTTCCTGATTTTAATCATTTAATAAATTATTCCTTAACTTAATTCTGGTAAAAAATAAAATATATATTCAGGAATTATTCCATACATTATATATAAATCCATTTTATAAAAATTTATTGCTTGTGCTATTAAAAGTACATATTTTGAATGCATAGAAATTTATCCGGGCAGATTTATACATTTCCCATAATTTAAAAATACAGACACTTAAAATATAAATTTATGCGAAGCATCGTAAGAGCACAGGAGAGGACGTTCAACAATGAAGCTTAAAGGAATCAGCATCAGAAACAAAATAATCTACGGCACAATTGCTGCAATATTAACAGTATCCACCATCGGCATCTTTTTATCAATAAGCGATATAAGGAAAGTAGCCCACGAAGGGCTAGTGCAGCATGTCAGGGCAATTCGTGCCATGGGTGAAACCGTTCTTGCGCAGACGTCAAAGAACTGGGAAAAAAACCTCTTCAATATGGAGGAGGTAAAGAAAAACATAGATAATAAGGACTATTCAATTATTCCCATTGTCTCAGCTTTTAACGCGATAAAGAAGACCGGGGAAAACACAATATTCCAGTTCCGGACACCGGTTATGAACCCCAGGAACCCGGCCAACAAGCCGACAGAAAAGGACATCGATATCCTTGACAAACTGAAAAATGAAAACCTCCCGGAGTTCTACTACATAGACCGCAAAGAGGACAAACTCGTTTACTATCAGGCGCTTAGGATGAATGAGCATTGCGTAAAATGCCACGGCAACCCCGCTCTCTCTGAAAAATACTGGGGAAACAAAAACGGCCTGGACCTCACAGGAAAAAAAATGGAGGGGTACAAACCGGGTGACTTCTACGGAGCCATGGTACTTGTCTATGATCTCGACGCGCTATCCCCCACACTTGTTCGTGATATGATTATAAATAACGCTCTCTATTTATTCTTCTATCTGATAGGTATAGGAATTATTATCTTTATCATTAAAAAATCACTGAAGCCCCTTGATGAAGTGGCAGCTTCACTTGAAGAGATAAAAGAGGGGGAAGGCGATCTTACCCACAAAATTGAAATTACATCACATGATGAAGTGGGTTACGTTGCAGGGCTTTTCAACCAGTTCCTTGAACAGCTGAGTTCAATAATAAGGACAATCATGAGCGCCTCCGACCACATCGCCCATTCCTCTATTGAAATGACAACCGCCAGCGGATCTCTTGCAGGCGTGGCACAGGACCAGGCTGCTTCCATTGAAGAGACATCTTCGGCAATGGAGGAGATCAAGGCCACAATCGATTCTGTTTTTGAAACAACAAAAGACCAGGCTGCCCGTGCGGGGGACAACAAGAAGCTTATGGAGTATCTCTCTGAATCAATAAACAGTATAAATAAAACAGCGCAGACCGCGAACAAAATGGCTGATGACACCTATAAATATGCCATAGACGGAGAACAGGTCCTCGGGCAGACCGTTGAAGGAATGAAGGAGATAACGGAAAGTTCAAGCCGTATAAAAGAGATAGTAACAATAATCAATGATATATCTGACCAGATAAACCTTCTTTCCCTGAACGCCAGTATTGAGGCGGCAAGGGCCGGAGAACATGGCCGCGGTTTCGCCGTTGTCGCGGAGGAGATCGCCAAGCTGGCAGAGCAGA
Organism: Spirochaetota bacterium; assembly: GCA_036745755.1. Classification (GTDB taxonomy): domain Bacteria; phylum Spirochaetota; class UBA4802; order UBA4802; family UBA5550; genus UBA5550. Next base: position 59 of record DAIOFM010000142.1, on the reverse strand, counting down.
CCGCGGGGAGTACAGATGAAATAAACAGGCTTATCCAGGAATCTAACAACAGGGTCGAA
>DAIOFM010000141.1:1914-6810 GCA_036745755.1 Spirochaetota bacterium | reverse complement strand
CGAACTCTACTCAGGGTCCCATAGACGTGTCCGGAAGCGGCTATACATTCATCGGGCTTACTGAAGATACAAATTACCGGATAATAGTAATAGCCCGTAATGCCAATAATGAATATGATGTTGAACAGATTGATCAGAGGACAGCCTTTCTAAATGTTACGTTAAATGCGCCCCCGGCAGGATCAGTTACTGTTGACGGCAGCGAATATTATACTGCAGGTAATTCTTATGATCTTGTCTTAAACGTGACCAATAATGAAGACGCGTGGGCAAGTATAACCCAGATTCAGTTTAATTTTGGTCCAAAAACAATAATAATTAATAGTCCGGACGGGAGTGATAATACGGGGTTAACCTATGCTGCTGACCCGGGAGAAAATGTATCTTATACCATAACAGGGGTTTCTAATAATTTTCAGATAACTCTTACATATGCTTTGTCCGCAGTTGCAGGGGGAAGTGCTGCAGATATTCCAGGTGCAGCCAGGTCAATTTCAGTTGATATGACAACTGCACGGTATGGAAATAAATCTTCTGCTTCATTCGCGCGGACTTTTGGTATAGTAACAGATGGAATTAAAACTGTGGTAACAGCTGCTGCAACAGGTACTTCTGTTGATTTGGCCGAGTATTACCTGTCGCCGCCAAGTTCTTATAATTTCACTGTATCCGGGACGGCTAATGGTCACAGCTGGGCGTGTCTGACAGATGTTAGAATCAGCATCCCAAGGGATGGAGGGGCAGATCTTCTCTTTTCAATGAATCCCACGTCTGCATCAGGGACTTCAACTGATATTAACGGTTCAGGTGAAACTGCAAGCTATACGCGGGGTGGAACTTACGATAATTTTTCTATAGTCTTTGCATATGCACCTACAGCTAATACTGCAGCGCTTGATACAGCACTTGGTCCGCATAATGTTACCGGATCTGCCACATCGGCTATCATAGCCGGAGCTGAGAGTGATGTCGACAATCATACTTACGGTATAGCAACAAGAGGTATAATAACCAATACAGCAGCAATCACAACCGGTGCTGATACAACACAGATCGGGACACCGGCGGCGAACTATTTTCTGCCCAGCAGAAATTATGTTTTTACTGCCAGTGTTACAGCGAACGGTCACAGCTGGGCCTGTGTTACAGATGTTACATTGCGGATACCTGTTGATGCGGTACCTGCCAATGATATTCTGCTTTCGTTTAATCCGACCGGTTTAGGCCCGGTTGGAGTAACTGCGGCAACAGGCGGAGGCTCGTTTACCGCAGTTGTTGGCGGCTTGGACTATAATGATTTTAATGTTACCTTTACGTACACTCCGGACTGGACTCTCACTGCGGCGGCAGTGGGAGGGCGTAATATTCGTTCAACAGCGACATCGGCTTTTTATGCTGCAACGCCGGTGACATCTGCCAACGTGGCACATACCTATGGCATATGTACATCCGCTAAAGTGATTATCGCCCAGGACGGGAATGCGGCTGACGGGCTGGTAAATCCCTGGGACGCCACGTTTAACGTCTCCGGAGGGATTGTGTATAATATTGCTGCCGCAACGATTGCTGATCTTGTAACACCGGATACCGACATTACTGTTAATCCTATACTTGTATATTCATATAATGCAGGCGCAAATACAGACACAGCTGTTACTGATGCGAACAGCGACAGCACATTGAATTTAGCGGTACCTGCTGCATGGTTTTCCGGCAATGGAATTGCAAATGACGGTATAGGTCCCTATACCTGGAGGGTAAGAACAACAATTGCAGGTGTAAACCAGGTCCTTGTGCCTGATGCAGCGCTGGATGTTGATTGTGATAAGATAGAAATTATTGATATGGAGTTTCAGAGCGGCGGAGGGTACAGCGCTAATGCCCCTGTATATAATCGTAATATTTACACTGCAGGCACACAGGTCAGGGTGCAGACCAGGATGCAGTATGGCCTTGGTAATACCACGGTTGCCGCGAATTTAACTGTGTCGTATAATTACGGTGGGGGAGCGCGTACTACTACTGTTACTGTGCCTGCCAATGGAGACTGGTCGGGCTGGGTGGAGATAGAGAATCCATCATCCGGCGAGGTACCTGCAGGCAGCACTTACAGTTCTACAGATTACGATGTATCTGTTGCAACAGGTGCTGGCGGAATTTTCGGAGGAGTCGGCCAGAATGTAGTTGGGCGTATTGTGCAGACAGCGTACGTGGATCCCACAATCCTCTGGGACAATGCCGACCCGCCGGGGGTTAATACCACTCCGCTGACAGGCTTTGCTGCAGGTACCATAGGTGCTGATACAATCGAGTTTACATGGACACCCATAGCCGCTAATCTTGCCGCGGCAGGTAATGACGCTGATTTCTACAGCTACAGGGTATATTATAAGCCTACAGCTTCGGCAACATGGGCCATGGTTGACAGGACCCTTTACCCGGCAAGCCTTGGTGTTATTGGTACAGGTACATTTACCATAATAAATCTTGAGGCCCTGACGCAGTACGATTATTATATAACAGCAATAGACGTTTTCGGCAATGAAACGGTACTGGGGGGGACACTGAGCGCAACCACATTGCCGTTTTCATCAACAGAAACAATTTCTGACGGTATACACAGTTATGGTGATTCCACATATACTGCCGTACCGGGAGACCGTCCCGTATACGATTCAGCTGTAAGGATTGAGGTAAATATTGTGGGAGCGTCACAGCCTGACAGCCTTAACATTATTGTTGCTTCAACAGCCATTGGTAATCTTGTTACCGGGGTAGTGCTTGATCCCGGACTTACACTGGATACAGACTATTACCGTATAGAAACTCTTAAAACATCACCAAATGTATGGGTGGGATATATTTCATCTGAAAATCCGCTCATTGTTTCAGGTCAGGACTGCAAATTTATCATGGAGGCTGTACAGGGGGGGACCCCGATCTATTATGATCACGATTCATCAGACCTTGACGCCAATGATGATGTGTGGACATTCAGTGTCGTTGATCCTCCGAAGGTCAAGCCATGGCCTACAAGGGTGCTTAATAATGTCATAACAGATAAGAACCCCAGGGCATATCCTGCGTATTATCTGACCCATGACGCCAACGTTACGATTAAGGCCTATGATATAAAGGGGCGGCCTGTGGCAATACTTATTGATAATGCACCGAGGAAAAGCGGCCAGAATATCCGTGAACGAGGATGGGCAGGTACCAATAAAGCGGGGCGCAAACTTGGCGTGGGTCTTTATTATATACATATTAAGGCCAAAAGAGCTACTGACGGGAAGGTTTTGATTGATAAGTTCGAGAAAGTTGTAATGGCAAGGTAGGTTTGCAACTTTAAACAGACAGCCTGTTTCTCTTCATACATTGATTTTTTATCAGAATTAACAATCAGGGTAATGTACGTGTGACGTTAACAGGTGTGAGGGTTACCGAGTTGTCGGCATATGCGTTTATTCCCGATGTGAGAATAACTCTTACTGTAGTACCTGAAGTCGGGACAGCGGATGTCAAATCGAGAATAATGGTGCTTGTGTTGGTTATCCCGTCATAGTCCACACCCTCAGAAAGTGGGGTGCCCACAGGGTACTGAACCTGTACTGAGGTATCGTAAACAACAGAGGCTGAATTAACAGGGGAACTGAATTCTACTATAATATACGGATTGGCTTCAGAAATATTGCCTACTGTAGCAGTAAGGGTTGTTATAGCCCCTTCAGGCACAGCCGGGTTATAATATGTTTCGTCCCCGGGGTTCAGGGTCTCCGCTTCATCCATGAAGTAACACCCTGTTGCAAGTGCAAGGAGGGGGACAAAAAGAGATATTATAAGCAGCCTTTTCATATACCTATCCTATAAATGATTCAGACATTTGTCAAAGGAAAAAGTATCAGTTTTTTCAGTAATAATTCCTGAATATAAATTTTAGTGAAAAAAGTAAGAATTATATCCCCCCGCCGCCTTCGGCGGCGGGGGGAACAGAACATTCTTTATCTGAAATAAGTTAAGGAATAAATACTGCAGTGTTTTTCAATTCCCACCCGAAATTTATTCCTTGAAATAAACCTGCTCCTCCATAAAAATCTCCCAATTACCCGGAGATGCAATAAGAGATGAACAGATATTCCAATTACGAAATAAATAACACTGACCCTGCGGAAAAGAAGCGGTATGTCAGGTCAATGTTCGATTCCATAGTCCCAACCTATGATCTCCTCAACAGGATTCTTTCCGGCGGCATTGATAACTTCTGGAGAAGGGACCTGGTGAAACTCACAGGGGGGCTGGAAAATAAGCGGGTGCTTGACATCTGCTGCGGCACAGGGGATCTCACACGTCACCTGGTGAAAGCCGGAGGGGAGATTTTATCCCTGGACTTTTCCTTTAACATGCTGAAAAAAGGCGTGGAGAAGGGGTGGCTTGGCGGTGAAAATATTTCAGCTGACGCGGGGAAACTCCCCTTTAAAAGCGGCACCTTTGATTTTCTCACAATCGCTTTCGGCATAAGAAATATCCCTGATGTTGATGTCTTTCTTTCGGAGTCGCTTCGCGTGCTGAAGCCGGGGGGCAGGCTGATGATCCTTGAACTTACCAGGCCTGATAACCCGGTTGTAAGGTTCGGGTATAACCTCTATCTTACGAAGATACTCCCTTTTGTAGGAGGGGTGCTGTCAGGGAAAAGGGAGGCTTACAGGTACCTTGCAGGGAGTATATCGACTTTTCTGGATAGAAATATTCTTATTGAAAGGATAAAAGCTGCGGGATTCACCTCTGTTGATTTCAGGAAAAAGACCTTCGGTGTTGCTACAATTTATATCTGCGGGAAGTGAATTTTTTCTGCTGTCATTTTTATGTCTGTTCTGTCATTTCGAACCCCCTTCATTTTTA
>DAIOFM010000141.1:0-1814 GCA_036745755.1 Spirochaetota bacterium | reverse complement strand
AAGTTCCCTGAAAATACAATGCTCGCATTTAAACAGGCTTATCAGCATGGAGCTCAGGGAATTGAATGTGATATTCAGAAAACAGGGGATGGTGAATATATAGTTTTTCATGATGATGAGCTTTCCCGCATAACCGGCTATGAGGGAATGGTCAAAGATATTTCTTATGATGTTATAAAGGGACTCGATGCGGGGAATGGTGAGCCTGTACCGCATATTAAAGAATTTTTCAATTCATTGCCGCGCGATAAATTCATCAATATAGAACTCAAGGAGGAGACCCTCACACCGGCAGACTCGGAAGCAATTCTTAAGATGTTGAAAGACCGCGGGTTAAAGGAAAACATACTTATATCATCCTTTATGCATACCCTGCTTCCTGTTTTTAAAAATGCTGATTATAAAATCGGGCTTCTCTTTGAAGATGAACATTTTGAAAAAGGAATTATTAAACCTGTTATTGCGGTTCTTAAATATCGTCCCTGGTCAGTCAATCTCCCTGTTAAAAAATTTACAGGTGAGGTACTTGACTTCACGATGAAGTTGTTTCTTTCGGTATTGAAGTTTCTCGGGATCAAAATAATATACTGGACTGTTAACTCTGTTGAGCAGTACTATGAAGTCGCTCCATACGCTCATTCTGTTATTACTGATAATGTTGAACTTATGGTTGCCGCCCGTAAAGGCTCGGATGACAATGTGTAAATCATTTCGTAAACCGCTAATTAAAGATAAACGGACATTATTTTTGATTCGTTTTATCTGTGTTTATCCGTGTAAAGAGACTTTTAATATTTTCGCGGGATTTAAGATTAAACTGTAAGGTGGAAATTTATGAACAGGTGGGATATTCGAAGTAAGAACAAGGTTTTTGAAAACCGGATTTTTACGATAAACGATAAAAACTGCCTTCACCCTGTAAAGGGCGTGGAATGGGACTTCTCTGTAATTGATACATTTAACTGGATTAATGTAATAGCACTTACTGAAGATAACAGGTTTGTTCTTGTGAAACAGCACAGGCTCGGCAGTAATGAGATTTCTATCGAGACACCGGGCGGAGTGATAGAGGATGGTGAGGACCCGATGGATTGCGCCCTCAGGGAATTCAGGGAGGAGACCGGTTACCTGGGGAAAAGCATATATCTCCTCAAATCACTCTGGGTCAACCCTGCAATAATGAGCAACAGGATAAGCTTCTATTTTATCGACGGATGCGAAAAGAATTCATGCCAGGACCTTGACGAGACAGAGGACATAGAGGTGATTACCCCTGATCTGAATGAACTCCTGGAAATGATGAGAAGCGGGGTAATAAACCACTCTCTTGTCATGACAGGGCTCGGGCTTTATTTCCTGTCAGAGCATAACAGGTTCGGAAAGGTCGTAATCTGATTAAGTGATCTCTCGCAAAGCCGCAAAGTCGCGGAGAAAAGATAAAAAAAGAGGTCACCTCAGAGTCATAGAAAAAGGGGGAAGCAATTTAACACAGATGGACACGGATAAAAAAAGGGATAAGATATAATTATTTCAGTATTTATTCCTGAATATCTTTTTTAGTGCAATATATGGAAAATTATGGTATCAGGATGCTATACAGGCTGTAGTGTGCGTGCCCTGAACACAGCGAAGAAGTACCCCCTAGGTGGGATGACGGTATCCTGATGATGCAAAAAATAATGTTACGACTTTATCTTCTTTAAATCCTTTAGATTCCGGTATTACCCTGCGGGCAAACCGGAATGACAAATCTGTGTGGATCTGTGTCAAATAAACGCCTTTATGCTTTGCGTCTCTGCGCCTTTGCGGGAGGT
>DAIOFM010000140.1:0-6843 GCA_036745755.1 Spirochaetota bacterium | reverse complement strand
GAAGCTTTTCTTTTATACCTTTGACTGTTTTTTAATCGAAAGGTTCTTATTTTTTATAAAGAATAATATTTATATCCGTTAAAATTTATTTTAAGGAAAGTCCTCTGAACAAAAAGCGGTTGAAATGAAATGAAATATCATTATTCATGCAAGGAGGGAATTAATATATCGTTATATCAGGGAGGAACAGATTGAAAGTAACTATCCGAAGAGAAAATGAAAATGATTATAGAACTGTTGAAGAAATGACACGGGAAGCTTTCTGGAATTTAAATGTGCCGGGCTGTGATGAACACTACCTTGTTCATGTTATACGTGATCACCCTGATTTTATGCCTGAAATGGATTTTGTCGCTGAAGTTAATAATAAAATTGTCGGGAATATTATGTATTCAAAATCCTGTGTTATGGATGAAAACAATAACAGGCTTGAGACGCTTACATTCGGGCCATTAACAGTTCTTCCCGGATATCAGAGACAGGGGATCGGCACATCGCTGATAAATCATACGAAAGAGATAGCTGTTAAAAATGGGGCAGCTGCAATAATAATACTGGGTCATCCGCATAATTACTGTAAACACGGGTTTAAAAATTCAATAGATTATAATATAAGTAATAGTGAAGGGAAGTATCCATACGGGCAGCTGGTGCTGGAACTGAAACCGGGTGTTTTTAAAGGTAAAAGCTGGAAGTTTTATTACAGTAAAGTTTTTGATCTGGATCAAAGAGCGGTTGAGGAATTTGACAGGCAGTTCCCGGAGAAGGAAAAGGAATTCAGGTATTCGCAGGAGGAGTTTTCAATAGCTGTGCGTGCATATCTCGGCTGATTAAAAAATATTTCAGATATTTGCCGGGGTACGGGATAAGTGCCGGGAGCGGAAAAGTATACCCCTCCTGCAGCCCGGCTTTTCATCTGCAGCAGTTAATTAAAACTTACTTATCCCCTTCTTCCGGAACAATGCATATAAAGGAGAACTCTTCATTTCCCGTGTTTTTAAACTGGTGTTCTTCTCCGCCTTTAACATAGGCTGTGTCTCCCGGTTTTACCGGCTGCTCTTTACCGTCAACAAGAAGAGTCCCTTCACCTTTGATGATATAATTGATATGAGGCCAGTCATGGCTGTGGCGTGGTGTATGGCCATCCTTGCCCAGTGTGAAAATCCTCATGGACCATCCTTTCCAGCCCTCATTGCCGGTAATCGCGGTATGTTTGGTTACATTTTTTGCAGTTTCTATTTTGAGTTCAACAGCCTGCATATCTTCTTTTTTCAGTATAGACATAGTATTATCCTTTTTCCTTATTTATTTTTTTCGCTTCGGCGGTTTTCTCTGCTTTTACTTCTGCTCTCCATCTTCTCAGGTAAAGAATATAAGCCAATAGGGCAAAGGGGATCATCCCCACAGCAATGGGGAGAACTGATTCAATCCGCCAGAATGAATCTCTGACCGATATATACCATATGATTGCAAGGAATACCGGAACTGTTGACAGAAGTCCTAAAATGATATTTTTGATTAATGCAGAGAGAGGCATTTTATAACGTATCGTTGTTGCAATCCCCATAAGAATTCCCGCGCCGATACTTATAAGAAGGCACGTTTTAAAGGGCAGGATTAAGATGGCAACTTCTCCTTTATAAATGAATGCGGAAGTTGTAGCTCCGATTATCCAGACAAAAAACATTATTACCGGAAACAGGGTGTCTTTTTTCATCTCTGTTTCAGTATCTTTCATTGGCAAATACTCCTTGAGTTTATTAATTTTATTATTGTTTCAGTATTAATTCCTTAATTTATTTCGGGTAAAAAATACTCTATTATCTCCGCCGCCGAAGGCGGCGGAGATATATAATCTTTGCTTATTACTCTAAAATATATATTTAGGAATTATTGTTGTTATTTTTTTCTGATTGAATGAATCCAGAAATGGTTTTTTAAAACATATCTTCCTTTATCTTTAAGTGCTCCTGTAAGGATTACCTGGTCACTGTTCCTGAAATTTCTTATATCAACATCCGGCTGCGGTTTGTGTTTATCATCTACCATCATTCCGTACCAGGCATTGAGCGATTTGTTTTCCGATTCCAGAAGAAAGGATTTACTTTCGCGGATTCCAAGCTCACGGATTGTTCCGTATACCTGTATTACCCTGTCATATTCAGGAGTTTTCAGTACCTGTGCAACAGATTTTGACTCTCCCTGACGATCATCCTGAACTTTGCCAATACCGGTACAACCGATTATTGCTGCTGAAATAATGACAAGTGTTAATAATATTTTTCGTTTCATTATACTTTCTCCTGTTAAGATGGTGTGGCTGTATTACTGTGAAGGGGGCTGAGTCACCTCTTCACAGATAAGAAAAAACTGAATTATTTAAGAATAATTAATTCTGCTTATCAGTATGTTTTTTTATTTTATATCAGTAATAATTCCTAAAGATATATTTTGGTGTAAAAAATAAAGAAATATATACCCCCGCCGCTTCGCGGCGGGGGTAATAGAGCTTTTTTAACATGAAATAAGTTAAGGAATAAATATTGATTTTATATTAAAAAAAGTAAAATGTTTTTTATTAAAAGTTTAGGGATGGAGGTTGGCGAATTCGCTTATTCGTGCGACAATACATTAGTAACCCGGCAGGTTGTCCGCATGCCGCACGAAAGTTATTAAGTGCTGTCCATTAAAATAACATCATGCTATTGCGGCTTTACTTTGTTTCTCAGATCTATCTCCTCCTGCAGATTGGGACTTACGCGTTTTGCCCCCTGAATATCTGTATCATAAAAGTCAAAAGGTGGATGCCAGAAGAAGGCAAAGATTACTGCTGATCCGTAAGCCACTCCCGGTTTAAAAACATGGGGACCATAATCCTTATCCATTAAAACCTTTCCGTCACTTGCTGTGACCTTATAGCGTACAGAATACTTTCCCGGTTTAAGGTGAACCGCAACATATGAATCCCGTTTGATTTCTGTAATTTTTTTTCCGTTCAGGTAGAAATGGACCGTATCGCGATAGCTGAATAAAGCGTCAGTTCGTACCGCGTAAAGAATGGTGTCCTGCGCAGTTTTAAATTTTGTATCATATGATTTACATGACGTGAAAGAAATCGCTATAAGCATTATAAGGAAAATAAAAAAGATTCTGTTCCCCGCTTTTCTGACTTTGAAATTTTTTACTGCTGACAAAGTGTTTGAGAAAGAAAATAATGATAATAATTTCATGTGGACCTCCTTTTAGGTGTAACAATTATTTCATTCTTCGGAAAGGATAAATTAAACTTTCCCTGAATTAATACTATGAATTGCCGGTATTTCCTTTCTGGAAAACCGCCATGACAGCTTATTTCAAGGCTGCTTTATCAAAGAATAATTAAATAAAGGAGAGTTTTCAAGCAGAAAAGAACCCGTAGTCAGCTGTAAATTCTTTTTTAAGGGATTCTTCCTATTCCTTTGTATTACCCGGCAGATAGGGTAGGGAAACGGACACCGGTGAGCTGCTCACACAGTTTAAGCAACAGTTCCTGTGCAATAATATCATCAGCATGTTTTTTGCTGCGGGCGTGAAGGACTACCCTGTGCCCTTTTTCAAGTAACATCCTGGCTGCCAGCAGCCCGAGTCCATCTGATGAGCCCGTGATAAATATTTTAGACATATCTGTTTTTCTCGAAAGTTTTAAAGTTATGTATTCTGTTTTTTTATCTGTAATGTTATTCAAACCCGGAGGGCATAGCCGGATTCCCCCCGGGGGACTAATACGTACACAGACAGATCTTCCTTACAGGAATATCTGTCTGTGCTCAATATCAACAGCCTACTTCAGATTCTTTTTAAAGAATGACTCCAGTTTATCAAAGGGAATCATGTCTGTTCTGTCGTAGAGGTCTATATGTCTTGCTCCCGGAACAATAACCAGCTCTTTAGGCTCTGCTGCCATCTTATAGATATCTTCAGTAAAATATCTTGAGTGTGCCTTCTCGCCTATTATAAGAAGTATCGGTCTTGGCGAAATAGATTTTATATTGTTTACAAGCGGGAAGTTCATAAAATCCATTGTACTTGTCACAGTAAAGTTCGGTACAGTATTGGGATGATGCCCGCGCTTCATGCCGTAGTACTCAAAGAACTCGCTTGTAATAGGATCAAGCCCTTCCGGTATACTCTCCTGAGCTGTCTTCGGGAATCCGTCAGGTGCTTCAGGTTTTCCCTTTTCAAAATCTTTCCATCGCTGCTCGCCAAGCTTATCAAGAATTTTATTGCGCTGTTCTTCTGTCATGGAATCTTTCCAGCCGTAACGGAGAACACGGCTCATGTCATACATACTTGCAGTGGCAACGGCCTTTATTCTCCTGTCAACCTGTGCTGCTGTAAGAGAAAAGGCACCGCTGCCGCAGATTCCTATTGCTCCGATTTTGTTGCGATCCACAAATTCACGTGTACCTAAAAAGTCAACTCCTGCGCTGAAGTCTTCAACAAAGATTCCAGGTGAAGAAACATCTTTCGGGCTGCCGCCGCTCTCCCCGTTAAAAGACTCATCAAAGGCTACTGTTACAAAGCCTCTTTCCGCCAGATTCTGAGCATAGATACCGGCTCCCTGTTCTTTTACTCCGCCATAAGGTGTACCTATAACAAGGGCAGGGTATTTTTTGCTCTTATCGATATTTTTGGGAAGGTACATATGAGCGGCAATGGTTATGCCGAACCTGTTTTTATAACGCACTTCCTGTATGGTGATCCTGTCACTGAGTTTAAATGTCAGATATGCATCCTTACTTAACGGTTTTATCTCAACCTGCTTTTCGGTTTTATCGCATCCCGTTACTATAAAGAGCGCCGCAGCTAAAGCTGTAAGAATTATTAATGAAGGATTTATTTTACCTTTCTTCATTATGCTTATTTCTCCTTATATCTTTATAAATTATCTCATCGAGATGCTGTGAATATACAGGTGAAGTGTTGTTCTGTAAATATCCGATCCTCTTTATAGTTGCCTGATTCTACAACATACAGAATAATTTTAGATAAATATGCAGGATTTATTGCATGATTTTAGTATTTATCTCTTAACTTGCTTCAGGTGAAAATGTTCTGTTTGAGGCTGATTGAAAAGAAAATGTCATTGCGAGGCGCAAAGCGCAGTGGCAATCTGTAACATATAAATAGTGTTTAATTTAACTTTTTATTAAATCCATAATACTATAAAGAGATCAAAAACAGATCACCACGTCGTCCTCCGGCCTCCTCGTGATGACGAGCCATACTTTTGGGACAGCCCCAATGATTTTTATGTTTTACACCGAACTATATATTCAGGAATAATTACCGGTATAATTTTATTGTTCACTTCATGAAGCAAAATTGAATCAGGCCTTTTCAGGTGAGCTGTCTATTCTCTGGCAACTGGCTGGATAAGAGAGTTTAACGGGAAGGAAGCTGATAAAAATATGATCAGTTTTTAATATGGTGTATCAATCCCGGTAACAGTGCATTAAACCTCGCTGCCGGGATTGATAACCTGAAATTAGAAACAGGCTTCGAGAATATTCAGTATTTCTTCAGCTGTGAGTTTTTTGTATCCGCTTCCGATAATGATTGTTGATTCAGCTATCTTCGGAAGCATCTCCCTGGTTGCACCGAGTTCTTCCAGGGAAGTTACTATACCGCATTCTTTTGTGAATGCTTCCAGGGCATCAAGCCCTTCCTTTGCAATAGCTTCTTTTGTCTTTCCCCCGTTAGACACACCCCATACTTCAGTTGCGAAACGGACGAATTTATCAATTCCGTATGGACAGATGTAACGATAGTAGGGTAATGAAACAGCGGCAAGTCCCATCCCGTGAGCACAGTCTGTATATGCTCCCAGCTGATGTTCAATCATATGGACCTGCCAGTCCTGTGTTTTTGAAAGTCCTGTTACCGTGTTTAATGCAAGTGTTGCACTCCACATCAGGTTGCTTCTCGCTTCGTAGTCTTTAGGATTTTTCAGGGATGCCCGTGCGTTATCGATAGATGCTTTAAGCAGACTTTCTATAAGGTAATCTGTTGTATTGTTGTCATCACCGGAAAAATACTGTTCCATTAAATGAGACATGGTATCAAAGATACCGCTTACCATCTGGTATTCAGGCACTGAATATGTGTATTCAGGATTGAGTATTGAAAACCTTGGATAAGCCTCTGAAGGGAAGACCCGGCCGGCTTTGTATTTCATCTCTTCATGGGTAATTACAGATCCCCCGTTCATTTCAGAGCCTGTTCCAACCATTGTCAGTATTGATGCAACGGGAACGACTTTGTTCTCAAGGGGCTTGAATTCAACCCAGTATTTTTGAAAAGGATCACCCTCACAGTATGCTGATACTGAAATTCCCTTGGCGCAGTCGATGACGGAACCTCCGCCCACTGCCAGTATAAGACTTACATCGTTTTCGCGGACGAGTTTTACTCCTTCCATCATTTTATCGTAAGTAGGGTTGGGCATTACACCTGATAACTCAACAACCTTTTTTCCCGCATTGTTTAACGCAGATATGACCTTGTCGTAGAGGCCGATGGTTTTTATGGAATTTCTCCCGCAAACAAGGAGAACGGTGTCACCATAACCGGGTAACTCATCTTTGAGACTTGTTAAAGAATCTTTTCCGAAATAAATTCTGGTTGGATTGTAGTATGTAAAATCAAGTAACATGGTAAATTCCTCTCTTTGAATTTAATAAATAACTTGAGTTAGGCGAAGTATAACATTGATGATAAGATTATTGGTTTAAATAATATAATTAGTTAAACTATGTCATTGCGAACGACCGGAGGGAGTGTGGCAATCTGTTTTTAATACAG
>DAIOFM010000139.1:0-6890 GCA_036745755.1 Spirochaetota bacterium | reverse complement strand
TGGGCAATACCGGAATCTCAATGACAGAAATTTGTTTATGAAAAAAGGATAAATGTTTTCTACCTCAGGATTCCGGCATGGAGTGACAATGTTCTAATCATTTCGTAAAATGCTATAGGTTTATACTTTTAGTTTTCCGAACAGCAATTATGTATATTTAATAGAGCCCGGTGCAGGGAATCGGCAGTATGCCCGGTTCAGGCATAAACCGGTATTATTTCAGCATGGTGTTTCAGGAGGGGGATATTATGAGAAAGGAACTTTACGTGATTACCGGATGTGACTCCGGGATCGGAAGAAGATGCGTGGAACTCCTCCTGCAGAAAGGAAAAAACCTGGCCATTTCGTATCTCGCTGAAAACCCCTTTAAAGAACACCCCCTATGCCGCGCTTTTAAAACAGATATGACAAAGGAGGGGGATATCGCGAAGTTCGCAGCTGGTATTAAAAAGCTCTGTGAAAAGGAATTCTATCTCAGGTGTCTTTTCTGCAACGCAGGCGTGGCCCTTGGCGGGCCTGTGGAAAATGTTCCCCTGGCCACGTTCAGAAGGGTTTTTGAGATTAATTATTTCAGCTACGTTTTGCTGATACAGAAGCTTATCCCTCTACTGAGGGAGAGCAAAGGGACGATCATGATGAACGGCTCACTGGCAGGGAGGATAGCGCTGCCGTTTCTTGCGCCCTACGCGTCATCAAAATTTGCGCTTGAGGGGTTCGCGGATTCATTGAGGAGGGAGCTTAATCCCTTCGGCATAAAAACGGTTCTCATTGAACCTGCAGCTGTTGCAACGCCCATATGGGAAAAGGCGCGTAAGATTGACGGCTCATTTATTGACAGGGTTTACCTTGAGAGTGTTAACCTCTTCCTTGAAAATTTCGTCGATTCAGGGAGCAGGGGGATGCCTGTTGATAAGGCCGCGGCAGAGATTGTGAGGATCATGGACTCGAAAAGCCCGAAGGCCAGGTATATAATTTCAGGCACACCCTTTAATTCATTTCTGCAGACTGTACTACCATACAGAATTGTTGACAGGCTTGTGAAAAAGTTTTTCAGAATGAATTACAGTTAAGGGAGGATGGGGGCTCTGACCCCGGGGTGTAAATTCGGAGCTTTGAGCTCCGGTTTTGGAGCTTTGAGGTGGAAATTCGAAGCTTTGAGCTCCGGTTTTGAAGCTTTGAGGTGTAAATTCGGAGCTTTGAGCTCCGGTTTTGAAGCTTTGAGGTGTAAATTCGGAGCTTTGAGTTCCGGTTTTGAAGCTTTGAGGTGGAAATTCGAAGCTTTGAGCTCCGGTTTTGAAGCTTTGAGGTGGAAATTCGAAGCTTTGAGCTCCGGTTTTGAAGCTTTGGGGTGGAAATTTGCAGCTTTGAGTTCCGGTTTTGAAGCTTTGAGAGGGAAATTTACAGGTTTAAGCATCGGCTCTGACCCTTTGAGAGAGAAAATTGCCTCTTCGAGGGGGAACTTTCCCTGTCAGAGAGAGAAAATTGCATCTTCGAGAGAGGGCTCTGACCCTCTGAGACAGAAAAATCCATTTTGGAGAGTGAACTTTTATTATCAGGAGGTGAAACTCCTCCTGTTTAATTAAAAATGATTTAACATTATTATGCAAGTCTTAACTAATGGATAAAGGTTTTATTTAATTAATGTGTTTCAGCGAATCTGTCATTGCGAGGAGCCCTTCGACAAGCTCAGGATAAACTTAAGCGACGAAGCAATCTGTTAAGGTTGGAAATATTCAGTATTAACCGATATTGTTTCTATCCTTTAACAGATTGCCACACTCCCTCCGGTCGTTCGCAATGACATAGTTTAAATAATTATGATATTTATACCAGTAATCTGGCTGATGGAACAACAATTTCGCCTGACTACTTTAATCTGATTAACAAATAGCCACTGTTTCATATGTGAGGTATTATGAGAAGCCCGTTAATATTCTTTATCTTTATATCTGTTGTAATAACTGTCTACAGCCTTCTGAATTATTACTTTATCAAAAAGCATAAAAGCATACTTACCGGGAGGTCGCTTCCTTCAATCCTGCTTAAACTTTTACTTGTCACCGTGATATTGACTCCTTTTGCTACGGTTTTTTTAAGTCACAGAGGGAGTACCTTCTGGGCGGCAATTACAGGGTTCCCCGGGTACGGCTGGCTTGCCTTTCTCTTTATCTTTCTTTTTATTAATGGAACCGCTGATATACTTCTCTTTGTCGCCGAAAAGACAGGTTTCATTCCTCCCGGTTACATGGCGCGGGAGATCCTTGCAGGGACATTTATTATCAGTATATCGATCCTGGGTTACGGGTTTCATGAGGCAGCCACTCTCCCTGTTGAGAGGCTTGTTATTGAAACAGAGAAACTCCCCTCCGACATAAAAAGCCTTAAGATAATGCAGGTGAGCGACATCCATTTCAGCCCCATGGTAAGCACAGACAAGGCCCTGAAGATAAAGGAGATAGTTTTAAAGGAGAAGCCTGATATGATTGTATCAACAGGTGATTTCCTTGATCGCTCAATAAGAAACAGTGATGATGTGGCGGAGATTATGAATAGTATCCCGGCACCGAAGGGGAAGTTCGCAATTACGGGGAACCATGAATATATCACCGGTGTTGAAGAGAGTATCAGGTTTATCGAAAAGTCCGGGTTCACCATGCTGAGAAACAGGTCGATAACTGTGGCCGGGGTTAACCTTACGGGTGTGGAGGACTACTCTGCAAGGAGGTTCGGATTCTATAAAGAGGCGGATGAAAAGAAACTCCTTTCAGTATCGGAAAACGGGCTTTATACAATCCTTCTGAAACATCAGCCCCGTATAAATGAGGATAGTTTAGGTCTTTTTGATCTTCAGCTTTCAGGGCATACGCACGGCGGGCAGATATTTCCATTTACTCTGCTTGTTAAGCTGTCGTTCCCGTATCTTTGCGGTGAATATGACCTGGGGAAGGGTAGCAGGCTGTACGTCAGTCGGGGTACAGGTACCTGGGGGCCCCCTGTAAGGTTTGTTGCGAAACCTGAAGTTACGATTATTGAACTTAAGAGGCCGGTTTCCTCTCAATAAATTTTATGGCAAAGTCATAAAATCCCTTATGCCGGCTTAAGGTAAGTTTTCCGCCAGGGGAATATTTAATTTTTTTATGGACATTTTCTGATTGATCAGCGGATGTCTTGCCATATAGTTTGATTTATTGCATAAAATCTATATTTTACAATAAAAATCTTATTCTGCCGGAGGATTTTTGTAATAATCTTATACAGGAGGCTGTATGGTGTATGTTCTTGATCCACTTCTGATACCTGAGAGAATTCATATTGTGGAAAAAGAGTTCGATGATATAGTCAATTATCGTGATGAGAACGTAACAATAGATATGTGCGGCATTTCCTATATTGATTCTATGCTTATGGCATCGCTTTTAAGATTCAGAAACAGGCTTTTTATAAGCGGTAGAGAACTCCAGCTCTTAAACTGTTCTGAAAAGGTCATTGCCGGGCTCAGACTTGCTGAAATAGAGGATTGCTTTATTATATGAATATTTGAGTTTATTTTAATACAGATTTTTTCCGGACATAAAAGCTTTTGATAGTTCTTTTATACAACAAAAACTTCCTTCAGAATGGAATATGAGTAATTAATTTTTTTCATCTCTTCTTCATACCCGCCGCATCGATCAGGATGAAAATGAGCCGCAAGTTCTCTATACCGTTTTGTTATTTTTTTCCTGTCCGGTTTTTTCAGGTCGAATAAAACCAGCGCCTCATCTATCTCTTTCTTTCTCATAAAGTAAATTCTGAAACCTTTCATAATATCATTTAAAATTTCAGACTCACCGAATGAAATATTTTCGGGATCAAGGTAAAACCCGGCCATTGGATCAAATGAAGGGAGAACAGTTTCATTAATGCTGTAATGAAGGGTACAGAATTGACCTGATGTGCTCCCCATGCAGAAAGTGCCGTGATCAATATCATAATGAGCGCAGAAACCGTCAGACGGGACTGACAGCAGTCTGATCCTCAGGGGATCTATATGGAGATAAAAACCGTGAGCCCCGGCTTCAGCTTTAAGCCTGTACAGGGCATGATAAACAGAAAAGTGCCTCTCATACATTGAGTAAGCACTCCCGTCCTCCTTATGTTCCGGGGTGAACTTTTTTAAGATTTCATATTCGCCGGTTACTGAGTTCAGTTCATGCAGATATGCAAACAGGGAATCAAGGCTGATATCAATAAGCTCCATTGGATAAAAATAGATTATGACAGGTATTACATCAATAAAAATTATAAGCTGTTTACTGGTTTATTGTCATTAATCGGCATTAAAACAGCAGTTTTTTGAATATGGCCGGTTGTTTTGTACAGCCTGTTTCATTATAATATAATCTATATACCGGGCTCTAATATGATAAATGAAAGAAAACAACTGCTCCTCGTTGAGGATGAGATCCTGATTGCCGCCGTGGAGATGAAATCTCTGGAAAAAGCCGGATTTTCTGTAATTTCGGCCTGTTCCGGCGAGGGGGCAATAGAAACCGTAAGAAAAAGAGATGATATAGATCTGATCCTTATGGATATTAATCTGGGTCCCGGAATTGATGGTGTTGAAGCGGCAACTGTGATATTAAAAGAAAAGGATATCCCGCTTGTTTTTCTTTCCAGTCATACCGAACCTGAGGTTGTCGATAAAACTGAGAGTATTACATCATACGGTTATGTTGTTAAAAATTCGGGCATCACGGTTCTTACCGCTTCAATAAAGATGGCTTTCAGGCTTTACGAGGCAAGACGGCAGATCGAAAGGCAGAGCAGGGAGGTGGAGGAGGCCAACAGACGGCTTCAGGAACTCCTTGAGGAACTTGAGGAGACCAACAGGGAGCTTGTCCTTTCAAGGCATGAGATTATTGAGAACAGGGCGGAAGTCGTTAAGAGCAATGAAAAGTTTATGCTTATAGCGGATTCCATGCCGCAGATTGTCTGGACAGCGGAGCCCGGTGGTGGGATGGATTTTCTGAATGAAGTTTATTACAGGTATACCGGGGATGACAGGTATGCCGGGGGGATAAAATTCAGGAATGTTCATCCCGATGATATTGAAAATGTTGATAACGCCTGGAAGGATTCTGTTTCAACAGGGAAAGAGCTTGAGGTGCGCCACAGGATAAAGAGATATGACGGGAATTACAGGTGGTTCCTTAGCCGTGGAATTCCGGTATATAATAACGAAGGTAACCTGATTAAATGGTATGGAACCTGTACTGATATTGAAGATATTGTGCTGCTTAAAGAGGAACGTCTCCGTCTTGAACATAATCTTCTTGAGGCCCAGCGGCTCTCATGTACCGGCAGTTATGAGTATGACATGGAAGATGAGGCTTACTACTGTTCTGACGAGGTGTTCAATATAGTCGGTATAAGCAGGGAAAAATTGAAAAGGGGCGCCTATGATTTTTTCCGGTTTGTGCATCCTGAGGACCTTTCCCGTGTAAAGGATATAATCATGCGTGCTATGGCCGAAAAAACATGCGTAAGTTTTGAACACAGAATTATCAGGGATGATTCAACAGTCAGGTATCTGAGACAGAGATTTGAAACAATATTTGATGCTAATGAGAAACCTGCGCGCCTGATAGGTATTGTACAGGATATTACCGGCCCTGCAATAATAAAAGAGGCGCTGAGAGAGAGCGAGGAGAGGTGGCAGTTCGCCCTTGAAGAGGCTGGTGACGGTTTATGGGACTGGAACATCCTCACCGGAGAGGTTTATTTCTCTAAACGGCTGAAAGAACTTCTTGGTTACAGTGAAGATGATTTGGAGAACAGGCTGGAGTCTGTTTTAAATCTGGTCCACCCTGAGGATAAGGAGAATGTTGTCGCGGAGATGAAAAAATATTTCAAGGGAGAAATACCTATCTATGCAACCGAGCATCGCCTGAAGTGCAGGGACGGCAGCTATAAATGGATTCTTAACAGGGGTAAAATTATTAAAAAAAATTCTGACAGCAAACCTCAAAGGGTTATAGGAATATTTACAGATGTGACTGAAAGCAGGACAATTAAAAATTCCCTTGTCTCGGCACTTGCGGAAAAGGAAACCTACATGAGGGAACTGCAGCACAGGGTGAAGAACTCCCTGGCCATGATAACATCCCTGATAAGCCTTGAACTCGGGCAGTCAGAGAACCCTGATGTGCGCAGGTCCCTTAAAACAATAGAAGGTAGGGTAATGGTACTTAATAAGCTGTACCAGCTGCTTTACTCCGGCGAAGGGAGTTCTGAACTGCCGCTTGATATTTATCTTAAAACTATAATAGGGAGTATTACCGAGGGATATGGCGATTCAGCAGGTAAGGTTTCGGTTATAACAGAACTGGACAATATAGATATTGATCCTAAACGGGCCACTTCGATAGGTATAATTCTCAATGAACTTCTGACAAATTCAATTAAGTACGCTTTCACGGGAAGGGACAGTGGCACTGTGAATGTGGCTCTGCAGCTTGATGACAACAGCATTAAACTTAAGGTCTCAGATGATGGTGAAGGTCTTCCTGAAAATTTCAATTCAGAGTTATCGGCCGGTCTCGGGCTTAAACTTATAAACCTGCTCACAATACAGATGAAAGGTGAGTTCAGAATCAATTCCTCCGGCACCCCTTATTTTGAAGTAGCTCTTCCTGTTATTAATTAATCGGTAATAATTTTTAAACTTTTTTATTTTAAATACACTAAGCAATAAATACTGTTAAATAATTACTTGAGTCAGGTGAAATTTAACATTGATGATAAGATTATTGGTTTAAATATCATAATTAATTAAACTATGTCATTGCGAACGACCTGAGGGAGTGCGGCAATCTGTTAAGGCTGGAAACAATACCGGTTAATACTGA
>DAIOFM010000138.1:0-7099 GCA_036745755.1 Spirochaetota bacterium | reverse complement strand
CTTTTTTTATAAAATTTTCATCAAAATGAAAACTATTCGGGGACCTTTCCTACCTGTTTTTCATTGTCCCAGAAAGGCGAAATTTCAAGAAGGGTATCAACTACCTCAGGGATCTCATTCAGTGTGTAATTGATCTCATCCACGGTTGTGTACCTGCTCAGGCTGAACCTTATAGATCCGTGAATTTTCGAAAACGGGAGTTTCATGGCACGAAGCACGTGTGACGGTTCAAGAGAACCGCTTGAACATGCGGAACCGGTTGACACATAAATTCCCTTCCTGTCCAGGTAAAGAAGGATAGATTCACCTTCAATAAATTCAAATGATACATTGAGCGTATTAGGGGTCCTTTTATCAGCAGCCCCGTTAAGTGTTGACGTTTTAATTCCGGAAAGAATCCCGTTCTGCAGTTTGTCCCGCAGGGCAGCCACTTTCGGCATATCCTTCAGGTGATCAAGAGCCATTTCCGCGGCTTTCCCCATGCCTACTACCCCGGGAACGTTCTCTGTACCGGGCCTTCTCCCCTTCTCCTGGTGCCCTCCAAAAATCAGGGGCCTCATTCTTGTCCCCTTCCTTACATAAAGCGCACCGACCCCTTTTGGGCCGTGGAATTTATGGGCGGAAATCGAGTAAAGGTCACAGTGACATTTATTAACGTCAATGGGGATTTTACCCGCGGCCTGAACACCGTCTATATGGTAAGGGATACCACGCTCCTTTAAAAAAACGCCTATCTCCTCAACCGGGTTTATTACACCTGTTTCATTATTGGCATGCATTATGGATACAAGCGCTGTGTCATCATCAACAGCATTTTTTAAAAAATCAACATCAACCACACCATCACTTTTTACAGGAACAAATGTTACCCTGTACCCCTCCTTCTCAAGCTGTGTCCCCATATTAAGGACAGCGGGGTGTTCAGTTGCTGATGTTATAAAATGTTTTTTGTTTTTATAATAGGAGGTTATTCCCCTTATTGCCAGGTTATCACTCTCTGTTGCGCTGCCTGTCAGTGTTATTTCAAAATCATGCTCAGCCCCCAGGATCTGCGCGACCTGATTCCGGGCATTTTCCATATCCCTGGCGACACGCCCCCCGAAGTAATGCATACTGGATGCGTTTCCGTATTTGTCCCTGTAAAAGGGAAGCATGGCCTCCAGGACTTCCGGAGCCACCATCGTTGTGGCGTTGTTATCAAGGTAAACGTGTCTCTCCATTACTGCCTACACATGTTTAATTATAATATTTTTTGAAACGTTATTTCTCAGTTCCTGCTGCACAAAATTCTCCAGGGTCATCTGCGCCGTCATGCATGAAGAACAGGCCCCGCGAAGCCTTACCATGACTTCGTCACCATTGATATCCACCAGCTCAATATCCCCGCCGTCTCTCTTAAGCCCGGGCCTTATCACGCTGTTTATTACTTCCTCTATTTTCTTCATCTTCTGCAGGTTTGTCATAGGTTCATCAGAATGAGTGCTGCTCTTTGCCGCGCACCGCCCCTTCTCCTCTTCAATTATATCCTCAATCTTTGGAATACATGTACCGCATACCGTGCCTGCACCGGTGAATTCCATCATATCATCTATGTTCATTACTCCATTTTCATGTACAGCCTTTCGTATATCCTCATCGCTAATGTTCATACAATGGCATATTATCTCGCCATGAGGTTCATCTTCTACAGGAGGCTTCTCTCCCCTGTAGTCAGCTATGGCATTGGTAAGGGCCTCTGACCCCATAACGGAACAGTGAATCTTCTGATCCGGAAGACCTCCGAGGAAATCCACTATATCCTGATTGGTAATCTTTTCAGCCTCTTCAACGGTCTTACCCTTGATCATCTCAGTAAGGGCGGAGGAGGAGGCAATAGCGCTTCCGCATCCGAAAGTCTCAAACTTCGCGTCAGTTATAATCCCGTTATCAACCTTTATATAAAGGGTCAGAGCATCACCGCAGACCACGCTGCCCACATGCCCCACACCGTCAGCATTTTCTATTTTGCCTACATTAATAGGGTGAGTATATAACTCCTTTACTTTTTCTGTATATTCCCACATATCATTTCCCCGATATCTTTAATCTGCACAAATAAATATTACAGTTTCAAACTTTATTAATATAACAACTATGTCAACATAATGTTACCTGTAAACAGTAAAAAATATAAAGTTACCTCCTGTACCATTCCTGTAACGATATAGGAAAATCATCCCTGAGACCGGAATAAAAACATCCCCGTGAGGCCGTTTTAATAACCTTAACGCCGTCTGCTATATGAAATTATTAAATTGTATATTCATCTTATAAAAGCATAGTTAAGATTACGTCCGAGGTCACCGTGCCTGTGTGAATAGAACTCCCCGTGATTTATCCTGTTACATATCTGCGGATTGAAGATCCTGCTTTTATCAAGACCCTCTTTTATCAGGGATCTTTCAACCCTGAGCCAGAGATTCACAAAAAGCCTGCCGTCCCTCTCCTCTGTTTCATCGGGAAAATATTTTGCCACATCGTTATTCACCTCGTAGGACGCAGGTCCTATTGACGGAAAAATGAAAGCATTAATATTTTCAGGCTTTGACCCGTAAATCCTGACCATATCCTCTACACACCTGCCGGAAATATCAAGAAGAGTCCCCTTCCAGCCGGAATGTACCGCACCCAGTACATTCTGCACAGGATCATAAATAAATACCGGAAGGCAGTCAGCTGTCCTTATAACAAGGCATACCCCGCGTATAGCAGTTATAAGGCCGTCAGCCTCCGCCACTGCCACCTGGTCTGCTGAAGGTTCTGAAACAACGTGTATTATGGAATCGCCGTGGACCTGCTCAAGCATTACGATATTTCTGGAATTAATTCCGGTAATCTTTTCAAGAAGGGACTTTTCCTCTTTCCGTATCTCACCCCTTGAAGCGCTATAGTCAGTACTGTTTAATGCACGACCAATCACCCCGGCAGACAGGGACAAGGGGCCTCCATAAATATAATAATCACCTGCAGTATTTCGTTTCAATTCATACATCCAACCGGCTCCTGAACAAAAAAATCAGGGTGCAGTTTAAATTAGCAAGAATTTTTTTTGCCGGGAAACAATAAAGATAGCGTCAGTCAGATTTCCCCTCCCCTGTTAAGAAGGGTAATAAAAAGACGTGCGAGACGTTTCATATGCTCAACCCCCTCCTCCCTGGTTCTCCCCGGGTATTTCCCGAAAGTAAAGACAATGCCGTTTAAAACTGAAAATATAAGATGAGTCACAGCCCTTATATCAGGAATATCTGTCTCCTTGGTCAGTATTCTGTCAAAAATAGTAAAGAGTTCACGCGATATAGTCTTAAGCTCATCTATCGATTCACTGGTCCTGAATTTTCCGTCCATTACACAGTGCTGTACGATACGCATATAATCGTAATTATCGATCATCTCCTCCATGTAACGCTCTGCAACCTTGTCAAGTGTGTCATTACCGGAACTGAGCATCTCATTCATAATATCAACAGCACGCTGAAACCCCCTGAGAGAAACCGCCACATAAAGGCTCTCCTTATCGGGAAAATATGTATATATTGAACCGGGGGAAATCCCTACCGCTTTTGCAAGCTCCCTCATGTTTACATCATCAAAAGGCTTTTCTGAAAAAATTTTTTCAGCAATTTCAAGAATCAGGTTTCTCTTCTGGAGTCTTTCCTGCTCCTTCAGGTCCATAAATCTGTTTGTCTCTGTCATAATGCTCCCTGTGAAAAACTCTTTATATCAGATCTGATTTATCACTTGGACATATCTATAAATATCTGCAAATTCCAGACCCGTATTTCATCCCGCACATTTTATCCGCAAATAAAAACCGGATTCCAATCAGGGTAAAATAATAAAAATATTTCCAGATAGAAAACTCTGCCGCAGGTTCGGAATTCAGTACAACAACTCAAATAAAAACTTTCATTACCTTAAATGCCGGTATGTATATATTTTAATCCCCTCCCCCCTTATAAATCAAGAGAAAAACAGATTTTCAATAAATTCTATTTAACTTTTTGAATATTATTTGACTAATTAAACTAAATTTATTAGATTAAACATTGTTCAATGAAAAACACAGTGTTTAACGGGGGCGCTATGAAGATACATAAAATCAAGGGGTATATTACCACAATTTTTATAGCCGAATATGACAATTCGCTCCTCCTCCTTGACGGGGGCTCTCCTGCTGACGTAAAGGTCATAGAAAAATTCTGTATAGAACAGCTGAACCGTCCTCCTTCGGATATAATGCTGTCAGTTGTGACCCATATGCACCCTGACCACTCAGGCGCAGCCCCGATACTGCGAAAAAAATATGGAACAAAAATTGCCGCGTATAAAAACATCGATCAATGGTATTCAGGCCCAACCGGCTGGTTTCAGCATAAACTGGATTGCATAATGGCACAGATAGTAGCAGTAAGACAGAAGACAAAAATACGAAAGGTCTTCAGCCAGCGCATAACCCGTCCCGATTTTCTTGTGAGTGACAGGGCTCTTCTCCCCTTCTTCCCGGACTGGACAATCGTCTATACACCGGGGCATACAAACCACGATATAGCACTTTTCAATAACAGCAGCAAAATGCTATACTGCGGGGACAGTGTAATTGAGGTAAAGGGACGCTTTTACCTCCCCCTCCCCGTAATATTCAGAAAAAAGATGCGTGAATCTTACAGGAAACTCGGCAGTCTCGGGGCGAAAGAGATACTCCTCCCGCACGGAAACTGCATTACAACTGATAACAGCCGCGAAATATTTGATAATATGGAAAAGCTTCTCCTTGCGCCACCCAACAGGATAATGCGCAGGGTCCATTACTTTTCGGTCTGGTCACCGGCAATCTGGAAACCGACCATAAGAAAAATTCTTTTCGAGTAGGAGGGGAGTCTACACAAGCGGCACATCGTGCCTGACCCGCCCTGTAAAACCTGAGACCTTTCTATAGCCTGTACTCTTCAGTTTTGAAATGGCAATGTCATATCCCCTTCCAACGTCATCGGGAGAGTGTGAGTCTGACCCCAGCGTAACCGGAACATTCTCCTCAAAAAAAATTTTCATTATACTGTCGGAGGGGTATATCTCCCCGATCGGCTTGTAAAGCCCGGAGGTGTTGATCTCGGCAACAGTGCCGTTCTTTGAGATCTTCTTCGCTATGCGGCGCACTATATCGGACATATCACCTTCAGCCCTGTGCCCGAATTTTTTTATAAGATCAAAATGCCCTATTATATCGCAGAAACGGGAATCAACAAGACCCTCAACAAGTTTGTAGAAATCTCTATAGATATCATCAATGGGCCGTTCCTCAAAACGGTAAAACTGCTCAGGGTTATCGAACCCCCAGTCCCCCATAAAGTGCACTGAACCTATAATGTAATCGATCCTGGAGTCTGTGAGGTAGGAATGATCAAAGGTGTCAAAACGGGGAAAGTCCACCTCAAATCCCAGCTTGACATCAATTCTGTCTTTATATTTCTCCTTCACCCCGAGCACATCACCGATGTAGACTTCGGCCTCATGGGGAAGCATCGAAATCCCTTCACGAAGGTGTTCAGGAAGAGGCGCATGGTCTGAAAAACCGAATTCTCTTACCCCGTTTTTTACCGCCGCAAGCACATACTCATCCAGGCTCCCGTCGGCATGACCGCAGAGTGATGTGTGATTATGATAATTAACCATTTTTCAGTAACCGTGCCTGTAGTAAAAGTAGGATATGTCATTAAGGGCAACATATTCCCTGTTGCTTATCCTGTCCCTTTTAATGAAGAATTTGTCAAATTCAATTTCCCCGTCAGGGGTAATCACAGAGAGTATATTCCAGAGAAGCGGCACCCTGCCCGTACCGGTAGAATTTTTTCTGTCAATGGAATCCTCTATAATTTTATTATCCATAAGGTTCTCCAGGCTTACAGATATAAACCTGTCATTCACGTTTTTATCCTCCGACTGCCCCGAAGGATGGGTGAGGTAGAGGACAAGTATCTTTTTCTTTTTAAGATAAAGGGCGGCCAGTTCCACGTTTCCGGCCTCGACATACCTGGGCCGGATTACAATCTTTTCCACCTTCTTCAAATCGTTTTTATAAGGGTAAAAAGAGAGGAGGAACCTCAGTCTGTCCGGGGTAATTATGAGTGTCTGGTTTCCGGGATATCCGAGTTCAGGATATATAATATCAATAGACACACCCCTGTTTTTATACTTTTCAGTAAGGTAAAGACTGCTTTTGTGGTCAGAAAGAAGGGTGTCGATATCAGAGACAAGCTCAGAGTCGATCTCCAGCATCTCACTTTCAATGCCGCGCCTTGATGAGCCGCTGCAGTTATAGTATTCCCTGATATCAAACATCTTTTATAACACCCTCTCTATTTGCCGAAGCCCATTATTTCACTTATAAGGGCCCAGGCCTCCTTTCTCTTATTATCATATTTTGCAAGGGAATCGTTGTCCCCTTTTCTGACATAGTCATTAAGAAAATTCCCTTCATCTATAAGAAGCTCAAAACATTTAATCATCTTCTGTACAAACTCCTGATCATTTTCAGGTATGTCCCCGCTCGCAATCATCTTCTGCAGGTAGTCCTTCTGGACTCCCCCCTGAGCAACCACAGAACTGACAAAAGAGAGCGTCTGGTCCTTGGAGTAAACCTTCTTTGTATAAGAGTCGGCAATTACACCCATTGAAAGATACGACAGGTACAGGTTTGATGCTACTGAAGCACCAATAGCCTGCAGCTGAAGGTCACTGGCCATTGCCGATGTTGCTACAACAAGACTTACTGCTAACGCCAAAAATCTCTTTTTCATAAGTTTCCCCTTTTCAGCTTTTGTTACGCCTTTCCGGCAGATCCGAGAACATTTATATTCTTATGTTTATACATCTCTTTTAACGCGTCCCTTGCCGGCCCGAGATATTTACGCGGGTCAAATTCCCCGGGGCTGTCATTAAGCACTTTCCTTATTGCCGCTGTCATGGCCAGCCTTCCGTCTGAATCAATATTTATTTTGCATACAGCTGATTTTGCCGCTTCGCGGAGCTGACTTTCAGGAATGCCTATTGCATCCTCCATCTT
>DAIOFM010000137.1:0-7142 GCA_036745755.1 Spirochaetota bacterium | reverse complement strand
AAAAAAAACCTTGATTTTACTCCATAATAATGTAAAAATAGCCGCTAATATAGATATAAAAATGCGTTTTAAAACGCAAACACTCTCCCGGTATCACCAGGTACCGCTATAAAGGAGAAATCATGATAAAAATAAATTACAGCGCATCATCACTAACCATAACTTCAGGCAGGGGAAGGAGAATATCCTCCCCTGTAAACATCCCTGTACCGGTCTACATACAGGAGGCGGAAAACCTACGCCACTGGTGCCGCGCTGACAGGGAAAAGCTCACTTCAGCAGGCCTTGACTGGTCTGTAGTGGAATCCCTCCCCTCCCTCATTGACGATCTCCGCCAGGCACAGGCCGTGTGGAACGTCTCTACAGATAACATAAGACTCAGGGAGAGGTGGAAACAGATGGTAACCGAAGCCCGCGACCTGAGGTTCCGCCTGTCCCGTACAATGAAGTTCATTTTCAGAAAAGACCCCTCATCCCTTGCGTCAATCCGCACCTTTGGCGAAGGTAGAAGCCACGCCGCTGTTATCCAGTCACTCAACAGCCTGGCCGTTTTCGGCGAGCAGCGTATCGAAACCCTCCGGGCCGCCGGCTTTGACATCACTGAACTCTGCAGGGCCACTGATCTGGCACGCGAAATGGCCGCGCTCTTTGCCGGGGTGAACAGGGCAAAACTCTCATGCGACAGAAACCTCCGGGCAAGGGACATGGCCTTCTCCCGCCTTGAAGAGGCTGTAAACGAAATCAAGGTCCACGCGAAATTTGTCCTCTGGCGTGATCCCCACAGGCTCAAAGGCTACTCAAGCGAGTTCAGAAGAAGAAAAAACAGGCGCTACAGGCTTAAGAAAAGAGAAGAAAAGGCTATGTTCATGCAGGATGGGGTAACCTCTCTCCCCTCCTTAATGACAGCTGCACAGGGCAGCGAGACCCGAACCGCGAACCTGAAGACAGCCGCGCCAAAACCTGAGACCGGCCGCCCGAAACCGGGGACGATTAGAATAAAAGTGAAGAAGACCACTGCGGTCAACAAGACGAATACCACGGAATGTGAGACGAACGCATGGGGCAACTCTACGGAGGGTAAAAAAACCCTCACCATGAGGGTAAAAAGCGGAACAGGCCCCCTCCTTCACTGACAGATGAGGAGGGGACAGGGCAAACAAACAGAAAAACAGGAAAGGGCAAGACGTTAACCGGATGCCGAGTGCCGACATCGTCGGTGTACCGAGGCACCCGCACCCACGTGATATTTCATACCGGTTTTACCCAGGCAAATACCGTTATCTCATATGGCATGTTCCGGAACTCACCGCAACATTCCCCCGCACCCCCAGAGGGGGCAAAGAGCTAACTGGATACTGAAAAAATCCGTACCCCGAGCGATACACTGAGCCTGCCGAATGTATGATCTGAACGGAGTGAAGATTGTGCCGAGGGGCACGGGGCTTGCCGGGCTTCCCCTAGTACATCGACAAACCCTATGACACAACAGAATAATACCACTCATGGAGGTGACATGGAGGTCACCGACCGGCGAGAGCAACAGGGATGTTGCTTCGAGCCTGCAAAAATTTATGCCTAACCTTGACCACAACAAATATCGACTACAAACATTTACCTCATGCATTTCGTTCATGTAACAGTTAATAAGGCTGCGCCGCCGTATGAGGCGCCAGCCCTCGCGGCAACTGAGCGACGGCTTTTCTTTGTGCATCTTTCTTTTTGCCGATTAAAAAGAAAGTGCAAATAAATATAAAACAATAAAAAAATTAGATACCCGCTTTCGCGGGTATGACAGTATAAAATTATCTGCTGGAGTTTATCCCCATAAAGACGGGAAAAACTTTCCCCTCTCTACTTCGGACTGCTCATAGGAAATGAGCGTTTCGATGCGCGGGCAGGAGGCCCGAATCAGCGCTCGATTGTGCGGGGATTTACAACCCCTTATCCCCCTTATGATGAAGCTTAATGCATATAATAGCAGTGGCAGGCATACTTAAAAACATCCCTATGCACCCGATGACCGAGCTGACAAGCTCACTTAAAACAGGCGCGTTATTGAATATCATCGCAACGGGCATTGCGGGGTCATACTTCATGCCGATAAGCAGTACCAGCGGGAGCGCCCCTCCTACATAAGCGAACATAAGGGTATTCACTGTTGCGCCCAGCATATCTGAACTTACAGTTACAATAGATTTGAAGGCCTCACCGAAAGAAATCTCCGGGTGCACCCTGAATATCTCCTCGGTTGCCGACGCTATGGATATACATACGTCCATGATGGCGCCAAGGGCCGATATCACGATCCCCGACATCACAAGGCCCCGCAGGTTTATGTCATTGCTTGAGGCATAGAAGACTGTCATCATATCGTCAGTAACAATACCGGTAAGCCTGAATATCCATCCGGCCAGAAGCGCGAATACTGTTGCCAGCACAACGCCGCTGGCGGCACCGATTATCGCTGCCAGGGTCTTTTTCTGAAAACCGAGAATAATAGGTATAGTGATAGCTATGGAAAAAAGCGATATAACAAATGCCACGGGGAGAGGTGAACTCCCCTTAAGGGTCATAGGTATAAGCAC
The DNA here is from genome assembly GCA_036745755.1 of Spirochaetota bacterium. Taxonomy (GTDB): domain Bacteria; phylum Spirochaetota; class UBA4802; order UBA4802; family UBA5550; genus UBA5550. The sequence continues at coordinate 4,557 of DAIOFM010000137.1, read as the reverse complement.
ATAAAAGAGAAGAAAAATAGTGGCCAGAAGTGAAAGCATTGAGAGCACGCTCCTGAACCTCCCAACCAGCACTATGGCAAGGATAAGGACAATGACAAAAATTATTATCCCCTTTGTGTTGTCAACATCATAGAGAAGGATATATTCAACCCCCTCCTCACCGCCCCTGGATATTCCGATAAAGACAACGTCCCCGGCACGATAAAACATGTCTTTGGGCATGTTGTCCTCACCCTTAAACTCAACAACAGGGGTGTCCCCCTTTTTCTCCCCGTCAAGCACCCTGAGGTGGATTCGCACAAGCACATCGTAGGGATTGTTCTGCTCCCCCTCCACCCTTTCTATCTTTACGACTTCAGCCCTGGCGTAACTTCTCTCATCGTAAAAAAACTTTTTCTCAACAGCGAATACAGTTCCTGAAAAAAACAATGTGACAAGCAGAGTTATTACGGCAGGTCTCAGTCGTTGAAGCATTAAAATCCTCTCTTCGCGCTTAATTATGGAGCCGGTCAGGTCAACTGAGGGACATTTTCCCCCGATTTAACATGTAGTAAAGAAAAAAATCATCATAGATTTGTTCTTGATTTCCCTGCAGGGGGGATGTAGATTTTCCCCGGAACAGGGCGATTAATACCGGCCCCTTCCCTCTCACAGACATATCCGGGGACAATAAACGATGAATAAAAAAGCAGCCTTTCTGCTCATTGCCGTTATACTGATATTCCAGTGGAAGCACTCAACAGCCCTTGAGAGCCTGGTTAAAGAAAAAAAGGTCGCGGCCAGGGCCGTGGCAATAAGCGACAGGGGCGGAGACATGCTCGGGTTCTCTGATGAGATTTCCCTGATGCTTGAAAACAGCTGCGGTATAGAGTGCAGGGACAGGGCAGAAGACTATTTTGACAGGATTGACAGGGCCGACATTCAGGCTGAATATATTGATCCCTACTCACTCTTTTCAGGAGGGGTGTCACTCCGAAAAGCGCTCCAGTTTGAAAGGGTAGGCACTGATTACGGCACAAAAGGCACAATTGATCCCGCCTCGCTCAACTCCCCGTTAACTGAAAAGCTGCCGTATAAAGATATGCTTAAAGGGAGAAAATGCAGGGTATACAGGATAGACAGGTACACGCCTGCGGATTTCTACTATCTCCATATCTCTGACGCGGGTAAAATAACCGGCGTTATTGACTGCATTGAAAACATCGCCTGTGCCCTGCGCAGGAGGATATCCACGGTGTCGGTTGACTACAAAACAACAGAGCGCATCACCACCCTGCTTGCTGTCAGCATGGATGAAAAGCTCGGTCAGCTCTACTCCTCCTGTATTGAAGAGATGGTTATAACAGGCTCTGACCCCTATATAATGGAAGGGAGCGATATTACACTGATCATCAGGCCGCGTAAACCGAAGCCCCTTACAATGAAAATAAACGAAATAAGAAGAGAATATAAATACCGGTACAGGTGCAGTGAAACCCCGGTCAGCATCTCAGGTGTATCCGGCACCCTGCTCTCTTCAGGGGGGAGGATGGTACACTCCCTGATCTTCACCCTGCCGGACGGGACAATTATTATTTCAAACTCACTTAAAGGGGCGGAAACCGTAATCAATACTTACTCAGGCAGACACCCGTCCCTTGCGGACGCTCCCGATTACCTCTACACCAGGTCTGTTTTCCCCGCAGAGCCCGGGGGAGAAGACGCTTTTTTATATATTTCAGATCTCTTTGTTAAACACCTTTCATCACCGGCGCTTAAAATCACCGAGGCCCGCAGGGTGAGTGAGCTTATGAGAATGGCGGTGCTTGAAAAATACGCGATATATTACTACCTGCTGAACGGGAAGAGGAGTTCATCAGTTAAAGAGATTGCGGCTGCCGCGGGAAAGGCCTCACTCAACTCTTCGAGAAAAAAAGAACTTGCCGCAATTAAAAGAAACTCCGCGTATAAACGCGCCGTGAAACTCGATAAAAAGCATTACTCAAAATGGCCCGGTTTTCAGTCAGAGGTTTCAAAAAATTCGAAAGGTAAAAGTTCAAAGAAAAGAAGGTCAGGGGCTACCACCCTGACGAACGCGATGAAGGTCTTCTACAGGAACATGACCGGAAGTTCGGCTAAAACCCCTGGTGAAGTAATGGACCTTATCGACTCATGCAACAGCAAAGGCGCGGACAACAGCAGCCGCTTTGAAGGCCTGGGCCTGGCTGAAGGGGGGTTTACCGCTGTAAGCGATAAATACGGAAGGGCCGGCTTCATGGTTCCATGCATCGACGTAGAGGCAAAACCGGTAACCGGGGATGAGGCCTCGGACTACAGGGACTTCGTGACAAACTACAGCTCCTCCGGTGAGGCCCTGATCTCCCCGGGGGGAATTAAACTTTCAATAGGGAGAGCTGTTTCAGCCGAGGCTTTCATTTTTCGATCAGGACAGAACCCTTTCTATTCGCTCTTTTCCTCTTTTGCAGGAGGGGGGCCTCTAAGCCTCCACCCCGATTCTGCGATGCAGGGGGAGATACTGAGCATATCTTTAAAACCGGACCTTTCAGCGCTTGACAGTTTTTTCTACATGAAGGGCATAAGGACAACAGGCGCTGACGGAAAAAACATCTGCATGAAAGATCTCCTCTCAGGGGAAGTTCAGCTGCATATCAGGGACTCGCTCCCTCCGGCGGGGTTCGATTTCTCGGCAATCAGCCGTATATTCAATTACGGGGGCTACGGCTATTCTGACGCTGTAAGCGGCTTTTTCATATGGGCCATGCTTCACCCTGTAAGGCTGGCTGTTCCGGTAAAAAGCGGCCGGGACGCAGCGTCAGCAGTTGAATCAGCAATGAACAGGATCGCCGAAAGGCTTAATTCAGGCAACATGGTCAGGTGCAATACTTTTTCATTTGAATACAGGGGAACTGAAATAAAGGTACTGAGGATGACAATGCTCGGTTCCCTTACTGCAGGGGTTTTCAGCGCTGTAAAAAACGGCACGCTCCATCTTTCAACTGATGAGAAATACATTAAAACCGTTCTGATAGACCGGGCCCCGGTTAAAGAAATCGGCATAAGGGGAAACGCCGCCTTTGTATTCAGGCCCTCGGCACTGAACAGGGAAAGGGGGGAATACAGGTCAGGCATCCTGGAAGACGCAATACTTAAAAGCAGAAAGAATTTCGGCACAATTAAACTGGCGTCTCTCATCTACCCTGACGCCTCCGCGGGTTCTCTGCCAGATCTGATATACAGGGACTTCGGTTTCAGGCCCGTGTGCCCCCTGGGCGGAGGCTACCTTATAGAGAAGAAGAGCGGAGAGGTGTACAGCCCTATCTTCGGTTCATACATGGCGCCGATGCTCCGCGGCGGCGTAAAGGAAAACGGCCCTGTTTATGAAGGGCTGGAAGACTTTTTCTCCACTTCTGAAATCAGGGCGGAGATGGAGTTCGTTAAGGAGGGGATGATGCTCCGGTTCAGGATGAAGTAACGGTATTGTTGCATTGTCATTACGAGGAGCTCAAGCGACGAAGCAATCTGTGTCTGACAGAAACAATTTATTCTAAACTATAAACTCTTTTATACATAAACAGATTGCCGCACTCCCTGTCGGTCGTTCGCAATGACAAAGAAAGGGCTCTCACTTCCCCCTGCACATCTCCTTAACATACGCTATGGCCGACCTGGCGGCAACGGCACCCTCACCTACGGCAACCGCAATCTGCAGAAACCCTCCGGTACAGTCACCTGCGGCGAATATGCCGGGGGCATTGGTCTTCATGTCCCTGTCAACCTGTATAAAATTCCCCTCGGTTATTATCCCCAGGCTCCTTGCGAAGTCAGTTGATGAAGCGTCGCCAAGGGCAATGAATATCCCCTCCGCGTCATACTCCTCCCCGTCAGAGAAGACAACTCCGGCCAGGACATCGTCCCCCTTCAGCTCCTTTATCCCCTTCTCAATTACCGGTATATCAAGTTCTCTCAGCCTCACCATGTATTCAGGAGTGATCGAGCTCTCCTTCCCCAGGGTGCAGATCGCCACGTCAGGGGTATAATCCATCAGTTCAATGGCCTGGTTTGCCGCGTAATTCCCCTCACCTGCAACAAGTACCTTCTTCCCCCTGAAGAAAAAACCGTCACAGCTGACACACCAGGATATCCCCTTGCCGTCAAATTTTTCAAAACCCGGAATGTCAGGTTTTTTCCTTGAAACGCCTGTGGCCATAATCACGGAACATGTCCTGTATTCGTCACCCTCGGTCTTTACCACGTATCTGCCGGTATCATCAAAATGGATCCCCAGCACCCTGTCACAGGCAAGTTCAGCGCCAAACCTCTTTGCCTGAAGTACCCCGCGATCAATGAGTTCCTTCCCTGACACTGTTTCATGAAAACCGAAATAGTTGTCAATGTCATAGTCACCCGCCACTTTCGGTTCGCATCCAACAAGGGCGGTCTTAATCCCGCCCCTTGAAGTATATATCGCGGCAGAGAGGCCCGCAGGCCCCTGGCCGATAATTACAGTTTCAACATCTTTCATTCCACTACTCCTTTTAACATATTATATAATTCAGC
>DAIOFM010000136.1:0-7389 GCA_036745755.1 Spirochaetota bacterium | reverse complement strand
AGGCGACGAATGAAGAGCTTAACGCAGCATTTGAGGAACTTGAAGCAGCTAATGAGGAATTGATAGAATCGCAGAATGAAATCCTTATAAGTGAGGAGAAGTTCAGGAATATTTTTACTAATGCCCCTGTGGGGCTTTTGCATTATAACAGCAATGGTATAATAACAGAATGTAATGAAGTATTTGTCGGAATTGTCGGTTCTTCAGCCGGCCGGCTTATAGGTCTTGATATGCGTACTCTTGAAGATCAGAATCTCGTAGAGGCTCTTGCTGCTGCTCTTTCAGGGGAAACGGGTTTTTACGAGGGAAATTATCACTCAGTTACCGGTGATAAGGTTACACCTGTTAAGGTCTGGTTTACACCGCTCTTTTCGTCAGATGGTAAAGTCTCGGGCGGGATATGTATAACTGAAGATATCTCTGTTCAGAAAAAAGCTCTTGAAGATGTAAGTGCAAGAGAAGTGAAGTTCCGTACACTGTTTGAGAATCTTTCACAGGGTGTTATTTATTACGATTCAAACGGGGAAATAATTGCCGCTAATCCCGCGGCTGAAAAAATACTCGGGAGTACACATGAAGAACTCCTCGGCAGAACTTCACAATATCCGGGATGGCAGACAATCAAAGAGGATGGTTCCATCTTCCCGCAGGAGGAATACCCTGTCAATATCTCCCTTAATTACGGGAAGCCGGTTAAAGATGTTGTTATCGGTTTATTTAATCCTCCTGAAGGGAGTTACAGGTGGATAGTGGTTGATACTTTCCCTGAGTACAGGGAGGGGGAGGAGAAGCCGTTCAGGGTTTCTGTTGTTTTTATTGATATTACCGAACGAAGAATATTTGAGTCAGCCATTCAGGAGCAGAGGCAGATTCTGGATACAGTAATAAATGCAATTCCATCCCCGGTTTTTTTTAAAGACAGGGATGGCAGATATTCCGGGTGCAACAGGGCCTTTCTTGATTATATAGGTTATGAAAAAGAGGATGTTATAGGTAGAACTGTTTATGATGTAGCGCCTGCCGACCTTTCAGAGAAGTATCATGCTGCTGATCTTCAGATTATGGATGCCGGAGGCGACCAGGTTTATGAAGGCGGTGTGCGATACGCGGATGGAACAATCAGGGATGTTATTTTTCATAAAGCGGTTTTCTATGCTCCTGATAACACAATTAACGGTATTGTGGGAGTTATGATAGATATTACAGAGAGAAAAAAAATTGAAAACAGGCTGATAGAGAGCGAATCAAGATACAGGAGCCTCTTCGAAAACAATCAGTCGGTAATGCTTATAATAGATCCTTCAGAGGGAAGCATTGTTGATGCCAATGAAGCAGCAGTAAAGTATTACGGCTGGAGCCGTGATGAACTTAAGTCAATGAATATTAATCAGATAAATACATTAAGCCCTGAAGAGATTAAAAAAGAGATGGATAAGGCGAAACTCTCTGATAAAAATATTTTTAACTTCAGGCATTATCATTCTGACGGCAGTATCAGTTATGTTGAATCATACAGCGGGCTGATAATAATAAGAGAAAAAGAATACCTCTATTCAATAATTCATGATATAAGTGACAGGATAAAAGCTGAAACTGAACTCAGAAAGGCTGTTGAAGAGAAGGGGGCTCTGCTTCAGGAGCTTCAGCACAGGGTAAAAAACAACCTCGCCATGATCAGCGGCCTTATCGGTCTTGAGTCTATCCGGTCCGGTGATACTAAAGTAATAGTTGTTCTGAAAAATCTCCGCAACAGAATCAGCGCTCTTGAAAAGCTCTACAGCTCTCTTTATCATACCGGTAATGTGAGGGAGATCCGGCTTGATACATATATCTCTGAAATAGCGGATTCTATTATAAAAACTTATGTATCAGAACTTCAGAATATTAAAATTGTAACAGATCTCGATCCGATCGTTGTTTCAATAAAACATGCAGCTTCCATCGGTCTCATTACCAATGAGCTTCTGGTTAACGCTCTCAAGTATGCCTTCCCTGACAGCAAAGAGGGGTTAATCACAGTCACTCTGAAAGTGTCAGGGAAGGGATATGAGTTAACTGTAACTGATAACGGCATAGGTCTGCCGCCGGGCTTTGATCTTAAGAGTTCAACAGGCTCAGGAATTATGATTGTTGATATGCTTGTTGAGCATATGGAGGGGGCTTTTGATTTTGAAGCAGGGGAATTTACAGGGTTCAAGGTAACAGTCCCTTTTATGGGCTAAAATAATTATTCTGATTTGCAATATATAAAAATGGGGGAAAATCATGAATTCAATCAGGAAAAGACTTATTCTTTTAATAGTGGGGGCGTTGTTCCTTGTTTCGATAGTTTTCGGAATTGTAAGTTATACACAGGCGAGGAGCATACTGCTTCAGCAGACTGAGCAGAGTTTCCGTAGAATAACCTCTGAGATTGGGAGGGTGGTTCAGTCACAGATGGGTATTAATATAGCTACAATGGAAGCGCTTGCGTCGCTCAGTATTATTGATGATAATACCCCCTGGGGAGAAAAGGTCGCCTTTCTGCAAGGGGAGGCAAAGCGCACTGGTTTTGAAGTGTTTTCATTTGCAGATACTGATGGCAACTCTGTTGAGTTCAATATGGAGAGAAAGCCGAACAAAGTAGGTGACAGACCCTATTTCAGGAGAGCGCTGTCAGGAACATCTTCATATTCAGACGTACTTATAAGCCGTGTAACAGGGCAGCCTGTTGTTGTTGTAGCTGTCCCCGTGAAAAGGAGAGGTGAAATAAAAGGGGTTTTACTCGGAATCCGTGATGGAAATGAAATTACTAAACTTGTTGAAAAAATCACAATGGGTGAAACCGGGTATTCATATATAATAAACAGGGAAGGGACTAATCAGGGGCATCGTAACAGGAAACTTGTGCTTGAACAGTTTAGCCCGATTAAAGCTGTGGCTGAGAATAAAAGTCTCCTTCCCCTTGTTGAATTTTTAAAGAAAGCGATGGCTGAAGGGGGTGGTGCGGCTCAGTATTACTTTAACGGAAAAGATATTTATGCCGCGCTATCACCTATAGAGAACACTGACGGCTGGTCTGTGGTGCTGGCTATGGAGCTTAACGAAATACTGTCAGGAGTAAATTATTTAAGGAATGTTATTCTTGGAATTACACTTCTGCTCCTGATACTTGGAGGTGTACTTGCATTTTTTATAGGAAATAGTATTGCTCTGCCTGTTATTGCTGCTGTAAAACATGCTGAAATTATTTCTGAACTTGATCTAAGTGTTGATGTTCCCGAATCTTTTCTGAAGAGAAAAGATGAAATGGGTAAACTCGCCGGCGCTTTTCAGACACTTGCCGAAGCTCTTCGTGATACTGTTTCCGGGATTATTAAAGCAGCACAACAGGTGTCGATATCTTCCGAACAGATCGGGAGGGACAACCAGAACCTGTCGCAACGTACATCAGAGCAGGCGTCTTCGCTTGAAGAGATTGCTGCAACAATAGAGGAGTCTAATGCCTCCACACGGCAGAATTCTGAAAATGCGGCAGAGGCGAGCAGGCTGGCTGACAATACGCTCACCCTTGCTGAAAGCGGTGGAAAAATAGTTGAAGAGGCGGTGAGTTCTATCGGCGAGATTAATGCAGCGAGTGTAAAAATTGCTGATATAATTTCTATGATTAATGAAATAGCTTTTCAGACAAATCTTCTCGCGTTGAATGCGGCGGTTGAGGCCGCCCGTGCAGGGGATCAGGGGAGAGGCTTTGCGGTTGTGGCCGGTGAAGTGAGAAACCTGGCCCAGAGATCAGGTTCTGCAGCAAAAGAGATTGGCATATTGATAAAAGACTCCGTTGAAAAAATTGAAAACGGGACAGAACTTGTTAATAAAAGCGGAGAGGCTTTAAAAGAGATAATTGGTGCTGTCAAACAGGTCAGTACCCTGGTTTCAGAAATGGCAGCCTCGAGCGATGAACAGAGGCGCGGTATAGAACAGATTACTACTGCTGTAACAGAAATGGATAATATGACACAGCAGAATGCGGCACTTGTTGAAGAGACTGCAGCAGCAAGCGATGAAATGTCAGGCCAGGCACAGGAACTCCTTACCATGATAAAAAGATTTAATGTGGGGGAGACGTTAGAAAAAATTGCAGAATTCAAAAATGAGGGAACAGGCAAAAAAATAGAATATCCGTTGAAAGCTGCAAAAGAAACAGTAAAGATTCAGTCTAAGAAAGAGAATAACAGAACTCAAACCGATGATGACATTGATGGGATATTCGATGGAGAGTATGAAAAGTTTTAATTCATGGAAATATAATTGAATGACCGGTATTGGCAGAAAAAAAATCCTCCTTGTGGAGGATGAAGCTATTAATGCACTGATCAGCAGGCGCACCCTGGAAAAGAACGGATTTGAAGTAATCCATACTGTGTCTGGGGAGGGTGCGTTAACTGTTACGGACTCAGTAAATGGTATAAACCTGATTCTGATGGATATAGACCTCGGAGACGGCATGGATGGTACAGAAGCTGCTGAGATAATTCTCAGCAGACATGATATCCCTCTGGTTTTTCTCTCCTCCCATACTGAACCTGAAATTGTAAGAAAGACGGATGGTATAACATCTTACGGTTATATCGTAAAGAACTCAGGGGAGACAGTTCTTCTGGCCTCGATCAAAATGGCTTTCAGACTTTTTGAAGAGAAGAAAAAGGTCGAAAAGAACGAGGAGAAACTGCGGGAGGGGGAGGAGAGGAACAGGGCACTCCTCGATGGAATACCGGACTTTATGTTTATGTTCAACCGTGAAGGTGTTTTTGTGGATTATAAGGCCGGTGATAAAAGCCGGCTTTTCGTTGAGCCTGACAGCTTTATTTACAGACACGTTTCTGATGTGTTACCTCCGGAACTCTCAAGCCTTACTTTAAAGAATATTGCAAAGGCCCTTGAAACAGGTGAAGTGCAGGTTTATGAATATTCAACTGAGTTAAATGGCTGCATCTGCCACTACGAAAGCCGGCTTGTCCCCTGCGGTGAAGACAGGGCTCTCTCAATTGTACGCGATATAACTGAAGTCAGAAAATCACATGAAAATCTCAAAATAGCGGAGGAGACATACAGAAATCTTTTTATGAATTCCCAGGTGGGTATATACAGAACAGATATGGCCACAGGAAAAATTCTTGAAGCAAATGACTGCTTTGCCAGGCTTTTCGGGTTCAGGGACAGGGGGGAGCTCCTGGGTGAGTCTGTACGTGTAGACAGGTGGTATGTTGATCCCTCCATCCGGGATAATATGATCTCGATTCTGCAAGAACAGGGGGAAGTTAAAAACTATGATTCCCTTTTGCGAAGAAGAGACGGCTCTGAAATATGGATACGGTACTCGGCAGGATTGATCCCGGATAAGGGATGGATTGAAGGGGTGCTGGAGGATGTTACAGCAGAGAAAAATGCTGAGAGTATAATAATAATCAGGAACGAAGAGCTGCACGCTGTTAATGAAGAACTTATGGCAATGAACGAAGAGTTTGAAGCTGCCAATGAGGAACTGATAGAGACAAATCAGAAACTTGAAGAGAAAGAGGAGGAGTACAGGCTGCTTTTTGAAAACTCTCCTTCAGGTATATTTATACTGCAGGATAACAGGTTCCGCATATTCAACGATGCGGTTTTACATATCACAGGTCTCAGCAGAGATGAACTGTATTCAGTCAGTGCAACTGATCTCGTACACCATAATGACCTGGACGTTGTTCTTGAAAGCAATAAAAAAATTACATGTCATGAATCAGATGAACTGAGTTTCCCTTTCAGGATCATAAAGGGGAATGGTGAAGTAATGTGGGTAGGTATAAAATCAAAATTTATTCTCTGGAAGGGGAAAAAAGGGGCGTTATGCTTCATAAATGACATCACGGCCCGCAAAGCTGCCGAAGAGCGGTGTATTGATAGCGAGAATAAGTATAAACGGATTTTTGAGAGTATCAGTGATGTTTACTATCAGACTGATCTGAAAGGGAATATTGTTGAGATAAGTCCTTCAATTGAACACTATTCAGGATTCACCAGGGAGGAACTCATCGGTAAACCTGTTACGGATGTGTACTGTGACCCGTTAGACAGGGGGAGGCTTGTCGCAATTATAAAGAAACATGGCAAGGTTTCAGATTATGAACTTCGACTAAAATCAAAGGACGGCAGGCTGATTATTACATCTGCAATCTCACGCCTGTTATTTGACTCGAAGGGGAATCCTTCCGGAATTGAGGGCTCCCTGCGGGATATAACAGAACGTAAGCGCATTGAAGATGTGCTGCGGGGAAGCGAGGAGAACTACAGGCTCCTTGTTGAAAATTCAAACAGTATAATCCTCCGGATGGACAGGAACGGAAATATAGTTTTTTTCAATAATTTCGCGGAACAGTTCTTCGGATACTCACGGGATGAAGTTGCAGGAAAAAACGTTGTCGGAACTATTGTGCCGCAGTTTGACAGCAGTGGTGCTGATCTTCAGAAGATGATTCTTGATATAGCCTGCAACCCGGAAAAATACAACCAGAATGAAAATGAAAATATCCGTAAGGATGGTTCCAGGGTATGGGTAAGCTGGACAAACAGGGCGGTTGCAGATAACTCAGGAAATGTTGTTGAGGTTCTCTGTATAGGTTCAGATATGACGTTCAGGAGAGAGGCGGAACGGAGAATTCAGGATCTTCTCCTTGAGAAAGAACTCTTCCTTAAGGAGACCCATCACAGGATAAAAAACGATATGAACGCCGTATACGGTTTCCTCTTTCTCCAGGCGGAGGAGCAGACTGTACAGGTTTGCAGGGGTATTCTCAATGATGCTGCTTCGCGCGTAATGAGCATGATGGTTCTTTATGATAAATTATACCGTTCAGAAGATCACAGCGGGCTTAATATTAAAGAGTATCTCCCTCAGCTTGTGAGGCAGATTGTAAGTGTATTTGAGCCACGGGTACCTGTTGAAACATCTATTCATGTAGAGGAATTTGTTTTAAGTGCGGATTTATTATCGCCCATCGGGATTATCATTAATGAACTGGTTACAAACTCCATGAAGTACGCTTTTAACGGGCGCGGCAGCGGGAGGATTGAGATCTCAGCTGTTAAAAAGGGGAGAACTGTAACTGTAAATTACAAAGATAACGGTGTCGGAATCCCTGAATCTGTATCTTTTGAACAGAGTTCCGGATTCGGCATGCAGCTTATTGAAATGCTGGTTCAGCAGATCAATGGTGCGGTTGAAATTCAAAGAAGCGGAGGCGCAGGGTTTTTAATTACATTTAATGTCTGATTATGTTTACAGCCTCCCTTGCGGGATAAGTTTTAAAGTGTTTATCCCTTAATCCACGGTGTTATCCCCCCCTCACACGAAAGTGTTACCCGTTTAAT
>DAIOFM010000135.1:0-7433 GCA_036745755.1 Spirochaetota bacterium | reverse complement strand
ACCTTTTTCCTCCCGAATCTTTTACCCAGCTCCCCCTCTATGAGCATCCTTATAAAGGTACCTGCCGTATAACCTGTGATTGTTATACCAAAAATTATTATAAAAACGGTGAAAATTCTCCCGGTGGGAGATAGAGGCTGGACCTCGCCGTAGCCTACTGTGCTGAGCGTTATGGCTATCATGAAAACTGAATCAGAAAAGGACATTCCCTCTCCGAAGTGGTAGTAGCTTATCCCTATGAGGGAAACAAGGAGGAACAGGTATAATGATATGCGCAGTTTTTTCAAAATAAGATTCCGACAGGTTAATTTTATCTGTTATCAGTCTATTCTCGGCACAATATAAGGGGTAAATTAGAAAAAATGTATTTGCAGAATTGACAGCTGTCAGCACTTTTATAATGATGAGCAGTATGAAGAATATAATATTTTTATTACTCATTTGCATCTCCCTTCTTTTGTCATGCTCACATGACTCAAGGGGTGTTTGGATATACAGGGCCGGGGAGAGGGGCGATGTTAATATTGTGGGGGGGCGGGCCGGGCTGATCCGTACAGTGTACTGTGATATATATATTGAAAACCTCAGCAGGGAGTTGCGGGAAAAGATATATGAATCAGATGTTTACGGGGGGGGCGGCAGAGGGTTTCCTGTTGAACCCTGCTTTCAGTTTATTATTACAAATACCTGGAGCAGGCCTCTTAAAATTGATAAAATATCGATAAGGTATGACTCTTCGGATCGGGAGCCTGAATTTTTTGATTACATTAAAGACAGTGAATATGCTGAAAAAAGGTTTTCCGTTAATCTGAATTCGATGCAGCAGTACAGGAGGCTGCTCTCAGATGATGAATTGATTGACGAAATTGATTATGACGGTGAAACTGTTGAATACAGGTCGGATTTTATAGCCCCTGGCGATAAAATCCTTTTTTACAGGTTTTTTCCGGTTGTGCCGCACCGGAAAGGTGTAAAAATATATATAATTATAAAATATTTTGAAATGAAAAAAATAATTGATTTTGATATTACCCGTTTTGAATATATGAATGAATAAACTGATTCCGGAGTATTTTTACAGATGAAAATTAATGAGAATGATATCCTTAAAGTGGCAAAACTCGCGCGCCTTGAGCTGAGCGAAGAGGAGAAAGAGGAGTTTTCAAAGCAGCTGAGTGAAATTATTGAATATGTTGAAAAAATAAACGAGCTGGATACTTCCGGAGTTAAACCTGCTGACCATATTGTTGAACTTTCCAATGTTTTCAGAGAGGATGTTGTACAGGAGTCGATTGAGACTTCTGAAATTGAAAGGATGGCCCCTTCTTTCAGTGAAGGGCATATAGTTGTACCGAAGATAATTGAATAAAATGGCCGTAACAAGCAGAAGGTTATTTATAGCTCTCCCTGTTGATGGCGAAAAAGTTGCCGAAGCTCTTAAGGGCATATACGGTGAATTTGACAGATACGGCCGCATCCTTAAAACGGTTCCACAGACAAACCTTCATATTACCATGAAATTCCTCGGAAATGCGGATGAGAATAGATATCAGGGCCTTATAGAAAGCTTTAATTCGTTTGAGAAAGTAAACTGTATTAATTTTGTTTTAAAGGGGCTCGGATGTTTCCCTTATATCTCGTCCCCCTCTGTAATATGGGGCGGGATTGAATGTGACATGAAAAAGATATCGGATCTCTTCTTAAATGTTGAGGAGCTATGCAGCGGCCTCGGTTTTGAAAAAGAGACAAGGAGATTTATACCGCATCTTACCCTGGCCCGTGTGAAGAGGGGCAGGGATGTTCCCGGCGGCCTGAAGGATCTTATTACCGGGAGCAGGGATAAAGTATACGCGGAATCGGTATTTGACAGGCTTGTGCTGTTTGAGTCGCAGCTTGAGAAAGAGGGCCCCCAATATTTCAACAGGGCTGAAATTAAATTACTATGAATATAAATGGAGAATTATAATAAGATGGCAATACTTCTTAACAGACCTGAAAAGGTGGCGGATGATCACTTTATGATGAAGATAAAAGTTCCCGGTGTCACATTTATTCCGGGTCAGTTTATAAATATCAAAGTTTCCCCGGGGACGGATCCCCTCCTGAGAAGGCCCTTCTCGATTTTTGACGCTGAAGGGGACGTGGCAACAGTTATTATCCGGGTCATAGGCAAAGGTACTGAACTCCTCTCCCGCATGGAACAGGGCGAGATCAATATCACCGGGCCTTCGGGGAACGGGTTTACCCTGGAGGAGAACAAAGACCTTCTTCTTGTAGGAGGGGGTGTTGGAAATGCGCCTCTTTTCTTCCTCATGAAGGAACTTAAGAAGAGAGGGAACAGAGTGACCTACATCTACTGCGCCAGGAGTTCATCATATATCTTCTGCCCGGAGATGTTTGAGAAAACAGCGGATGAGTTCATAATTACAACTGATGACGGTTCCGCAGGTATTAAGGGTTTTGCCACGGATGTGATGAAGGATAAAATATCCTCAGGTGAGTTTGACAGGGTATACTGCTGCGGCCCTGACCCGATGATGGAGAAGACTTCATCCATGGTTAATAAAAATACAGAGGTTGAGGTATCGGTTGAAAATTATTTCGGATGCGGAGTAGGGCTCTGTGTGGGCTGTACAGTTGATACTGTTGACGGATACAGGAGGGCCTGTGTGGACGGTCCGGTTTTTGACGGAAGAAAAATACTATGGGAGAACATGCCTGAATAGGTCTGTTTTTTTATTTTGAAATTCTGAATTTTTCCTGGCCTTCAGGAAGAATAGATGCCGGTTCATCACTGCTTTCACTCTCAACTGAGAGGAAGGGGGTCATTCAGGTTCCCAGGCCGAAGTGAGGAAGCACCCATTTGCTCATTACCACAATAAAGAAAAACATCAGGCAGAACCCTATAATAGCAAAGGTAAGTTCCCTCTCTTCATTTCTTTCAGTTTTATTCATCTTAAACTCCTGAATTAACTATGAAAAAAACATGTCGGTATTGTTACTTCCCCGGGGGAATTAAATTTCCGGTATACAGATGAAAGTTTTAAAAGCGGGGTCAGAGCATATATAGGGGGTCAGAGCCCTCCTGTTCCCGCTATTTAAATAGCGGGGAGAGAAATTTAAATTCAGGCGTACCCGCCTTTTCTATGAGCATGAAAGCAATTGTTTCAGTGGGCATGACAGATGCTCCTGCTTTTGAAAGGGCTTTCAGGGCTGTTTTCCAGTCATGTTTACGCCTTGAGGCCACTCCGTCTGAAGCTATAATGACGTTATAGTTCATTTCAAGGAGGGTCAGAGCAGTCTGAAAAACGCATATATGGGATTCAATTCCTGCGATTATTACTGTTCTTTTTCCGGTTTTCTGTATCTCCTGCTTTATGGCATCATCTTTGATACAGTTGAAGAAGAGTTTTTCAAGATTTGGCGCTTCAGGGCATAGATCCGCAAGTTCAGGGATGGTTATACCCAGGCCCTTCCTGTACTGCTCCGTAACAATTACAGGAATTTTAAACTGCATGGCTGCTGTCAGCAGTATCTGTGAATTTTTAATAAGCATCTCACAGATTTTGTCCTGCATTGCGCTGAAAAGCCTGTCCTGAATATCTATCATCAGAAAGAGTGTATCGTCACGGTTTATCTGGAAATTCTGCATAAATTACCTCATTTTTATTCAGTATTTATTCCTTAATTTATTTCAGGTAAAAAATTATATGCCCCCGCCGCCGAAGGCGGCGGGGGCATATAATTTTTATTTTTTTAAAGAATATATATTCAGTAATTATTACTGTTTTTTATTATCGGAGGAGATCATTACCTATACTGTTAATAATCGATTCCTTCTTCCCCTCCCTGATATTTTTCATAATTGTTTTCTTCTGGCTCTGTACAATATTTTCATCAGGAGATGAGTTTGCCATTGGGAGAACTGATTTCATCTCCGAACATATATCACATCCCTTTTCCGGCAGGAATGAGGGGATAAAGACCTCCTCAATTGTGGATGCGCATCTGGGTCCTGGCAGCAGACCGGAATTAGCGCATACCTTCATAACAGTGAGAGGGGCATAATGCGGGAAATCCATTACCGGTTCATTTTTAAGCGCCTCCCTCATGTAGCGTCCCCACACGGGAGCGGCAATTCCCCCTGCGGCCTGGCCGATCCCGAGAGAGAGACCCATTTTGTCGTATCCGATCCACAGGCCTGTTGTCAAATTTGCTGAAAATCCGAGGAACCAGGCGTCCTTCCAGTTGTTTGTTGTCCCTGTTTTTCCGCCAACAGGCCTTCCGATGGAAGCGGCCCGTGCCGTACCCGAGCTTATTACACTCCTGAGCATGCTGATCATCACCTGGGCTGTTTCAGGTTTTACAATCTGGTATGTCCCTTTTTTGCGCTCCTCCTCAAGCATATCCTGAACATCTTTCTCTCTGTTTTCGATGATTTCCCCTTTACGGTTTTTTATATACCTTATTGAGAACGGTATTACATCACGCCCTCCATTGGCCAGTATTGCGTAAGCCCTTGTCAGTTCATAGGGGCTAACCTCAATTGATCCCAGGGCAATGGAGAGGTTTCTCTGTATCCGGGACTTCTTCTCTTTCTCATCCATCTTGAGGAGCTTTGCGTAGTAGCTCATCACTGTGTCCATGCCCAGGGTATCAGCGATCCTTATTGAAACGACGTTAATCGATTTTTCCAGGGCCCGCCTGAGGCGTACGAAACCGTAGTATTCACCCTCATAGTTTTCAGGGAGCCAGTCCCCTCCTTCAGTGTCGAGATATACTATGGGCGAGTCAAGAACAGTTGTAGCAGGCGTGAATTTGCCTGACTCGATTGCCGCAGTGTATAAAAGGGGCTTGATTGAAGATCCCGGCTGCCTTCTGGACTGCATTGTCCGGTTAAGCTGGTTTATGGATGAAAACTCCCCCCCGCCTATCATGGCTTCAATATATCCATTCTGCTGGTTGATGGAGATTATGCACCCCTCCACTCTCTGTTGTTCCCTGTCGTCAGAGTAGGTTTTCTTGTATTTATCGAGAAAAAATGAAATAGTGTCGAGCCCCGCAAGAAAATTGAGCCCCTCCAGTTCTTCAATTACATTGGCCCTGAGGTGAGAGTTGATTTTTATATTTTCAGCGGAACCTTTTTTTGCGAAGTCTTTGAAATTGGTTACATATGACAGAAGTGATATCTCGTCTGAAAAATTATCCAGAAGGTAGTCATCGTTTTTAAATGAAAGGCTTCCTGAAACAGCGCTCTGCCTTTCAAGTGCCGCTTTCAGAATTTTCTGGCCTGCAATCTGTTTGTTTACGTCAAGTGTTGTGTAAACTGAAAGACCTTCGGAGTATACTATCTCCTCCCCGTATTTTTTGACCAGGTCGCGGCGTATATATTCTGTAAACCACGGGGCCTTATTTACGCGTATACTGAAAGTGTTTATTGTAGGAGGGATGTCGCCGATCCTGTAGAGGTAATCGGGCCAGAAACCCATAAAGGCCTTTTCCGCCTCGTCGACAGTTATATATCCCATTTCAACCATCTTTCCCAGAACAATCTTGTGACGGCCTATTGAGGTTTTAGGGTGCCTTATGGGCGACAGGAGGTTCGGCGCTGAGGGCAGCGTGGCAAGAAGAGCGCATTCAGCCAGATTCAGGTCCCATACATCCTTCTGGAAGTACAGCTTTGACGCGGACTGAACCCCGTAAGCCCCGTGGCCCAGAAATATCTGGTTAAGGTAAAGCTTCAGAATCTCATCCTTTGAGTATTTGGCCTCTATCATGAGGGCTATGCAGGCCTCTTTGGCTTTCCTGTAAAGGCTTCTTTCCCTGGTCGTAAGGAGTATCTTGGCCAGCTGCTGTGTTATGGTACTCCCCCCCTGTTTTATCCCTCCGGCAAAGATATTTACAAAAAATGCACGGACAATACCTCTGGGATTAACTCCCCAGTGATCATAAAATTCATTATCTTCAACTGCAACAAAGGCGTTGATAAGGTTTTCCGGTATTTTTTCAAAGGGTACTACCTCTCTCTTCTCCCTGAAAAGTTCCGAGATAAGGATGCCGTTTTTATCGTAAATCCTTGTTGTTATATCAGGCTGGTATGAGGCGAGATTCTGTACTTTGCTGAAATCCATTATCAGAATAATTATAAATGCAGCAATAAATCCGGCACAGAGCCCGATTATTGTTGTTCTGTAATTCCTTACGAATTCAGGTAATCCGGAGATAATGGCTTTAAATATCTCAATTATGTTTTCTATTATTATGGATAGTCCTGAAAATCTGAACCTTGAGTTCAGGTTGAATCGGTTGCTTCTGGTGCTGAATGTGGTTTTCCCCGGTTTCAGGGATG
This sequence comes from Spirochaetota bacterium, assembly GCA_036745755.1. Taxonomy (GTDB): domain Bacteria; phylum Spirochaetota; class UBA4802; order UBA4802; family UBA5550; genus UBA5550. Next base: position 1,084 of record DAIOFM010000135.1, on the reverse strand, counting down.
GAAGCCCCCCTCCACTTTTCCCGCCGAATGATTTCCCGCCGTATTTTCCCATTTATTGTCCTTCAGCCATTATTTTTTAGAAGTTTAGTTTGGGCTCTGACCCTGCTAAGGTGTAACAGAAATAAAACAGATCATCCTGTTCTTCATATAAGCTGATTATTTTCGATCATTATTTTTAATAACCGGCCAATACAAATATTTTTTTTAAAAAAACAAAAAAATCTAAAATGAATAATATATGGGTGATTTTTGAATTTATTGTGAAATAATAGCTAATAATCACCTTTAATCTCCTATAAACGTCTTCCTGCGATAAAATTAATTAGCCGACTTAGAGTATGAAACGGGCAATTTAGAGTGCGATCAAGGATGATTGCATTTAAATTCAAGGAGGAATGAAATGATTATAAATCACAACATCGCTGCAATTTTCTCCCATAGAACACTCAAGTTCCATGACTGGAGTATTACAAAAGATGTGGAAAAACTCTCTTCAGGTATGCGTATCAATAAGGCCGGTGACGACGCGTCAGGTCTTGCTGTTTCTGAAAAAATGAGATCGCAGATACAGGGTTTGAGGCAGGCGGAGAGGAATACCGAGGATGGTATGTCTCTTATTCAGACAGCTGAAGGCTACCTCACAGAAACTCACGAAATTCTTCAGAGGATCAGGGTACTTGCAGTTCAGGCTGCTAACGGTACATATACAGATGAGGACAGACAGCTGATCCAGGTTGAGGTATCGGAACTTGTTGATGAGATCGACAGAATCGCATCCCAGGCGGAATTCAACAAGATGAAGCTTCTCACAGGTTCATTCGCGAGACTCCATCCAACAGCTTCAATGTGGTTCCATATGGGTCCAAATATGCATCAGAGAGAGAGAGTATTCATTGAGACAATGACTACAGCTGCTCTCGGGCTTCGTAACCCGACCGTTCTAACATTTATATCCCTTTCAACTCCCGGAAAGGCGAATTCACTGATCGGTCTTGCTGACGAAGCATTAAGAATCGTATCTAAACAGAGAGCTGACCTTGGAGCATATTATAACAGGCTCGAGCATTCAGCTAAAGGCCTTATG
>DAIOFM010000134.1:0-7607 GCA_036745755.1 Spirochaetota bacterium | reverse complement strand
TATATCTTCTTTGAAGGGAGATGATAATTCAATTATTCCAGCCATATAATAATTAACCCGGGAATTTAATTTTAATAAAAATACAATATGCAATTAAAGATGTCAAGAATATATAGAACTCAAAATATATCAGCCGTCACCCCCGGCCATAACCACTCAGACAAGGGGTTGCAACCCCTTGCTGTTTCACCGTTCAATTGCACCGGATACCGGTTCACGGTTGCGGACATTTAATGTTATGAAATAATACCCCGGTAACGAATAATCGTATCCCGGCATACGGTTCGGTTTCCTGTTTCTCATGTATTTAAGACGAAGGGTATGGAGGGGAATTAAAAAATTAATTTATTACCACGCACGGTAGAGGGCAGGCATGCCTGTAACCTGCCTCCCTGAAATCATTATCCATCAGAGAGCCGTTTTCATAATTGCCGCAATTATCTCATCACTACTTTTTTGATTCACTTCTTTTTTCAAAAGCATCTGATGCGATTTTATCAAATTCCGTTTTACTGATCCTGGTCAGTTTCATATGTGTCTGGCTCACCTTCTCTGCCATGTCCACAAGGTATCCATCACCGTAAACGTATTGCCCCTTGCCGTTTTTATAAAATTTAATGTAGCCGCAGTTACGTATACGAATACCGTTTGAGATAAGAGTGCCGTCAGATGAAAAGGACATTTCATCATTCTGTTCATTGTAATCAAGGCTCCTGCTGATCCATTCAGCACCGAGTGAACCATCTGAATTCAATCCATATCCCTTATAAACATAACCGCGACGGGTATAAGTAATTGTACAGATACTGGTCGGGCGATCACTGTTATGAGTTAATGTCTGTTTCCATTCACCTTCAATTTTATGCAAGGGCAGTGAAAGCCTTGCAATTGCTTCACTTCCGCTGATCATCTCATACAGCAAAAAAAGAACTATCCCCACAAGAATCGCCCCTGCCAAAGATGCCGAGGTGGGCCATTGCATGGTTTTTAAAAAAACCGCATCATAAACCACCGGTACTATTATACCCGCCATAGCGCCGTAAACTGATGTAAGCACTTTACTCATTGTTTTACCTGTATAATTTTATATAATGTTTATCCTGATTAAAAGAGGGAAAGATATATTACTTAATCATAGCATGATATTCAGGGGTGGGACAATTACAGTCAAGTATCTTTATCACTGTTTATTTATAAAAGGATTCGGGCCATTGATTCTTTAATTTTTCATGTCGGAGGGGAGTACGCGGCCCTGTTCTCCTCCGCAAAGATCGATTTATCGATATTCCTGTTTGAAAGAACAATGTGTTCTTTCTCTTCTGTGACCTCAAAATCGAAGAAGAGAACTGAATCAGAGCCTTCGGCCATTGTGACTCCTGTGAGAGACAGGGAATTGGATACCTGTATTATTCAGAGCAAATCTACATTATCTTTACACCCTCTTTTTTTACTATCTCAATCAGAGGTGATCCGGCATCTGTATCAAAACGTCTGCTCCCAACTGCTACCGGTTCAATCCTTGGATCGACCTTTACTGTATATATCCATGGACGGGACAAAATCGAATCATCGTTCGTATCAAATAAATCCGATACAAGCATTACATCTATATCACTATCTGTGTTGTTTTCGCCACGCGCGCAGCTTCCGTATATATATGCCTGTTTAATGTCCAGGCCTGTGTCATTTAATACGTTTATATATTTTTTAACTACTGATTCAATTTCTGCTTTAACCATTCTATCTCCTCCTTCACTTTATTGTAATACTGCATTACTGTTGCATGTTCAGGTGGCAGCGCCGTATTATCCGGGTATCTTCCTGTAATCTGATATTTCATAAGTATTGCATAAAATGTCATCTATTCTTCAACAAGCTCAATGCCGCATAGTTCGCAAAGGTAAAGCAGATTATGCGTTTTAGGTGCAAAGTCAGCTTTTGTTTTTACATATACAGCTTTTAGAATTTTCTCCATAGCAAGATGACAGAAAAAAAGACCATGGAGAAACCTCTCTTTTTCAATGAGAATTTGAGCTGTTGAAATGTCTTCACTTGAACTATCGATCCAGTATTTAATTTGGAGTTCTTTATTCATAGATTATCCGTTATTTATAATTAAAAATTATTATAATCTCATTTATTGTTACAGTCAAGTATCTTTACACCTGCTGAATTACATAGGAGTTCGGTAGGCGATATTTTAGCAAGGGGCTGCAGCCCCTTGCTGTCTCCCGGTTTTCAATTTCACCTGATACCGGTTCACGGTTGCGGACTTTTAATGTTATGAAATAATACCCCGGTAACGAATAATCGTACCCCTGCATACGGTTTGGTTTCCTGTTTCTCATGTATATAAGACGATGTGAATGGAGGGGGGTTAAAAAATTCCGGGATACAAAATAATTTTTATTTTCATGTCGGATGGGGGTTCGCGGCCTGGATTTTTTCGTGATGCAGGTCCCCTACGGGGAACCCTGAATCCGCATACTGTTTACAGTCCAATCCCTGCAATATCCACTCTCCTTCACCGATCTATCTATATCAAAGGGCCACAGGGTTAACAATATACCTGCCGCATCATTATATTTAAAAGAGATCGGCTCGTTAAAATTCTCATTCGCCGGATATATCAGCGCCATCTTTATATCAGGATGGTCCTTTCCATAAATCTTCGCATAAGATAAAAGCTGGTACATATCACTCTGGGACACGCCGTATTTATTCACCCTGTCGCTGCCGTTAATCAGCTTCCACTTCGCATCCATAATATAAAATGTATCACCTGCCGAAGCTGTTATATCCGGTATTAACTGAAAAATCCCTTTTCCGTTTTCTTCCGCCAGATACTTATCCCTGCTCTGCGCCTTAAATTCATCAAAAATTCCGCTCTGCCTAAGAACTGATGTAACGTAGCTTTCAAACACCTCATTCATGGGGAATAGTATTGCGTTCACCCTGCCGTTTCCTTTCCAGTTGGTGAAACTCTCCCCCTGCAGAAAGACCCTGCACCATTTAAGCACCGTGTCGTAATGCTTCATCAGCCTGTTGTTCACACAGCGGGTGAAATCCCCCTTTATATCAGAGGATTCGCAAACATCATCAAATATGAACACCAGCTCGCGGAGTCTCTTTAAATTGTCATTACTCCCTGAGCTTTTAAGGAGAAGAGACAGAGTAGACTTAATCAGCCTGTTCTCAGGCCTGTCGCGGATAAAATCATCGTACTCTATAAAGAACCTTTCTTTATGTACCATGTTTTTCTTTATATGATCATTTATGCGGAGCTTACCCTTCAGAAACTTCGAGTTCTCCTCCATTGTCACGTATCCGGACCTTATACCCTGGCGCACAAGTTCATTCATCTCTTTTATAAACAGGCGAATAAATATCTCCATGATATGCATTCTGTATGTAGCAATATCCGACTCATTGAACTGTTTGAATGGCGAGTCTCTGACAGTGCGGAGCATGCGGAGAAAGAGCCTGCGTGTATCGGGTACGTTCCCCTCCTCCCCCCTTTCCTCTCTATGGATTTTCGGCAGTATCTCAATTACAAGCCCTGAATCTGTCTGTATTACTCCTACGTAGTTTTTTGCCTGGAGGCAGCGGCCAACACCCTTTTTGTGTGTCAGGGAGAAGAACTCACTCCCTTCGCTAACCGCGTCACCGGAATTACGAAGAACAAAATCCTCAAGGTTATTGTAATCCTGTTCTTTAATACGGAGGATGCCGTCTTCTTCACGCTCGAAATCACCGGGAGCGATGTGACCGTATTCACGGATTGTATAATGGCGGATTTTATGGTGCATCTCTTTTACCCTCATTTTGAACTGTTGCAAAAAATGCAACAACTGAGTCTTTTGAGAGTTCACCTGATTCGAATATATTTTTCAAATGCCTGCTTATACCAGACTTATCAACATCAAATAGTTCCGACATCTGGTTTATTGTGAGCCAGACTGTTTCATTCTGCATGCGGGTTTCGATACGGATTTTTCCATCCTGAGACTGGTATAGTAGAAACTCGGTATTTACAGAGAGCTGTTTTTTATCAGGCATCGCTATACTCCTGAATTATCAGGTTTTGGTTTATACATTTTGATGAATTTTTAAAATAATAATATTGTCATTCAATCCTTTATTCGCCCAACATTATCTTTACACCCTCACCATTCCTTCGATATGGAACCTGATTGCTTCATATATAAGCCCTTCTGTCTCTTCTTTTGTATCACCAAAAGCTACGCATCCGGGGAGATCCGGTACATATGCGCTGTATCCGTCTTCTGATTTTTCAAATAGTACAACATATTTTCTCATAAAATTCAGTTATTACCTTATCCAGTAAAACTTCAGTTCTTTATTCCTGTCTATAATATCAAACTCATGATGATCAGAAGTTACCAGATAAGCATCATTAATCTTTGCACCGGCAAGCGCAATAGAATCAGCAAGAGATATTTTGTATGTTGCCTTCAATCTGCCGGCTTCGAGAAAAAGCATATCATCTATATAATCAATAATTTCAACAGGAAGTAGCTTCATTTCGTCCAGAAATCTGTCTGCCACAGATGGCCCGTCTTCACGATATAAACCATAGTATATTTCGAGAGTATTGATTTTATTCATGTATAGTGTACACTGACCGGTATCCGATTTTTCAAGAAGCTCCCTGACCTTTTCGAATCCCGGCTCTTTCTAAAAAAAAGCTATAACGGAACAGGCATCAAGAAAATATACTTCCATCAGCGTTCAAGCTCCTTATCTTCATGCTTCTGTTTAAAATAAGCTTCTGTATTAAACCTGCTCCCTTTTAAAGAACCACATGCTTTTTCAATAATTGCTTTTGATGAAGTTTTCTGCTGAGCCTGAAATACCAATATGATCTCAACTGGTCCTTCCGGAATATTTGCAGGTACATCTATTGAAATTTTTCTGTTTTTAGGTACATTTGCTGATAATTTATACGCGTTCATTCTGTCAACCTCATGCTGAAATATATACTATATTAACTATAACGATCTTTTCCGTAAAGAGTTAAAAATTTTTCTATTCTTCACCGGTAGATTTTAATAAATGCCCCGGCATCAATATTGCATTCGTTTAATTCAGGATTTACGCTGTCTCCTTCAACTCAAAGAAAAAGAGAATATATTTCATCTTCCAGGATTGAATTGTAATTTCATTTATTGGTACAGTCAAGTATCTTTACCTGCTGTATATTCATATAACTATCGGCTTAAATGAATTTTCTTTTCTTCATGTCGGATGGGTGAACGCGGCCTTAATTTTTTCGTAATGCAGGTTCCCCGGTTGGATACCATTCCCCGATAGGGATATACCGAAACGATTAACCTTCACCTTCCTTCTCCAGGCTGACTTTCGGCAACACAACCGGATATGTTTTTTTATCATCCCTGCAATACCAGTTCACCACGTATTCCGCTTCTGCCTCTTTAACCCTGAACCCCCGGTTTAACCAGGAATCCAATTCCTCCCTGCCGGCTTTTGACATCATGCAGGCATGCCTATCCTCTGTATAAAAGGTATGATCGCTCTCCTTATATTCAAGAGGATTCCCGGAATGTACACCCTCAACAGTTTTTACCACCCTGTCGTTTTTAAAAAATCCAAGGTTAACCTTGTTGTAATTAAGATTCACAGAAACATGACCAGGCCCGGAATATATAAAATCATCATCAGTTATGAAAGCATTCTCATCTGCCATAGAGTTAAAGAAGTCACTGTTGCTGAAAATATAAAGGTTGCTCTTTGCCCTTGTAACCGCAACATAAAGGAGACGCATATTTTCATCATCCGTAAACTTATAATCAGGGACCATAAGGTAAACAGTATCATATTCCCGCCCCTTGGCCCTGTGTATTGTAGAAACCGTTATGCCTCTCCCCGAAGCGGTGAAATCATTAATATGCATTTCAAGAATATAATTTATCCATTCCCTGAAAAAAAGGTGGGTATACGTATCCCTGAACCTGTCAATAATCGCAAGAGCCTGATCTAAATGCTTTGATTCACCGTAGGTTTTCTCTGTGCCGATACGGAGTTCCATCCATACATCCGGAGGTATCTCCCTTTCCGGGGCAGCATCCCTGAGACGGTCTGTAAAAGAAGATATTTCCTCCATGTCCTTTATTTTAAAATCAATTTCACTGCTCCCCTGAAAAGCAGGTATACCTTCATGTATCAGGCAGGCATCTATCATTGAAACATCTTCATTCTTCGGAGTTAAAATTGCAGTATCAGAATATTCACCTGACTCAACGATTCTTTTTATCAGTGGGATGATCAGTTCGCTGCATCTGAAATTGTAAATACCGATTTCCCCTGTTTCATTAGATTTCGCGACAAGGTCTCCCTGTTTGATTCTCCCCCTGATATTTTTTCTTAACCGGTTTGAGAACTGGACAATGTTGCTCACGCTCCTGAAATTGGTCAGCAGTTCATATTTCTCCGCACCCTCTTCAACGAAGCGGTTCATGTACTCATTGGATGCCTTACGGAAACCGAAGATATTCTGGTCATCATCCCCAACCGCCAGTACCCTGAGCTCTCCGGATATCCCGATTAATTTCTGAATCAGCCTGTACTCCTGTGAGTTAAGGTCCTGGAACTCATCAATCACAAGAATACTCTTGTTTTTCAGACGGGTAACATCGAGTCTTCCTTCATCTATCTCCGCAATCGTAGTTTCAATAACCCTGTCAAATTCATCCTCAACGGGAGCAACACCACGTATGTTAAAGCAGAAGGAATGGTATGTGAAAATATCAACATAACGGGCAACGTCACCAATAAGCTCCTGCAGGCGCGACCTGAACTCCATAACCGCAGAGCGTGAAAATGTAAGCATGAGAAACTGTTCAGGCTTCACATCCTCCGTGGCAAGAATTGCCCCCACCTTATGCACCAGCACCCTGGTCTTACCGCTCCCCGGCCCTGCAGCCACAAGGACCCTCCTGTTTTTCACGTCATTTACAATACCAAGCTGTTCAGGGCTTAGCTGTCCGAATATCTTTACAAAAGTCTCCTGCGGTATAGGTTTGGTAATCTGCTTTTTCTCATCATCAGTTCCGTAATACTTATCTATAAATCCCTCATGTGTGAGGGTAAAATAATCTGATGTAAAAAGGCGGGCATTATCTATATTCTCCTGCATAAGGAGAGCGTACCTCTGCATGATATGGATCTGTTCAACCTTCTGATCATAGAATTTCTGCAGAATCTCAAATTCCTTTTCAGAAAACTGCCTCCTACCGTTCTTCTCTGTTCTCGTTATGGTTAGAGGTGAATAGAGTATAAAGAAACCTTTATCCAGCCTTATAGATCCGATGCTGTTCAGGTAGATCAGCGCTTTATGATACTCCTCAGGTGAGGCTGTTTTAAGCCTGCTTTCAAGAAGCTCTTCACTGCACTTGCGGAGAAATGGTACAGAAAACTCCACAAGAACCTCCGCGCTGTCACCGCCGCCGCTGTTTTTGCGCTGCTCAGAGGCCCTGTTGTGAAGAATTTCGATTATATCAGTTGATAGGGTATGAACATATTCACTGCCCTCAAGGAGTTTATTATAGTCTACTTTATAGGTAAAT
>DAIOFM010000133.1:0-7710 GCA_036745755.1 Spirochaetota bacterium | reverse complement strand
AACTAAAAAATCTAATCTCATTTTCATTGCTATTTGCAACTCTCGCTGTATTTGCGTCATGCGGCGGCGGGAGTGGCGATGAAGACGACGGCACAGTGACCTACACAGGGGACAAAACCCCGGGTGATTATACCTGGACAATAATGGTATACCTGGACGGTGATAATAATCTCGAAGAAGCGGCCCTTGTGGATATAAATGAAATGGAGCTTGTCAGCCTCACAGATGAAGGAGTTAACGTTATAGTACTTGTTGACCGCCACAGCAGTTATTCAACAGCAGACGGAGACTGGGAAGGGACAAGGTTGTACCATATAACACAGGACTCAAACACTTCTACAATTAATTCAACAAGGCTTGCTGACAGCACATATCTGCATCTTACTGACACAGGGGACAATGAGGAATTAAACATGGGAGACCCGGATACGGTAACCGATTTTATTGATTTCTGTAAGACGAATTACAGTGCTGATAAATATGCCTTCATATTCTGGAATCACGGCGGAGGATGGAGAAGCGCTGCATCATTATCTAAAAGTACGATAACATCAAAAAAAATACCGGGCTCCGGAACTATAAACAAGGCTGTATGCTGGGATGAGACCAGTTCAAATAACTGCCTCTATATGAGTGAAGTCCAAAGTGCTATAAACGGCAAAGGAATAAATGTTCTCGGCTTTGACGCATGTTTAATGTCCATGGTAGAGGTTATGTATCAGCTTAAAGACACAGGCCCCTCCCATGTAATCGCGTCTTCAGCAACAGAGCCGGGCTCAGGATGGGTCTACAACCGCTTTCTCCACCAGGTAATAAACCTCACCGACAACTCAGAGTTGAATGTTTCAAAATGCGCTGTCGACGCATACATAGATTACACCTCAGTGGATGAGATAACGCTCTCGGTAATTGAACTTTCAAAAATAAGCATCCTTGCTTCAGCCATAAACACTTTCGCAACCAATCTCATAAATGCCGATGCTCATGATGATATCTGTGATGCAAGGTATACCACATTGTCATACTCGGGGGAACCTTTTATTGACATATATCATTTCGCAGATAAATTTACAGGTAGTGTAGGTGGAGCAGCTACGGTTGTTGCTACCGTTAACAGCGCGGTTGTTTATCACAGGGACAGGGGGTATACAGATGCTCACGGGCTTTCAATATATTTCCCGGTTTATTCAACCATGGATTCTGAATATACATGCTACACTTCAGCATACATAGATTTTCCCGGGGCAGTTCAGTGGGATGAATTTCTGGCTGACTACTATTCAGATGTAACCGTATATACCATTGAAACATTCCCAAACGGAGGAGCAGGAAGTTCCAATACTGATACATACATTGAAATTTACAGTTCTGATGGAACTTATATAGCCGCAAATGATGACATTGATTATGACGGCGGAGATTACTTCTCAAAACTGACTCTCCCGCTTGCAAGCGGTTCAACATATTATATTAGAAGTATCGATGCCTGGGGCTATACAGGTCCTTATTCCATATTGTTTAACATAGGCGGAACAGGCTCCTCAGCAGGAACGCCTGCAACTTCAGCATATGAATCAAACAATACTGTAGCCACGGCTACCACTCTTCCATACAACACTGTTCAGGATCATTATTTGACATCAGGGGATATTGACATTTTAGAAATTACTTCACCCTGAAAATTTTATAAAACGGAGTTCAATTCAAATGAAATTGCTGAAAATTATTTTCATACTTGTTATTTCGCTGGCCGCATCATGCCAGCAGGTAAAAAGTGATGTGAGCGCCGACACATTTTCTGACACAGATGCTGCAAAAACAGTATCTGTGTCAAAAGGCAACACAATTAAAATATATGGTTTGATAAAAGCAGAGAGAACAAACGTTTATATTATTACAAACTGGCAATCAAGATCAAAAGTAACCTATACAATAACCGGTCCGAAGAAAGATGAAATAGCCGCAAATGCCGGAAAATACATTTCAGTGCTCGGGACCCTCACCGAAAATAAAAGATGGAGCGGAACTATAGAGGTAACAAGAATAATATCTATAGATAAAAAACCAGCCGGAATCAAGAAAAGAACCCTTAACACAAAGAAAAAATAAAAACTTTATTAAACTGAAAATCCGTGTTTATCATTAAAGGCTTAAATGACAAACACGGATTTCCTTATAATATTTTTATCCTGCGCCATTTCATGAAACACAGGAGGTTTTCCCCTTACTAAAGCTCGTAAACCTTGGGTGCAAGAGGCATTTTTTTCCAGAATTCCGGGTCATGAGAAGGGACAATATTGATATTGCCGCCCATCCAGCTCATTACCTTAAAAATATTAAGAGCCTGAGAAGCCTGCGGAATGTTCCATGCGAGTCCCGGAGGGATAGATTTGTCCATGTTTTCAAGGGTATACTCAGCGTCAGCACAGAGAATTGTAACATCACCGTTGCCCTGCTTCAGCATAAGGGACTGATGGCCGGGAGTATGACCCGGTGTAGGGAAAGCAACCAGAGACTGGTCACCGAAAATGTCAAATATTCCGTCAACTGTCTTGATGTTCAGTTTATCCATCTGCTGAAAGTCTTCAGGTATATAGGCTGATTTTTTACCGGTCTTTTTATATTTGGCAAGCTCATCCTTAATGATATCCATCTCTTTTTTCTGCAGGTAAATAGGTACCTTAGTCCCGACGAAATTATCGATAGCGCCGGCATGATCAAGATGTCCATGACTAAGAATTACAGCCGCAATGTCCTTTGGCTCAATTCCCAGTGCCTTTTTAATCTGCACCTTGAACTCCTCTTCTTCTTTCATGACCGGATAATAAGCATCAGTTACCGGCTTACTCCAGTATTTTACCGGGTCTTTTGCGCACATTCCATTATTACCTGTATCAAAAGCCACCCACTTCTTACCGTGTTTGATCATAAAAAAAGTTACAGGTATATCCATGGGAGTACCGATACGTGTATCCTTTAACATGTACTGAGTCTGAGTTTTCAATACTCCGCATTTAAACGCGTACACGTCAACAGCGCCTGACTTTGAACTCTTTGTACCCGGGCCCGCATTACAGGAGGTCCCGAAAGCTGCACCAAGCAACGACACAGAGGAAACAACAGCAAGGCTCTTACCAATTCCGAAAAGAAAATCCCTGCGGCCGCATTCAGTATTCGACATTAATTGATCGGTAAGACTCTGATCTCCGGATTCTTTCAATTCTAAATCCTTATCTATCATAATACTCTCCTTTAATTTATTATTACACACTCAACACCCCGTCCTGCATAAGCGTGAATGTATTATCCGAATTTTGTGATACACATCTTTAATGCCTTTACGACTCTCCGGTCAGTGCCGGGAAAAAACAGAAAACTGCAGTCTGTTAAGCCGGGGGCCCGGACTACGTTTATATAAAATCAAGCCTGCTGCCCCCTCCGGACAAACCGCAGTTAAGGTATCCCGTGAAACTTCTGCGCATGGCCGGGTTTCATGAACCGGCACGGCTGTTTCAAAGACTGCCCCCGGCCGGAACCTTTCCCGGATTGTTCACTGACAAAATCAGAATATTTTTATTGAATAACAGACTTTTAAAGTATTCAGGAATTTAACGCTGAATAATAAGTAAGGTATGCTTAATAATAGATGCATAAAACATGCCAGAATTATCAGCCTTTATAAAAAAAATTTCAGATATTATTTTAAATATTAAAATTCACAAAAAAAGGGCGGATTCATAAAGAATCCGCCCTTTTTAAAAGCGATTTTGAACTCATTAAACGATATTGTTCTCTAATAAAAAATTTTTTACGCGATTCAGGAAATAAATAATGACTTTAATAAAGAAAAAAGAGACTTACAGGGGAACAGATTGTTTCATCAATGAAACAGGAAAAACAGCGGCGCTTATCTGTTAAAATATAATTAAACAAAAAACGTTTTATAAATTAAATTTTTTTCGAATAAAGAGTGATTTTTATCAACAAAAAATGACACTTCAGATCTTTATTTACATAAAATGCTGTGACGTTTCAAAAGTGCAACAAAATTTCATTTATGAAACAGGTTTCAAAAATGAAACAATTCTCTGCGCTTACAACAGCCGTTAGACGAATAAATCCACCTTCCACTCAACTGAAATTCAAAAAAACTCATCATGCCCGCTACACATTGTATGAATAACATTAAGCAAAAAAATTCATTAATAATATTCAAAACTTGACAAAACCGCACCAATATTAGCACTATAGATAGTACTAATTTGAGGGCGATAAAATGGCACAGACGATAACTGCAAATGAACTGAAAACAAAAGGAATTTCCATACTGAATGAAGAAACTTCCGGAGGTGATGAAGTAATTATCACAGTGAGGGGTAAAAACAAATATGTTGTTATCCCGATTGAAAAGTATAATTATCTCAGGGAATGTGAACTTGAAGCTGCTTTACATGAATCAAGAAAGGATATAAAAGAGGGAAAATTCCATAAAGAATCGGTAGAAAAACATATAAAGAGAATTACTCGTGGCTGAGATTATATATACTGTAAGTTATATTAAAAAAGCCGAAAAGTTCATAAAAAAGCATCCCGAGTTATTATCTCAATATGAAAAGACCTTAAAACTGCTGGAATTAAATCCAAATCACCCGTCACTTCATTTGCACAAACTACATGGAAAACTTTCTGAATTATATTCTGTTTCAATAAACATTTCTTACCGCATTTGCATCGATTTTCTTATTGAAGATGATAAAATAATTCCAGTTGATGTCGGAAGCCATGATGAAGTTTATTGATAATCCCTCCGAAATTTCTTCCTCACCCTCTGCATACATCACATGATTTATCATTTATTATAGCTGATATAAATTTACTTTGTCTATCTAACATTTACTCTCACACTTTCTTTTAAAATGACTAAAAGAAAGTGTTGTCAAAGAAAAGTCACCGCTCAGGCGCCGCGGGGGCCGGGCAGCACACATACCAACCTCCTGTTGGTGTGCTGCATTAACCCTTCCATGGGCGTCACACATCATGCGGTGGTGTGCCTTATATTCGATAAAATATATTTTTAGATTATATGGATCTTTAGTACAATAAATTTGATCTGGTCCCCTCTGTGTCAAGGTTTCATCTAAACTATTTGACATTCAACACAGAATACTCCGTATTGCCATACAGCCCTGTTATCTCTTTCAGCAGTTTTTCATAATTCTTTTCAGGAATCTCTGATATCATTATATATACCGGCAATCATTCTGAAGTTTCATCATCCGAAAGCACATTCTGTGCTCCGTGTATAACAGCAAGCACCTCAACACAATCAGCTTTAATATAGTAGATAATGCGATAAGGGCCTTCAAAGACCTCTCTGATCTGGTCTATCCTGAATTCAGGAACGACCCTGCCGGACATAGGGAAAGAGGCTATCTGCAGCGACCTTCTGGTGAGCCGGTCAACTACCCTTTTAGCGTAGGTCTCTGAATTGCGGGCGATAAAATCCCTGATACCGTACAGGTGTGATTTTGCGGTATCAGTCCAGTACACATTCACTCAGGGAGACCGAATTCCTTTCTGAGCTTTCCCACCTCAGTGAGCCTGCCGGCCTTGCTGTCCTCCAGCCCCGCCTCAACGGCTTCACGTACATATATTTCATACATCAGATCTTCCCATGTTGCGTTTTCAGGAAGATTGTCTATTAATGCCCTGGCGTCATCTTTTTTTAACGCTGAACCCATTTCAGGTTTCTCCTTATTTGGTTTAATTAAAAATATAATTTCAGTTAATGTTTGTCAACCAGTATCTCTCTGAATGTCTCCACGATAATCCTGCCGGCTCCATCAACAGTTCACCCTCACTGCTCTCTTAAAGGCTTAACCCCTTCCGAGGTTCTGGCAGGGCTGTGTCCTGACAATATAGAACACCTGAAATCTGTTAATCTGAAAACAGATAAACCGGTTAAACTATTAAAACAGGAGATTAAATGTACTGAATGTATTAAATAATGAGGTTGATGTTTTGAAAGAACGGCGTTTATATAGTATTAAACAGCCTTTCTGTTGATTATCTCTGATTCAATGTTTACCCGCACTGGCCGTCCAGCACATAAGATATGTGCTGGACAATAACGGAACGCCTTTGTTTAGAACGGCCTTGTTAGTGCCACGGCAACTTGGGATTATAATTCTTCACTTGTATAGTCATCCCAGAATCTATATCTAAAAATTGGATCTTTAACCCCTTCATCAAGATGCACATCAAGTATTGGTTTAACTGAATCTAAACTTTCAATTTTATCATCTGTAATAATCTCTAGCTGAAGAACAAATGGCACTCCATTAATTTCAAAATCATAATATAGGCTAAGTCCGCCTTCGTCATATACATTAATTTTGGTTGGTTTGTTTATATTAACATTTTTGAGAATACTCTTTTTATAAAAATTAAGAAAGTCTCGAAATGTTTTCGTGAGTTTGCCTTTATCGGCTTTTATAACAAAACTACTTTCGGCAACATTTGGCTCTAAATATTTATTATCTAAACAATACTTTCGAAATTCTTTATATGTTACATTTCCCATTTCACCTTGAAAAATCGGCACTCTTAATTCTTTACCATCTTTTTCGTAAATAAGACTATTAAACTTAATTATAAATGAATGAGTATTTTTATATTTCTGGATAGCATTCCCTTGAATTTTATTTTGCACATTAGGTTCACTCACAGCCTTCTTGTCATTGCAATTAATAATTAAAATTACACAAAATAAACAGATCAGTTGATACCATTTAAATTTCATCTTCATTTCACCTCTTAATTTTTATTTACTGCTACATTGTTATTCTTATTTATTGGTAAATAATGCGTTAGGACACGATCACTTGGTACTCTTTCTTTCTTTTTGTTTAAAGTATAAAGACTCATTGTAGATGTATCTACATACGTTTTTCTATTTGGAAATGCCGTATCTTTAATATTAAGAATTACATTCCCGTTTTCAATAAAGGAACCGGTAACACGCATAGAGTGGCCACTATAACGTACTTGAGCAGAACCACCACTTTGTAAAGCATTTACAATATCTTTTGTTGCCTTAGCACCTGATTCAGATGTAGTTGTA
The DNA here is from genome assembly GCA_036745755.1 of Spirochaetota bacterium. GTDB lineage: Bacteria > Spirochaetota > UBA4802 > UBA4802 > UBA5550 > UBA5550. The sequence goes on along the minus strand of DAIOFM010000133.1, from coordinate 587 downwards.
ATTAATTTTTTAGGTATTGATATATTACTTGCATCAACTTTTTTTACCGCTGCAACAGCATCCACTATACCCGAAAAACTTCTTACCCAATATGCACTTGGTTCACCTTTTGCATTGGTGCCAATAGAAGGAGGATTTCGATTTATAGCATAATCATAAACTTTTTTTACATCTTCAGGTGATAATGTAATACCTAATGCGTCAGCCGCTCCATATGCTGTTGAAAAAAATACGCATGCACTTCGAGCCGTAGGTAAGCCAACAGCAACCAATTCGGTCTTACTCATTTGATTAATGACATTTGAATTATTTATATTTTCTAAAGCCTCACCATTCCAACCTGTACCACTTAATATTTTTTTTGTCCGCTCTGTTGCCTTTGCTAATATTTCATCCAGCACTTTCTGTGCTTTTTCTTCAGCTTCTTTCTGAGCTTTTATCTCTTCATCTTTCTTCACTTCTTCATTAGTCTTAAACCCTTTATCATCAATCCAGTTCTCTGTTTTCTGAACCGCCTCACCGGCCTCATTCCATATCAGCACTGTTGTATCTTTTGCATCATTTAATCCCTTAAGCACCTGTTCTTT
>DAIOFM010000132.1:0-7722 GCA_036745755.1 Spirochaetota bacterium | reverse complement strand
GCGGCTATTATATAAAGGGCGGAAGTCTCTTTCATCAGGTCTCCTGTTAATAAGAGTCTTATAAAATCAGGGATGTATTTCATCAAGGAAAAAATAGCGGGTGAGGGCCTTCAGTTCAGGTCGACTCCATAAGAACAAGGGGCTCACTTCTACCCATATTTATTCTTCCGGCCCCCAGCCGATTAACCTGGCGTGCTGAATAAACTTATTCCGGCTTCCCCCGGAGGGGGATTAATAAATTTCTGTTCATATTTGTATTTTTTTAATGCTAAAGTAATATAAATAAGTAAAAATACAGAACAAGTTAAATAGCCCCCTATGGGGGCGGCGGGTAAGCATTTCTTTGTGAAAAAATTTTATTCCGCCGGGGGTTTAGCCGATATTATTGTCCGTTAAAAGAAGTGGGTAGAAGTGAGCCTCAAGGAGAAGGGGAGTCTCGTGGCAGAAAAATTTCAGGCTTTACAGTAAAAGTTTTCTGTCACAGATTTCTCCCTTCTCCGCTCGGGAGAAGGGGGTTAGGGGGATGAGGTCAGGGAAGTTCCGGGTTCAGGTTTAAGAGGAGCCGCATCCACCGATTATTTTATTTACCTTAACAGCGAGTTCCTTCAGTGAATAAGGTTTCTGTATGAAGTCGTCCACTCCAAGCTGAATTGTCTCCTGGACACGTTCGTCGTATTTGAATCCCGAGGCAAGGAGGACCGGTATATCTTCATTGATTTTTTTAAGTTCAATAAATACATCTCTTCCCGACAGCCCCGGCATGGACATGTCGAGTATGACAAGTTTAATCAGGCCTGTATTTTCCCTGAGAAAGTTTATCCCTTCAGCTCCTCCCGGGGCGGTATATACAGTGTAACCGCATTCTTCCAGGAGCCCCTTTGCTGTTTCCCTTACTGTGTCCTCGTCATCAATGATAAGGAGGCCCCCCCTTCCTTTTAAATCTTCGATATCAGTGAAATCCGATTCTGATTCAGAGGGGACTCCCTCTGCTGCCGGAAGGTATATGGTAAATGCGGTGCCCCTGCCAGGTTCCGATTGCAGGTCTATAAAACCGTTATGTGCTTCAATGATCCTGTATACCATTAACAGGCCCAGGCCTGTGCCTTTGTCCTTTGACTTGGTGGTAAAAAAGGGATCAAAGATCTTGTCCTGTGCCTCCCTGCTTATTCCCACCCCTGTATCACTGATTCTGACAGAGATATAATCCGTTCCTTCCCCGGCACCTGGATGACTGCCTCGGAATGATTCGTCCGCGCTTACCCTTGAGATCGAAGCGGTAAGCACACCTCCCCGGGCCTCTCCTTCATTGCGCATAATGGTCATGGCGTGTGCGGCGTTGATGCAGATGTTCAGCATTACCTGCTCTATCTGTGCGGCAGATCCGTTGATGACAGCGGCTTCCCCGTAGTATGAAGGTGTAATTTCAATGCTTTTATCAAGAGAGTTTCTGCATATTGTCATTACATTCTCAAGCGACCTGTTAATATCAAGGGGCTGCATTGAAGGTTCGTTTTTACGTGATATGGCCAGGAGCTGATCTACAATGTCAGCGGCCCTTCTTGCTGATGATTCTATTATGTTGAGGTATTTGGCCGTGTTGCCGTCTTTTATCCCCCTTTTCTCGTAGTATTTCATCAGTGAAACAGTCCCTATAATTCCAGCAAGGACATTGTTGAAATCATGGGCAAGCCCCCCGGCAAGGTTTCCCACAATCTCCATTTTCTGCGCCTGTAAAAGCTGTGCGTCTTTCCTTACATAATCTGTTATGTCGTCCATGCGTATTACAGCAATATTCATCTCCTGCTGGCTGAAAGGATAGATTGAAACGTGAAGTTCACGATCGTCACCTGTCTTTGAATTTCCCCTGCATCTGAATTCAGCAGTTGTCTTTGATGTAATGGTTGCTTCAATGCTGTTTCTGAATTGTTCAAGGAAAGGGAACAGTCTATATATGTTTTCAGATTCAGCTGAACCCGTATCCGTCCCTGTAAAAATTTCCGCTCCTTTGTTCCATAGCCTGACTTTTCCATCTGCATCAACCGCGGCCAGTACAGAGGGAAGGGAATTTATTATACTGTTAAGGTAGTTCTGCGCGGAAACAAGCCCGTCCCTGCCTGCCCGTATCTCGTCCATGAAACTGTTGAAATGCGCGGCAAGCTCTCCGAACTCATCTCCTGACTCTACCGGGAGATGAAGGCGATAGTCCCCTGCAGCCCCTTCACGGAGTTTCTCCATAAGCGCCCTGAGGGGTGTTATGATGCGGGACCCTGAAAAGTATGTGGCAATTGAGAGTATAACAATAAGAACGACAAGAGATGTGATAATGATCGACCTGACCCTTGAAAGTGTGATATTATATTCGTCAGGGTAGGATGAGGATATTACGATCCAGTCAAGGTCAGGTATATACCTGTATATTGACAGCTTTTTTCTCGGGGTTGTTTCACCCGGTTCAGGCCAGTAGTATGTTATCTCCCCGTTTTTTTTCGAGCACATCTCCTGTACAAATTTTTTCCCTTCCCTGTCAATGGTGTTGAAGAAATTTCCGGTGAGAGAGGGATGAATGATCACGTCCCCTTTACTGTTAATTACGAAGTAATAACCCCTTGACCCGAATTTTATTGAAAGTATCTTTTCCCTGAAATCGTCTATTGAGATCAGTTCAGTAAACTCGCTCCTGTATGATGACGCTGCGATTACCCAGTTCCATGGAGCGAAATGTGAAAGATACATTGCCTTGTCCAGTTCCCTTTCATCACCGGGGTTTCGCCACCGGTATTTCATGTAACCGTTTTTTATTTCAGCGCCCTTTCTGACAAATTCAAAACCTGATACGTCCTTCCCCCTGGTGAATGGATGCACTGCCAGTAATATTTTTTCCGGTGCCCTGCGAACGTTCCACACAAAGATGTACCCGGTTTTTCCGATTTTCTGGCTCAGAAGTATGCTGCCGGCTTTTCTTCTGGCTTCAGCTTCACTTATAAGCCCGCGTCTGTATTGTGAGTACAGGCCCGCGACTATGTCCCTGTTTATATCAGCGATTCCCCGGAGGTGGCTTCTTATGGACAGATCCAGGGAGTTTTCTACCATCAGCCTTACTGATTCAGTTGAACTCTCCATCTCTTTATGGAGATTGTTTTTCAGACCGCGGCCCACTATAATGAAGGTGAAAACGCCTGTTATTGCAAGTATAAGTAAGGCAGGGATTAAATATGAGAGGAACAGCCTGGCACGGAGGCCTGATCTGCGGTGAACCCCCGACAGCATGGAGAGCAGAGCTCTGACTTTCTGTTTTATTTTTGTCATAAATGGTCTATTCCGTGGAATATAATACCCTTCGTGTATTTAAATTATAATAAAAATAAAAGAATTTTCATTTAAATTTTTTAAAGCAGCGGCAGCAGGGATGCGATTAATCGCGTCCCTGCTGCCGCCTCCTCCTCCCCCTTGAAAATCCCTTGTCATTATATTATTTATATTATAGAAAGAAATACAGTTATTTACAGGTGCTGCCGCATAAGAACAGCAGGAATTGCATAATGAATGACGGGATAATCAGGATAATAAATTCAATAAAAGTCCCTGTAATTTTAACAGGGAGGGACTGTCTTGTCAGGATGTGGAATGATTATGCAAATGAATACTTCTCCGGGGAGATAAAGGAGGGGGGTGCGGCAGGTTCTCTTTTTTCGATGGCGCCTGAAAAGCTGAAGGAGTTTTCAGAAAAGGCCGGGCCCGGTACTGAATGCCGGTTTGATAATGTTAAGGTTCTTATGCCAGGGAAGAGAAGGGCCGATGTCACGGTTTCATTTCTCAATTATGGTGTTGAGGATTTTTTCGTATTTACAGTTAAGGATAAACCTGGCGGTTCGGCGGGATACTCCGATTTTGAAAAGCTGCTTTCCAACATTGAAAGCAGCCCCTCCTCAATAGTTATAACGGATAGAAACGGCCTTGTTGAGTATGTTAATGAAAACTTCAGCAGGCTTACTGGTTACCTTCCTGAAGAAATAAAAGGAGAAAACATAAATATACTTAAACCGGGTTTTTTTTCACGTGATAATCCCGGCCTGTGGGACCTCATAGAAAAAGGGAAAAACTGGAAGGGTGAATTTCTTAATGTCAAAAAGGACGGGGACCTGTACTGGGCAATAGTCTCAATATCACCCCTTTATGGAAGAGACGGGGGCATATCTCATTACCTTTCAATCCAGGAGGATATAACATATCTCAAAAGGGCGGAGGAGGAGCTGAAACAGTCTGAAGAGAAACTCCGCATTCTTTTCGAGTCCCTGCCGGAGGGTATACTTGTAACTGACCTTGACGGGAATATAATGCAGGTGAACAGGGCGTACCTGAGGATTTTCGGATACCCTGACAGAATGATGATTTCAGGTAAAAATATACACCAGATATTCGAGTCAGCCGGGGACAAAATAATTGTGGAGCTTTTCAGTATTGCGGTTGCACAGGGGTTCAGCGGTGTTTCATCCTATGAACTGCGCAGGGGCAGCTCCATTTACCTGGACCTTCAGGTAATGATGATTTCAGATGAAGAGGGTATTCCACAGCGGTTTCTCCTTCTTGCCGATGACGTGACTTCAAGGAAACATGCTGAAAAGGCGCTCCGGGAGAGTGAGGCGCGCAACAGGGCGCTCGTTGATGCTATTCCCGATATCATGTTCAGGGTGGATAATGAAGGCGTATACCTTGACAAGATGCTGGGCACAAAGATAAACGAGGTGTTTCCCCCTGAAATCGCTGCTGAGGCAGTAAAGCATATTGCCGAGGCCGTTAAAACGAGGGAGATACAGATTTTTGAATATCCTGTAACGATTTCCATGGAGGAGAGGTTTTACGAGGCAAGGTTTGTTGCAATTGATAATGATGAAATTCTTATAATTATCCGGAACACGACTGAGAAGAGAAAGGCCCTTGATGAGATCGAAAACGCCCGAAGGGACGCTGAACTGGCCAACCGGGCGAAAAGCGAATTCCTTGCAAACATGAGCCATGAGATACGGACACCGCTTAACAGTATTACAGGTTTTATTGAACTGCTGATGAGAACAGGGATAGATGAAGCCCAGAGGGAATATCTCGGTATTATTAAAAAGAGCGCTTCCGGCCTTCTTGAAATAATTAATGATATACTCGACTTCTCCAAGATCGAAAGTCACAAGCTTGAGATCAGCCGTGTTGAATTCAATCCCTATCCTGAATTTGAATCTGTTATAAGGCTTTTTAATGTCAAGGCGCAGGAGAAGGGGATAAAATTTATATCATTTATAGATCCTCTTCTCCCCTCCGGCATAATCTCTGATCCCCTGAGGCTGAAACAGATAATGTCGAACCTGCTGAGCAACGCCATTAAGTTCACGCCTGAAAACGGGACCGTAATCACGGAGATTAAGCTGTCCCGTTTGAGGGATGATATCTGTATGATTAATTTTTCAGTTTCAGATACAGGTATAGGTATCCCGGAGAGGAAACAGAAACAGATCTTTGAGGCCTTTGCCCAGGCGGACAGCTCTGTGACCCGGCGCTACGGCGGGACAGGCCTGGGACTCAGCATAAGTTCAAGTCTTGTAAAGCTTCTTGGCAGCGAGATAGTGCTGGACAGCAGGATGGGTATAGGGAGCAAATTTTATTTTACGCTTGAAACTGAAGTGAGCAGGGGAAAGACCATGAAAGACTCGTTCCCCTCCTGCCATAATCTGAACGCCTGTATTGTGTCGTATTCCGCTGATGACCTCTCCCTTTTGAATATTGAGTACTACCTGCAGAGTTTCGGTTTCAATATAAGTTTCGCAACTGATTTTAAAAAATGCGGCAGTGAGAAGTGCGATATTCTTTTCGTAATAGATTCCGATGGCATAAAGGAGGAGGCGCTGCTGCATTCAGATATGATCTCCTCTGTGCCGGCTGTTTTTGTTCTGGTGAATCCTGACAGTGAATTCCCGGTGGAACTGAGGGGGCTTTTCAGGAGTTTCCTTCAGCACCCTCTCCTGCCGGAAAAGATGATCAGGGTATCAGTAGATATGCTCGGCATTGATAAATCTTTACACGGTGCTGAAGGGGATATGGCGGCAGCGGGCCTCAGGTTCAGAGGGAAGGTTCTTGTGGGCGAGGATAATCGGATAAACCAGAAGCTTATGACTCTCCTGCTGGGAGACTACGGAGTTGAAGTCCATGTGGCAGGCAACGGGCTTGACGTATTTGATATGTATAAAAGGGGGGGATATGACCTCATTCTCATGGATATTAACATGCCTGTGGCTGACGGGGTGGAAACTGCAAAAATGATTCTTGACTACGAGGAAGAGGCCGGTGTTCCGCATGTCCCGGTAATCGCGCTCACCGCAAAGGTAATTAAAAGAGACAAAGAGGCCATGCTGCAGAGCGGAATGGACGGCTATCTCGCGAAACCTGTTGAGATGGACAGGCTGGAGGAAGTTCTTGCAAAGTACCTTGTTAAGGATCTGGTGAAGCCCGGTGATGACAGCCTACTGGAAACAGGAGGGAAAACCACACGGGAAGGCGCTTATGATATTAAAAAAACCGCTGCTGAACTGAAAATACCTGTAAATGTTCTTGAGTCCATTGGGAGGGATTTTTTTGAAGACCTGCAGGAGGCCCTTGCTGAAATGAGAAAGGCCATGGGGGAAGGTGATATGGAGATGATAAGGATGCTTTCCCATAAAATGAAGGGAGCTGCGGCAAACCTGAGATTAAACACAGTCAGAGGGTGTCTTGATGCGGTGGAGGAAAATTCGGAATCAGGCAATAAAGAATTTGATTATGGAAGGATTTTCGATGATATTGAACTTGAGCTTATAGAGCTTAAATCCGCTTTCTGATAAAGGGGGCATGTTATGAAGACAGTACTGGCGATCGACGATGACAAGACAACTCTGGGGATACTTGAATCACAGCTGGGCTCACTGGGGTTCAGGGTCTATACCGAAAGGTCCGCTGTAAAGGGTGTTGAAATCGCAAAGGAGTTCCCCCCTGACGTAATCCTGCTGGATCTTAATATGCCGGTAATGACCGGTTTTGAAGTAATGTCTTCACTGCGCAGGGAGAAAAGCACAAAGGACATTCCTGTTATAATGCTCACCGTAAGCAAGGAGAGGGAGAGCGTTATAGAGGCAATGAGGCATGGCGCTGTTGATTACATGGTAAAACCGTACAGTATAGATAAACTGGTGCTTAAAATAAAGTCCGCCATCAGTTACGGCGGGGACAAAAAGCAGCAGAATATGGATGTATTTATTGAGATTACGCGCAAAGGGGAAATCGCAGTCATTACCATGAAGGGGGGAATCAGGGAAAAGGGGTTCCAGAACGATGTGAGAACAGTCTTTAATCCCTTTTTCATGAAGCAGGTACATGGAAAGACCTGTATTTTTGATATTAAAGAGATGAATGATTTCACTGATGAGGATATAAGGGAGCTGGAAAGAATAGTATCCATGTTTCCCGAGTCAAAAGTGAAGGTGGTGACCGGTAAACATTACGGGACTATTGTGGGAGGCTCTGACCTTGATGAAAAGGTTGAACTTTTTCTCTCCTTCGGTGACCTGGAACTCGCACTGGCGTGATTAAGCCCCCTCCGGCCTGCGGCCCTCTCCCCCATGAATGGGGGAGAAAATGTAACATACTAATTACTTGAGTTAGGCGTTTTATTATTAACATTTATCATATTCATCTGTCATTGCG
>DAIOFM010000131.1:0-7747 GCA_036745755.1 Spirochaetota bacterium | reverse complement strand
CAGAATAAAAAAGGGAACCTTACATCGGGCATAACGGTAAACAATAATTTTAATATAGCGGTCAACCTTCTTAAAACTTTCGATTCAGTATCATCATCAGGACTGTTCCTTACAAAGCAGAATAAGTTCAGAAAGATAGATATAAAAAAAATATCCGAAAGGATGCTGAAACTCACAACAGCCACGGGTGAAGATTTTGAAGAAGAGGAGAAGGCGCATCTATCCATGCAGCTTCTCAACCTGCTGGGCTGCCTTAAACTCGACAAGGACATAGGTATTATTTCTCTAAAGTCTGTGGCTGAAAAAATTGAAGATCCTGTTCTTATACTGAAAGCCATTCTTCACAGACTTTCAGACGGGCAGACTCCTGAAGAAATTTTCTGCGGCACATTCAGCCTCCCGGACTATCACTACATGAAGATACTCATGTCAATACTTGCTAAGCTCAAACCCGCTGAGTTGAACTACCTGAGGCTCATATTCATAATAAACAATGCCACATCGGGAATCAGACGCACAGAGGATTCACTGGGGAATTATGTATCCAATATTGAGGCGGAGTTTGCAAAAACACTCGACCTCCTTGTAATCTGCGGAGTCGCGGCTGTCAACAAAGGAAAAATACATATTACAGAACCGGGCAGAAGACTTTACGCGCTTATGGCGGGAAGAAAATACAACAAAGATGAAGAGTCAAAGAAATCGATATATATCAGTCCTGATTTCACATTGATGATAAACGACAGGGACATTGACCCGGTTTCCCTCTACAGGATAATGGCATTTACTGACATAGTTAAAGAGGATGTTGTTATTGAGGCAGCCATAACCAAAAGTTCAATCATCAACTCAAGAAAAAGAGGGATGAACATAGATATATTCATTAATACTCTGAAGAAATTCTCTAAAAATGAAATTCCTCAGAGCCTTGAATTCCTTATAAACGACTGGACCAGGCAGACAATCAGCGCAAGAATTTCACGACCGGTAATGTTATACTCAAGCCATGCCACTTTCATCGATGAGATTCTGTACAGCAACTATTCAAAAGCGGTGCTCCACAGGATATCCGAAAACTATGCCATTATAAGCCTTGAATCGATAGATGATATCGTAAAATTTTCGAAAAAATATGATATTATCCTGACTATATTCGAGGATGAAGAGAATTAATCAGCAACGACCTTGATCTTTAAAGGAAAATTCCAGGTCATAAACTCCTGCAGAGCCCTGATTGTTTTATCCTGAACAAAGTATAATTTTCCGTTAAGCTTGACAAGCCCCCCCTTATAATGGGTATACTTCATCTGGTGATCAATCCACCCCACAGGTTCAACCTTCTTCCAGTTATCAACAGTTTTCAGCACAGGCAGTTTTCTAAGATGCAGCTCTTTAATGACCCCGTCCTTTACTGAATCTGCCAGTATTTTTTCCCATTCCATTGTCATGTCTGATTAATCCCGCCTCAATCTGATAGGTTAACGCGCAGTTTTCTGCTTCTTTAGTTTTTCATTTTCCTCTGTAAGTCTGGAAACCTTTTCCTCAAGTCCGGCATTGAGGGATTTAAGTTTTTTTATCTCTTCGTGAAGATTCATGGCTTCAGTTCTGCTCAGCTCCTCCACGTGTTCTCTTGCGTCAATTATCTTCTTCGCCTCATGAAGCTGTTTTGACGAAAAGTCGATAAGCCCCTCCTGGGCTGATATTATATTATTCGCATCAAGCAGCTCCTTGCGTCTCAGCTCACCCAGCATCTCTTCAGCCTTTATCCTGTCCTTCATTGCAAGAAACTCGCTCTTTCTGAACAATGCTATATTCCTTATCGACTCATTAAGGTTAAGCTGCTCCTGCATAAGCCTTTTTTCAAAATCGAGTATCCTCAGAAACATATTCTTTTCAGCAGCGACATCAGAATCATCCGCCCTTTTCATGCTCAGGAGGTATTCAAAAACCTCTATCCTGGATGAGGACTCCTGTGAAATAAGGTTCATCATTCTTCTGTATTTTTCCACCAGGACTGTTTTTTCAAGGAGGAGTGAAAAACTCCTGGGCTCAACAGGTCTGTCAATAAAATCAAAATTATTTACTTTAATAGCGTAAACACTCTCTCCTGAAATGCCCGCAGGATCGGCGAGAATAAGTTTTATATTATCCTCCATCCACTTTATCCCGGAAATCTTTTTCAGAAGATCGAAAGGAGGAACACCCGTTATATCAAAGACCAGTATGCACCCCTCACTGTAGTCACTGCTTTCCGCTGTATCAATATCAGCAACCCTTAAATTAAGGCCGCCTTTAATCAGCTTCGCTGTAAATGAATCATTTTCTTTATTATCAGTAAAATATATTATCTCTATATCATTCATATATGGCTCAATCCCGTTGATTATTCTAATTTAGACAAATCATTAATTGGATACAACTCTTTTTTTTTATTTTTTGAGAGGGTAAACGGGTAAAAAGCGGGATAAACCCCACATTACCATATCCTGCGGGCTATCAATTCCGCAATCCCTGAATATTTCAGAAGATTCAGTTAATTCAGATTAAACCGCTGAGAAAAACCTTCACTGCACAGGGACTTACCGGCACACCTTAATTCTACCGCATGCCCGACTTTAAGCCCCGGGGAACAAAGTGTTTTCAATTTCTACGAACTAATGTAACATAAAAGATATATATTGTTACTATAAAAGGCTTGATAGAATAATTTATGCTGTTATTTAATGTTTCTGTATTTTAAGTATCAGGTGCCGGGTTTCAGGTTCACACGGGGAGGAGGAAGATCCGGATAATTGAAATCAGCGATTTATGGTGAGGATTCATCTTTCACCTTCGAAAATCCTGCCATAGTATTATTACAATGAGTGATTACCTTTTTATATATGTATTTGAAATCTGGATTTTAATTCTCTTCAATAAAAGGAACGGCTATTCTGATGGAACATCACAGGGACATTAAAAACTTTAAATACAGGTTTATTTCTGCCACAGAGGGTATAAGTTATTTTGTACTCGTCCCCATAATTCCTCTTTATATATGGGTCAACCTCAACCTGACCAATGAGCAGATTATTCTTCTTCTCAAGTTTACGGGGATTGCTGTTGTTATTTCCGGTATAACAACAGTGCTTATGGACCTTACGGTTATATCTCCTGTCACAGGTTATTTTAATAAACTTATTGATAATGAAAAGATCAGTGATTCAGAGTATGCCCGCGCTCAGAAACGGTTTTTCGCACTACCCTATATTCACAGTATCGGATCATTTTTCAGATGGGTATTCGGGCTGAGCATGGCTATTGTCCCCTTCACCCTCACCACTGAACTGACTCAGACACAGATCGTAAATATCTGGCTTACCGCAGTAATGATTCCTCCATTGAATATGTTTCTCTTCTTTCTTCTGACGGAGGGGTTTATGCAGAATCTCCTGAGCAAAGGATATTTTACAGAAAATGTGGATGCAGATATATATCTTAAATTCAGTTTTCTTAAACGTATTCTCGCCGCGATATTTATAATAGCACTTATCCCTGCAATAGCAATTGTCGGGACCTTTATGACTTTCATCGAAGGTATTGACAGCTCCTACTCGTTCCAGATGGGCAAAATCATCGGGGTCATTGTGTTCTGCGTAATTGTTGCGCTCACTGTCGCGGTTGCCCTGGCCAGGACTATTAAGGATAAAATCAGTATAATAAGCGGTTCACTTAAAAGGGTCGGCGAAGGGGACCTCTCTGCGGATGAACAGGTCCTTGCGGTAATGGATGATCTGACACTGATCAACCAGAATGTAAATCTTATGAAGACCAGTATAACCGGCATTATCACAGATATCAGCAGCATCTCGACCTCTCTGGACAAATCCACGAATGAGATTTCTGCAATTACAGAATCCTTTACGTCTGATACCCAGAACCAGGCAGCCACAGTAGAGGAAGTCACCGCCACCATTGAGGAGATATCGGCCAGTATGGAAAACATCTCGCAGGGGGCAAGGGAACAGCTCTCACGTCTTCAGTCCCTTATGTCAAGAATCGATGAACTTTCATCAGCGATTACCGGTATGGAAAAACAGATTACAGAAGCGAGTTCTCTTACGGAGGGGATAACATCTGATGCCAATGAAGGGGAGAAGTCCCTTGCGGAGATGAACGGCATCATGGGCCGCATCAGTGAAAGCTCACAGAAAATGACAGGTATTATAGAAATCATCAATGATATATCTGACAGGATCAATCTCCTCTCCCTTAACGCAGCAATCGAAGCTGCACGGGCCGGTGACGCAGGGAGGGGTTTTGCCGTTGTTGCTGATGAGATATCAAAGCTTGCTGACAGCACTGCCTCCAGTGTCAAAGAAATAGGCGTCCTCATTCAGGGAAATGACACGGAGATTGAACGGGGGCTTGCAAGCGTGGACACCGTAGTATCCAGCATAAGCAGGATAACCGGAGGAGTTGAAACCATGAAGGGGATGGTGGAGCGTATATCGGAATGGATGAAAAAACAGGTAGAGACAAATATCGTTGTAATCGATGAAGCCCGGACTGTGCATGACAAATCAGAATCAATTGAGCTTGCCACTCTTGAGCAGAAGAATGCCATGAGCGAGGTTGTGATTTCGGTAAGCCGCATAAATGAACTTACCCAGTCAATAAGCGCCGGGTCGGAGGAGATCGCGGCCAACACCAGGGAGAATGCCAATATGGCAGATACCCTGAAGGAAAAGGTGAACCGGTTCAGGCTCAGTGATTATATGGCAGGTTCAATTAAAGAAGAAAAATGAAGGGAAGAGTAAAGACTGACAGCAGATATCCCATGAAATAATGCAAAAACATCTGCCATCAGTTGTGACCTTATTTTTATCTATTCAACAATCCGCCCTTTTTTATCAATAACAATCATCTTATTATCCAGGGTATAAACAACAGCTTTCCCTTTTTTAAAGGATGAGACTTTTGAAAACCGGGATTTTATTACCATCTCCCCTTTTTTATTGATGAAGCCCCATTTTCCTCCCTCAACTATTTCCCATTTATCATCACCGGTGGTCTTTACTCCGTATTCTGTACAGACCGCGGCAAGGCCTTCCGAAAAAGGCAGCGCGTGGTGATAACCGGCCCTGATAACTGCTTCCCCCTTCCTGTTCATAAAACCGAGAAGGTTATTATAGTCTTTATAACGGGCAAGGCCTTCCCTGAATTCATCAGGACTGTTACTTTCCACAAAGGCTGTAAGCAACGGCCACCCGTAATAATTAATGTAGGTCCAGCTGTATCCGTCAGTGATCGCCGCGATTCCGGTGTCAAGATATTCTCTCGCGTCCTTCAGGCGTGCCCCAATAAGGATGTTCCCCCTGTAATCCCTGTAGCCATAGTATCCATTTTTTTTAAAAAGAACAGGCTTATGTTTTGTAAAATCAACACTCTCCCTGAGTATACTCCATTCATCATGGCTGTAAAAACCGTTTTCGGTCGGGCCTGAAGAGTGATGCAGGTTAACTACAATGAGATTCCCCTTTTTTATAATTTTTTCAACAGACTTATCTTTGAGTTTAAAGGGCTGTTCAATAGTTTTATTCAGCAAATAATCATAATTATGCTGGTCAGTTACATGCCCCCCTCCTACAAAATGGATCTTTTTCACCATGATCTTCAGGGTGCAGTAATCCCCGGATCCCTTTTTTTCCGGGGGTGAAACTATCTCAATTATCTCTGCATCCATATCGGTTGTTATCATAATAGATGCCCGGGTCTCTGTTATATGGAAAAGAGTAAGCACAATCAAAAGCCCTGTTATATACTTTTTCATTTTTTGTACTCCTTCATCTTTTCCTGTTTGATTGCATGATTATCTGATACGTTCTCACAAAATACCTGTTAAATAAAAAAAATATGACCGTTATAGAAAAATTCAGGCTACGCCGCGCCAGGGATTGAAGTGTTACCCCGCAGCAGGCGGTATTAAAGAAGAATATTCATGACTGATAAATTTTTTATAGAAACCGGGATTTATTATGACCATTACTACCCGCCTGCGAGGAGTTTAAACGTAAAGCCCGGCCGCTGACAGGTGAGTAAAATATTACCGCTTAACAGGTTGTATCTGAACAGCAACGGATGAGCGGCACAGGTCAGCGGAAGCGGGGCGCCGTATAAACAGTTTTTTACCTTCCAAACAGTATATACCCTTCATAAATATAAAATAAAAGATAAACAGCCGATCTATACCGCCGGGCATTTTTTAAAAAAACCCTTGTCAATACAGCCCTGTGTAAATATCTGTCACCGACTTTAAATTTATAAGGATTTACGTTTTGAAATATACAAAATTAACAATAGCACTAATGTTAACTGCTATTTTCTTTGGTTACAACAAATGGTTATTTTCACTGGGAGTTTTTGAACTTTTTAATGACTCACAATATTCGGCAAACGGTCATGAAAAAGTTAAAAACTTTAATCCTGAAGAGGAGACCCTCTATCTTCCGGGACTGGAGGACAAGGAATTCTTTGAGGCGGTCAATGATTTCTCTATTCTGCATAAAAAGGGAGTGAGGGAATTTATCTACCTCTACCTTACCACAGGAAGGGAATACACGATCCGCTCTATTGAAAAGTCAGGTTATTACATCGGGACAATTAAAGAAATCATGAAAGAGAATCCCGACATTCCTGATGAGATTGCCCTGCTTCCACTCCTTGAAAGCGGTTTTGAGCCTATGGCTGTTTCAAGAAGCAAAGCAGTGGGCCTGTGGCAATTCATGAAGGCCACATCATCCCACCTGGGGCTTAAAACTGATCCATGGGTGGATGAAAGAAGAAACGTGGAAAAATCCACAAGGGCAGCCATAAGGCACCTGCGTTACCTCAACAGGTCTCTGGGGAGCTGGGAACTGGCACTGGCCGCGTACAATGGCGGGGAAGGCCAGCTGAGAAGGGCAATTAAAAAAACGGGAACAAATGATATCTGGAAACTTATAAATTCAGGCGTGCTTTCAAAGGAGACAGAGGAATACGTTCCCAGGTTCGCCGCGCTTGTCCTGATATATAAAAATACCAGGCTTTTCCGTATAGAAAATGAACTTCAGATTAATAAAGCGCAGGCCGCTAAAGAAATACGCCTGGACAGGCAGAAGTCGTTAAAGGACATTTCACAGTACTATGCAGGAGGGGTTGAACTCCTGAAACATCTCAATCCTGAACTTAATACCGGTATTACACCTCCCCCGGGAGAAGGCTACATGCTGAAAGTTCCGGCAGAGCGTTTCCCCGCGCTCCTTGCAAAAATGATGGACTGAGGTTCAGATTTTCTTCAATTAAATCTTGACACCGCCGCCTCAGCAGTTAACCTGCTTTAAAAAATTCAAGGAGCATTTATAATGTTTCCCTTCCAGTTACCGGGCGGCGGTGAACTGCTCGTAATAATAGTAATAATAGTTGTCCTTTTCGGAAGCAGCAAGGCTATGTCTGTGGCGAAAGATTTAGGAAAAGATGTCTACAGGCTGAAGAAGGATGTTGATGATCTGAAAGATGAAGTCAGGGACAGTGTTACAGATATAAAGAAAATAAACTGATTAATAAGCAGGGTCAACGGAATCAGCACAGCCCTGTTATTTCGAACACATGTGAGACAGATTCAGGAAGAGCCGGGAACAATAGCATTTTTACGAAGTAATTAGTAAATAATAAACCATATGTCATATCCGCGCAGGCGGATATCCACTTCTTTTATAAGATTTAGATT
>DAIOFM010000130.1:3121-7759 GCA_036745755.1 Spirochaetota bacterium | reverse complement strand
TTATCGCGGAGAGGATATGCGGTATATGCGGATTCGCCCATTCAGTGTCCTGTATAGAGAGTTCGGAAAATGTGACAGGGGTGGAGGTCCCTTTGAGGGCCAGGGCTATAAGGACCATATGCCTTGAAACAGAAAGGCTTCATTCACATCTTCTCAATATAGGCCTTGCCAGTGAGTTTACCGGTAATGTTACAGCTTTTCTTCAGATGTTCAAAATACGGGAACATACAATGGAAATGGCCCAGGTTCTTACAGGGGGAAGAAAAACATACGGGATGATTCTTACCGGCGGTGTAAGGCGTGACATAACTGACGTGGAACGCAGGGAAATGCTGAAAATAATGGCAAAGGTGGAGGTTGATTTTAAAGAATGCCTTGAGGGCATAATAGACTCTCCCAATTTCCTTAAAAGGCTTAAAGGAATAGGTATACTTGATAAAAAGGTTGCCAGGGATTTTTCTCCTGTCGGCCCGACTGTCAGAGGATCAGGGTTTAAAAGAGACGCAAGGTATGATCACCCCTTTGACTGGTATAAAAATGTTGAGTTCAAGGTTCCTACTTATAATGATGGTGACGTTCTTTCAAGGGTGCTTGTACGGGCAGATGAAGTTCTTGAAAGTATATCTATTATAAGGCAGTGTCTTGAGATTATGCCTGCAGGCCCGATTATGGTTAAGAAACCTTTTGTTGAACCTTTTTCTCACTGTGTGGGATATGTTGAGGCGCCGCGTGGTGAGGACATCCACTGGACCATGCATGGTAATGCGCAGAAAGTCCACAGGTGGAGAGTAAGAGCATCAACGTACAATAACTGGCCCAGCCTGAGGTTTCAGTTCAGAGGCAATTCTGTGGCTGACGCTCCTCTTATCGTAGGCTCACTTGACCCGTGCTATTCATGCTCTGAAAGGGTCACGGTAGTTGATGTTAAAAAGCAGAAATCAAAAATTATACAGATGGAGGATCTGAAGAAGTACGCAATTACAAGAAAAGATTCTCCTCTGAAGAATTAATGAGAGGCGCCCTATGAAGATACTGGAATTTGCAAAAAAAGAAAAAATGGTCACAAACAACTTTCCTGTTGTTCCGTACGAGGTAACAGATGGATTCAGGGGAAAGCCCGAATATGATTATGAAAAATGTCTGGGGTGCGGGGCCTGTGTTACAGTCTGTCCTCCCAACGCTCTGAGCCTGAAAAAGGATGAGGAGCGCGGGGTTTCAGTCTGGAAGATTGACTATAACAGGTGCATTTTCTGCGGACGCTGCGATGAGGTATGTCCCACTGGAGCCATCACGCTCTCAAAAGAGTATGTTATGTGCGTTCTCTTCGATAAAGAGGACCTCACGGTAACAGGGGAGATGAAGCTGAAGAGATGTGAAAAGTGCAACAGTTATTATTCAACGGAGCGTCTCGTTAACTATGTAAGTGATAAACTCGCTTCTACCGGATGGGATAAATCTATGATTGAAGAGAAAACGAAACATCTGAATATCTGTCCCGTTTGCAGAAGAGAAGAGGCGATAGATAATTACGTTAACCAAATGACAAAGAGAGGTAAATGATGGCTCCTCTGTATACAGTTCCTGAAAATATTCAGAAAGAAAATACCGTAGAGAAAAAACTTGCTCACCTTGAAAAGATAAAACGGACTTTTTTCGTGTACAGGGTTGACGCAGGTTCCTGTAACGGATGCGATATTGAAATTTTCGCTGTTATTACCCCGCTCTGGGATCCTGAACGTCTTGGATTTAAACTTGTAGCCTCTCCAAGACATGCTGATATTCTTGTCTGTACCGGATCAGTAACACGGGATATGAGGTATCCTCTGTTAAGGGCTTATGAAGCAATGCCTGACCCGAAAATCGTTGCAGCTGTGGGCGCCTGCGGATGTTCAGGAGGGATTTTCCATGATTCCTATGGCAACTGGGGGGGGATAGATTCTCATATCCCGGTTGACCTTTATGTGCCTGGATGCCCTCCCCATCCTGCCACAATCCTCCAGGGATTTGCTATTGCCCTGGGACTTATTGACCAGAAGCTCAAGAAGACGGTATATGACAATGATGACGGCAGGGTCCCCTTTGACGGAAAGTCTATACTGAACAATATACTTTTTGAAAGAGATATCTACATGGAAAGCAAGTCACTCATGGGGTATATTCATGGCAGGGTGCTTTTTAAGAAGTATTGCGGAGCGATGCAGACTGTCAGGAATGCAGAGGACGTTGCTGAGGTGACTGAACTTATCAGGCATCTTATAGGGCAGGAGGAGGATCCGAGATATGCAGAGTGCCTCCGTGTCTTGCACAACAACGTTTATATGCAATGGCTGGACAAGATGATGAGAATGGGCGATGATGGTAAAAACAGGTATCTGATAAAAGGTGCTTAAATGATTAGAATTTTTAAACTGGCAGAGCGGGTTGTTGATCCTTCGATGAGTTCGAATGTCGAAGCCCAACAGATTAAGCTTCATATACTGAAAGTGGGGCATGGGACGGGTAATATAGATTTTTCCCGGGAAATCCTTCGTATGGAAGATGCGGAATATAACGCCATCGTTGAAAAATGCGATGAATACGGAAGATTTAAACTCGGTAATCTGAATACTTATTTTGAGATCGATATATACCCTGAACATGCGGCCAGACTTCTCCCTGAAATGCCGGAGTGCCGGCTCAGGGAGGAACTGGTTAATCTTAAAGAGGGATTTCTCACAATTAAGAAATATGATGATTAGGATTCTGCCATTGAATTAATGCAGATGATGTCGGCTTTCAGCTCTCCCTGCGGACTTCCTGTGCCGGGGGCCGGAGGGAGGGGTAATACAGGGTTTCGTCAGGAATAAACGACAGCGAGTGAAAGGTCTGAGTTTTATGCTGTATTATATTCTTGAAGCGCTGTAATTAAACGGATAAAGGTTTTGTATGAAAAAAGCTTTACTTACAATAGGCAATACTCTGCGTGGAGATGACGGGGTAGGTTATGCTCTTGGAGAACAGATAAATAAGAGCGGCGGCTGGGAGGTCTTCCATGGTGAAGATTGTCCTGAAAACCAGATTAATCTGATAAGGGCTTACGGGCCGGACATTGTCGTAATCGCTGATGCGGTGCTTGGTCTTGATGAGGGCGATGCGCAGTTTCTTGACGTGACCAATGAAGAGATGGGCATGTTCAATACTCATTCAATACCGATACAGTATCTAATTCAGTTTGTTCAGGATTTCTGTGAGTCTGTGCTTTTTCTCGGCATAGGCGTGAAATATGAAAAATTATTAGGCATAAACATGGAACTGTCTGATGAGGCTTTAGGGGCAGTAGATAATGCTGTTAATCTTATGCATAAGTTTGAAGAGATTATTGTCTGAAAAGCGTTTTTGTTAAAATTTGTTAAGGTTGCGGATTGTGATGAATAACAGGGTAATTCTGATTCTTAATGATGCTGCGGTATCCAGGAAGATTAAGAGAATTCTCAATAATCTTAATGAGAATACTGAAATTATCTCATGTGAAAGTATTGATCTTGATGAAATACTGCTTAACTCTCCTGAACTGGTAATTATAGGTTCTTCCGCGCTGACAAATGAAGATGATATAAAACTGTTGAGGAAGTCTCAGGGACTTGAGCTCCCTGTGATACTTTTGTCGTCCGGTGCTGAGCTTAACCTTGATAAATTTATACTCGAGAAGGCGCTCCGGCATATAACCCCTGAAATTAAAACTGAGCATAAGTACCTGATAGAGGAGATATTTACTAACGGCAGAGATAGTGATAGCGGAAAAACAGGCGCGGAATCAGCTGGCAGTGATGATCACGCTCTGACATTACTGAAGGAGCTTAAAAGTCTTTATTTTATTTCGGATGTCATGAATATCCCGGACCTCTCACCTGATGCGGTATTCCGGTATATTCACGACAGCCTTGAAAAGGCATTGTATCACAGTGATGCAAAAGTGCGGATCTGTTATATGGATAAGATTTTTGAATCTGCCGGGTTTTATGAGAGCAATTTGAAAATTGAATCTCCCATATCGGTTAACGGGAAGGAAGTAGGGGTAATTGAGGTTTTTTATAAAAAAGAACTCCTGGAGAAAGATGGTCAGCACCTGAAGATGGAAAATGATTTTGTAAACGCGGTGTCTGAGCGAATAGCTAATTATCTCAAAAGCAGAGAACTTATTGAACAGCTGGCAAAAACCAATGAGGAGCTGAGAAAACTTTCGTCACATCTTCAGGAAGTGAGGGAGAGCGAACGTAAAATGGTTGCCCGTACTATCCATGATGAATTCGGGCAGAAACTTGTAAACCTGAGGTTTGAAATACAGACCTTAAGACGTGAGCTCCCGGAACAGTGCTCCCAGATCGAACCGGCTCTTAATAATATGAATAATCTTATTGATATTTCGATGAGAACATTGCGGCAGCTTTCTACCAGCCTGAGGCCGGGAGTCCTTGATAATCTGGGAATCGCCGCGGCGATAGAATGGCTGGCCAGGGATGTGGAAAAGAGGACAGGTGTTAAATTCTGTGTAAGCTGCACGCCGGAGGATCTGATTCTGAATGATGATTATACTACTGCGCTTTTCAGGATTTTTCAGGAAGCCACAACAAATATATGTCATCATTCCGGGGCAACTGA
>DAIOFM010000130.1:0-3021 GCA_036745755.1 Spirochaetota bacterium | reverse complement strand
AATACTTCGCAGGGAAGAGTTGGCAGTTTGACATATTACGTTTAAAGCCCTTCTTGTTCATACTAAGAGAAGGGCTCTTTTTTTTACATGCATATTATGACAGCAGAGAAGGGAAAAATTCCAGGGAGCTGTAGACTTTATAAAACGAGGTATTAAATACCATGCGTCTTTCCAGGGTAATATATGTTGATAAAGATAAATGTACGAAGTGCCATGCCTGTATAACGGCATGTCCTGTTAAATATTGTAATAATATTACCGGGGATGCTGTTGAGATAAATGAAAATATGTGTATAGGCTGTGGTAATTGTATAGACGCCTGTACACATGACGCGCGAATAGGACTTGACGATTTTGATGGTTTTATCAGGGACCTTGAAAACGGGGATAAGTTTGTAGCTATTGTCGCGCCGTCGGCAGCAGCCAGCTTTCCTGATCAATATCTGAAAATAAACAGCTGGCTCAAGTCAATTGGAGTGAAACGTGTATTTGATGTAAGCTTTGGAGCGGAACTTACGATAAAGTCGTACATCGAATATATTAATGAAGCAAAGCCCGAGGTTGTTATATCGCAGCCCTGCCCGGCTGTTGTTTCCTATATACAGATATACAGGCCTGAACTGATTAAGTATCTCGCACCGGTTGACAGCCCCATGATTCACACTGTTAAGATGATAAAGAAATTTTATCCGGAGTTCAAAGATTATAACATAGCAGTTATTTCACCATGTTATGCAAAAAGGCGGGAATTCGACGCATCCGGTTTTGGAGATATGCTCTATAATATTTCTTATAAATCCATTACAAAATATTTTGAAGATCATGAAATAGTTCTTTCATCTTTCGATGATTCTGAATTTGACAATCCCCCGGCGGAAAGAGGGGTTATTTTTTCAACGCCAGGGGGCCTCATAGCAACAGCTGAAAGGGAGTTTCCCGGCATAAACAGGCTTGCGCGTAAAATTGAGGGAGTGCATACGCTTTATCCCTATCTTGATTCTCTTTCTGAATCTATCAGGAATAAAACAAATCCTCTTCTTATTGACTGCCTTAACTGTGAAAGGGGCTGCAATACCGGCCCGGGTACTCTGACCCGGGATATGAATATTGATCTTGTGGAATCGCTTGTAGCGAAAAGAAAAGTTGCTTCTCAGGAAGTGTATAGAACCAACGGGAAAGAGGGAAATTCTAAAAAGCTGACCCGCGTCCTTTCAAAATTCTGGGAAAAGGGTTTATACAAATGCAGCTACAGCGATCTTTCGTCCAATAATATTATTGATATTCCGAATGATGCGGAGCTGATGAAAGTATGGAGCCAGATGAAGAAGGAGAATAATTCAGATGTCCTTAATTGCGGGGCCTGCGGTTATTCAACCTGTTATGATATGGCGGTCGCTGTTTTTAACGGGCTTAACAGTCCTGAAAGCTGTTATGTTTATAAGCAGAAAACCCTTGCGGAGGAGCATTCAAAACTCGAGGAAAGCGGTAAAAAGGTCGAGCATGCCCTTGAGGAACTTAAAGAACAGAAAAATATCCTTATGGATGAATACCTGATCAAACAGAAACTTGCCCAGGCTATATCATCAACAACGGCTGAACTTGAGAGCAATAATAGCTCTGTAGCGGAGATGGCTGCCGGTCTTTATAAACTTTCGAATGAACAGAAAAATGCTCTTTCAGAACTTGCTGAAATAATATCAAAAGCAGATGAACTGTCATTTAACCTTCTTCCTGTGGCCGATTCAATAAGTGATATTGCAGAGAGAACTAATCTGCTCTCCCTTAATGCTTCTATTGAGGCGGCCCGGGCAGGTGATTCCGGCAAAGGGTTTTCGGTTGTAGCGGGAGAGGTAAAGAAACTTTCGGAAACCGCGCAGCTGGAAGTGAAAAAAATCGGACCTTTTGCTACGGAAATTAAAAATGCTCATAGAAGGATAACTGATACCTTTGAGTGTGTGAACAGTCAGTTTGATGATATTGCACGAATAACAGCGGAGGTGACAACCGCGACAGAGGAAATGGCATCTGCGATGTCGGAAATCAACCGTGAGATAGAAAGTCTTGTAGAAGTGGACGGACTTAAAATTTAATAATCAATTATAAATTGACTCCGGCGGTCTTGTCTGCTATATGTATATCTTATTTTAAGAAGTGTTAATATTTATACCGGAGTGTCTCTGTGATTAAAATAATAATAGCTGATGATCATATCATTATAAGGGCGGGGATGAAGCAGCTTCTTGATGGAGCTCATGATATGGTAGTTGCAGGTGAAGCTTCAGATGGACAGAAACTCATTCAGGAGATACAGAAGAACCATTATGATGTTATAGTAATAGATATATCTATGCCGGGCAGAAACGGCATTGAAATTATTAAGCAGATAAGGGCCTCGGGCGATAAAACACCTATTCTTGCTCTTAGTTACTATCCTGAAGAGCAGTTTGCAATAAGGGTTTTGAAAGCGGGGGCGTGCGGCTATATGAACAAGGATGTCCAGCCGGAGGAGCTTATTGAAGCAATTTATAAAGTTGCGAGGGGTGGCACCTATGTCAGCCCGGCTGTTGCTGAAAAGATTGCGGGGAATATTAATATGACCCATGAACCGAATCCTCATGATGCGTTGACAGACAGGGAGTATGAGGTTTTTCTGAAAATTGCCGGCGGGATGACGGTTTCGGAAATTGCTGAAGAAATGTTCCTCAGTGTTAAAACAGTAAGCACTTACAGGGCGAGAATTCTTGAAAAACTTAACCTTAAGAATAACGCTGAAATAACATATTATGCGATCAGAAATAATCTTATCGAAAAGATTTAATTTAGGAAAGTATAATTTTTTATTTAATGGAGCCGGCAAACCGGTTACGGACGCAGGAGTTAGGGACTCGGTTCCTGAATTTTTATAGTTTATTATCCGTGGTATTTTGTAATAAATTCACGGTTATATAATTAAATTTTTAAAAAACAAAACGGGGGTTTTTATGGCATTTAATACGCCAGCTCAGGTAGCAGAAGCTGTTG
>DAIOFM010000129.1:0-8287 GCA_036745755.1 Spirochaetota bacterium | reverse complement strand
TCAACAACAAGGTAGCAGAAAACCGCCATGCCTGTCACAAGGATCTGTTCAATAATCATAAGCGTTACTCCATTTCAGCTATAATATCTATTCCCGGACTTGTATTCCCGTAAGCACCTTTAATAGAGGGCACCTGGCATGTTCTGAAAAAGGTGTATCTTTCAAAAGGATCGGTCTCGGTATCCCGGACTATATTTTTAAAAAGGGTCAGCTGCTGCATATGAGGCGGCCCCATTGGGAAAACCGCGGCTCCACCGGGTTTGATCAGGTTCAGCACTGAATAGGGAGAGTGTGTGCATCCTGAATATATTATGGCAGCATCGAAAAGGCCTGCTGTGTCGTCAAGCTCCGAACAGTCTCCTGCCATGAATTTAATGTTGAAATAGCCGTTATTTATCAGCCGTTTTTTAGCTTCAACGGCAAGCTGTTCGTGAAGTTCAATAGTCACGATTTTTTTTACCATTGTTGAAAGCAGGGCCGTTGAATACCCGGAACCGGTTCCCACTTCAAGAAGATTCCAGCTTTTTTTAGGAGAAAGTATATTAAACATTTCAGCCAGAAGTGAAACGTCATCACTCTGTTCCCCGAAACCTATAGGGATGGGGTCAAAGCCGGGACATTTATCACGGAAAAACTCTTCAAAGAAGATGTTGCGTTCTACAGATTCAAATGCTTTTCTGATGTTCGCGTGTATCTTCAGCTCTTGAATCTTTTTATTGAAATCATTTTTCTTTTTTGTCATATGGAAACAGCCCTATTCTAATATCTGTATAAGGTATGTGAGGAAGTAGTCTGATATAAGTATTACCATTGATGAGCGCACAACAGCCTGAATTGTTGATCGTCCCACACCGGCGGCCCCGCCGGAGGTGTTGAACCCGCTCTGGCATGAAATTATGGCAATCTCCGCGCCGAAGAAAAAGGACTTGGAAAGGCCTGAAAGAAAGTCCGCCAGGGCAATGTTCTGTAAAATGTTTGAAAAATATGAATCAGGCATAATGCCGAGAGAGAAGAAGGCGACAATGGCCCCTCCAATGACGCCGACAATATCTGTTATTACTGTAAGGCATGGAGTCATAATAAGGCATGCTATAAACCTGGGTACAGAGAGGTACTGTACAGGTTCGGCAAAGAGTGTCCTCAGCGCGTCAATCTGCTCCGTAACCTTCATCGTCCCTATTTCGGCCGCAATGGATGACCCGACCCTTCCCGCAAGAAGGAGCGCGGTAAGAACCGGGCAGAGTTCCCTGAACATGGAGATGGTTACCGCGCTTCCGATAAAGATTGATGAACCTGACATCAGCGCGTCCATGGCCTTCCCTATCTGCAGCGCCATTACCATGCCGGTAAAGAAAAGTGTTATTGTTGTTACAGGGAGAGACTTGTATCCTATGTCCAGCATCTGGCGGATTATATTGTCCCAGTCAAAAGGGGGCCTGAAGGTCCAGACAATCGTTTCTTTCAGCAGTATAAAGTGGGCTCCCAGTGATTCTAAAAAACCGGTAAAAATCCCTTTATTTTCAGTCGAATTCATTTACCGGGCTCGCCTCCTCATATGAATGAGTCATGTCAAGATTCCCGAATTTTGTGTATTTACCCCAGAATCGGAGATCAATGTCACCGATCGGTCCGCTTCTCTGCTTGGCTACAATAATGGTTGCGATTCCCTTTTTCTCAGTATCTTTCTTTACCTTCTCCTCCCGATATATGAACATGACAACGTCAGCGTCCTGTTCAATTGCACCCGATTCACGGAGATCTGAAAGTGTCGGTATCTGGTCAGCCCTGGATTCCACTGCCCTTGAAAGCTGGGACAGGGCTATAACGGGAACGTTAAGTTCACGAGCCAGCTGTTTGAGAAGCCTTGAGATCTCGGCGATCTGAAGGTGTCTGTCCATGCGTGACAGGCTTGTGATAAGCTGCAGGTAGTCCACGATTATAAGCCCCAGCTGTTCTTTCTGGGCGAGCCTTCTGGCCTTGGCCCTTATTTCAAGTATATTGGCTGAGGGGGAATCATCGATGTAGATGGGTGATTTACTCAGCTTTGATGAAACCGTAAAAAGTTTTTTGAATTCATCCTGGTCTATATGTCCCGTGCGCACCCTCTGTGAATCGATCATCGACTCTATGCAGAGCATCCTCATGCCCAGCTGAGTGGCCGGCATCTCAAGGGAGAAAAAGAGTACAGGCTGTTTATGCTTGATTGCCACATGGTTCATGACGTTAAGGGCAAATGCTGTTTTACCCATACCCGGTCGTGCCGCAACAATAATCAGCTCCGATCCATGGAAACCTGTAAGGGTCTCGTCCAGTTCATTGAAACCGCTGGGGATTCCTGTAACTATTTTTTTCGTCTTATACCATGAATCGATGTCGTTCATGGTATCGTTAAGGACCTGTTCAATGTCGCGATAGTCAGAAGTTATCCGCTGCTCTGTGATCTTGAAAATGTCCCTCTCAATCTCGTCCATGAGCTCTTCGGTGCTCAGACCCCGGTTGAAGCATTTTTCAATGGAGAGTTCCGATGTTTCTATGAGCTTGCGGCGCAGGCTCATCTCCTTGATCCTTTTCGCGTAAGCTTCAGCGTTAACAGAGGTGGATGAAGACTGGTATATCTCAGCCAGTGCCGCGTTGCCGCCTATTCTGTCAAAGAGACTGCGGTCTATCAGACGCTGCCTGAGTGTGGTAAGGTCAATGGGCAGCGCTTTTCTTTCAAGTTCGGTAATAGACTCGAATATCAGCCTGTGTTTCTCAAGATAAAAATCCTCCGGCTGGAGGATTTCTGTCACTCTGAGCAGCGCCTCTCTGTTGAGAAGCGCTGAGGCTATACAAGCTGATTCAGTATCAATGTCCTGAGGAGGTAGCCTGTCAGCGGTCATGGTTTACCCCTTAACGACAGAGACCTTGACAATTGTATTGAGGCCTTCATCGAGCTTAACTGTAATCTCGAATTCCCCTTCCTGCTTGATCGGATTTTCGAGAAGTATCTTTCTTTTGTCCACTTCGAACCCTTTTTCAGCAAGGCCTCTGGCTATGTCCATGGATGTTATTGAACCGAAGAGTTTCCCCTCTTCCCCCACCTGGGCGGGAATAACAAGTTCAATACCTTTCATGCTTTCAGCGAGCGTTTCACTGGTCTTTTTCCTCTTCTCTTTTTTTATCTTTATGAGCTTATTCTGGTGCTCCATTGCTTTCTTACTGGATTCATTTGCAACAATAACCAGATTTTTAGGAATCAGATAATTCCTTGCGTATCCTTCAGCGACTTCTTTGATGTCTCCGGCATCTCCAAGATTGGCGATGTCTTTTTGAAGTATAACTTTCATTGTTTACTCCTTGTTATTTCGTTCTTTGCCGGGTGTAAGTTTTCTGAAATCTGCCCAGAGATCCAGAACCCCGAAACCCAGCAGTAGTATTGTCATGAATATAAAAACCGGCGCTCCAAGAATGATCAGTGTAGAGATCAGCAGGGGGAGGATTATTGCCGGTATTCCTCTCCCGATCATAAAAAATTTTATGATCCCCAGAGCCTGTGTTACATAGAGCGCTGAAGCAGCAAGTGCGATATTCAACGCTACTATACTCAGGGCGGGATAAACGCTGTTGTCAAGCAGTATAAATCCGCCCCATCCCGCTATCAGCGCAAAAATCAGATAATCATTAACTCTGATATATTCCAGGTTTTTTACCCGGGAAGCGGCATCTTTCATTACAAATTTTGTCATAATGAAAAAACTAAGTCCGCAAATAATCATTCCGTAAAGAAAGGCTGAAAAGGGCGTCATGTCCCTGGCAAACTGGATCCATTTATTGTCCTTTAGAACTGCAATGGATTGAGCTATATCAGCCTTTATCTGTTCGCGGTTTTCCTCGGGAGTTTTATAATCCTCGAAAACCCTGTCCATATCGCCGCTTCCCTGTTCTACTATCTGAACAATTTCATCTCTACCTTTTACGATGATATCATTCTTCATGAAAACCCTCATGGCGTGATACTCGGCCGTAAAGAGGGCGGAAAAGATCAGCGATGATAAAATCAGGTAAAAACCGAAATCTTTACCTTTTTTGAAACAGAACCCTCCTGCTGTACCGAATGACACCGGGATTATAAAGAGCGACAATAATCCCGCGTAGTCCGGAGCGATAAAGGGAATTGCTGCCAGGGGAAGAAATAAAACAAGGCTGTACCATCCTGCCCTGAAATAAAGCCATGCGGAGAAAACCGCCGCAGCCACCCCTGTTATAAAAAGAATTATCCCCAAAATTATTTTTCAACAAAGGGGATAAGAGCTATTATTCTGGCTCTCTTAATAGCCTGTGCTATGCCTCTCTGATGTTTCGCGCATGTTCCTGTTACCCTTCTGGGGAGAATTTTTCCCCTGTCAGTAATAAACTGCTCCATCAGTTTTACATCTTTGTAATCGATTACCGCGTTTTTATCGTGGCAGAATCTGCAGACTTTTCTCTTAAACCTGACGTTTCTCTGGAATGCAGGTTTTTCAGGTTGTTGCTGCTGCTGTTGCGGTTGTTGCTGTTGTTCTTCAGAAGCCGGTTTTTTTTCAGCAGGAGCTTCCGTTTCCGGTGCTGCTGGCGCTGCTGCCGCTTCAGTTTTCGGCTCCTCTGTCTCTTCTATATTTTTAATTTCTTCAGACATCATTTTCTCCTATGATAATTAAGTTAAATGTTAAAAAGGAATGTCATCATCCGAGAACGGGTTGTCTTCATAGTTCTGGGCAGGTTTTTTACCCTGCTCTGACGGAGAATAGGACTGGCCCTGTGCCGGTTCTGACTGGTAATCATCATCCTGGCTTCTGCCGCCTGAAAGGAACTGAAAGTTTTCAACCACTATTTCGATTTTGTTCTTTTTGTTCCCGTCCTGGTCTTCCCATCTTCTCTGCTGAAGTCTCCCCTCAACCGCAATCTGTTTACCTTTTTTGCAGTATTCGGTGATTATCTCTCCCATTTTCGACCATGCGACACAGTCAAAATAGGAAACCTGTTCCTTTTTTTCTCCGCCGGTTGAATAAGTCCTGTTATTGGCTATTGAAAAACTTGCCACAGGCATTCCGGCCGGTGTGTACCTCAGTTCGGGATCTCTGGTGAGCCTCCCGACAAGAATTACCCTGTTAAGGTCGCTTGCCATATCATCCCCTCCGTGTTAAGCGGATTGTTTTTTTGAGAGTACAACGAAAAGGTCTCTCAGAATATCAGCATTAAGTCCGAATTCCTTTCTGATCTTGTCAATCGATGCAGGTTCAGCTTCTATGAGCATAAACATGTAGTAAGCTTCTCTCTCCCTGTCGATTTCATAGGCGAGTTTTTTGAGTCCCCAGTGGTCTTCTTTTGTGATGTTAACGCCGTTTTTAACGAGGATCTCTTTGACTTTTTCTTTAAGAGATTCCACATCACGATTTCTTACAATTACTGTAAGCTCGTAATTTTTCATGTTTTCCTCCTTCCTTTGGTATTTGCTGCTGAAATACATGAGTTTTCAGCAGAAAGGTTTTACAATTTTTAAAAAGTGACCGAATATTTCAATAAATATTTTTCTTTCAGTGAATTATTATTAAGTTCAAAATATATTAAATGAATATTTTAATGAGAATACTCCAGAAAAGAGTTGCAATTTTATATATTGTAAATTAAAATTAGCGTTGATCATTTAATTTAATTCAGAATAAAATAAAAATATGTTTTGAAGTCTTTCACTGCAGAGGTGAAAGAGTTTTTTGTGTTAAAAAATTTTCAGAAATCAGCAATTAAAAAAAAGTTCGGATACAATTTAAATGGATGAAAATGCTTTTAAAGTAGACAGTGCATTGAAATGCATAGGGGAAGTGCTCTATATGTGCCTGAAATATGAGCCCTGCCCTGTCGAGAGGCTGGATGCCGCAATATCTCATATCGATACTATAATAAGCGACGCGGATTACCTGAGGCAGTGTGAATATTATTTCAAGGCATCGGGAAGCAGTTATATCCTGTTCTATTTTTCAAATATAATCTATAACCTGAAGACAAAAAATGACCTTGTTCTTACCCAGGACGTATTGAAGTGGCTTTCAGGGGTGTGGAAGAGCTTTATACAGAGGAACAGGAATTACCAGGTTTACATACACCTTATTGACAGCTACAGTGAAATATTCAGCAAATATTTTCCTGCAGATTCCTCTTTTATAACAAGGCTGAATAACGTAAATCTTGTGAGTGAACAGTTCATATCAAATCCCGGTGACGGGGATTCAGAGCTTGCCAGGCTTGAGAAGTTTTTCCAGGTATCAGAAGAGATAATAAATGTCATGAAGCCTACTTATTATTTCATTTTCGATTTTTTCAGGGAGATGAAGGCCTCTACAGGTGAAGATTCAGATGACGCGGAAGATATTGAAAAGGCCGGGTTGGCAGGTTTCGGCAGCGGGGTTTACACCTATAGAAGTATAGTTGAGAATGCATGCAAGTCAGCCGCAATTCTTGAGGCAGCCTATCTTCTTCTTAAAAAGAAAAAGGCCACAAGGCAGTTCAGAATATTTGACGGCAAGAAGAGGTTCCTCACCACTTCAGAGATCTATGATATATACGCCGATAAGTTCAATCTGTTCAAGAGGGAGTTAAGTGAACTGAAGTAGGGTTTATTTTGGGCGTCTCCCTTCGCTCCTGAACAATAATGGCCGCAGCATGCTGCGGCCATTCGGTATGTACCATTAATACCCCTCTCCGTTGCGGAGAGGGGTGGCCGTGAGGCCGGGGTGAGGTCGTTTACCAGCTCAGGGCCGGGCTTTCCGCTTGTATACCCTTCGGGCATATCGCTACAATCCCTGACGCGTATGGATGCACTAATGTCGCCGATGCCATGGATGCGACCCTTACGCAAAGTTCTACAGATTTTTTCTGTTTCACTGCTTCGTATTTGCTTCGGGATCGCTTCGTGTTTGCTTCGTGAAATTAATTAACCGGTTCCGTAAAAGGCAGGCTGAATATGTCATTTCCTGGAATGTAAGCTTTGTTATATTATGACCCGAAGTTTACTTATAGGCATCTTTTCTGTCATCAATATCGAGTACAATGACTAAAATTTTATCATTTTCTATTTTGTAAAATATTCTATACTTGCCTACCCTGTATCTATAGAGTCCTTCGAATTCGCCTTTTAGTTTTTTTATATTTGTTCCAAAGAATGGATTTTCACGCAATTGAGGATAAACATAATCTGATATTTTTTTATATATTTTAATGAATTCCGGTTTTGATATTTTTGATGAAAAAGTATCGGTTTCAGCTATTTTAAATTTATTTAACAATTTTATACTTCCCTTTTTTTACATCATCTAATCCCTTTTTGATTTCTGAAACAAGCTTTGAATCATTCATTATTTCAGCCATTTCATAATCAGAAACATAGATCTCATTAGTAAGATATGAAAGAGAAGCATTCTCTATGAAATTTGATATGCTGCGTCGTTCACCATCTGCCGCTTTTTTCAAAATATTATAAACATTATCATCGACTCGAATAGTTATTGTTTTCATCGCATTACCTCTTCAATAATTACAGTTTATTCAATAATATTCAAAATGTCAATTTTTTATTCAAAATAGATACGGTCCGGGCTGTCATATAAGTTTTGTTTGTCTGAGTTTACGGTAGTATTTTCGCCGCGATCTGGTGCCAGCCCGAATAAGCGACAGCGGGTGGGGCGTATAAGGTATGAATTGCATTAAATTAAATAAAAGATTTTAAGAAGAAAACACATATCCATTTTTTTAATTTTTTTTATTCTGAAGAAACGGCAAAAGTATATTATTCAATGATTTTTTATTCTTTGTTTTATAAATATAATAATCTGAATCAATTGTTATTATATCAGTTATGTTTGTTAGTTCTGCAATTACAATTAATGATGAATCAGCTAAATCCATTGGAACATCAGAATATTTTTTTGATAATTGAATTATTCTTTCTAAATGAATATTTTCAAGGTTCACTATTGTAACGGCTTCTCTTTTTAACCATTCAAGGAAATCAATCTGTACATTAACATTAAAGCTTAATAGATGAGTAACTTCAGTAATAACCGGCCAGGATGTAATAAGCTGCCCATCAAATGTCTTCAGAAATTTTAGAACAGAATTATGGTATTTATCATCTTTATCAAATAAAGCAATTAATGGTCCAGCATCAACGATTATGTTTTTCACGAAGTTTTCCTTTTAAAATCTGCTTATAATTTTGTGATAAACTTCCGTTTCCACTGCCATATTTTCCAAAAAGATCAGCACCTAAATCATA
>DAIOFM010000128.1:0-8649 GCA_036745755.1 Spirochaetota bacterium | reverse complement strand
AAAGCCGGGTGGAAAGTTTAGCTGATTTGCAAATTTAGAGTAAAAAAAAAGTATAAATAACTTTTTTTGCATATATTTTTAAAAAAAAGCCCGTGCGGGCTTTTTTTTGTTGCTTTTTCCTGTTCACTTTTTAGTTTTTATTATTAAAATTATCTGACTAAAGGGAATGATTTAATGATTAGAAAATATTTTGTAGTTATAATGCTTTTAGTATCATTAATACCATTGTTTTTATCTTCCTGCGGTGGAGGAGGAGCCGGCGGAGATAAATCTCCTGAAGTTGTTGTCACAACAGATACAACAGACAGTTCGGGGGATGCCTCTTCTGATGCGGATTCCGGCAGCAGCGGTTCTATTGAACTTGAGGACAATGCTGTAACGGGTGATACTGTTCAATATGTAGTTATTATAAAGACAGACAGCGAAGGCAATCTTAATATAAATAATGAAACTGTAAGTAATGAGTTTTACGATTTATCTGCGGTATCAGCAACTGACGAGAATGGAAATTCAGTTACGGTTTCTATAGATGATAACGGTGACATACAGATTACTCCTCAGGATGGTTCTGTACAGGGGACCTATACTGTCACTATAGATACAGGTGAGAGGGAATACCTCGTTATAGTTGAAGTTGATGAAAATAACAATCCCACTGTGATTACAGCTGTCAGTTATCCATCAGGAAGTTCAATGGTGGTTGATCTTGACTGCGGCAACCTGGTTTCCGGGAATAATAATTTTGCGACAGTTTCTTCAGGAGCAGACGGAAGTTACAGCGTTGATTCATCAGTGGACAGCATTACAGTGACAGACAAGAACGGCAATATAGTAACTGTTGAGATTGACCCTGTTACAGGTGATATAATCACGGACTCATCCGCTGCCGGCCCGTATAATGTTGTTATAGTAATGGCAGACGGAAGGGTTATTATATTCCAGACAGACAGCACCGGCAGCATTACCGGTAATGTTACTGAAAGCGGCAGGGCGGTTATGCTTGACCTTGACAGCGGTTCACTCGTATCCGGGGACCTGAGTCTTACTCTTGCTGAACAGGGGAGCGATGGATGGTATATTGCCGGTGGAGTTGAAATACTTTCCGCCATAGCGGGGGATGGAACTATACAGGTATCTCTGGAGAATATCAGGGTGAACAGCTCTACAGGAGATATAATGATTACGGGCGGAGGTACAACAACTGTTCCAGCCGGCCCGTACGAGGTGAGGATATCTGTTGACGGCAGGGAGTATGTTGTAAAAACCGACGTTTCTGGTATGATTACTGATGTTGTGCCGGGTAATACGGTTTTTGATCTTAACAATGGATATGCTGTACATTCCGGAAACAGCATTATTAAAATTACTGTTGAATCAGATGGTGTCTGGTCATATTCAGGGCAGATAAGCTCATTGACAGCAAAGGATTCAGCGGGTAATGAAATCGGTATATCTATTGATAACAGCACAGGTGATCTTGTTACCGCTGAAAGCGCATCCGGAGAAATTACTGCAACCTTCCTTTATACTGATACCGATGGTAACGTTATAACTTATACTTTTATTCTGATAAATGGAAACGTAATTTCCTATATTGCCGAGATAACAGATCCGGGCCCTGATTTTGATTTCTCAACAGTTACGAATATCCGGGTATCACTTAAAGTTGCGGATGAAAAGACAGGTCTTCCTCTCGGGCAGGCATCAATAAACCTGCTTAAGTCTGACGGAACTTTTAACTGGCAGGGATTTACAAATGACAGCGGTATTTCGATATTCACTGCAACGGTTGACTCAGCGAATAAAACTGCAAAGGTGATTGTTGCCAGGGCAGGGTATGTAACACTTGAGTGTAATATTGAAGGAATAGGGAAACTGATTGAATTCGGGAAGAATATCGCGATGGCACCTGTTGAAGAGGCAGTAGTCATCGATTCTGACGGTGACGGAGTCCCCGATTCTGATGATGAATTCCCTGATGATCCTTCAGGGGCAAAACTGATTGAAGGTCTATACACCATTGCCTATGAGGATCTCTATCCGTCAAAAGGTGATGCCGATTTCAACGATGTTGTGGTGCGGCTAACGCTTGAAGAGAAGATAGACAGCCAGAACAGGTTGAGCCAGATTAAGATCACTACAAAGCTTCTCGCTTCAGGCGCGGGATATCATAACAGTTTCGGTATAGATGTTAACGGTCAGCGGGTCATCCTGATTGATGATGCGAGAGTCCTTCTGGGAAGTACCTATAATTCAAGGAGTTATGAATCGTACGTTGATGTTTCTGAGGAATCATATACAATGACATTCAGTTCACCAGTAGAACGAAGTCTTGTAGCGCCGATGCCGTATGATCCTTTCATTATATGCAACAGCGTAGAGGGGAGGGAGGTCCATCTTCCATTTGTTGAAACTTCATATACAGGCAAAGTACTCGATTCTGACGGCTTTACCTGGGCACTACTTGTCCCTGAAGACTGGTTCTGGCCATATGAATCAGAGAGTATTATGAATGCATATCCCGAGTTTGATGACTGGTACCTGAGTGAAGGCCTGAACAGTTCGGACTGGTATTTAAGACCTGATACAGAATATGTTTTTATTAAAGAGAACCATTAATCTCCGCCGGTTATACTTTACCGGATTAAAAAAGAGGGTGCTGATGCATCCTCTTTTTTTAATGACTTAATGTTAAAGTCAAGTGCTTTTAAACAGCTATCCTCTGTATAAATAAATTCTGCATATTACCTGTCGGAAAAGAGTGAGAGAACATATCTTGCCAGCTTTGCAGGATCCATCCCTATGGGGTCTATCGCTTCAAGGAGCCCGGTGCTCAACAGGATAATCTGTGTAATCCTTGCAAGGAATTCGAGATCAAACTCTTTTTTATCTATCGGGGGAAGGTCGGATTTAGCCTGTTCAATTACCTTCTCGTAGATTTCCAGGTGTTTCCTGAAAAATATACTTATCGGTTTCATCATATCCGGGTTTTCAAGCCCGTAGAGAATGAGATTGATGAATATTTTTATATTTTTCTGGTTAAGAACAAAGCTTTCTATGTTGAACAGAGTTGAAAGTACAGCCCTGTCACTGCTTTGTTCCTGGGAATTGACCATTTTCAGATGTTCCTCTTCGATACCTGTGAAAAAATCCTCCAGAAGGCCTATGAAAAGAGATTCTTTTGTTGGAAAGTAATACCTGAGCCCCCCTTTTGAAACACCCGCTTCATCAGCGACATTCTGCATGGATATGTATGAATATGAATATTTGTCCAGGAGCCTCTTAAGAGAGTCCATTATGCGTTTTCTTTTTATAGATGTATCCATTTATCTGTTCATTTTATTTAAATTTTTAAAATTATAATAATTAATATTGTTCCTGTAAAATCAACTAATAAATAGTTTTTTTATTTTATATATTGAAAATTCTGGCCCGGATGTTTTAATAAGCCAGCGGTTCTTCATCACTCTTATTGATAAAGTTTAAAGAAAAGGTTTTAATTAGTTTTTAAATTTCATTTTATTATTGAAATTTTTATATATTTTGAAAAAAAAATGATGATAATTTAATTATAGAATTGATAATTAATCACTTGAATTATATTTTTGCATAATGTATAATATTTTTTACAGTTATTTTTAATGATTAATATATGAAAAAATACAGACAGATGATATAAGTCTCTATTTTATCAGTTTAAATTATCTATATTTTATTTAATTGAATGGGAAATAATATGAATGTTACTTTTACTGAAATGGAAAACTCTGTTATAATAACATTAACAGGTGAATCTGATCCTGCGGGTATAAAGCGTTTTTCTGAGATAGTTGAAAATATAAATCAGAATATAAAAAAAGATGTAGAAATAGACCTCTCCGAGGCGGTATATCTTGATTCCTCATCAATTGGTGTTTTAATAAAACTTCACAAATCACAGAAACAGCGTGAACTCGGGTTTGCAATAACAAAGGCATCTGACCGGGTACTGTCACTTCTGAAGCTCTGTTCACTTTCAGAAGCCCTTCAGTGAAATTAATCATTATAAAATTTTATTTTACCATACTTTACTTTTCCCCCGGTTTTAATTAGAATAAAATCGATAGAACCGGTATATATTTCATTTATCTGGCGTATTAACTATATTTTAATACCGGCTGATTCCCGGGAATAGTTACCGGTAAAAAAACATAAAATTATACAGAGGTGTTTTATGAAAAAGTTCATTTCTCTTTTTGCAGTAGCTGTTTTTGCCGCCGCTGTCATTTCTGTAAAAGCTGACGCTAAATGCCAGTACGGAAGTGACTGGTCATCAGGAGGGAAAAGAATTGTCGTCTGCACGAAAGGTGACAGTTTTTCTGACAGAAAGAAGGCAAAGGAGATCTGTGAAAAGATCAAGGGCTCATCATGTTCGTCTCCGTCAACATTCTCTTCATCATGCGGAAACAATGAGTGCTATGATGAATCAGGTGCTCACCATTATTCACTGTCTGGCTATTAATTTTTATTTATGCACATTCAGGGGCTGCTGTAAGGGTCCCTGTAATGTTTACTCCGCGGTCAGGCCCATCCTCCAATAGTTGATCACCCCCTCTCTTTTTAAAAATCTGAAATTCCATTGCGTTAAAATAAAGTTTAATTCATGTATCCTGTAAGTAGAAGTAGCTTTATGCGCTGGTTGCCGGATTGTGTAATTATAGTGTGTAAATTTTACTCATAGTAAAGTTTAATAATACTTGACCTCAGCCTTTCTCAATGGAAAAAGTATCAAACCAATCTCTGATTAAAATATTATAAAAGAATTCCGGGGTCATATTATGAACAGGAAGATGAAACCTTATATGAACAGTGATCTCAATAGCCTTTATTCTGAGAAACTGTTAAAGGTTGAGGAAGCGGCGGGTTTAATAGAATCAGGGGACAGGCTCCTTTACGGGGTTTTTCTGGGAAGGCCCTTTGATTTTGATGTAGCTCTTGCGGAGAGGAAGGATGAACTGAACAACGTTATAATTACACAGTGTGCAGGTCTTCCTGCGGACGGGCCGTCAACGAGTTGCGATCCTACTCACGAGCATTTTACCTGCAACAGCTGGTTTTTTGACACCGCAGACAGAAGAAAGGGTGACAGCAATATTATGTTTTATACACCATGTGTGTTCAGCCAGCTTCAGACGATTATAGGCAGTGATCTTTTTCAGTACGATACCTATGTCCAGCAGGTAAGCCCCATGGACAATCACGGGTTCTTTTCGTTCGGGCCTACGAACGTAAACAGCCTGGAGTCATGTCTTGCGGCGAAAAGGGTCATTCTTGAAGTAAATGAGTCGCTCCCCAGGGTGCCCGGCGGGGCGGAGGATGCTATCCATATTTCCATGGCAGACCATGTTATAGAGGGGAGCAACAGGCCTCCTGCCACACTTCCGGCAGGGGGAAAACCCACTGATGCTGAGAGGAGTATGGCTGAGCTTCTTATTAAAGAGATCCCGGACAGGGCGTGTATCCAGCTTGGCATAGGGGGACTGCCCAATACCCTTGGTGAACTGATTTGTGATTCAGATCTTAAAGACCTGGGAATTCATACTGAGATGTTTGTTGATTCCATGGTGAAGATGTTCAATGCGGGTATAGCAACAGGGAGATATAAAACAACGGACAGGTGTAAAATGGCGTTTACCTTTGCCCTGGGAAGTAATGATCTGTACGAGTTCATGGATAATAATCCTGTTATGGCAAGCCACTGCGGGAGGTACACTAACAATCCCGAGATTGTCGGGCTAAACGACAACCTTATTTCTATTAATAACACGCTTATGGTGGACCTCTTCGGTCAGGCATGCTCGGAGAGCGCGGGGCCGCGGCAGATTTCCGGAACAGGAGGGCAGGTTGACTTCGTGAATTCAGCGTGGAAATCTAACGGGGGGAAGAGTTTTCTCTGCCTTTCCAGCACATATAAGGACCGTGAGGGAACCATGAGATCAAGGATTCTCCCCATGCTTCCTGAAGGGAGTATTGTAACAACACCGAGGACTCTTGTGGACCGTATTGTCACCGAGCATGGTATAGCTCACCTGAAAGGGAAGTCAGCCTGGGAGAGGGCAGAGCTTCTAATTGGCATATCACACCCTGACTTCAGGGAGGAACTTGTGAAGAACGCTGAGAAAATGAATATCTGGAGAAAGACCAGCAGAATACCGGATTGAGTGAAAACATCAACAGATCAATTAAACAATTTGTTTTATGTTTAAAATGTCATACCCGCGGAGGCGGGTATGACATTTTTTATATCTGGAATGTATTGCATTATTTAATATTAAATAATTAATTGAAATCCTACTTAACAAAAGTATTCCTGACCCTCTCCGATTTAAGAATGTATGCTATCCATACACCTGAGATAATAGCCTGTTTTATGGTCTGCCCGATTTCTTTCGTCTCCATTGTCGATATTTGAGGGAGTAAAATACCCGTTGCAATAGAATCAATAATTGGAGCAAGGAGAGCTATTAGAAGCGAGGCTATATACCAGTTTTTGAATTTGTATTTTTTTGTAAAATAAAGGTAGGCTATATAAACCCATAGAGCGATCATGCAGACATTAACCGCTATTTCAATGATAATCAACGGTGCCCATGCTGGATTATACGACTGAGCCCCGGGTGTTGTCAGAATACTCCATGTCTCGTTTGTAAAAACAGGAATATATGTTTTAAGTATTTGAAAAACCATTATTACTGGTGATACTATAATTCTCAGCCCAACAAGGGCAAGCCAGCCGCCGAGCCCTTCAGGCTGTGGTGCCACAACAATATTGTTTTCGATATTTGCTTCTCCCATAAAAGTTCTCCTTTAATTAAAATCTTAAATCGTTTAATTCTTGTATGATTAATGAATCTTTATATTTGAGTTATTATTTTATTCTTATGATTCATCCACTTGTTGACTACACTATCACTATCATAACCATTGCACAGTTATTTGCGAAAACTTCATATTTATAGATTTTTTACACGCAAATTTTAATTTACAGAAGCATTACCGGGACTTAAAGTCAGGAAAGTAACTGGTATCTGATTCCCACACTTCGGTACGCCCTGCTCAGTGCAGGTAAATACCGATATGTCCGTCGAAGGTTTTCGGCATATACTCTTCGACAGTGAGAACAGGATGTTCATCCGCGGACACCAGGGACGTTGTGAAAGGTCTGCCTGCGGCATCCGGGAGCCTGAGTTTAAAGGGACCACAGGGGTATGAGGGTGTTGAAATACAGGCAGTTTCCTATATCAAGATCATGGAGGAAACCTCAATCCGTACAACTTATGAAACCGCGGTTTACTTAAAGGAAAAGTTCAACCCCGCAAAATTACTGCTGGTAACATCCGCCTATCACATGAAGCGCTCCTTATATTTTTTTTAAAAAGCCGTAATTGAATGTATACCTGCTCCCGCTGATTACAAAATCGGCAGCTGGAATTTCATATAAAAACTGGCTCCCTGAAAGCTATGAAATGGACTGCATTTTCAAAGGACTGAAGGAACACGTCGGTCTTCTCTTTTACATGGTGAAATACAACTAATTGCCACGTTATGTGTGATTCACATTTAGAAGTGGTTTTATGCAAGTCTTAATAGTTCCGCAGCAAGCGACGGCTCAATGCGGTACCGGGTCCCTCTTCCCTGAAAGAAGCTATGATGTTTTATAAGATGAATCGAAAGGGCAGTGAGAATTATGCTTTTTCCGGAGCTGCGCTCTGTAACCACCACCTCACCTTTACGAAATGTGCCCTCACCTCCGAAAGGTGAAGGAATCCGTCCCATGGCTTCATAGTATACAGCGGCAACACCGGGGCCTGCTTCAATCTCCCCCCCGAAGGCATTTACAGCATTATTATAGATTTCTTCAAGCAGGGGTGCAATATTATTTACCGTGAGATTCAGACGATCCAGTTCAGCAAGATCAGTTGCAATTATTTCGCTTACAGGCCGTGAATCTTTCCCCAGGAATCCCTCCCCTGAGAACACTGTTGGCCCTAACATCTCCCTCAGTTTAATGTCTGACGGTGATTCTTTCATGGTCTACCTCCGGGGATCAACTGAATTTATCATAGAAAATTCTGTCAGCGGGAATCCCGTTTTCTGTAAGCACTTTAACGCATGCATCGATCATACCCGGTGAGCCGCACAGGTACGCCTCATAACCGGTCAGGTCCGGCAGGGTCCTTTTCACAACATCTGTTATAAGTCCTCTCTCTCCTGTCCATCCTGAATCTTCCTTCTCGCCGGAAAGTGCCGGTATATAGGAAAAGTTCCCTGTTTCACTCTCCAGTTTTTTAAGCTCCTCAGTATAAAAGAGATCGGCGGATGTAAGGGCTCCGAAGAAATAGGCGGATTTGCGTGAGTCATTGCGTTCCTTCATATCGCGGAGAATACTCCAGATTGGGGCCATTCCGCTCCCCCCTGCGATAAAAACTGCTGGAGCGCCTGAATCTGTAAGCCTGAAGTCACCGTACGGCCCGGAGAAACTGATCTCATCACCCTCTTTCAGATGATCAAAAACCCAGGTGGTGCATATACCTTCAGGAACTCTCCGTATCATTAATTCAACAAACCCCTTTTCAGAGGGGAGAGAGGATATTGAGTAAGCCCTGTTTA
>DAIOFM010000127.1:0-8875 GCA_036745755.1 Spirochaetota bacterium | reverse complement strand
ATTGTTTCCAGCCTTAACAGATTGCCGCACTCCCTCCGGTCGTTCGCAATGACATGGTTTAAATAATTATGATATTTAAACCAATAATCCTATTATCAATGTTAAAATTCGCCTGACTCAAGTAAGTTAAATAGCCCCCGACCGGGGCGGCGGGTAAGGATTTCCTGATAAAAAAAATTCATACCGCCGGGGGCGGGAAGAATAAATTTGGGTACAGGTCAGCATTAAAAGGAAGAGGGGGGTAAGGCCTTCCCCCTCCTGCAAAATAATACTACTTCTCCTTCTGGTAGAAGTAAGCGAAAGCCACTGCGAAAAAAAGAAGCAGGCCGGTATTCAGCCACCCTATTGCAGGGAGGCCCTCAGCGAACATATTCCACACCATGAGAAGTCCCGCTAATCCGCACCATACGATCTCTGCGAAGACAACGATTTTCACCTCCTCCCATATTGCGCTTTTATAAGCCAGCCATGAACTGATTCCGAAACCGCAGAGTGCGGCGCCGATTAGCCTGTAAGGCGGGACCTCCCTGAGGGGCCAGTCCACCATCTGAGCGTATGTTTCAGGCGCGAACATATAAACCACGCCAAAGACCACGCCCGCCACAAAATGAAAAAGGAAAAGGTTCTTAAGTCCTCCTGATATCTCTTTGCCCATAATAATTACCTCCTTACTGTAAGCAGATTACATACCCTCATAATCAGCCTTCCGCATCGCGACAGACTCCATTATACTATCAGGATAAAACAGTTAACAGTAAAAATCAAATAAACATGGAACACCCGCGTACGCCCCGATACACCGGCCATGCCGGCAAACGTTCGATAAACTCAGTGCATCGCCCTGCAGCCGTGTCTATCGGGGGCGTTCCCGCTGAATTTTTTCTCCCCTTTTTAAGCGGGCTGACGCACTTAAAATAAAACACAGCAGTACAGCTTCACATGAGCCTATATTTAAACCTTAAGGCCGTAAATTTATGATAAAGAGAATTGCAAGACGCATCCTGTTCAGGTATGAGTCATCCAGCTACATTACCAGGATAAGGGCGCGGTTTCTAATGTACCTTATATTTGCCATTACAGCCGCAGCACCTTTCATGGTAACCTATTTCGTAATAATTCACCTTAATGATCCCGGTTACAGTCTGCCTGTACTGATGGATATTTTTTCACCTGTACTGATCGGCTTTATCCTGTCATTTGGCGTACTCT
The DNA here is from genome assembly GCA_036745755.1 of Spirochaetota bacterium. Lineage (GTDB taxonomy): Bacteria > Spirochaetota > UBA4802 > UBA4802 > UBA5550 > UBA5550. The sequence goes on along the minus strand of DAIOFM010000127.1, from coordinate 7,666 downwards.
TTGTCCTGATCAGGGGCCACTACCCGCTTGCAGGAAACCTTATCTTTATTATATGGCTTTCCTCCCTCTGGGCCGTGGTTTTCCGCACAAACGAGGAACCCTTAATCCGTGTCAGCACGATTATCACCATTACCACAGTACTTACAGCCATGCCTGCCATAATTGTACGCAAAAGAATACTCTTTGTTCTCTACCCGGCAGCCAATATTATTATTCTCTTCATATTCATATTTTTGCACGGTAATGAACTGAATTTTTCCGATGCGGCTTTTGCTGATTACTTTTCAGTGCTTGTGCTGAGCTTCGCCGGGGCAGGCATAATTTCATACACCATCTTTACAATTAATACCGGCGCTTTTAAAAGGGCCCAGAATGAAATCACGGAAAGGCACAAAACAGAGGAGCAGAGGAACAGGCTGCAGGAACAGCTGATGCAGTCACAGAAACTTGAATCAATGGGGCTTTTGGCTGGGGGTATAGCGCATGACTTCAACAATATGCTCACCGCAATCCAGGGTTACGCTGAACTTATAAAATTAAACTGCTCCTGTGACGAAGGGGAAGGCTCTGAAGTTGAATCTATAATTAAAGTCTCAAAAAAGGCGAGAGACCTTACGCGGCAGCTGCTGGCCTTTGCCAGGGTCCAGCCGATGAACGTCAGGAACATAGACATAAACAGGCTTATAGGCGACTTTACCGGCATGCTTTCAAGGACCATGCGGGGGAACATCACAATAATAAACCGGTTCTGCGGCAACCCGGGATCGATCAAGGGTGACCCTGTGCAGCTTGAGCAGGTGATTCTGAATATAACCATTAACGCGCAGGACGCCATGCCATTCGGAGGGGAGATCTCCATCGAAACATGCAGGACCGAACTGAACACCGAAACCGCGAAACTCACAGGAGACATCATCCCCGGGCCGTACATGGTCATCACTATATCTGATGAAGGTACAGGTATAGACCCGGAAATTATGGACAACATTTTTGTCCCCTTCTTCACTACCAAAGAATTCGGCAAAGGGACCGGCCTGGGGCTCTCTACAGCTTACGGCATCATAAAGCAGCACAACGGCACAATCAGGGTTTCGGTGAGGGAAGAGGGGGGAACGGCTTTCCAGGTTTACCTCCCTGTGAAAGATGAAATTACAGAAGCCTGCGCTCCGCAGCACAGCGACATGATAAGTTTCACAGGCACGGAAACTATTCTCGCTGTTGAGGACACTCCTGAAGTAAGGGTGTTCCTTGAAAAAGTGCTGAAGAAAAGCGGGTACAGAATTCTTATCGCTGACAACGCACGCAGCGCACTCTCTATGGCTTCAGCGCATGACGATGAGATACACCTCCTTGTAACAGATGTTGTCATGCCTGAAATGAACGGAATGGAACTTTATAAAAGGCTCAGTGAAACACGGCCCGGGATAAAGGTACTCTATATTTCAGGATACGCGGCAAACATGATCGGGGAAAGCCGGGATTCAATCATGGATATAAATTTTATACAGAAACCTTTCTCAATTACAGACTTTACAGGCAGGGTGAGAGAAGTCCTGGATTCCTGAAATCATCCCCGGCCGCTGAACCTTCCGGCTATTACACTTCCCAGGCGCAGCATATGCCGTGTCACGTCCTTCCTGCTCCTGCCGGGGTAGTTTCTGAAAGATATGAGAACGCCGTTCATGGCCGAGAAGAAGGCGTGAGACTGTATCCTCCTCTCCTCATCCGTACCGTCAAAGAGCCTGTCAAACTGTTCAAGGAGCCGCCGCTCCATGGAGTTAAGGCTGTCAATCTGCTCTTTGTTAAGAGTTCCGTCCAGCATAAAGTGGGTCATCATCCTGAAGTACCTGTCATTTTCAATCATATGCTTCAGAAACTTTTCGGTCACCTTTTCAATGTTCCCTGCAGGGTTTTCATCTATAAGTTTACTGAGAAACCCCACAATCTTCTCCGCCCCCCTGAGAAAAGCCTCAACAAAGAGCGCCTGCTGATCAGGAAAATACCTGTATATAAGGGCGTGTGATATCCCCGCCTCGCGCGCTATGTCCCTTATGCTTACCCTGTCAAAGGGCTTGCCTGAAAACACACGTTCTGCAGATGCAATTATAATATCGCGCCTTGTCTCCCTTTCTTTCTCCTTAAGGGATTTAAATGATCTCTCTTTCCCTGTCATAACCTTTGAACTTTTCCCGGTAATTATTTATATTCCATGCCTCTATTTGTCAAACAGTTGTTTTTCACTGAGACGATCTCCACCGTTTACCGGCATCTGCAGATGCATTTATGATACATACATGTTAATAAATAATCATATCATAAAATATGTACAAAAAAGCTTGACCTATATTGAGGGTGAATTAACTGGTTTCATACTGTAACTGATTTTATTACGCTTCATGAATAATTATAGAAGCGGAGCAGTTAAATCATTAACTTTCATTTGAAATGACAGTGCACTTTTGTCATTCCGAAGGAGCAATAGCGACTGAGGAATCTTATTTTCAGCACACAAAGATATATAACAACCGGAGGGAGCATATAAGAATGAAATTCAAGGCGCTTGTCATCAGGGAGGAGGGAGACTCCTTTATAAGAGAGATTACTGAAAGAGATACATCTGATCTGCCGAAGGGTGACCTCCTGGTAAAGGTTCTCTATTCATCCCTTAACTACAAGGACGCACTTTCAGCTGCAGGGAACAGGGGGGTAACGAAAAAATACCCTCACACGCCGGGCATTGATGCAGCCGGAACTGTTGCTGAAAGCGGAAATCCTGAATTCGCCGCCGGGGACGAGGTTCTTATAACCGGGCACGACTTCGGCATGAACACATCCGGAGGCTTCGCGGAATACGTCCGCGTCCCCTCATCATGGGCCATTAAACGGCCGGAGGGGATCACCCTGAAAGAGGCGATGATATACGGCACAGCGGGATTCACCGCCGCCCTCTCAATATACAGGCTCTCTGAATACGGGGGAGTAAAGCCCGGCAGCGGACGGATACTGGTAACAGGGGCGCGCGGCGGTGTGGGGAGCCACGCTGTAAGGCTGCTCTCAATTGCCGGTTATGAAGTCACGGCAGTTACAGGGCTCCACTCCAATCCTGAAAAGGACTTTCCCGAAGATGAGAAGGCGCTGAAAGCAATGGGCGCACTTAAGGTGATCCCCGCTGACGCGGTCAGTGATAAAGATAACAGGCCCATGCTTAAATCGAAGTGGGCAGGTGTAATAGATACCGTCGGGGGGAGCATACTCTCAACAGCAATACGTGAAACTGCGTACGGAGGGGCCGTTACAACCTGCGGCAACGCGGCAGGAGCGGACTTCTATGCCAATGTCTACCCCTTTATTCTCAGGGGTGTAAACCTCTTCGGTATAGACTCGGTTGAATGCCCTCACGATCTCAGGGAGGCGACCTGGAAGAAGATGGCAGGGGAATGGTACAATGCGGGCCTTAACGATCTGGGGAGCGAATGTTCACTTGAGGAGATAAAGGACAGCTATATTGACCTGATGCTTAAAGGGTATATAAAAGAGAGGAAGGTTGTAAATATTGCTATTTAACATATCTTCAGCATGGGCTGACCTGAAAGTCTGTCATTCCGGTTCAGCGTAAACAAATACCGGAATCCCCTCCCCCCTGCATACCCCGTTTTCCTGTAACTGCAATCCCGCTCCCGGATAGACACCGTGCCGGATAAAAATAAAAAGCAATAAACTTGACTTTTTTTCTCTTTTAAATATAATATATTAATTATAACAGGTCTTATAATGTTCAGGTGAAAGGCTATGTCTATTGAAATATCCGGGAAAGTGATTTTGATAACCGAAAAGCCGCGTATAACTTCGCCGATTAAAATCGCGCTGAATAAATTCGGCCTTGAAATTACGGCTGACTACCCTGCACTTACATCCACATCTGTAATGAGTGCGGGGATTGCCAAATCGGGGAAAACAGCCTTTATACGCACCGAACTGCTCCGTTTCATAAGGGCTAACGGCTGTCCCAGGGCAATCATAATGGACAGCCAGATAGACCTGGGCAAAGAGGCGGGCCCTGATCCCGGCATGCTGAAAATTTTTAAAACATTCCTGATTGCCTATATTATTCTGAGTAAAGGTGCAGAGTTCAGCAGCCTGAAGGGGAATTTTATACTCCTCACAAAGGGTGATGCCTTTGAAAAAGAATACGGAATAGGGAGCGATCCTCATGCCGCACTTACCCTCCTCTCCTCTCAAAACCCGGAGATAAATTTCTTCATAGAGGAATTGAAAGAAAAGACGGAAATATTTGACTCACTCTTTTCAATCACCCTGGTTGACACTGATCAGTCCTCAGACCTTATTACTGAAGCGATAACCCGGTTCCTGGAAACAACAGGCGGATCAGGAACAACAGCGCCCCCTGCTTCTGAATAAGTTACCGGGAAATCATAAAATGAAACTCTACCATGTTGATGTTTTCTCATCACGCCCCATGACAGGAAACGGACTTACAGTGGTCTTCCCTGACAGAGAGCCCGGCATTGATGATCTCCTGAACATTACCAGGGAGCTGAAACAGTTCGAAACAATCTTCATCTGGCCGAAGAACAACAGCGGAGAATACAGGGCGAGAATATTCACCGTTGATGAAGAGCTCCCCTTTGCCGGACATCCGATACTCGGCGCTGCAGCGGTACTTCACAGGCTTGCAGCCCCGGAGAACGATAAGTTTAAAGTTACCCTTGAAATACAGGGAAGACCCTGTTCCGTTGAATCGGTAAAAAACGGGGACTCCTTCACTGCCAGGATGGACCAGGGACCGCCTTCATTCATTTCCCTGCCGGGGAAAGAAGAGTATACTGAAATTGCAGAACGCCTTAATATCCCTCATGAATATATAGACTCATCTCTCCCGGTGGAAACAGTATCAACGGGCCTCCCCTATCTCATAGTCCCTCTCAGGGAGGGGATTGAAACTGCTGAAATTAAAGGCCCCGGTTTTGAGGATTTTCTGAATAAATTCGGCGCCAAATTCGTCTACGTTTTTCATACTTCAACACTTGAATGCCGCACCTGGGACAACTCGGGAATAACCGAAGATGTCGCCACAGGAAGTGCGGCAGGCCCATTATGCGCATACCTTGTGAACCATGGTTTGAAAAAAACCGGTAAAGCAATAACACTGAGCCAGGGAAAATTCACAGGCCGCCCTTCAGTAATAAGGGGGATGGTTAAAAATAACGGCCATGTCTTTATTGAGGGTGAGGTGACTTTTTTCGGCGAGGGTGAAATTTTTGTCTGAACCGGTAATAACCGGTCAAATTTTCCCGCCTGCCGTCCGCATCTGTCAGACCTTGAAGATCTCTATCATCTCAACAAGGGACTTTGTCAGTTCATAATGCATCCTGAAACTGCCGTTAATCTCTTCTGAACTGGCGGCAGTCAATAGACAGCTTTAAAATAAAAAAACTGCAACCAGATTTTAAAATATTATTTTATCATCTCAAAAGCAGGCGGGACAGTTATTAAATAACAGGGTATAAAAAAATGTCATCCCCTGAAACGGCGGATGACATCATATATATCAGAAAGGCCTCGCCAGGCCCGTATCACGGGCCATTCGATTCAATTATTGTTTTACCTTGTTCATCTGGAGAGCGGCACCCATAGCAAGGAGTGTCTGGTTACGGTCCTCCATGTTAAGCGCCTGCTCCATTCCTCCCGCATCAAGGTTCATGTTAATGGCCTCCTTGGTAAGGCGGAGCGCCATTGGATTCTTGCTCATCAGTATCTTCGCGTACTCCATGGCCTCATCATAAATTTTATCCTTATCAACCATCTTTGATACAAGGCCCAGGTTCATCGCCTCGTCAGATTTCATGAAACGGCCTGTGTACATGAACTCGTACGCCCTGCCCGCTCCAATCATCCTGGGGAGAAAATAGCTGCATGACATGTCTGCCCCGCCCAGGCCGATATTGATATAGGCCGCGCAGAACTTGGCATCAGGTGATATGACCCTTATATCCGAGGCAAGAACAAAGCTGAAACCCTGACCTGCTGCAGCGCCGTGTACTGCGGCAATAATAGGCTGCGGCGCCCTCCTCATGTGAAGGTTTACCCTTGCAAGCCTGGCCTGGAATCTGTAAAGTTCCTCAACATTAAACTTCCCTGACATCTCTGCTGTCTCTTTCATATCAAGGCCGGCACAGAAACCCTTCTCGCCGTTACCTTTAAGAATAACAACCCTTGTCTCAAGATCGTAAAGCCTTTCACGCCAGAAATGTTCAAGTTCCTCCATCATAAGCTGGCTAACAGAGTTATACACATCCGGCCTGTTAAGAGAAAGGACCATAATTCCCTTTTCGGGAGTTGTAAATTCTATTGTCTTATATTCCATCTTCTCTCTCCATTCTGTTAATTTTAATTCTGATGCTGCATATTGCCATTTCGAAGAAGCTTCTTATTAACGTCGGAATTACAATATAAATCATCAGGTTTTAAACATATCCCCTGCCCGTTAAGGCAGGGGATAAATTATTTCAATGAAAATTCTTCTATATAAAAAGCGGTTTCCCTTTTGTTGCCATATGTTCGGCCATCTTCTGGGAATTCTCTGTTTTCCAGCAGTCAACGAACATCTCCCTTTCCAGTCTCAGCATAGCGTCTTCAGATATTTCTGTACCTTTGTACGCTGTACCGCCGGAAACTACATAAGCCACACGCCTTACCACTGTAGCGATATGAGGAGCAATCTTATATCCTGAAAGCATATCAGGAATATTGGCGTCAACAGCACCCATAGCGTCCTGGCCGAAAACCTTAATAGGCATATTTGCAGGAGGCACATATCCGTCTTCAACCATCCTGAGGACCTCTTTCTTTGCTTCACCTATGAGATAGTCCCTGTTAAAAACGATCCTGTCCTGGGGCCTGAGGTATCCTTTCTTCCTTGCCTCCTGGGCTGAACCTGTAGGCATCGGCATTGCAATTGTCTGGAATGCCTCAAGGAACACTGACAGCCAGTCTGTTGGTGTTACAACAGATTCGCTCATTCTTCTCCACATATTAACGCATCCGCCGCCTGCGGGGATAAGACCTGCCCCTACTTCGACAAGCGCCATGTAGAGTTCATTGTGTGCAACGATTTTGTCAGCCCACAGACATGTTTCGCATCCGCCGCCAAGCGCAAGCCCGAAAGGAGCAGCAACATTCGGAAATGATGCATATTTCATCATCTTCTGCCCTTCATGGACATCTGAAATAAAATTATCAATACCTGCGAAATCGCCTTTTTTGGCCAATCCGAGCATGAATTTAAGGTCTCCGCCTGCGCTGTATGCCGGCGGCATTCCCCCAGCCTCATTACCTGTTACTAAACCGACACCGTTTTTATTTACGAAATCAACAACCTTTGGTATCATGGAAACGATTTCACCGTTTACCGCATTCATCTTTGTATGGAACTCAAAGCAGAATACCCCGTCACCTATGTCGACAAGTGAAGCGCTTGGTGTTGAAACAGGAATCTTAGCCTTATCAGTTTTGATATTGGAAAGGAATACCATGTTCGGGCTGTACGGTACATCCTTATAGCTGTCAGATGCGAAATCCCAGTACTGCTTCTTTCCGCCCTCAATTCTGTAGAAGGATGTTCCGCCCTTTTCGAGCATCTTTTTAA
>DAIOFM010000126.1:0-8973 GCA_036745755.1 Spirochaetota bacterium | reverse complement strand
TTATTGCAGGTATCACTTAAAAATTTATTCTATTGTTTCATCGGTTAAAACAGTATCATCCGCTATTTTGTTAATTTTCGTTCCTTTATTAGCTGTGAGCGGCGGCAGCTGCTCCCCGTCCATCAGCATTTTGATTTCCTCAGCATCAAGTGTTTCACGTTCTATCAGGTTTTTGGCAAGAGCCTCAAACTTATCATTGCCCTCTATAAGCTTTCTTCGAGCCTCATCGAGGCAGTATTTGATAATGCTGTTGACCTCTTCATCTATAACCTGTGCTGTGGATTCACTAAAGTCCTGGTGCTGAGAAATTTCTCTACCGAGAAAAATCTGTTCATTTTTCTGACCAAAGGCAATTGGACCAATCTTTTCGCTCATCCCCCATTCAGTAACCATCTTTCTTGCAATGCCGGAGGCTCGTGCTATGTCATTACTTGAGCCGGTCGTGACATCATTAAATTTAAGTTGTTCAGCCAAATGACCGCCGAAGAGTATCTGTATCTGGTTGAGCCAGTGCTGTTTAGAGTGAAGATGTTTTTCCTCTACCGGGAGCTGCATTGTAAGCCCGAGCGCCCTTCCCCTTGGTATGATTGTTATTTTATGTATAGGATCTGATCCAGTCATAATTCCGAGTATCGCATGGCCTGCTTCATGGTATGCGATAATTTCTTTCTCAGGGTCAGTTATCAGCATAGAACGTCTCTCCGGTCCCATGAGGACCTTGTCCTTGGCCTCTTCCATTTCCTGCATGCCTACTCTTTTCTTGTTCTTGCGGGCTGCAAGAAGAGCAGCTTCATTTACAAGGTTTGCGAGATCCGCACCTGTGAAACCCGGTGTGCCCCTTGCTATTACCTTGAGATCAACTTCTCTGGATAGAGGGATCTTTTTGGTATGAACGGCAAGAATTTTTTCACGCCCTTTGATATCAGGAATATCAACAATAACCTGTCTGTCAAAACGTCCTGGACGAAGCAATGCCGGGTCAAGAACATCAGGCCTGTTTGTAGCGGCGATTATAATAACACCTTCGTTCGTCTCAAAACCGTCCATTTCGACCAGAAGCTGATTTAATGTCTGCTCCCTTTCGTCATGTCCTCCGCCAAGACCTGCTCCCCTGAGACGCCCTACTGCGTCTATCTCATCAATAAATATTATGCAAGGGGCATTTTTCTTTCCCTGTTCAAAAAGATCCCTTACTCGTGAAGCTCCGACTCCTACAAACATTTCAACAAAATCGGAACCGCTTATTGAGAAAAAAGGAACCCCTGCCTCACCGGCAATTGCCCTGGCAAGAAGTGTTTTACCTGTTCCGGGAGGGCCTACAAGTAGAACTCCCGTGGGAATTTTAGCTCCTATATTGATAAATTTTTTCGGTTCTTTGAGGAACTCAACGACTTCCTGCAGTTCCTCTTTGGCCTCATCTGCACCTGCTACGTCATTGAAGTTCACTTTATTTTTGAGATCCGGATTAAGCCTTGCCTTGCTTTTACCAAAAGCAAGGGCCTTGTTGCCAGCACCCTGAATCTGTCTGAACATCAGGAACCAGATTATTACGAAAAACAGAAGCCAGGGAAGGAAATTAATAAGCCCTCTGAGAAACATCCTGTCATCTTCATCAGTTCCCTCAACTGATACCCTGTTATCAATCAGCTTCTTTAACAACTCCGGATCCTCATAGGGGATTACAGTTACAAAATCATATTCGTCTTTGTTGAATCCTGAGCTGTTTTTACTTTCTGAATTTTTATATTTGCCGGAAATTTTCTGGTTATCGATTTTAACTTTCGAAATCTCACCATTACGGGCTTTCTCAATAAAAACACTGTAATCCAGTGTTACTTTATTGTTACCGGTGTCAGACATCCGGAATATTGCCATTATGATTAACGCAATCAATAGAAAAAAGGCGATCTTTTTTGTTGCTTGATTCATTTATTACTCCTGAATTGCTGTTTGACTGTCTTGTTATTTATTATAATCAGGAAAATCTGAAAAATAAAATACAAATATCCTGTCTGTACATTCAACGGCCCAAAAGTTACATGATACTCTGTCCGGATAAGGCCCGACAGCACCTGGAAGGTATGCTGCTATTTCTCCATTTATTTCAATAATCGGTACACTTTTTTTTGTGCTGATGTCAAGTTTCTTTTCAATCATCAGTTCTTTAATTTTTTTTATACAATTTTCAATTTTGATCCTGTCACCGTTTCTTCTGTTTCTCAATAGAATTTTATCCGTATTTTCAGGGATCTTTATGAAAACATGCCCTTTATTATCTCCGGATTTCAAATATTCATCATAGGATGACTCTCTGTAATTCAGGTATCTTCTTAATTCGGGTATATATATTGAATTTTCCTTTTCAATTGAAAGTAAATATTCCCATTTATCCGGAACAGTTATTATTCCGGTTAAATCTGTTATTTCAATTCCGGGTCTACCCTCGTTATTCTTTTTGCTGACAACTATTGTTCCTTTTTCATAGAGAGTAATATTGCTTTTTTCAGTATTGTATCTCCTTGTTATTTCGTTGAGGATCAGGCTATTGAGCCTGATCCCGTAAAATGAATTGAGTGTCCTTGTCAGCATATATTTAATGAAAGGGAGATTACCGGAAAACATACCGGTGTAAATGAAGTGCCCGTTTTCTGTTTCACAGAGCCAGCCGGGATTTAGCCTGTCTGCAAAAAAAGAGAGGAGAGCTTCATTCTCGGAAGCGTGTGCTGAAAGAGTTTGAATATTTTTTTCTGCTTCCGGAAACCTTTCATTGATTGCCGGAATGATGATATTTCTGACATAATTTCTTAAATATTTAGTTTCAGCGTTAGTATGGTCCTCTCTCCAGTTTATTTTTTTTTCTTTCAGGTAGGAGTAGATATCATCGGGATGGATATCAAGTATAGGGCGGATTATATTCCCGTTAATATAATTAATGCCCCTCAAGCCGAAAATCCCCGTGCCTGAGAATATCCTCATCAGCATTGTCTCTGTATTGTCAAGGCTGTTATGAGCCGTTGCAATTTTATTAAACCCTTCTGATAAGGCAATATCATTAAGCATTGAATACCGTATATCCCTTGCATGTTCTTCAAATGATATTCCGCCCTTCGCCTCTGAATTGAAATCATAATTTCTGCTGAATATTCTGATACCGTAACCGGCAGCTCTTTCTTTTACCAGTATTTCGTCATCATCTGATTCTTTTCCCCGGGTAAGGTGATTAAGATGAAAAATACCAATATCGAAATTTATCATATCCCTGTATCGGACAAGCATATCAAGCATTGCCATAGAATCCTTCCCTGCTGAAAGGGATAACAGCAGCCTGTCTCCCGGAGCAATCATTCTGCGGGTTTCAATAGTATCAAGGAATTTTGTATATATATCGGGCATAAAATTTACGTTGGATGTTATTTTAACGAGGAAAGAATTTTCTCTTCGAGCTCCCGCATCCTTAATTCATCTTCAGGAGATTTTTCATGATCATAGCCGAGTAGATGCAGTATCCCGTGTGTAATCAGTCTTTTTAATTCTTCTTCGAAGGTCACTTTAAATTCAACTGACTGTTCGGCCGTTCTTTCAAGAGAAATATAAACATCTCCGAGTTCCTCAGTAATCCCGCTTGGTGATGGAAATGGTTCGTCCCTGTATGCGAAGCTTATCACATCTGTGGGCATATCTTTGCCACGGTATTCGCTGTTTATTTCATGAATATATTCATTATCTGTAAGTATAATCGAAATTGAAACATTATCTGTTGCGGTCAGTTCCAGGATTTTTCCAGAGATTCTGGAGATGTAGTTTTCATCAATATTATCATATGGAAGTGAAATATTACCTTCTGTAAATATTTCGATTGTTTTCATCTCAGCTTTCCGGACCTTTAGAGTCACGAACCTCCTTTTCAAGATCCCTGACCCTGTCCGCATCAGGGTACTCTATACGAGTATGAAAAATTCCGAAAAGCATGTTGAGAAATACGTTCTGGATCTTTTTAAGCTCTACCATTGATAAACCTGAACTGTCCAGTTCTCCGTCATTAAGCTTATTATAAATAATTTTCCTCACCATCCCCTCGATTTTGTCCCTGTTAGGTTCCTTGATCGATCTTGAGGCAGCCTCAATAGCATCTGCAAGCATTACAATAGCAGTTTCCCTGCTTTTTGGTTTAGGCCCGTTGTACTGAAAATCTTCTTTATTTATAAACTCTTCCTTATTCGAACTGGCATTTTCAAGTGCCTGATGATAGAAGAATGTCATAGTAGAAGTCCCGTGATGTTCACGAATGAAATCTATCACGGATTCGGGGAGCCCTGACGCACGGGCCATGCTGACACCCTTATCAACATGTGATATAATCAGTTTTGAATAATCCCTTGGGGAGAGTTTTTTCGCCCTTATATCAGATATACCATTTTCGATATAAACGCCGGCATCAGGTATTTTACCTATATCATGGTAAAACGCCCCTACTCTTGCGAGCATATAGTTCCCTCTGATCTCTTTGCAGGCAGCTTCAGCAAGAGTTGATACCAGAAGAGAATGATTATATGTACCGGGAGCATTTAGAAGCATTTTTTTGAATATGTCAGCATTCAGGTCTGAAAGTTCGAGGAGTTTGAATTTTGTTGTTATATCAAAAATGTGTTCATATATGGGGAAAATACCAAGTACAAGTATTGAATTTAGAATACCGTTGGCCAGGGCAAGTTCGGAATTGGTCAGTGTAATCTTCCAGGGAGTGTTTTCAATAAAGGAAAGTGCTACTATAATTATTGAATTTATAGCGCCCAGTATAAGACCTCCTTTAAAAAAATCGCTCCTCCGGTCCACGTTCATATTTATAAAAGAACCCATTAAAGCAGTACTGAAAGTAATAATAACTACCTGCAGATCCACCTCAACAGTCATGAATGTGAAAAATATAAGATACAGGGCCACAAATAGAGAAAGATAGATATTATATAGAATTGATATCATCATTGTGACGAATGGTATCGGCATCAGTAGTACGATGGAAATTTTGGATGTATTTGCCAGTTCAAAATTATCCACAAAGAATGTATATATCATAAAAAACATGATCAGGGAAAATACAACCATTATACCGTTACGATCAGGGAAATAAAAAATCTCGTATGTGAATGTAAAGAAACTCATTATTGCCACAAAAATCAGCTGCAGCAGTATAACGCCTATTATGAAGTTAACATGTGACGTTTTTGCGTGTCTGTTTAATACTGTTATTTTCTGCAGAATGTCATTTGTGATTGTATCACCTTCACGGACGATAGTCTGTCCTTTTTTTAAAACACCGGTTACAGGCTTAATACTTTTTAGTTTTTCATCAATTCTCCGCTTGGTCTCCTCCTCGTTAAATTTAAGGTTGGATTTCAGGCTGCTTTTAATTATTGTTGCCACCGAAACAGTAGTCTCCTTCGGCAGATAAGGGGCAACTGAATAACATATACTGTAGAGTCTTGCCCTTACATTTTCAATTGTGACAAGGTCTTCTATTACAGCTGATACCTCATCATTAAGTTCAATTGATTCTTCATTTCTTACTGTGACCGTCCTTATATCAAGATTAAGGGGATTTTTAAATTCTTTTTCAAGAACACCAAGCCCTCTGTAATCATATATGTATATAAGGATCTTAAGGACAGCGCTTTTAAGCTGCCGTGGATTATTGTATTTAAGAAGGTTTAAAAGAATTTTGTCTGTATATTGAAGATTTTTCGGAAGCCTGTTTTTCAGGACCTCAAGCTGGATACTGTAATCATTGTTGCTCAGCGGAGGATAATCCTCAAGAGTTTTTACTACGGAGCTGAGGAGCTCATCCGCGAGTTTCAGCTTTTCCTGCAATATCGATGAATTTTTATCAAAAACAAGTTTTTCAGACTGCAGTGCCCGTTTTTTTTCAGCCTCGGTTTCCGATTCATTTATATAATATATATCCCTCTGTACCCGGATATCTGATTCAGAGATATCACCCACATTATAAACATAGGTTTTATCAGTAATCCTGTACGCGAGGATACCCGTTGACAGTAATATAAGAATGAGAACGAACAGGTAATATAATCTGATCTTCCGATCTCTGAATATTCTTATGAAATTCTGCCGTGAAATGTCCCGAATATATCTCATATCTTCTAATTAATCATTATAACCTGCATTTTCATATGCAGCAACAATTTTTTCAACTACCGGGTGGCGTGAAATGTCTTCACGGGTGAAGTTTATAAATTCTATTCCTTCAATTCCCTGCAGTAGCTTCTGACTGTGTATCAGCCCCGAACCGTGAGGTTTGGCAAGATCTATCTGAGTAATATCGCCGGATATTACGAACTTCGAGTTGGTGCCCAGTCTTGTAAGAAACATCTTCATCTGTGACATTGTTGTGTTCTGGGCCTCATCAAGAATAATATAGGCATTATTCAGGGTCCTGCCCCTCATGTATGCCAGTGGTGCGATTTCTATGTAGCCCTTTTCAATTAAGGATGAGACCCTGTCCAGTGTCAGGAGCTCAAAAAGGGCGTCATACAGCGGGCGGAGGTATGGATTTATCTTCTGTATAAGGTCTCCGGGGAGAAAACCGAGGTTTTCTCCCGCCTCTACTGCCGGCCTTGTGAGAATAATCCTTTCGACCTTCCCTTTCAGGAAATAGTGTATTGCAGCTACGACCGCGAGATAGGTTTTACCTGTTCCTGCAGGACCAATACCGAAAGTTACCGGTGATTTGTGTATGGCGTCAAGGTAGTTTGCCTGGTTAATGGTTCGTGGTACAATTGTTCTGTTGGTGTCAGGAATATATATTTTAAGCCTGTTGATGTCTTCAACTTTAAATTTTTTCCCTGATTTTATAGACGAAGAAATATACCTGATTTCAAAATCATCAAGTTCATAAGAGGGATCTTTTCCTGACAGGTAATCAGAAAGAAGGTGCAGGAGCTCTGAAGTCTTCCGCGTACCATGCTCTGACTGTATAATGATAGTGTTGCCGCGGGGAATAAGGACAACCTCAAGTATTTTTTCAATCTGCCTGAGGTTTTTATCCTTTAAACCGCATATACGCCTGTAAAGGGAGGTGTCATCAACCTCAAAGTTTTCCTGTTGCATCTATTTTTTTGTAACCCTTATTGACAGCTCATTCAGCTGATCTTCAGTAACAGGTGAAGGTGCATCACTCATTAAACATTGACCTTTCTGTGTTTTCGGAAATGCCATGACATCACGAATGGAATTACGCTGCAGGAGCAGCATCATTATCCTGTCAAGGCCAAGTGCGATACCTCCGTGAGGCGGGGCCCCGAACTGAAGCGCGTCAAGGAGGAATGAAAACTTGGTCTTTGCCTCCTCATCAGACATGCCAATAGCTCTGAAAAGCCTGGACTGTACCTCGGAATCGCTAATTCTGATTGAACCGCCACCAATCTCGACGCCGTTAAGTACTATATCATAAGCCTGGGCCTTTATCTGCTTTGCACTTTGCGGTGTTATGTTCTCCAGCATATCGGCGTGTTCAGGTTTAGGAGCCGTGAAGGGGTGATGGACCGCGTAATAACGCTTGTCCTCCTCGTGGTATTCAATGAGAGGAAAATTGGTTACCCAGAGGAAGTTCAGTTTATCTTCATCAACCATGTCAAGGTCGCGGGCTATTTTCATTCTCATGTGAGCAAGTGTTGAATTAACAATTGCCTCTTTATCTACTGAGAAAAATATTACCGCAGGAGCTTTCAGGTCGAAACGCTCTATAATTTTATCCTTTTCATCATCAGTGATGAACTTTGAAATTCCGCCTTCAAGTTTACCGTCATTATATTTAAACATCGGGAATCCCTTGGCCCCGAATTTTTTAACATAATCTGAATAATCATCAGTCATTTTTCGTGAGAGCTTTCCGTTGTCCTCAACAGCAATCCCTTTAATAACGCCATTGTTTGAAAGAGCTGAAGAAAATACATTAAACGTTGAATTGACAAATATGTCAGAACAGTCCCGGAGCTCTATGTCAACCCTTGTATCCGGGGCATCAGTGCCGTATCTGCTCATGGCGTCATCGTAATCCATTACCGGGAAGTCATAATTGACCTCTTTGCCTGTAATCTCTTTAACAGTTTTTTTAATGAGTCCTTCAATTATCTCCATAACCATTTCAGGGGTTACGAAGGAAAGCTCCATGTCGATCTGGGTGAATTCCGGCTGACGGTCATTTCTCAGGTCTTCGTCCCTGAAACATTTTACGATCTGAAAATACCTGTCAAAACCTGAAATCATAAGGATCTGCTTGAATAGCTGGGGGGACTGAGGCAGGGCATAAAACTCACCCTTGTTGATTCGGCTTGGAACAAGAAAATCCCTTGCGCCTTCAGGAGTCGATTTGTTCAGGATAGGAGTCTCTATCTCAAAAAATCTCTGCTCAGTGAGATACTGCCTTGTAATCTGCATCAATTTATGACGTTTTATCATTGCCTCTCTCATATCCTCTCTTCGAAGATCGAGAAACCTGTATTTAAGCCTTACCTCTTCACTTATTGTATCCCTTATATCAAGGGGAAATGGAGGAACATTCGATTTATTAAGTATTTCTATATTTGATGCAAGAATTTCGATATGGCCTGTGGGAACATTGGGATTAATTGTTTCAGCCGAACGTTCCCTGATTTTGCCTGTAACCGCAACCACGTATTCACTTCTTGTGCTGTCCGCGATTTGAGCATTTTCCGTTGAAATTGAAGAATCAAAAACAGCCTGGATAATACCTGAAACATCTCTTATCTCAAGGAAAACAATACCGCCCAGATCTCTTTTTCTGTCGATCCATCCGAATACTGAAACTTCTTTTCCTTTATCGTTAACGGTTAATTCACCGCAATAATCTCTTTTGCTGAACATATCTCTCCCCGGTTAAAAATTATATATATTCTGTAATTATTCAAGAATGATGCTTGAGGTAATTGTTTTACAGAA
>DAIOFM010000125.1:0-9025 GCA_036745755.1 Spirochaetota bacterium | reverse complement strand
ATATAATTCATGCCGGAATTATGCATCTGATTGTTTTTTCAGAAAATGCGCGCTTTAATGAATTCCAGCGGATGCATTACTTCCATTTCCGGAACACCCTTGCTGATGTAATACCTGCACATGGGGCATTCGGTGACCAGGGTTGAAACTTCTCTCCTCCTGATATCGTCGATTTTTATTCTTCGAATGGATTCGCTTAACCCGCTGTCCTTCATGTAATAAGCTCCCCCGGCGCCGCAGCACGATTCAGGTTCCTCAAGTTCCCTGTATTCAGCACCGGTTATCGATGTGAGTATCTCCGCAGTATCAGTATCCTTCCCTGCTTTATTCAGGTGACACGGGATATGATAAGTGAAACTTCCTGCGGAGCTGCTTCGTGTTGAGGGAACTGCTTTTTTATAAATATATGTCAGGGCGTTTTCTATCTTTGCGTTAACGGCATTGACTTTTTCCATTACGGGATCATCTGCTGCAAAGAGTTTCGGCCCCTTCTTTAAAAACATCATTATGCATGATGTGCATTCCATTATTATTGTATCGCATTCAATTGACGCGAGTATATCGATATTTTTTCTGAATACTTCTGCTGCCCCGTCAATGTCACCCTCGGAAAGAAGGGGTACTCCGCAGCAGGTTAAACCTCCAGGTATAACAACTTCAGTTTTCATTTTAAGGAGAATGTCTGTTGCAGCTTCACCTGCTTCAGGGTAGAAAAAATTGGTTCCGCATCCGGCGTAGTATGCGACACGTGATTCAGCTTTCCCTTCAGGGGAGAGGGTGCCGTTCCTCCTGCTGAAAAAGGGTTTTGATGACATCTGAGGGAGGTTCCCCGGGGCTATGCCGAATTTCTGTGCAACAGAGCCCGCTTTAATCATGAGGTTCATGGCTGAACTGCTTTTCATCACGCCGGAGAAGAGCTTTTTCTTTATTGATGCTGCTCCGCCTGCGGACTCAGCCATGCGGTGCCTTGCGGCAATAATTATTTCGTCAACAGGGACCATGCTGGAACAACTCTGGGTGCAGCTTGTGCATAGGAGGCATGTATCCAGTATTTCCGTGAATCGGGGAGTGGGTTCCATTGTTTTATCAATGAGTACTTCCCTTATCAGGTTAAGCCTGTTTCTTGCAAGCCAGTTCTCTGTCCCTTTTGACTTGAATACCGGACAGGCCGCCTGGCAGAAGTTGCACTGTGAGCATCTTGCGGAAATTTCTTTATAATCTTCAAGTTTCATTAAGCTGCGCCTCCATCATGCCAGATTTTTCCGGGGTTCATGATTCCTGCGGGATCAATTGCCCTTTTAATCGCTTTCATAAGGCCGATCTGTACAGGGCCATGTTCCATTTCAATAAACCTGTTTTTATGTATTCCGATGCCATGCTCACCGGAAATAGTACCTGAAAGTTCAAGACCAGCTTTTATAATCTGCTCAATGGCCTTCTCGGCTTTCTCCGCGAAAGCATCACTTATCTCGGTGTGCATGATCGTGGGGTGCATGTCCCGTCACCTGCATGACCTGCCAGACCTATAGGAATCTGCAGTGATGCGCCGATTGTCTGAACTCTTCGAACAAGTTCAGGGATTGAGTTTCTCGGCACTGTAACATCTTCTGTGATTACACGCTTGAAGATGCTCATCATAATAGGGTAGAGTTTTGACCTCGCATTCCAGTATGACCTGCTGTCTGCGGGGTCTTTCACCACTATTACGTCAGCAGCACCAAGTCCGTTACAGATAAGCTTTATCTTTTTTACCTCTGCCTCCACCTGTGCTTCACTGCCGTCAACCTCCATCAGGAGGTAAGCTTCTCCGTTTAATGGTATGGGATTTTTTATATGGTTGTTCATACCCATGACTGCCAGCTTGATAAGGAATTCAAGCATTGCTGGGACAACACCTTCAGCGATGATTTCAGAAACAATTTCCGCGGCCTGGTCAGCACTGACGCATGAAGCAATTATGGTTGTCGATGTCTCAGGGAGGGGGAGGAGCCTCAGGTTTGCCTTTGTAATCACACCAAGGGTCCCTTCTGATCCTGTAAAAAGGTGGGCCAGGTCGTATCCGCAGGACTGTTTGACCACTTTCCCGCCGGGGGTGATTACGGAGCCGTCAGGGAGAACAACTTCAAGGCCCGTGACATATCTCTCGGTTGTGCCGTACTTAACGCCGCGCGGTCCACCTGCCCGTGTTGCCACATTCCCGCCGATTGTGCAGACCTTCATGCTCTGAGGATCAGGGGGGTAGAAGAGTTTCTGTTTCCGCAGTTCCCTGTTGAACCTGTCAAGAACAACTCCCCCTTCAACTTCTGCTGTCATATTCTTGCGGTTTATCTCAACGATGGAGTTCATCTGTTTCATGTCAATTACAATGCCGCCATGAACAGGAGTGCATCCCCCCGCAAGGCCGCTCCCTGCTCCCCTCGGTACGACAGGTATCCGTTTTTCGAAAGCGTATTTAAGTATTTTCGATACATCCTCCGTTGAGAGAGGGATTGCCACCGCATCAGGGGATCTCCGTGCTAAATAAAATGTGGCATCATTGGCATAGGCCATTAAGTCCTCTTTCTCATCAAGGACCTGTGTGTCAGATAAGAGCTTCCGTAAATCTTTTCCAAGCGAAGACATAAAAACCTCCGGTTAATATTTTTCTCCGCTTCCCCTGTTGATGCTTATATATTTTTTGCTGCATCTGATTTCAGTCACGTCATTGCGAGGAGCGGCAGCGACGTGGCAATCTGAATTGGATAGAAAATTATCCCTTTATTATGGCAGTTAATGATTGAATTAGTTCACTTTTCGTCATTCCCGCGAAGGCGGGAATCCATTGTTAATAGCACTCAATTTTTTAAAATTATGGATCTCCGCCTACGCGGAGATGACATTATGACAAAAGAATTAAAACTTCACGGGGTCCCCTGCCATCTCTTTCCCCTTCCTGTACGCCTTCATATTGATTTCAATCTTTGATTCGGGAACATTTTCACTTATGACAGATTTAAATGCCTCATCATCAATGGGTAGAAGTCCCAGTCCGGCCGCAGCTCCAACCATAATGACATTGCTCAGGATAGGGTGCCCTAACGCAACCGCCTCCTCTGTTGCATTGATGAACCTTGCGTCATCACAAAGCTGGGCAACTGCCGAATTGAGATCCGGGAGTGAAGGGTACGCGAGATCACCGCATATAACGCCCACAGGGTAAATGGGACGGGTATTGCTCACAATCTTTACTTCCCTGTTCCCGTATGCTGCAAGTACTCGCAGTGATTCAACCGGTTCCAGCGCTATTATAAGATGCGCCTTCCCCTTCGGTATCTGCGGGCTCCAGGCTGATTCCTTTGATATTCTCAGGTGGCTCATGACAGATCCGCCGCGCTGTGACGCCCCGAAGGTCTCTCCGATTGTAACGTAGTATCCAGCTTTTGCCAGGGTGTTACCTAACATCCTGGCAGCAAGGACATTTCCCTGTCCGCCGACACCTGTAATAATTATGTTAAAGGGATCTATCATAACACCACCTCGCTTCTTTTAATCGCACCGGAGGGGCAGATGTCAGCACAGACACCGCAACCGGCACAGATGATCTCATCAATCACCGCTTTCCCTGCGGCATTGTCCCATACAAGACCCGGGCACCTGAAAACCCTTGTGCAGAGCCTGTTGCATCCGCAGTCCGTTCCTTTACAGATACTGCTGTCCACCGAGACGTTGTACTTCTTTTTCCCTTTTTTCTCCGGGCTCAATGCGCAGGGCTGTTTCATTATCAGCACCCTTGCTCCGGTTTCGTTTTCAATTATATCAAGGACCTTCTTTTCAGTCGCGGCAATATTAAAGGGATCTGCTGTGAAGGTTTTGGCACCTATGGATCTGCATATATTTTCAATATCTAAACCGGGGAGTTCATTCCCCGCAGCGCCGGATGGTATGCCGGGGTGAGGCTGAAACCCTGTCATTGCAGTACCGCTGTTGTCCAGAATAACAAGGAGCATGTCGGAATTATTATGTACCGCGTTAACAAGCGCGGGCATGCCGGCATGGAAAAAAGTTGAATCTCCGCATACCGACACAACAGGCTGCTTCATGCCGAAACTTTTAAGCTTCCCGAAACCGCTGGCAACCCCTGTGCCTGAACCCATGGAATGCGCGGTCTTTATTGTGCCGAAACCTGCGGGGAGTATTGCCATTGTGTAACACCCGATGTCGCCGCAGACAAATCCGTTTTCTCCGTTAAGAGTCAGCGCCCTGTTTATGGACCAGTATGAAGCCCTGTGGGGGCACCCCGGGCAGAATGTCAGCTCCCTGTTAGGTGATTTAGTGAATGATAATATCTGTCCGCTTTTCTCGTACTCTTCAGGCATACCTGTGTATGGAATACTCAGTATTGATGATATTGCCTTAATTACATGATCAGGATTCATCTCGTTTACCGAGGGGAGTGTCCCGTCATTCTTCCCGAAGAATTTTATCTTTCCGATTGAATCAATACTATCCATAGCAAAGATTTTGATGTTCTCTTCAAGGAAGGGGAGAACCTCCTCAACTATGAGGACTTTTTCAGCCGCGGCAAGGTGTTTCTTCAATAGTTCAGGTGGGAGGGGCCATGTTGTGCCCAGCTTCAGTATCCCGGCCCTCTTTTCCGCATCCAGTACCCGCAGGGCCTCCCTGCTGTAGAGGTAGCAGGCACTGCTTGTTATAATCAGGAGTTCCGGTTTCTCCGGTCCTTCATACCTGTTAAAGGGTGATGTTTCAAAAAGAGCGGCAGCTTTTTTAAGCTTGGCCTGCTGCTGTGTATGCCTGAAGGGAACAGGTGCTGTAATCACAGGGCCTGTCTTTGCATCCAGAAGGTTCCCGCTGAAGTTGAATTCCGCAGTGGGCTTTGTCCTGTTCAGCGCTCCAAGCTTAACATTACCGCTGGCGTGTGAAAGGCGGGTAACACTGCGAAGCATAACCACATTGCCCAGCTCCTCGGAAAGCTCGAAGGCCCATTTTGTCATATCCTTGGCCTCCTGGAAATCACCGGGCTCAAGGAGCGGGATCTCCATGAGACGCGCGAAGTAGCGTGATTCACCTTCATTAACGCTTGATATTGCGCCTGGATCGTCACATGGAATAAGCACCATGCCGCCGCGCGTGCCTGAAAGCACAAGGTGCAGCAGAAAGTCCGATGCCACATTGACCCCGTTCTGCTTCATTACGCAGAGTGAACGGAGCCCGGCAAATGATCCTGCTGCTGCAACCTCAAGTGAAACTTTTTCATTTACAGACCACTCAACGTAAAGATCTGCATCAGGGGCAACAGAAGCAAGGTTTTCGATTATCTCGGAGGATGGAGTTCCCGGGTATCCAGCTGCAACGCTCACACCCGCTTCAAGTGCCCCGCGTGCTATGGCCTGGTTCCCCATGAGCAGGAATTCTTTACCTTCATTATTACTCAGCAGCATGATGCACCCCCTTTAAAGATCGAATCAAGTGTTGATTTTTCCAGTCTTATAACGGTATGTCCGGCTTCAGAATTTATAAGATCAGCCTCAGCGAGTTTCGCAAGGCCCCTCTTCTTTTTATTCATTGATGCTGCTGCAAGCGGGGCAATGGCCTCTTCCGGAATCTTTTCTGTCACCAGGTAACCTGCAGTAACAGCTTCCTCGAAAATTTTTCTCCCCTTTTCAGTGCGGATAATTGCAATATTCTGCTTTGTTTTACCTTCGTAAACACCCACTGATATATCAGCAAACTCCGCTGTCATGTCGTGGCAGTATGAGCATGCCTCCGGGATAAGTTTACGTATGTCATCAAGGGGTATGATGTAGCTTTTATTACCGGTCTCTATCTCCATCACAGATGCAGGGGGCGGTGGTATATCCAGTCTGCGGATTGTGGAGATATCCCCCATGGATTTAAGGAGTGCCGTGAAGTCAGAAGCAGTGAGCGCCCATGTGCAGAACAGCCCGATTGAGAAAGCTATGGGGTCGGTGAAATTCTCCTGTTTCAGCGGGTTTCCCCTTAACTGGGCAACTGCAAGTGTCTGGCATGGTGTACTCACTGCACCGATCTTTCTTCGTCCGGAGATTATCGCTTCATTGACGCCTTTAACTGTGGGTGACACAGAATATCTTGAACCTGAAGCTTTCTCGATTCCTGATGGATCATCTATGATTACCGGTACACCGAATCCCTTATCATTTTTTGTAAGAACTGCCGAATCAATATAGCCTTTCTCCATAGAAAATTTCATCAGAGCTGAAACTGTTCCGGCTGTCTGGAAACTGCCGAGTCCGGCTTTATCCCCCGCCCGTGCCGCATAAATGCTGATATAACTGCCGAATGGTTCGGCGGAGTATTCCTCTCCGAAGATCTGTGTTGAAATTCTGTCAAGGTTAACTTCGGCTCTTGGGCAGTGGGCATGGCATCTCCCCTCATCCCTTGTGCAGCTGAAGTGCATGACAGTTTTACCTTTGTGCGTGGCATAATACGGGCAGAGTGAAACGCAGGCCCCGCACCCTGTACAGAGACCGCTGTCAAGTACACCGGCCCTGATCTCTTTTGAACCTTTTACCTGCATATAACCCCCTTATTGTGAAGGAGCGCTGGCGTGCAAAATGAGCGTAGCTGAACCGCTTTCAGTTGAATACTGAAGGCTGCTCCCCTCTGTACCCCATCTGCTCCGACATTCTGAAACATGTATATTTTATGGCATTGATAATCTCGTTGCGCCTCAACTCCATTTTAGCTGAGTTACCGCTGAGTGATATTGCCGCTATGCATTCATTGCGGTGATTGAAAACCGGCCCCGCAATGCATGACAGCCCTTTAAGTGATTCCTCGTTGTCAAAGGCGATACCTTCGGAATGAACACCGGCCAGTTCAGATTTCAGTTCATCCATGTTTTTAAGGGTTTTGTCAGTGAGTGGCGTGAACTGGATGCTGCCAAGGATCTTCTCTCTCCGTTTATCAGGCATATAGGCAAGGAGTATTTTCCCGATTGATGTTGTGTGCGGAGGGATTACTGAACCTGGTCCCGGGAATGTCATATAACTGCTGTCATGCTGAACTTCCATCACAATGATGATCTTTTCACCCATCACAATGCCGGCCCTTGAGGTCTCACCGTATTGCGAGCAGAGCCGCTCAAGCCATGCACGGGCAATCATAGTAAGGTCCATGTTGTTCGCGTAATGCATTCCAAGCTGGAAGAGCCGCGCGCCGAGCCTGTATTTAAGCGACATGGGATCTTTTTCAAGGAGCCCCTCTGACTCAAGTGTGAAGAGCATGTTCTGTACAGTGGGTTTCGGCATATCAAGGGCGCGGGAGAGTTCAGAGACGCCTAAGGCTCTCGATTCACTCATAATAAGTTCAAGAATTTTAGAAGCTTTGACCAATGACAGGATTGTTTTTGACACATTCACCCCGTATACTGTTCAACATTATTGAACAGTATACATCATTGTAAAACGCTGTCAATATTAATTTTAGTTGCATTAAGAAATTTATATATAAAATTGATGGTGCTTATGATTATTTTAATCAAAATTTATGATTAATAATTATTTATGTTTAAATACTGTGTTTCTATAATATATTTTTTTGTATAATTAATTGAAATCGGATATCTGCCTGATTATATAAATGTTAAAAACATGAACAATTATTCCTCAATTAAGAGAAACAATATTATGCATACAAAATATATCCTGCTTTTTGCAGTTCTGATGTTTTTTAATGTTCCCGGAAGTGTTTTATTTTCCCGGGTTATAAAGACAGAACAAAAGATTGTAATAGGTGCATGCGAATGGGAACCTTATACCGGGGAGAATATGCCTGGAAAAGGGCTGCTTTCTCAGATAAGTATTGAAGCGCTAAAAAGGGCCGGATATGAAAGTGAAGTGATTATATATCCCTGGGCCCGTGCTTTTGAAGAGTCAAAAAATGGTAATATTCATGCTCTGCTTGGTGCCGGATATTCAAAAGAGAGAACCGCATACTTTGTATATCCTGATGCAATCTGGACTGCAAATGTCGGTTTCTTCACATCCAGCGAAAACAATCTTAACCGGAAATTTTCAACAATTGCAAATCTTGCCCCTGCAACTGTCGGTGTGTTAAACGGTTCGAATTATATAGAAATACTTGATAAGGTACAGGGGATAAAAGTAGAAAAAGCAGCCAGGGTAGAGTTTAATATTAAAAAAGTGGCATACAGAAGAATTGATTATCTAATCGAAGATAAAGCAGCAGTTGAGTTTTTTATTAAAAAAGAAGTACCGGAGTTGAAAGGTAAAGTTGTTTTCCTGAATCCACCGTATAAAAAGGAAAAGATATTTCTTGTATTTTCCAGACAAGAACCCAATCATAAAAAGCTTGTACACGACTTTAATAGCGGACTTTCCAGGTTGAAAAAAGAGGGGAGTTATAACAGGATCGTCAGCAGTTTCGGATTAGACCATTAATTATTAATGTCTTTACAAAAACCGCCATTTCAGTGAAAGGGATTTAATCAATTGTTATATTATCCGAAAAGGGGGATTTATGCCTACACCGAAACTTCAGCGACAGGTCACAACACTCTGGGATTACCCTTCACAGAATTACGGACGTGAAGATCAGGGTGACCGCGGCTATACAGGCGCAACCCCCTCATATATAATCTGGAACTGCCTCATGCGCTACACAAACGAGAAGGATCTTGTTGTTGACCCCATGTGCGGAAGCGGCACAACCCTTGACGTGTGCAGGGACACAAACCGCAGGCCCCTGGGGTATGATATAAATCCTACGCGAAAAGATATATTCCGTTGTGACGCACGTAAGCTCCCCATAGAAAGCGGCAAGGCTGACTTCGTCTTTGTTGATCCGCCGTACGGCGATAACGTGAACTACTCTGATGAAAAAGATTGCATCGGTAAACTCCCGGCTTATGAGGAGGAGTATTTCAAAGAGATGGAGAAGGTTATTGCGGAGATTAACCGTATACTCCGGCCTGACAGGTACATGGCCTTATATGTCTGTGATTACTTCGATAAAAAGAAAGGAT
>DAIOFM010000124.1:0-9134 GCA_036745755.1 Spirochaetota bacterium | reverse complement strand
GCAGGAGGGGAAATCCTGTTCCATCCTGAAAGGTCAGTGTCCCTTGGAAGAAAGTCGGTTACAGAATCGATCTGGCTGACAAATAAAGAACAGGATAATAAACAGGGGATAACGGATAATATTAAACATAATGACCGCTTCAAATTAAAATTCTCCCGCGAAATGGCATGCTGCATGATGCTGATTTATTTTATCTCCATACTGTTTCAGCTCGGGGTAACTCTTTCTGCATATTTCCTTAGCATATGGGCATCTCGGATGGAAATGACATCCTTCAGGGGGATTAACCGGAGAAGGAACATTCCCCTGAAGAATAATTCTTTCCCTTCTGCTTTCAGGGTCAGGATCCGGAATTGCCGATATCAGGGCTTTTGTATAGGGGTGGAGAGCGCCTGTATATATCGAATCCGCGTCAGCTGTTTCGACTATACGTCCCAGATACATTACCGCCACTCTGTCTGAAATATGACGCACTACGGTAAGGTCATGTGATATAAAAATATAGGTCAGTCGGAATTCATTCTGAAGATCCATTAAAAGATTGAGAATCTGCGACTGAATGGAAACATCAAGAGCTGAAACAGGTTCATCGCAGATTAAAAGCATGGGATTCAGGGCAAGGGCCCTTGCTATACCTATTCTCTGCCTCTGGCCTCCGGAAAATTCATGCGGATAACGATCGAGTGAGCTTTTCTGCAGGCCCACCCTGTCAAGAAGCTCTTCAATTCTTTTTAGCCTCCACTCACGGTTCCCTGATCTGTGAATAATCAATGGTTCTTCAAGGATATACCTTACCGTATGCCTTGAATTGAGGGACTCAAAGGGGTCCTGAAAAATCATCTGGAAATCACGCCTTAACGGGAGCAGTTCCTTATGCCCTGTTCTGTTTACAGGTATATCACGAAAATATACATCCCCGGATGTAGGCCTGTAAAGGTTCATTATTGTCCTGCCGAGAGTTGTTTTCCCGCAGCCGGATTCTCCTACTATTCCCAGGGTTTCACCTTTAAGAACTGAGAAGGATATTCCGTCAACAGCATGGACATGGCCCACTGTGCGTTTAAGAACCCCCTTTTTTACAGGGAAATGCATTTTCAGGTTATCTACTTTAAGAATCTGTTCCATCGTTTCCCCTGTATTTGTAACAGTTTACTGTATGCCCCTCTGATATATAATATTCTTCAGGATGACTGGTATCGCAGGGTTCAAATGCCCAGGCACATCTGTTTCTGAAACGGCAACCCTGCGGGTAATCTGAAATCGACGGTACCATCCCTTCAATAGATTTAAGGCGGCTTTTCCTTTCATGTGTGAAACGGGGAATGGAATCAAGGAGTCCCTGTGTATAGGGATGAGAGGGGTTCCGGAAAATATCAGGAGCGCTGCCTTTCTCCGCGAACCTGCCGGCATACATTACTGCCACATTGTCTGAAAGGTTTGCGATTACCCCGAGATCATGCGTTATGAAAATTACAGACATACCGTATTCTTTCTGCAGGCCTGATATCAGGTCAATTATCTGCGCCTGTATGGTTACATCAAGGGCAGTTGTGGGCTCATCAGCGATCAGTATATCGGGCCGGCATGCCAGTGCCATTGCTATCATGACTCTCTGCCGCATCCCTCCTGAAAGCTGATGTGGATATTCATTCATCCTCTGTTCAGGCTCGGAAATTCCTACTTTTTCAAGCATTGAAACTGTTTCACGATATATGTCAGCATTGTTCATTGAAGGCCTGTGAATTTCGAAAACCTCGGATATCTGTTTACCTGTTTTTTTAACGGGATTCAGGGCTGTCATCGGTTCCTGGAATATCATCGATATGCGGTTGCCCCGGATCGAATAGATATCTTCTACCGGAAGTGCAAGTATATCCCTGTTGTCAAAAATTATTGATCCACCGAGATATCTTCCGGCCGGTACCGGGAGGAGCCGCATAATTGATAGTGCGGTTACGCTTTTCCCACAGCCGGATTCCCCCACGATCCCCAGTGTCTCCCCCTTCCTGAGATCAAAACTTATATTGTCTACCGCGCGCAGGATCTCCCCGTCACGTTCAAACCCCGCGGAGAAATCTTTAACGCTGAGTATTATTTCTTCACTTATAGTCATCTGTAAACCGGTTACTTATATTTACCTATAATCCTTGTTACAGGCTTGAATGTTTTCCCGGATTTAACGGCCTCTTTAGTCTCCCGTTTCATATCCTCATCAATCCAGAAATATCCGGCTGAAGCAGGATCGTCAAAGACAGAACCGGATTCCCTGTGCCCCGGCACATCAGGAAATTTCAGCCATCTCCAGTGGAACTCTCTGAAAAACGGAAGAGTATTGAGAGGCACCCATGCACCTGAATCATAGATCTTCTGCTGAATTTTATGTGCAAGGCTGACCCTTTCTTTTTCACTGGTGGAATTGCGGTACCTGTCTATAAGCCTGTCCATTGCCGGATCATCCATATTATTTATATTGTTTGTCTGAGATTTATGGGCATTATCAGAATGAAACGACTGCCAGGGTGAAGGTCTGAAGCTTGTTGACCATGCCATATATGCTATGTCATGCTTCTTTTCCATGACCTTTTTATAGGAGGTACTCGCGTCAAGGAGCTCAAGGTTAAGTTCGATGCCTGCTTTTTTGGCCTCCTCCTGAAGCACTACAACACGGGGAGTAAGCTGCTCCTGCCCGTAAGTTATGGTAGCTGAAAATCTTTTCCCCCCTTTCTCCCATATACCGTCTGAACCTCTTTTCCAGCCCGCACCCTTCATGTAAGCCTCGACCTTGGGTATACTGAAAGCCCTGGCCCTAATCTTTTTGTTGGTATATTTACCATAGCCTTCATAAAATGTATTGAGCCTTACAGCTTCATTCCTAAGTATCTGAGAATTAAGCTTGTTGAAATTAATAGCATGTGCAAGGGCGTACCTTAATCTGTGGTCTTTAAATATCTCCTTATCGAAGTTAAGATAAAGCCCGGAGGTGGGCCTCCTTGCCCTGTTGTAGTACCAGAGTTTATTAACATACCCTTTATCAAAAATCTCCCCCTCTCCTTTCTCATACCATATTTCAGGCCTTGTTGCTCCGAATGAATCTATGAGCCCTTTCCTGAAATGTTCAAACGCCACGTTGGGATCTCTTATTACATCAATCCTTATATAGTCGGCGTTAAACCTGTTTTTGAAATACCTCAGGTCTTTTGCCCACCAGTCTTTCTTTCTTTCAAAAAGCAGATATTTCCCCTTTGAAAAATCCTTCAGTATATAGGGACCTGTATTAGGTTCGATTTTCCAGTTATATTCTGTTATATATTTTTTATTCAGCTTACCGTAAAAATGTTTCGGTGTGGGAGATAAGGAAACTGTAAGCCAAAGGTCAGGAATCTTTTTTGTGGCTGTAACTGAAACAATATGATCGCCATGCTTTGTTACTTTTTCAATCTCCTTTGTGTAGTAATCATTATACCAGGGGGCCTGGATGTATTTTGAACGCATAAATTCCAGTGTATAGATATAATCATCAGGTGTAACAGGAGTTCCGTCCGACCACCTGGCATCGGGGTTGAGTTTAAAGTACATTGTTCTCCCGTCCCTGCTGTAAGCCCAGTGTGTAGCAAGTTCAGGAAGTATCTTTTCAGTGTTCGGGTGATAGCTGAGCAGTGCAAGCTGGTTATCCAGAAAATAGGACCTTGTATAATTATTTGAATCAGGCCCGACTGTTCTGAATGTAAGGGGGAATGTCAGCATGTATGCATTAAAGGTCCCGCCCTTCTTGGCTTCTGGTGACGCTATAACCGGTTCCCTGTCATTTGTAAGCCATTTCACCTTTTCGGTCATTGGGTGTACTGTGTAATCGAGAACGATATTTTCCTGTTCATCGTCCGCAGCTGTATCATCGCCGTCTTTCCCGCAGGAGAAAGCTGCGAAAAGAAGAATTGCCATGAAAAGCGGAATGTATTTTTTTAAATTTAATTTATTTTTTAAAGACATCTAATCCTCCATTATTCGTAAGTTGAGTACATTTTAGGATCAAAAGATTCCCTTATAGCTTCACCGATAAATGTAACCATGGTAAGAACAAGAATCAGAGCCGTAATAACGGATATTCCAATCCAGGGCGCGTTAATATGAAATTCCGATGCTTCGGCAAGCAACTGCCCCCAGCTTGGTGTAGGAGGGGCAAGGCCGAATCCCAGATAATCGAGCGCTGTGAGTGATGTAATACCCCCTGCTACGGAAAAGGGTACAAAAGTTATTATTACAGATACTATATTGGGGAGTATATGTCTTAAAATAATTCTTCCGGTTGAAGCACCCAGGGCCCTCGCAGCAAGAACATATTCTCTCTCCCTCTCCCGGTAAGTGGCAGTCCTTACATACCATGTTATACCAATCCAGCCGAAAAATATCATTATCCCCACAAGGGTAAAGAAGCTTGGAATTACGATTGAAGCAATTATGATAATTGCATATAGGAAGGGTATATTATTCCATATCTCTATAATTCTCTGGAAGAAGAGGTCAAACCTCCCGCCAATGTAACCCATTAATGCCCCTATTGTTATCCCGATAATATATTGAAATACAAGCAAAATAAGGGAGAAGAAAATAGCTATCCTGAACCCGTAAAAAAGCCTTGCTGTAATGTCTCTGCCGGTTTTATCTGTTCCCAGGTAATGTTTTTTTTCAAATGATGGAGGATAAGGCGGGTAATCGTCACCCAGTTTATCAGTCTCAAAGGCATTATATGGTACAGGGGGAAGAAGCACAAAATCATCCCCGCCCTTCTCCTTAAATAAAACTTTCAGTTCCCTGTAATCTGTTTCATATTCATAACCAAGGCCGAAGGTTTTACCCGGTATTATGGACCCATAAGTGGGAAAATAAAAATGCCCCTGGTACCTCACCAGTAAAGCCCTGTTGTTAACAAAAAGTTCAGCAAATAGTGAAAGTATTATCAAAACCATAAGTATAATGAATGAGTAATACCCCCTCTTTATACTTTTGAACCTTCTGTATTTTTCAATTGTAAGCGGATTGAATTTAAACACGGTTTCACCTATTCGAACCTGACTCTTGGATCAACAATTGCAACACAGATATCTGAAAGGATATTTCCAATCATGAAGAGCAGGGAGGATATAACCAGTATACCAAGAACAACGGGATAGTCCCGTTCAATTACAGACTCAAGTCCCAGAAGCCCTATCCCGTCTATATTGAATATTTTTTCAATCAGGTAGGAGCCGGTAAGTATAAGGGAAATATTGTTCCCGAAGTGTGTTGCAAGAGGTATAAGGCTGTTTCTGATAGCGTGCTTAAAAACTGCTGTTTTAAAGCTCAGCCCCTTTGCGATAGCTGTTCTCATGAAATCTGAAGCAAGATAATCAAGGAGTGAATTCTTCATCATAAATGTCATTACGGCAAAACTCCCCGCCATGTAGGCAATAAGAGGAAGAAAGGCATGGTAGAGTATATCAATTATTTTTCCTCCGAACGTCAGTTCATGAAAATTGTTGCCTGTAAATCCTCCAAGCGGGAAGATATCGAGCCAGGATGAAAATACCATTAGAAGTATAATTGCCACAACATAATTGGGAATGGCATATCCTATGAATACAACAATTGAAGTCGCGTTATCGATATGAGTTTTATGGCGTATTGCCTTGAGAACACCGAGAGGTATGCATACTGAATAGGTAATAATCATGGCCATGATACCGTAGAAAAGTGAAACAGGGAGTTTACTTTTAATGAGTTCCCAGACGGGTTCGTAATATCTTGTAGATGATCCGAGGTCAAAAACGAGTACATTGCCGAGCCATTCCCCGTAACTTACGATAACCGGTTTATCAAATCCGTAAAATTCTTTCAGCTGTTCAAGCTGTGACGCTGAAAGCGGATTTTCATTCATCCTGTTGAATCCCTTTCCCACTGAGGCCTGCTGCGCCTGGGCAATCATACGTTCAATGGGACCACCGGGGACAAACCTGGTGATTACAAAAACCATGAGCGTAATTCCTATAAAGGTCGGAATTATCAGGAGCATTCTTCTTATAATATAAGCAGTCATTTATTCGCACCGTTTAATACGACATAATACAAGTCTGAAATAAGAATGTCAAATATTAATATAATATCTATGTGTTAAAATTATTTGAACCGGATAAATAATGCGTTTTTATAAAGAGTAAGTTTAATCTGCTGTTTTTAAAAAGAAAGTGGCTATTCCCTGCATTTATACCCGACGTTACGTACAGTCTCGATAATTGAATTAAACTCATCACCGATTTTACTACGCAGCCGCCTGATATGCACGTCAACAGTTCTGGTACCGCCAATATATTCCATTCCCCATATCCTGTTAAGAACATCCTTCCTTGAGAAAACAACCCCCCTGTTCTGCAGGAAAAGGCGCAGAAGCTCAAACTCCTTGTATGTAAGATCGAGTTTTTCGTCAGCGAGATATACAGCGTATTCCTTCAGGTTTATCTTCAGCTGGCCGATATTAATTTCGTCCTCTTCATTTACTGATGAAGATATAAGCCTTTTTAACCTTGCTTTAACCTCCCATTTTCTGAAGGGGTAAAGAATAAAATCATCGAAAAACCATGTTTCATCAAGCTCGGCAACAGTATTAACCCTGAGAATCAGGAAAACCGGAATATCCAGAATTTTTTTCCTCAGTCTTGAAAGATAGAATTGCGTTGAATCTGCTGAACCGATTTCGTCATAATCCACAATAATTATATGCGTGGAATCTTTGCTCAGTGTATCAATATTTTTATAAATAGACAGTTCATAATCCGGAATATTATTTTTCAGATCATCCGCAAGTTCTGAATTTCGTGTTACTAAACCAATATTAACTTTCATATTACCTGTTTACAATCTCATTAAAAATATCGATGTATTTTGAAGCAACATTTTCCGCATAAAATTCCCTGATCTTTTTTCTGTTATTCGCTACAATTTTTTTATAGAGCTTTTCATCTTTCATAAGTTCGAGTATTCCCCTTGAACACATTTCCTCATCGCCTACATTTATAAGAATAGCATTTTCCCTGTTACTTAAAAAATCGACCTGACCTCCATGATTGGTACAGACAATGGGAATACCGATATGCATCGCTTCCATGAAAACAATACCGAATCCCTCATGCAGGGATGTGAGTGCAAAGATATCCGATGATTTAAGATACCTGTATTTATCATTATCGTCAAGGAAACCAAGGAATGTAACACGATCCTGAACACCATTCTCGGCCACAACCGACTCAAGATATTCCTTTTCAGGGCCGTCTCCCATTATGAGAAGCTTTACTTTTTTCGTTTTAATTTTCCCCAGGGCCCTTATCAGGGTCTGCAATGATTTTCTTTTAATCAGTCTTCCCACCGTGATTACATAAAAATCATCCTTGTTAAGTCCGAGTTCTTTTCGTGTTGCCCTGACTGGTTCAGGCGGATGAAAGGCCAGCGGAACTATTTCAACATCCTTATTCGGGCTGTAATATTTTACAGCATTATCCCTTGTATTAGTCGACTGGGCAACGATCCTGTCTGCCCTGTTCAGTATGAACTTTACCACCCTGCTGAAAAAGAAACTGTCGTGTGGTGAAAGCTTTTTGCTCGGATCATATATATCGCCGCCATGAAGGGAGAGAACATTAGGTATTCTGAATAAAGCACTTATGATATATCCCAGCGGACCTGATGGAACGGCAAAATGTGTATTAATTACATCATACCTGTTTTTCCTTGCCAGTTTTATCCCTTTAAAAAAGCCGGTTACAACATAACTGAGCATTGAAATAAAGGTTGCAGCATCCCTTGATTTTCTGAAAAAAATTCTGGTCCTGTATACATTTATGCCATCCATATTCTCATAAGAGGGCAAATCCGCAAAATTAGAGGTAAGAACATCAACATCACCTTTCTTCATCCATTCAAGGGCAAGGTCATATGTGGCGACTCCCCCTCCTCCTCCCAGGGGGGGAAATTCATAATTGACTATTAAAATCTTAAGCTTTCTGTTATCCATTAATTAAATGCCTGTTCCGGTTATTAAAATGATGATAAATTTTTAGTAAAGTAATTTTTATATTCCTGTAAGCCTGTCTGCGATGAGTCCGAAAAAAGAGGATTCCGGTGACACGTAATGCCATCCCAGATGTGAATGACAGACACGGCATAAAACTATGGCCCAGCTGAAACCGCTGAACCAGGTATGTTCATCAGTATAGTCTGAAATAATAGAACATCCTTCCGCGTAGCTGAAACATACAACCCTGAAGTATACACCCATGGGATTCTGGAAAAGGTGGAAATCCGTGTTATTTATTTTTATTTCATTTTCTTTCTCTGTTATAAATGAATGACAGTTTCTGCAGAGAATTTTTTCTTCCCTTGTTGTATCCTCTTCAGCCTCTGCAGATTCTAAAGATAATATCCTTTCATCTACTACCGGTTTTTTGAAAAAAATCTGTTCCATCATATATCAAATTTATACAATATCACACTACAGGACAATTTTTGAAGCATTTTCAGTTTATTATCTTTTCAGTATCAATAATCGGCATCACACCAATACCTTCATCAATCAGCTCTTTAGCTTCAACGGGAGAGGTTTTACCGTATATACTTTTTTCCTCTTCTATACCATAGTGCATCGCCCTTGCCCGTTCAGCAAATTTTTCCCCGACATTTTCAAAATTATCCTGAACGAACCTGCTGATTTCATTAAGTTTTTCAAGGAATCCGGAATCCTCTTTTTTTAAAGTTTTATCTGATGATTTTTTCGGTTGTATTGAACATCCTGAAAATATTCTTTTCACCTCATTTGTTCCACAGAGCGGGCACTGAATTAAACCTTTATCATGCTGTTCCCTGTACGCACCGTAGTCCCTGAAAAATCCTTCAAATTTATGTTGATTTACACATTCGAAATCTATTGTTATCATCAGTATAATCCGGACTGTAATTTAATATTTTCAGATTATTTAAAAATAATTATTTACTTGAATTAGGCGAAATTTAACATTGATAATAGGATTATTGGTTTAAATATCATAATTATTTAAATTATGTCATTGCGAACGACCGGAGGGAGTGTGGCAATCTGTTTTTAATACAGAATG
>DAIOFM010000123.1:0-9238 GCA_036745755.1 Spirochaetota bacterium | reverse complement strand
TTACATGGTCAGGTTTCTTCGTAAATAACCTTATCCCTGTAACACTTGGAAACATCGTTGGTGGAGCAATTTTTGTAGGTTTTGCTTATTTCCTCGTTTTCGCAAAACACTGTAAAGATGTTGAGTGCTAATAACCTGATGTATCTGATTTGATTTTTTGAAAAAAGGAGTGTTTAACACTCCTTTTTTTTATTCAACTAAGAGGGGCTGCTTTTTAATGCAGCCCCTTCTGATATGATGAGATTTTAAATTTTCTATTGTGATGAATTTGCGGGAAGCTGAAATGCTTCGGAATTTTACTTGATGCCTGCCTTGTTATATCCGTCAGCAAGATGCGTGTTAACATGGATCACATCTTTATTCAGATCTTTCATGGAATATGAATCTGTAATCACAGGAAGCTTATCTGCATCCTCCTGATTTTTTACTGTGGTTCCGGCAGGAACATATTTTCCGTCAGCAACAGTGACCCCCATCAGTACACAGCCGGGTTCGACTACACAGTTTTTTCCGACTTTTGCCTTGAATACAAGAGCTTTCATCCCTATGAAAGAATCATCACCTACATAAGCCGGGCCGTGAATCTGAACCTGGTGAGCAAGAGAAACCCTTTTACCCACGTATACCGCATATTTTTTTCCCTCCGCTTCAACAAGGTTACTTTCAATGGCATGGCCGTTATGCTCGGTTTCAAGGGCGTGAATAATAACTCCATCCTGAACATTCGATTCGTCCCCGACATGAAGAGGCTGGCCTTCGTCTCCACGGACAGAAGCAAATGGTGAAACCATAACCCTTTTACCTATAATTACATTCCCGATAACCGCAGCAAGAGGGTGTACATATGCGGTGCTGTCTATTGCCGGATCATATACATCTGAGCAAAAATCTGTAGTAACATTTTTATGAATCATTTCTAACTCCTTGGATATTTAATAAATTTATAAAAAATAAATTATTGCAATGTGATTGAAGGATGGAATTTTAATTGTCATGTTTTACCACATAACTATTATCAATTTAAGAGATACATCTTGTATAGCAATTGTAAAATAGAGTTTTCAGATGTTTTAATGAAAAATATTAATTAATAAGTTCCAGAAGTTTCTGAGGAGTAATCGGTTTGGTCATTATACCGTTAAACCCCATTTCATACGCTTCAGGAATTTCAGGATTTTCTTCTCCAACTGCACTTATGAGGTATATTTTTACGTTTTTATCCGTTTCCCGTATTTTTTTGCAAACGGTTACTCCTGAATCGAATTTTTCCATCATAAGATCGAGTAATATAATATCAGGTTTAAATTCAGTGTATTTAATAAGAGCCTCTTTCCCGCTGCCAGCCGTAACTACATCATGTCCTCTGCTTTTTAATATAAGCAGCATTGTAGTTACAATATCATAATCGTCATCAGCAACCAGTATTTTACGCTTGTCCATGTATTCTCCGTCATTTCCGCTCAGGCCTGCACCGGTTTTGCGGAAAGTTCTATTACCCCAGTTGTTTCTCAAGCCGCATATTATTGAATTTCATACAGAGAAGAAGTTCATTAAGATTTATAACATGTTTTATAATTTTATAATTAATTCTTTTTATATATTCACTACGGTTAAAAACACCGGAGTCGCTCATCAGGGCCCGGTCAATTTTTCTTTTTGTTGCTTCAGAAAAATTAAGATTATAGAAATCGATAAAAGAATCTTTATTTGAATATATTTCAAATTCTGATTTGGAATTTACAATTTCGTTCAGAAACAGAACTTCTTTTAATGAAAAAAAGGAAAGATTTTTTCTTAATTCAAAAATTTTTTTTGCGGTAACTACTTCAATATTAACTGTAACATACCGTACCCTGTTTTTATCGAGAATAGGAGTCATCAGTCCTTCCAGTATTTCATCCCGATTAATATCTATAAATCTTTTTTTCGTTTTTTCGGATATGCATTCTTCAAACGCCCTGTCTCTTCCGTCTCTAATAATTTCCCCCCGGTTACCGGTCAAGGTAAGTTCGGAGTATGTCAGACCTTCAATAATTCCATTACGTTCAGGATACCTGTTATTCAGGTCATCAATAACAAAATTTTTTAAAGCTTCATTAACAACCAGAATAACACCTTCAGGATTTAATATCAGGTATAAACTGTCAAGTGTGTCGAGAAACTGCTGATAGTTAAAAATATTAATCAGATCTTTCAATGTCAATAACCTGTGTTTATAAATATTTTGTTTAGAAGTTTATTATGCCTGTTTTGATGTATTGAAAATAAAAAAATTTTTTAGGGGTCAAGTAATTTTTAATAACTGTTATTTTATTATAACAACTTTGTGATAATGAAATAACGGCATTGTTATATTCAAATAACAGAGAATGTTTATAAAAATTATTTTTAAGATTGATTGAATCTTCTACAGGTTAAATATTACTTTATAAAAGAAATGTTTGAATAAATATGCATCTACTATGTTATATTTGGCATAATTAATGAATATTTATTGGTTTATATGGTTTTAAACCTTTATAAGCAGATATTGATACAGCATGAAGTTTTATACTGATCGTGCTTATGGTTATGCTTTATTTTTGAGTAAAATATATAAAATTTATTAACAAAGAGGGCCCCATGGGTAATATGTCTGAAGTTGTTAAAAAGTGTGCAAACAATTATCAGAAGGACCCGACCAGAATGCTTGACGTTATTCGTGATGTTCAGGCTGAACTGGGTCAGGTCTCGAATGCGGCTATCGCTGAGATAGCCAGGGAGATGAATGTATCTTCTGTTGATGTTGAAGGTGTAGTAACCTTTTATCACTTCTTCTCCAAAGAACCTGTTGGTAAATACGCAGTTTATCTTAATAACAGCGCTGTATCTGTAATGATGGGCTGTTACGAGATAGCGAAATCTTTTGAAAAAGAAGTGGGATGTAAATTCGGTGAAGTGTCAGCTGACGGAAATATCGGGCTTCACTACACAGCTGATATCGGTATGAATGATCAGGAACCAGCTGCGATAATAAACGGTGTTATTTTCACAGGGCTTACAGCTGATAAAGTCAAAAAAATCGTTGCAGACATGAAAGCCGGCAAAGCTGCCAGGGATATGGTTGCAGAGTACGGTGATGGTAATAATCAGACAGATCTGATTAAATCCATGGTCAAAAACAATATCCGTAAAAAGGGCGCTGTTCTTTTTGCTCCCTTCACGCCAGGTTCGGCACTTAAAAAAGCTCTATCCATGACTCCTGAAGATGTGATTGAAGAGATGAAAATTTCCAATCTGAGGGGCAGAGGCGGTGCAGGATTCCCTACAGGTATGAAGTGGGATTACACAAGGCAGTCTCCCGGCGAAAAGAAGTATATAGTATGCAACGGAGATGAAGGTGAGCCCGGAACATTCAAGGACAGGGTAATCTTCACAGAAATTCCTGAAATGATGTTCGAAGGGATGGCAATCGGCGGTTACGCCATTGGTGCTGATGAAGGCCTCCTCTATCTGAGGGGAGAGTATATGTACCTCAAAGCCTACCTGGAAAATGTCCTGTCAAAAATGAGACAGGAGGGAATCCTCGGCAAAAATGCAGGCGGGAAAGAAGGATTTAATTTTGATATAAAGATTCGTATGGGCGCGGGAGCGTATGTGTGCGGAGAGGAATCCGCATTAATAGAATCAGCCGAAGGTAAAAGGGGTGAGCCGAGAAACAGGCCTCCGTTCCCTGCACAGAAAGGTTTCATGGGTAAACCCACATCTGTAAACAACGTGGAAAGTTTCTGCGCTGCGGCAAGGATTATACTGGAAGGGGGAGAATGGTTTGCGAAGATGGGAACAGCCCAGTCCAGGGGAACAAAACTCCTCAGTGTTTCCGGAGACTGTAAAAAACCGGGTATCTACGAAGTTGAATTCGGAACAACAATCCAGACGCTTCTTGAAGAGTGTGAAGGAAGAACAGCGAAGGCGGTTCAGGTGGGCGGACCTTCAGGAGCATGTGTGGACAAGTCTAAATTCGGGCAGAGGATATGTTACGATGACCTCTCTACAGGCGGTTCCATTATAATAATCGGGCCGGACAGGGATCTCTTTGAAGTTGTTCATAATTTCATGGAGTTCTTTGAAGAGGAATCATGCGGATGGTGTACACCGTGCCGTGTGGGTAATCAGCTCCTCCTGCATAAACTTGAAAAAATAATGCATGGCCATGGTACGGAGACAGATCTTAAAGAAATGGAAGAGTGGTGTGTCACTGTTAAGAGTATGAGCAGGTGCGGCCTTGGACAGACTTCTCCCAATCCTATATATACAACTCTGAAAAACTTCAGGGAAATGTATGAGGCCAGAATCCAGAAAGGTAAAGATTTTGATACTGAGTTTGATCTGGCCGCGGCAGTTAAAGATTCGTGCGAGGCCGCAGGAAGAAAACCAAATTTAGAGGAACACTGAGATGAGTGATATAAAATTTATTATAGATGGAAAAGAATGTACTGCTGAAAGCGGGCAGACAATAGTTGAAGCCGCTAAAGCGAACGGTATCTATATCCCTGTTCTCTGTCATTTTGACGGTCTCAAGCCTGCCGGTACATGCCGTATATGTACTGTAAAAGTCGGCGGAAGGTTCATGGCTGCCTGTACGACTCCTGTCGCAGATGGAATGCGTATTGACAACATGACTCCCGAAATTGAGGACATGAGAAAACAGATTATAGAGATGCTTTTTGTTGAAGGGAACCATATGTGTCCCACATGTGAAAAGAGCGGGAACTGTGAACTCCAGGCCCTTGCATACAGATATAAGATGATGGTTCCCAGGTTCCCGTATCTCTGGCAGCAGAGAACGGTCATGCCCGATTCACCCAGGCTCTACCTTGACAGAAACAGGTGTGTCCAGTGTCTGCGCTGCGTGAGAGATATTCTGACAGAGGACGGAAAGCATGTTTTTGCTGTTACAAAGAGGGGCGGTAAAACCATTATTACAATGGATACTGAACTTGCCGCCACCCTTAGCGATGAAATGGCCATGAAGGCAATGGAGCAGTGTCCTGTGGGCTGTATTATCCGTAAAGAAGTAGGCTACAGGGTGCCTATCGGTCAGAGAAAATTTGATAAAAAGCCTATCGGCAGTGAGCTCGAAGGCTAATAACCCGTTAATGTGAATTTGGAGGCTTAAAATGAGTAAACCGGTTGTGGCCACAGCGTCACTTGCAGGATGTTTCGGATGCCATATGTCATTACTTGACATTGATGATAGAATACTACAGCTCATCGAACTGGTGGAGTTTCATAAATCACCTGTTGATGATATTAAAACTTTTACAAAGCAGTGCGATATCGGAATAATTGAGGGCGGCTGCTGCAACAGTGAAAATGTCCATGTGCTCAAGGATTTCAGGAAAAACTGCAAAATTCTTATCTCACTCGGCGAATGCGCTATTATGGGCGGTCTTCCAGCCATGAGAAACGGGATTCCTGTCAGGGAGTGCCTTGAAGAGGCCTACCTTAACGGCCCCACTGTTGACGAAAACACAGCGAAGATCATTCCTAATGATGATGAAATCCCGATGATTCTCGACAGGGTTTACCCGTGTCATGAAATCGTTAAAGTGGATTATTTTATTCCGGGATGCCCGCCCAGGGCTGATCTTATATGGGAGGCCCTTGTGGCTCTCGTTACAGGTAACGAGATGAAAATCCCGTATGAAGTATTAAAGTTTGATTAATTGGAGCGCAGATATGGGAAGAAAAATTACTATAGAACCGGTAACAAGGGTTGAAGGTCACGGAAAAGTCACCATCCAGCTCGATGACGCGGGGAACGTGGCACAGTCAAGGCTCCATATCGTGGAGTTTAGAGGATTTGAAAGATTTGTACAGGGCAGGCCGTACTGGGAAGCGCCGGTACTGGTGCAGAGGCTCTGCGGTATATGCCCTGTAAGCCACCATCTTGCTGCTGCAAAGGCGCTTGATGTTATTGTAGGAGCGGGAACAGGCGATGGCCTGACTCCTACAGGTGAAAAGATGAGAAGACTTATGCATTACGGACAGATGTTCCAGTCCCATGCACTTCATTTTTTTCATCTCGCTTCTCCTGATCTTCTCTTCGGAGCGGACGGGGATCCGGCCATAAGAAACGTCATAGGCGTTGCCCTTGAGCATAAGGACCTTGCAGTGCAGGGTGTCATGATGAGGAAGTTCGGGCAGGAGATTATAAGGGCGACCGCGGGGAAGAAGATACATGGTACAGGGGCAATACCTGGAGGTATTAACAAAAACCTGTCAATTGAGGAGAGAGATGAGTTCCTTAAGGGTGCGGATCCTCTGAATATAGACAAAATGATAGATTGGGCGCAGGCCGCAGTAGATTTCTTTAAGGATTACCATTCCAAAAATACAGATTACATTGATAATTTTTCTGTATTCCCTTCAAGTCACCTCTCGATTGTGAGGAAAGACGGGGCCATGGATCTCTATCATGGTGTGCTCCGCTGCATTGATGCGGATGGGAATAAACTTCTTGATGACATAGATTACCAGGATTACTACAAACATATAGGTGAAGAGGTAAGGAACTGGAGTTACATGAAGTTCCCGTACCTCAGAAAACTCGGCATGGAAAAGGGATGGTACACGGTCGGGCCTCTCGCGAGGTGTAATACAGCTGATTTTATCCCCACACCGCTTGCGCAGAAAGAGCTGGAAATATTCAAGGCATATACAAAGGGCAAACCGAACCATATGTCCATGCATATGCACTGGGCAAGGCTCATTGAACTTCTACACTCAGCAGAGGTAATGAAAGAGCTTCTGAATGACCCGGATCTGCAGAAAGATGATCTCGTTACGAAAGGGACAAAACAGAAAGAGGGAGTAGGTCTTCTTGAGGC
This sequence comes from Spirochaetota bacterium, assembly GCA_036745755.1. Classification (GTDB taxonomy): domain Bacteria; phylum Spirochaetota; class UBA4802; order UBA4802; family UBA5550; genus UBA5550. The sequence continues at coordinate 2,366 of DAIOFM010000123.1, read as the reverse complement.
GCCCAGGGGAACACTTTTCCATCATTACAGGATCAATGATCTTGATCAGATCGAGATGGCAAACCTTATTGTTTCCACTACAAATAACAACGAGCCTATGAACAGGGGCGTTAATTATGTAGCCAATGAGGTCTTTAACGGCCAGAAAGAGATCTCAGAAGGTATGATGAATAAAGTGGAAATGGTCATCAGGGCGTATGACCCGTGCCTCAGCTGCGCTACCCACGCACTTGGTCAGATGCCTCTTGAAGTGACAATGGTTGACTCAGACGGGTCTGTTATTTCTCAAAGGCGGAAGTGAACTTTTTGAAAGAAAACAGTATCTATGTTTGCGGCTTCGGGAACCCGGGCCGTCAGGATGACGGCCTCGGGCCTGCTATTGTAAACAGACTTGAAGATGAGAATATTAAGGGAATAGCCACTGACTCTAATTATCAGCTTAATATAGAGGATGCGGACAATATTTCAGGAAGTGATATCGTGATCTTTGTCGATGCATCTGTCGATGCGGAGGAACCTTTTTCATTTAAGAAAATTGAACCATCGGCTGAAATCACATTTACCACGCATTCGATGTCTCCTGAATCGGTTGTCGCGCTCTGTATAGATATTTACGGGAAGTCCCCAGAGGCATATGTGCTGGCCATCAGGGGTTATGAATGGGAGTTTTCTGAAGGCTTCTCTTCAAAGGCTATGAACAATTTTAATGAAGCATACCGGTTTCTTCTGGGGAAGATTAACGAAATGCTGAACAGGATATGATAACTGAAAATCAAGAAAGGAGATTTTTATGTCTGACAGGAAGATACTTGTAATAGATGATGATCCGGATATTCTGGACGCGGTCACTATCGTTCTGAATTCTGAAAAATACACTGTCGTCACCGCGTTTGACGGGATCGAAGGTTTCGAAAAATTTAAAAATGAAAAGCCTGACATGGTGCTCTGCGACATGATGATGGAAAGGGTTGATGCCGGAGCAAAGGTCGCGGAGATGATTAGAGGGGAGGACAAAGATATCCCTATTTATCTTTTAAGCAGCATTGGTAATATAACTGACATTAATGTAAATGTGGATAAACACGGATTTAATGGAGTATTGCAGAAACCGGTTGTACCGGCAGATCTGCTGGCTGAAGTTAAAAAAGCACTTGGTGAATAAATACTGAGTATCTACCTCATAAAGTTTTGGGATTTCCTTGTCCCGACAGGGCTATCGGTCAGTATCAGATGGCCCTGAAATTTAAATTAAACATAATTTGTATATCTCTTTACCGGCGTTTCCTCCAGCAGAATAAGCACTTGTAATGTTATATCAGTACTTATTCCTTAACCTTTTTCATGTTAAAAAATCTTTATTATCTCCGCCGGTAAGGGGCGGGAATATATTTAATTAACCCATTTACTCAAAAAAAAACACACAAATTTTACTTGCAAACTTATAAAGAGTCAGTAATAATAATTGAAAATCAGTATTTATTCCTTAACTTATTTAATGTTAAAGCTTTATTACCCCCGCTGCAAAGCGGCGGGGGTATATATTTTTTTATTTGCACTAAAGTTTATTTTCAGGGAAGATAATTACTGAATTTGCAGCTGATAGCCATGACCGGCTTTAACAGGCTTTCCCGGCCTGTTCTGTTGATAAGCTGTATTGTATCAAATCAACTTATGGAGAGAATGATGGTAAAATTTTTCAGAAGCCTGATTTTATTTTTTATCCTGATTACATTCGCTGCAGTAAACCTGTATGCGGAGCAGGATATTGTTAATCCCCTGGAACCTGTAAAGACGGACAATCCCAGGGACACGATGATGACTTTCATGCATGCCATGAATAAATATAAGGAAGGTGTGGAAAAAAAAGATGAAGTCCTCACCGGGTATATAGACAGGGCTGTCAGATGTTTTGATCTCGGCCAGTATACTTTTGTGGAACGCCAGCAGATTGGAAGAGAAACGGCGGTTCTCCTTAAAGAGGTAATAGACAGGGTCATTGTTATAGATTATTCTAAAATCCCTGAAAAGAGCGGGGTACCTGGTGAAAAACTGATTAGATGGCGCCTTAAAGACACAGAGATAGTGATTGCAAGGCAGGAGAGCGGCGACAGGGCCGGGGAATATCTCTTTACGGCTGAGACTGCCTTAAGGGTTAAAGAGTTTTATGCGAAGGTGAAACATCTCCCGTATCTTTCCGGTTCAGGCGGGGGCGCCCTGTATAAGTCAGGCTGGTTTGAAGCGAATGTTCCGCAATCTATGAAAAACAAGTTTCTGTTTCTGTATCTCTGGCAGTGGATCGGGATATTTATAGCGTTAATCATTGGTCTTCTTATAAAAATAACTGTTAAGTTCTTCGTTGATTTTCT
>DAIOFM010000122.1:0-9453 GCA_036745755.1 Spirochaetota bacterium | reverse complement strand
CCCTGTTTCAGGAATTTGTCATTGCGAGGAGCTTAAGCGACGCGGCAATCTGTTCCGGATAGAAAATTTTCAGTATTAACCGGTATTGTTTTTAACCTTAACAGATTACTTCACTCCCGGTTGGTCGTTCGTAATGACAGGCCGGAACTGAATCCGGAATGACGCAAACCGGATTATCCCCCCTCATATACCGCTATTTTCTGTTTTGCTCTAATATAGGCATCAGACAAACTCCCATATAAACAAGAGAACAATTCTTACAGTATAATAAGACCCTTACCGATTGATATTAATTCCGATCTGCAGATAATAAAATCACGAAATGGAGGCATTTCTAATGCAATTCAGTCCTTTTAATCGATCTATGAGGCCCGCTGCTCTGATTTAATTAAAAGGATAAACCGCTTCTTTTGCGGTTTGATATTATAATGCAGGGGGTTTTATGAAAACAATTCAGACAACATGCCCTTATTGCGGCACAGGTTGCAACCTCGAACTTCATGTGGAGAACAATAGAATTAAAAGCGCTTCTCCGGTAAAGGACCACCCGGTAAACGACGGTGAACTATGTCTTAAAGGTTTATACGGATGGGAGTTCGTTCATTCATCATCACGTCTGATTAAACCTCTGATCCGTAAAAAGGACGGGGTATATTCAAAGGACGGTATACTCGAGGAGTCTTCATGGGATGAGGCTCTGGAACTGCTGAGTGAAAAAATAAACAAGGTAAAGAACACTTACGGCCCGGATTCATTCATGGGACTTTCATCAGCAAGATGCACAAACGAGGAAAACTACATATTCCAGAAATTCTTCAGGCAGGCACTGGGCACGAACAACGTTGACCACTGCGCCCGGCTCTGACACGCTCCTACTGTAGCCGGTCTGGCTAAGAGTCTCGGAAACGGTTCAATGACTAACGACCTCGCGGAGTTCAGTCAATTCACAAAATGCTTTCTTATCGTAGGATCAAACACAAGCGAAAATCACCCGATAGTGGCAATGCATGTTTTCAGAGGTATGGAAAAAGGGGCAAAGCTTATAGTTATTGACCCCAGGAAAACTGAGATGGCCAACAAGGCCGATGTCTTCCTCCAGGTGCCTCCGGGATATAATATCCCTGTATTGAATTCACTAATGAATGTTATAATCACGGAAAATCTTTATAATAAAGAATTCGTTGAAAACAACACAGTAGGTTTTAATTACCTGAAAGAGGCCGTATCGGATTATACACCTGAAAAAGTTTCGGCCATGACAGGTATAGATGCTGAGCTTATAAAAAAAGCAGCAAAGATTTATGCTGAAAACAGCCCTGCCGCGATACTTTATGCAATGGGTATAACACAGTTCTCGCACGGCACTGGGAATGTATGGTCTACATCAAACCTCGCGGGAATTACCGGCAACCTGGGAATTGAGGGCGCCGGGGTTAATCCTCTAAGGGGCCAGAACAATGTACAGGGCGCCTGTATGGTCGGTGCTCTCCCTACAGTTCTTGCAAGCGGCAAGCCTGTAACAGATGAAGCCGCACGTAATGACTGCGCTGAAATATGGAAATGCGACATACCGTCAAAGCCGGGTATAGCTTTGACTGTACTGCCGGAAAATATGGAAAACGGTAATATCAGGTTCCTATGGGTTCTTGGAGAAAACCCGGTAATGTCCGATCCCGATTCCAATCACTTTGTCCACGCAATAGAACACCTGGACTTTATGGTTTCACAGGATATATTTCTTACTGAAACAGGGCGTAAGTCTGATATGGTTCTCCCCGCAGCTACTTTCGCGGAGAAAGAGGGGACCTTCGTTAATACCTCCCGCCGTGTTCAGCTTGTTAACAAGGCACTCGACGCACCGGGTGACGCAAAGGCTGACTGGGAAATTATCGCAATGGTCGCGCAGAAACTCGGATCTGACGGGTTCAATTACAGGGACGCATGGAATATCTGGGACGAGATAAGGACAGTCAACCGCGCCCAGTTCGGCGGTATGGATATCAGGCGTCTTAAGGACATGAACGGCCTGAACGCGCCATGTCCGAATCACCAGCACCCGGGAACACCTGTTCTTCACGGTGGAGGAAAATTCACAACTCCCGGCGGCAAGGCCCTTCTTATCCCTGTAGTTTTTACAGAAAACAACACTGAGAAGGCCGAGCTTGAAGAGAAACTGCGTAAAAAACTCGACCTTGATAAGGACTACCCGGTTATGGCCGGTTCCCTTAATGAAAAGGTATCGGATAAGTTTCCTTTTATAATGACAACAGGGCGTTATGTGTATCAGTACCATACCGGCACAATGACCAGGAAGTGCAGGTCGCTTGAGACAGGCGCTGATATGTTCGGCCCCGCTGTGATTGAAATCGGTTTTGCCTCTGCTAAAAAGCTGGGCATTGTAACAGGTGATTACATCAGGGTTTACAATGACAGGGGATATATAGCAGTAAGAGCAAGGGTCATGAACAGGATAAAGGACAATTATATTTTCGGCAGTTTCCATTACTGGGAGGCCAACGTTAATGAACTCACAAATCCCGAGGGACTTGATCCTGTCTGTAAAATACCGGAGTATAAGGTTACGGCTGTTAATATCGAGAAAATTTCTGAAAAAGAGTTTCTGAAAATCCAGAGAGAGAAGGTAGAGCAGTTCCAGTCTGATTACATCTCTCACGGCGGTGAATCAGAAGATGTGAATTTAATCGGGAAGGGGGCATAATATGTCATTCGTCGTAGATGAAAAATTAAACAGTTTTGTGATCTGTGATCCCAGTAAATGCATGGCATGCTACACATGCATGTCAGCCTGCTACCAGTCCGCCAAGGAAAGGGGGAAGGTCGCGAAACCAAGACTTGTTGTTATCCATACCGAGTCCGGCTCCATGCCGAACCAGTGCAGGCACTGTGAAGATGCTCCGTGTGCTCATGTCTGCCCGACCGGTGCCATTAAATTCGGTGAAAACAAAATTGAACTTCACGAGGAACTCTGCATCGGTTGTAAGATGTGCGTTATGGCATGCCCCTTCGGCTGTGTTCTCCCTGAAGCGGAGCCTATGCCCTCTGTGAACTATATGTTTGAAGAACCGGTTGATAAATTTGTAGCAGTTGCTACCGGTGAAAAGAGTGTTGCGGTTAAATGTGACCTCTGTGAAGGAAGAGAAGGCGGACCGGCATGTGTTGAGGCCTGCCCCAATAAAGCTCTTACTTTTATTACTTCCGGGAAGATGGAAAACTCGACTATTGACGGCAAATCCAGGGAAGCGGTCCTTGATATTGTGTCAATGGTTAAGGACAAGCTCTCTTCGCAGAAAAAAGATTCCGGTAAAGGGGTATAGAGATGTCAGCGATATATTTAATGTTTATTGCGGGAGCAGTCGCTTCGCTCCTTTTATATAAATTTCAGAAAGCAGCTTCCTATATCGGTTTTGGTATTCCGGCAGCCGCTTCCCTTTACGGGATCTGGTATTTTTTTATGAACCTCACGGGGACCGAAGAGCTTATTGTTCAGTTCCCTGTTATGGCGGCGAAATTCACTCTTGATCCGCTGGGCGCTTTCTTTTCTTTTGTAATATGCCTGGTAGGATTCGCGGCTTCGCTTTACGGTATTCATTACGCTGAAGAATACCGCGAGTCTGCAAGGATTGGAGCAATGGGGTTTTTCTTCAACCTTTTCATGGTTTTCATGCTTATGGTTGTTTCGGCCTCTCATGTGTTCTGGTTCATGGTATTCTGGGAACTGATGACCCTTGTTTCATTCTTCCTTATCCATTTTAATGACTCAGAGAAGACTGCAAAGGCCACAATCCTCTACATGGTAATAGCTCATGTGGGAGGAGCGGCAATACTGGCCGGTATGCTTATCATGTCATCAGCCGCAGGTTCCCTGTACTTTCAGGATTTCCAGGGCACGGCAGTAAGTCCGGTTGTGGCCACTGTGTTGTTTCTGCTGTTCTTTTTCGGTTTCGGTTCAAAGGCGGGTGTTTTCCCTATTCACGTATGGCTTCCTGAAGCTCACCCTGCCGCGCCGTCGCATGTGTCCGCCCTTATGTCAGCGGTGATGATCAAGACTGCTATATACGGTATAATCAGGACCTGCATGTGGCTCCCCCTTAATGAGTGGTGGGGAATAATGATTATAGTTTTCGGCGCTCTTTCCGCGCTCTTAGGCGTTCTGTATGCTCTCACCCAGCATGATACGAAGGCCCTCCTGGCGTATCACTCGGTTGAAAATATAGGCATAATCCTCCTGGGCTGCGGCGTCGGCTTTTACGGTATGGCAACCGGCAATGCCATACTGGCCGCCGCAGGCTTTATAGGCGGACTTTACCACGTGATTAACCACGCCACGTTTAAAGGACTTCTTTTCCTCGGCGCCGGTAGTGTTATTTTCAGGACACATCAGCAGGATATGGAAGTGCTTGGAGGACTGGGGAAAAAAATGCCTTACACCGCGTTTGCTTTCCTTATCGGGGCAATGGCGATTTCGGCTCTTCCTCCTCTTAACGGTTTTGTCAGTGAATGGTTCACTTACCAGTCACTTATTCAGGCGGCGATTGGTGCCGGTTTTTCAGGAACCCTGATTTTTACAATGGCCATAGTGGCTCTTGCCCTTACCGGTGTACTTGCTGTTATGTGTTTCGTAAAAGTCTACAGCGTTATATTTACCGGTACACCCAGGGATGAGAATATCTGGGACAAGGCCAAAGAGTCTCCGGTTCTTATGGTGGCCGGAATGTTCGTGCTGGTAACCGCATGTATAGCTCTTGGACTGGGCGCTCCTTACGCTGCCTCGAAAATAGTCGGCGTGATAACATATATCACAGGTTCAGGACTGGATGTAGCTGCGGGTATAACAGTTAAATCAGGTACAGGTTCGATAGTCTCCCCCTTCCTGATATCAGTTATATTCGTGTCCATGCTTTTTGTTCCCGTGATTTTTACGATGATATTTAAAGACAGTACCTCTACAACACGTATGACAAAGCCCTGGGCCTGCGGAGCGAAGTATACCTCCAGGATGCAGATCACAGCATCTCCTTTTACCGGTTTTCTCCGTCAGACAATGAACTGGCTTTACAGAAGTGACGTGCACTTCAAAGAGACAAACGGGTATTTTGGTAAAATTGAATACAGCTCACACGCAAGGGATATCTGGTGGGATATAATATATACCCCGATTATTAAAGGTTTCAGCGGGCTGGCCAGGATGCTGAACGTGATTCAGAACGGCAGGATGCAGATATATGCTTCGTATGTATTGATAATGCTGGCGTTATTCATAATATTAGCGATTTTCGGGTAGAGGGATAAAATGAAAAGTTTAGATATACTCTATTTAATTATTCAGGTTGTTGCGATTATCCTTGTAAGCCCTCTTCTTGACGGTATTAAGAGGATTATGATCGCAAAGTTTCAGAGCAGAAGAGGCCCTGTTGATATATTTCAGACATACAGGGATATAATTAAGCTCTTTAAAAGATCGGAAACTCTTCCGGAATGCGGAACATGGGTTTTCCGTACGGCCCCTTACCTTATGTTCGCGGTAATGGCGACCGTTATAGCGGTTCTTCCGATTATGCATTCAGGGAGCGCGCTCTCTGCGGCATCGGATCTCTTTCTTATAGTTTATCTGTTTGCGCTCATGAGATTTATTTTTGGTGTCGCATCCGTTGATTCAGGAAACCCCTTCGCGGGTATAGCGGGCAGCAGGGAGCAGATGATTGCCCTTTTTGTTGAGCCTACTATAGTACTCTCCGCAGTAGTAGTAGTTTTCCTCGCGGGTGGAGTCACCAATCTTGTAGAGATAAAAAATTTTATAGGTTCTCCCGAAATTTTAAAGGTGCTCCCGGTATTTATATTTTCCGGGGTGGCCTTTCTCTTTGCAACATATGTTGAAACAGGTAAGAAACCATTTGATATGGCTGAGGCGGAACAGGAGGTCCAGGAAGGTCTTCTCGCTGAATACGCGGGGAAAAGGCTGGCTCTGGCACACGGTTCCCTTATTCTGAAACAGATTGCCATTGTGGGTCTTTTTATCACGATATATCTTCCGTGGCCTGTTGTGGGCAACCCCTTTGTATCACTGCTGCTTTTTTTAATCAAGCTCGTTGTATTTTATTACTTCGCTTCATTTGTTGAAGGCGTAAGTACACGTCTCAGGATAGGTGATACAAGGCTTGCGGCATCGGGTGCCTTCGCCCTTGCCTTTATTTCTTTGATACTGTTTATAATAGGGAGGGTAGGATAATGGAACTCGGACTGATAGTTGGATTGTCATTTTTTCTTGCCGTAATGTCCTTTGCCGTAATTGAGGTGCGGAACCTCAACAGGGCAACTCATATATACACCCTGCAGACTCTTACGCTGGTGCTGATATTTCTTGCTATTGCGTGGGAACATTCAATAGGGACCCTGTATATATGGGCAGGTACGGCTTTTTTAACCAAGGTACTTCTCGTGCCGTTTCTCATACTGATGATAATTAAAAAAACCGGTATTAAACATGAAGAAGCTCCATTCGGTGGACTTTTCCACCCCTTTATCTCACTTGGAGTATCTATAGCCGTGGCTATTATGCTGGAACCGATTTTTATCAGGTTTTCTCTTCTGAAACTTCAGATTCCGATCCTCGTATCCATATTTGTTTTTATGATGGGGATACTGGGGCTTGTATTCAGAAAATCTGCGGTTAAACAGATTCTCGCATACTGCCTGTTTGAAAACGGCGCCCACCTTACTCTTGCTCTTACGGCGTATAACGCCCCGGAAACAGTGGAGATGGGTATACTGACAGATGCAATCTTTTCGGTAATAATTATGGGGGCTCTTGCAATGAGGTTTTTCCATCATTTCGGTTCCCTTGATACTTCTCAAGCGAATGAACTAAAGGGGTAATGGTATGTATGGTAATATAAACAGTGCGATTAATCTGCTGCTTTTAATCCCTCTTGCTGCTTCTATAGCAATATGGGCGGGTGCGAGATGGAACAACAGGGCTCTCCTGTTTGCTATGCACCTTGTGGCAGCAGTGGCAACATCCTTAGCTGGATTAAACTGTGTCGCTTCAGTGCTTCACGGTGAAAAGTATATGATATTAAATGATTTTCTGCTTTTTGATTCAATAAGCGGGATCTTTGTTCTTGTTATTTCAGTGGTGGGTCTTCTTATAAACCTCTATTCTGTAAAATATATTTCATGGGGCCTTGAAAACGGTGAGATCGGGTTTAATGACGCCAGGCTTTTCTTTTCACTCTCTCACGTGTTCATTTTTACCATGATACTTTCAGTTGTTTCAAATAATATGATACTGATGTGGGTTGCAGTTGAGGCAACAACATTATCATCTGTTTTTCTTGTTTCACTGTACAGGAATAGAAGGGCAATAGAGGGCGGCTGGAAATATGTGATTATATGCAGTATCGGTCTTGCATTTGCTCTTTACGGGTCGGTACTGATGTACAGCTCCGCCTATCATGTAATCGGAGATGCTCACAGCGCTATGCTCTGGACATCACTGATGGACAATGCGGCAAATTTTGATCCTGAACTGATGAAAGTAATCTTTATTTTTATAATAATAGGTTTCGGAACAAAGGCCGGTCTTGCACCAATGCATACATGGCTTCCTGACGCGCATGCTGAAGGACCTGCACCGGCATCGGCGTTCCTTTCTGCTGTACTCCTTAAATGCGCGATGGCGGCTATACTCCGGTATTATACGGTGATGAACCGCATCCCTGACATGGGGGCATTCCTTCACCAGGTAATGATAATCGTGGGTCTGGCTTCAGTAGTAATAGCGGCACTTTTTATAATCCGGCAGAATGATATAAAGAGGATGTTTGCATACAGCTCTACTGAAAACATAGGTATAATAGCGTCTGCACTGGCTTTTGGCGGTAAGGCGGGTATATTCGCGGTTTTCTTTCATGTAATAAACCATTCACTTACAAAGGCCCTTGCATTCTGTACTTCCGGTAATCTCCAGGAGATTTACGGAACAAGGGATGCCGGAAAGATGGGGGGACTTGTAAGGATAGCTCCTGTAACAGCACTCCTTCTCGGCGTATCAATTTTTTCATTATCGGGTATGCCGCCATTCGCGATTTTTACAAGTGAGTTTTATACTATAACAGCGGGTATTCAGTCCCACCAGTATATTGCGATTGCTATTTTCCTTCTGGGGCTTGCGGTGGTTTTTTACGGGCTGGTCAGTAAGTTCATCCAGGTGACGTTCGGAAAACCGGCAGGCGAGGTAAGGCATGCTTCAGAAGTATCGGCCATTGCGAATCTTCCTCTGGTTGTGCTGGCAGTAATAGTCTGTGTTATAGGTATAATGCCGCCTGAAGGCCTGCTTTCATTGATTAACAGCGCTGTTGCGATTGTGCTGAATCAGTAAAACTTAAGGAGACTGAAATGGAAAATACAATAATCAGGGGCAAAAGTTTTATATCCGCTCTTAAAGACAGGTTTAAGGTGGAAGTAATAAGACATCAGCCTGAAGATCAGATTACAATATTAGTAGACAGAAACGATCTCCCGGAAGTTGTAAGGACTCTCTATTATGACATGGGTGGATGGCTCTCTACAATGGCCGCTAATGATGAAAGGGAAATTAACGGAAATTACGCGGTATATTATGTTCTTTCAATGGAAGGAAACAAGATGGAGGAGGGGGATGAACTCCCTCCTGAAGAGAAATGCTGGATGACAGTAAAGGCCCTTATTCCTGCCCATGATCCGGTTTATCCCTCTGTGGCGCGTAAAGTTCCCGCCGCTGTCTGGTATGAACGTGAGGCGCGTGATATGATGGGGCTGGTGGCGGAGGGGCTCCCCGACCAGAGAAGGCTTTCGCTTTCAGATGATTTCCCCGAAGGGATATATCCCCTCAGGAAGGACTCAATTGACTACAGGGAGAAGTTCGCTCCATATGATGTTGACAGTGAACCGGATTACGAGTTCCTTTACCCGGAAAGCGAAGGTGTAATGGATGTTCCTCTGGGGCCGACTCACATAACATCAGACGAGCCGGGTCACTTCAGGCTCTTTGTTGACGGCGAAACTATAATAGACGCTGACTACAAACTTTTCTATGTGCACAGGGGTATTGAAAAAATCGCTGAAAACAGGCTGGACTATGACCAGATGGCCTTTATCGCGGAGAGGATATGCGGTATATGCGGATTCGCCCATGCCGTGTCCTGTATAGAGAGTTCGGAAAATGTGACAGGACTGGAGGTCCCTTTGAGGGCCAGGGCTATAAGGACCATATGCCTTGAAACAGAGAGGCTCCATTCTCATCTTCTAAATATAGGCCTTGCCAGTGAGTTTACCGGTAATGTTACAGCTTTTCTCCAGATGTTCAAGATAAGGGAACATACGATGGAGATGGCCCAGGTCCTTACAGGGGGAAGAAAAACATACGGGATGATTCTTACCGGCGGTGTAAGGCGT
>DAIOFM010000121.1:0-9497 GCA_036745755.1 Spirochaetota bacterium | reverse complement strand
TCAAGTTTGTCTCCCGTTTCGCGAAGAACCGTAAAGGGGACATCTTCGTTTTCTGCAAAAATAGCTGCGTGGAATATTTCAGTTTTGTCTGTTGTAATCTCTTCAATAACAGGTTCTTCCGCTGTTGAAGGGAGATCCTCGACAAGGTCTACCGCATCTTTAATGTCCTGCACTACCTGTTTCTTGTCGCTCGCCTTTTCATCAATGTATACGGCGATTACAGATACATTTTCAATATTATATGAACGGACCTTGTCAATATCGTCCACTTCCCTGAGTTTCTTTTCTATCGGTATTGATATAAGGCTTTCAAGTTCATCAGGCGATCCTCCGGGATATATGGTCTTTATGCTTACCATGTCGAAGTTTACTTCAGGGTAAGCTTCCCTGTTCATGCGTGAAATTGACATTATTCCCAGCATGAAAACCAGTCCAACTATCAGGGCAATTACCAGCTTTTCTTTTATGAGATATTTTATAATTGTTATCATTTAAATACGATCCTGTTTGTCCTTTTAATGTATCCGATCAGTCCTCTTTCGGGATATACTTCTCCACATCTATGCCGTAAGTTTCAAAAAGTTCATTTTTGGATACCTCGAATTCAAGCAGTGAAGCGTTATATGCCACAAGGAGCCCCAGTTCCTGTTCTCTGCTATCCACCAGTGAGTCGAGTGCATCCCTTACGCTCGCCGCGGTAAACCTTCCTCTTCTCATGTTTGTCACCATTTTGTTGTAATAGATCGCCGCCTGTATCCTTGCCTCTTTCGCCTTCAGGTAAAGCCTGTAGTTTGTGTCAATTTTTTCAATTTTGGATGTTACGTCATCCTTTACAATCCTCTCATATTTACTGACCTGAGTCTTTGCCTGTTCGACCATCCATCCCGCGTTCCTTTCATTGACCTGCTGCTTGCTGTCATCCAGAGGGTATGTAAGTGCGACCTTCGCCTCCAGCGAAGGGTATTTAGCTGTGGTACTGTTGGTGTATGATTCACCCAGGCTCTCATTGTAATCCATTGAGGATACTGATACAGAACCTTTCAGAGAGGGGAGGGCTTCGTTCTCATACATCTTGAGCTGCAGTTTCGCGTTGTCAAGGGTTCTCAGTGCGTTCAGGTAATCCGCTCTTTTGGCGTATGCTGTTTTAATCGCCTCTTCAGTATTGATCTCAGGGAGTTTATTGGAGAGAATCGCCTTCTCCTGCATTGTGATCTCCTCTTTCATGTCTACAGACTGGAGAAATTTTCTCAGGCCGTCTCTGTACTGCTGCTCTGCGTTTGCCAGTGCGGCCTCAGATGATGCCACCCTCGAATTCCAGAAATTGAGTTCAAACTTTTCAGCAAGCCCGAGCCTTACATTGCCTGCAACAATTCTCCTCACCCGCTTTGTCTCGCGCAGCATCATCTGAGCATTGTCCATGCTGGTTTTGTAAATAATTACATTCCAGTAATCTACTATTACCCCTACAACAACCAGTGATAGATTATATATTATCTCGTCCTTCTGCATCTGTGCGGCGTTTTTAAGTATCTCCTCCTGCTTCCTGTCGTTATACCCGAAGGCGTTTTTCAGAAGTTCCTGTTCAATGCTTGCGAATATTACAGGGTTGCTGTATTCTGTAGCTCCGTAGCCGGAGTCATTTGATGCGAAAGTCTGGCCGACACCTGCCGAAACAGTTGTCCCTGTTGAAAAAGATTTTGCAAGAGAAGCTGAAGCGAATGTGGTTTTGCTGCTTTTGCCGTACTTGCTGTACAGTGTTTCGGGGTACTCATCTGAAGTGATTCCCCCTTCAGCGTTAAAATACGTGGAGTACTTTGACTGAAATTTTCTGTAGTCCGAGTCGGCCATTGCCACGTCATATTTTCCAGTTAAAATGTCATGGTTGTTCTCTATCGCCTTTTTTATAGCATCTGAAAGGGTTATCCGGAACCCGCCTATGATAACCGCGGCCTCGTCAGCAAGCTCGATTTCAATCGGCGGTGATGATTTACCGTTGTTCTGCGCTACGGCTGATGAAAAAAACAGTGACGCCATAGATATTGATATCAGTATGAATATTTTTCTTTTCAAGTTTCTCCTCCCGGCAATGTTCTCTGTCAGAACATAAGTGTGCCGTATATTTCATTAACAATATGATTAATCCGGTCTTTCTTTTCCTTATCCAGAACCGGTATTTTAAGTTCTTTTCCTTTCGGCCTTAACGATTTGAAGGCCATCTCTATCATGTAGTTGTACAGTGTCTCTTTCTTGTTCCCGTATAAAGATTTATGGAGAGGTGTATCTGTAAAAAAATCCTCCCAGTGTGAAAAATTTAATATGAATGCAACTACATTCATTGAAAACAGCATAGTGTTTGAAGTTTCAAAAATTCCTGTTTCTACTCCTTCTTTAATAATGTTTTCAAAGAGAATAAGCCTGGGCATCATATATCTTTTTACATACTCATGAAGCAGCCCCTGCCCTTCAGCCATCTCCCTCGCGAAAATTCTGTGGAGATCGTCATCATGAGAGTCCATGCTGATTGCTATCATTGTATAGATTGCGGCACAAAGCTGTATGTCCAGCCTGACGTTCCACTGGTCGACTTCGCTTGCTAGGCGTTCAGAAAATTCTGTTGCTATATCACCTATTGCTGTCTGGAAAATACTTCGGTAAAGATTCTCTTTGTTTTCAAAGTGATAATGCAGCAGTGCCTGGTTAACCCCTGCAATCGCTGCAATAGAACTCATCCGGGCGCCATTGAAACCTTTATTAGCGAATTCTTTTTTTGCGGCTGTAAGGATTTTAATTTTTGTTTCATCACTCTCTTTTATGGTTTTTGCCATGGGTAATTCCTATTTTGCTTAACTGAATAGTTTAATTAAGTGGTTAATTTAATTAAACAGCGTCATTGTCAAGAAAAAAATGAGAACTTTTCAGTATTTATACTTATTTTAACTTAAAAGTAAATTTGAATTATATTCCCATTCGTTTGCGGGGGATATAATTTTTATTGATTAAAGCCGTATTTATCACGACTTTTAAAATGCTGTTAAAAATTATTATTGTTTTAATTGTGCTCTATAATAATAATTTTATAGTATTTTAAATTCTGGTAATATACGGTTATATTATGTTTGAAATAAAAGATAATGAATCTGAAAGAATTTTTCTAATAAAAAATGATGAGCTTTCTCACATGAACCTGCTTGAAGAGAGAATTATAGATTTTTTGAAGAATGATAAAAGAGAGGTTGTGCTGGATTTTCAGCATCTGATGCATTTCGATTCTGTGGCACTTGCCTCACTGATAAGGATAAAAAGAAAAATGGATACCCTGGACAGACCTTTCAGGCTGATAAATTACAACCAGACTGTTTTAAGGGTAATTGAACTTTCAGGTCTTGAAGACTTTCTCCTCGGATAAACAGGAATTTTCTCTTTTTGATAAGCCTGCCGTCAGATTATTACAAAATAAAAAATATGTTGATTTGAAACCGACCGTAGTTTTGCATTACTTATTATTAAAACTTTTTTCAGGGGCCAGCTACTTCCGGGTGTGCTGCCTGAACAGTTGTAAAACACCCTGCTTTTTGTGGCGGGAAACTATGTAATGTATTATTATGGAGAATAAAACGATATGAATAAATTAAATAAAAACGGCATTATTAAAAGGAAGGGGCCCCTTGTCCTTGTAATAATGGACGGCATGGGTATGGGCAAAGATAATGAAGGGAATGCTTTTTTCCTGGCCAGGACCCCTAATCTTGACACCCTTATGAAAGAGAGCCCCTTTACAACTTTAAAGGCCCATGGAACAGCTGTGGGCCTGCCAAGCGATTCTGACATGGGAAATTCCGAGGTGGGCCATAATGCCCTTGGCGCAGGCAGGATTTTTGATCAGGGTGCCAAGCTTGTCTCCAACGCTATCGGTTCGGGTGATGTTTTTAAGACGCCTCTCTGGAGTGAACTTATTGAGAAGCCTGTAAAATCAGGCACCGCGATGCATTTTATAGGGCTCCTATCTGACGGGAATGTTCATTCTCATATAGATCATCTGTTCAGCATAATAGATAAGGCCGCCTCTGATGGTGTTAAAAAAGTGATGGTCCATATACTCCTGGACGGAAGGGACGTGCCTGAAACCTCGGCAAATCTTTACATAGATAAACTTGAAGAGTTTCTTGAAAAATTCCGGAGTCAGGGCCTCAACTTCCGTATAGCTTCAGGCGGAGGGAGGATGGTCACAACAATGGACAGGTACGAAGCTGACTGGGACATTGTTAAACGGGGATGGGACGCTCACGTACTTGGCAAGGCCAGGCCTTTTCATTCAGCAATGGAGGCCCTTGAAACATTCAGAAAAGAGGAGCCTGGAATTATAGATCAGTATCTCCCTTCCTTCACAGTTGTTGGTGACAGCGGGCCTGTGGGCACAATAGAAGACGGCGATTCCGTTATCCTCTTCAATTTCAGGGGAGACAGGGCGATTGAGCTTACGAAGGCCTTTGAACAGGATGACTTTAAGTTTTTTGACAGGGAGAGAAGGCCGGATGTTCTTTTCGCAGGTATGATGCAGTATGACGGTGATCTGAAAATCCCGGAAAAATTTCTCGTGAATCCTCCCCAAATAGACCGTACTGTAAGTGAATACCTTGTGAAATCAGGCATTAAGCAGTACGCGATTTCCGAAACACAGAAGTTCGGACATGTAACCTATTTCTGGAACGGCAACAGGACAGAAAAGTTTGATGAAGCTTCAGAAACATATTATGAAGTCCCTTCGGACAGGGTGGAGTTTAATGAAAGGCCGTGGATGAAGGGGGCGGAGATTACTGATAAGGTCATTGAAGCGATTGATTCAGGAGAGTATGAGTTTATAAGGCTTAATTATCCCAACGGGGACATGGTTGGCCATACCGGCGATCTCGAGGCCGCGATAATAGCAGCTGAGACGGTTGATCTATGCCTGAAACGCCTTCTTGAGAGTGTAAAAGAGAGCGGGGGTATCGCCTTTATCACTGCTGATCACGGGAACCTTGATGAGATGTTTGAACTTGATAAAAAGGGTGAATTTCAGAGGGACAAGGCCACTGGTGAACTGAAGAGCAAAACGGCCCACACACTGAACCCTGTTCCTGTTATTATATATGACCCGGAGTTCTACGGGGAGTATGAACTGGATCCCGGTGTTAAAAATCCGGGCCTCGGCAATGTTGCCGCAACATTACTGAACCTGCTTGGTTTTGACGCACCCGATGATTACCTTCCGTCGCTGATAAAGCTTAAGAAGTGATGAATTTCAGGCCTGTATTTTCTGTAATCCTTCTTGCCTCCCTCTTCCTGAACGCCCCGGCGGGAGGGAGGGAACTGTCTGCTCCTGAACTTAACAGGGCAGGCATGGATGCCCTGGAAAAAGGGAACAATGAAACCGCTTCAGAATATTTTATAGGGGCCATAGTGCTTGATCCTTCAAACAAGTACTACTGTAATAACATGGCCGCATCTCTGATGAGAAGGGGAAAATACCCTGAGGCGGAGAAGTTTCTTTTTCACGCAATTAAAATTGACGGCAATTACACCCGCGCCCTGTCAAATATGGCCGTAACTCTTTTTCATCTCGGGAGGTACAGGGAATCGTACAGCTACTACCTGAGGTCGATGAGTGCTGACAGAACATACACGGAGAGCCGTTTTGAACGTGGGAGGGTAAAATCCGAGATAAAAAAAATATCAAAGGGAAAACCTGAAGACAGGGACCTTGAAAAAATTATTGATTACCTTGGAGATGGTGATAAGAGGAGATGAAAATCTGTTAAAATATCTTTTCAATTGAAGCAAATATCCCCTTTATGTCATCTCTTCTGAACTGCGGCAGTCGTGTATCAAATTCCCTGTCTGAAACAACCATAACAATGAGACTGTCGTTTTCGAAAAGAGGCGGTTCCTCTGAGTCGCCTATAACCTCGATTTTTCTTGTCCTTCCCTCCTTGAATCCTTCAATTATAACAATATCTGAATCTGAGAAGTATTTTTCAGCAAGAGCAAGAGGGGTCTCCTCCTCTGTAATATCAGCCATTAGGGCAATCTGCTTTCCGTTTGTTATAAGTGCAGATCCGGCCCCTGCCTCCCTGTACCTGTAGGTGTCCTTCCCCTCCCGGTCTATATCAAAATGGTGCCTCATGCTTTTGAGTACAGAGACACTCTTCCCTTCAGCGGTGTACTCCCCTATGAGCCGTTCAATTAATGTTGTCTTCCCTGAGCCTGATTTTCCGGTAACTGTTATGATCTTCGGTTTTTTCATATTTAAACTCCCGGGCAATATTCTTATATCCGATGCTGTTGCGCAATAAGAAAAATCCTTGAATTTTTAGATGTCTGCTGCTTTATGCAGATGAGGACAGAAAATGGATAAAGATAAACTTAAATGCGCTATCATAGCAGGCGGTAGAAGCGGCAGATTCGGCAGTGACAAGTCTATATATAAATATGAGGGAAAAACTCTCATAGAATATGTCTTTGGCGCTGTATCCCCTGTATTTGAAGATATAGTCATCATTGCAAATGACAGTGAAAAGTTCAGTTTTCTCGGAGTGGAGGTGATTCCTGATATAATTCCGGGTCTCGGGCCTATCGGGGGGATATACACTGCGGTTGAAAAGCTTGATGCTGAGAGGATTTTTATATTCCCCTGTGACATGCCCTTCCTCAGTACTGATTTTATCCGGTATATGACGGAAATCCCTGATCTTTATGATATTATTGTGCCTGAAGTAAACGGCAGGTACCAGCCTTTGCATTCAATCTATTCAAAGGTGTGTATTGAGGCAATTAAAAGAAATATTGAAGCTGAAGATTACAGGATGAGCGGATTTTTTGAAGGCCATAATATAAGAATCGTGGGGGAGGAGGAGATCGGTTATTATGACGATCCCTTCAGAATGTTCAGGAATATAAATTTCAGGGAGGATATTGAGGGTAGCGTCCATTGAGAAGTTCTCACTAACATGTTCCGTCAATTTTAACTGCATGTAAAATATTAACAAATAAAGTGAAATTCTGGAATATTTACTTTACATATATATAAGCAGGTAATGTCTGTAGCGGAAGATTAAATATCCCCATTCTGCGCTGTAAAAGAGGGGAGCTTCTGTTCCTTCAGCTGTGAAATCGATACATTTACGGACGGTATATGAATTCAAAAGAGATATCAGTTTTTGATGAAGAAAATTACAGGCCCAGGGAGGAGTGCGGGATTTTCGGCATTTACGGAAATCCGCATGCTGCAAACCTGACATACCTGGGGCTTTATTCACTGCAGCACAGGGGTCAGGAATCAGCAGGTATTGCCTCATCGGATGGTGAACATATTTACAGGTATGCAGGCATGGGGGAGGTCAATGACGTGTTCTCCCAGGAACATATAGACAACCTTCCCGGGGAAATGGCAATCGGTCATAACAGGTATTCCACAACCGGGTCATCTTACCTTCGTAATGCCCAGCCCTTCAGGGCGACTTCAGTTCTCGGTCCCATAGTTCTTGCGCATAACGGCAACCTGACAAATGCCGGGAAGATTCGCTCTGATCTTGAAAAACAGGGCCACATTTTCCAGACAACAATCGATTCGGAAGTTATCGTTCACCTCATGGCAAGGTCGCGCACTGATAATTTTGAAGAGGCTTTAATAATGTCCCTGAAACAGATTAAGGGCGCCTATTCTCTCTTTGTAATGAACAGGGATAAGATATATGCTGTGCGCGACCCTTACGGCTTCAGGCCTCTGGCTTTAGGAAAGCTGGGAGACTCATGGGTTGTGGCATCGGAAACATGCGCTTTCGATATTATCGGCGCGACATATGAAAGAGACGTCATGCCTGGAGAGCTTATTGAAATTACAGCAGGAGGGATAAGATCGCTCTTCCCCTTTGAAAAGAGGGAGGAATCACTCTGTGTTTTTGAATATATATATTTTTCACGTCCTGACAGCAGGATTTTCGGCGATTCTGTTTATGATATGAGGATCAAGCTGGGAAGGATGCTTGCCAGGCAGGATCCGGTTGAAGCTGATATCGTTGTTCCAATTCCGGATTCTTCAAACTGCGCGGCACTCGGTTACTCGAAAGAGTCGGGGATTCCTTTTGAACTGGCAATGATAAGAAGCCATTATATCGGTCGGACTTTTATTGAACCGACCCAGCGGATCCGCGACCTGGGGGTCAAACTGAAGTTTAATGTTGTGCAGTCTGTTGTGCGCGGCAAACGGGTTGTTGTTGTTGATGACTCAATCATGCGCGGTACAACAATGAGAAAGATTATAAAGATGTTCAGAAATGCCGGTGCGACTGAAGTCCATGTGAGGATATCAGCCCCTCCTACAGTTTTCCCCTGTTTTTACGGCATAGATATTCCGACTCACAGCGAGCTTATAGCCGCAACGCACACTATTGAGGAGATAAGGAAATACCTGCGGGTTGACTCGATCAGTTATATGACTATTGACACGATGATTAAGGCCATCGATTCGCCTGATAAAAAATTCTGCACGGCATGTTTTGACGGCCATTATCCCTGCAGCCTTGAGATGAATCCTGAAGATGAGGACAACCAGAAGTATCTTTTTGAAGAGGGGAATGGTGATTATTACTGAGAAAAGAGGACCGCAGATTATTTTATCTTCACGGGGTAATGACTGATGAATAAAACAAGAGATGTACCTGTTAAAACGCGTGACAGGATCCTACTGACCGCATTGAAGCTTTTTAATGAACATACGGCAAGCGCGATATCCACTAACCATATTTCGGCTGAAATGAATATAAGTCCCGGTAACCTCTACTATTATTTCAAGAACAAGGAGGAGATAATACGGGATATTTATAAAAAACTCTCAGAACTGGCGGATGCGATATGGTATCATCCGGAACTGGGGCAGTCTGAAGAGGGCCTGGTTGATTATTTCAGAAACCTGGCTTCCCACATGTACGAGTTCCGTTTCTTTTATCTTGAACTCAATGTTATCCTTAAAAATGATCCTGTCCTGAAAAATGAGTATATAGACAGGTCAGACAGGATCCTCCTGCAGATGATGGTGATCTTTTCAAATTTCATTCAGAAAAAAATAATGAAGAATTTTGATTCAGAGAGGGAGAAAAAATACCTGATGCGTAATATCTGGACCGTGGGGCAGATGTGGATGACTTATTCAAATATCAAGTATGACAGTGTCACTTCGGAAATAGTAAATGACGGTGTATGGCAGATGTATACCGTTGTTGAGCATCTTTTTACCAAAAGAGCCAGGGCTAAAATAGAAAACATGCTGTTTGAAATTTTTCCGGTGTAGTTTTTTAGAACAGGCCCCGTTTTTTATCCGCTCAAATTAAACATCGTAAAAATACTTGACGTTTCGCGCCAGCTGTTATTTCTGGTTTAACAATACAGGTCACTAGTTCAATTGGTAGAGCATCGGTCTCCAAAACCGAGTGTTGGGGGTTCGAGTCCCTCGTGACCTGCAT
>DAIOFM010000120.1:0-9693 GCA_036745755.1 Spirochaetota bacterium | reverse complement strand
ACAAATGCGCATAACGCTTTCAAAAACGAAGCCTATAAACAGAAGAGGTTTGATCTCAATAAAAAATTGGCGGAGAACATTAAAGAAAATCAGCATGATATAGTCATTTCACGTTTAAGACAGAGCAGCAGTGCGGAAAAGAGTGTTGCTGCATCAGCTGAAAAAATACTGCTGAATAATATCGGGCCGAAAGAATATCAGGAAAAAAATAAAAAACTCTTCACAGCATTAGAAGAATACCGGAAACGATTTGGACTCCCTGATAACAAAAGCTGGGACAAAACCAGGGGAAGACTGCTTTTCAGGGCGGCCGGATGGAATGCTGAAACAATCCAGTGGCTTCTGGAAAAGGGAATCCCTGCAAATATCCGGGTTGAGTTTACCTGGAAAGAACGCAAGCCGGAGTATTTCTCCAACTTCTGTCGGGAGCTCCCGTATAAAAGCTCAAGAAGAAACAGTATTCATAAAGAATATGAGTCACTACGAAAAAACCGGGGGACATACTGGACTACGCCTCTTCATTATGCTGCAATGGAAAGCAGAGCTGAAGTTGTAGAAATTCTGCTGAAACACGGGGCAAGACCCGATGATACTGACTCGGCAGGCATTAAGGCATGTGAGATTGTTGAGAAACCCTGGTCCCGGCATACAGCTGAAAAGAAACTTGATATAGAAAGGAAAAAGGCCCTTCTGAAGAAGTGAGGGTAATATATAACATCCCGGCTCCGTGTATCCACCGGGATGAAATATCATCCCGGCAAAAATTTTTGACAACAAAACGTAAAGATATAAACAGAAAAACTCTGGAGGCAGAAATGAATAAAAAATTAATAACACTGCTTGCATTACCGGTATTACTTATTACAGCATGCATCAGCTCCGTGGAATTTGCAGGAGGCCATCTCTGCGAACATGATATTGTTTCTAATGTTAAAGCCCGCTATGATATAACAAAGTGCGTAACCTCCCGCGGAGAGAGAGTACAAGCGCCAAGAGCAACATATACAATTTTCGGAAGCGGTGAATTCCTTGAGCTCATAGAATATGACCACATGGAAAAGCTCGGTGTCCGGATTTTTAATCATGACGTTGACAGATACGGCAACCATCATTTTCTCATCTATCAGGAAGGGGGTAATGCCTGGCTTTATAAATTCCCCCCCACCAGAGATAAACCTGCAACCAGATATATTTACCAAAACGGAAATTATGAGATAATTAAACGCACTGACGGAAAGGCGGGAATCAAGGGGAAACATTTCATAGTATGCTATCTGAAAAGGAGATAATGTTACCTCCGCCTCTCAGCTTAGAAATAATATCTCACCCACAATATATCGGCGCAGCCTGATTTCACTGAGCCAAACATCCTTATTAGTATCCGGAACCGGCAGTGCGAAATGCCGGTTCCATGAACTCTCCTCCAGACAGATTACATCTGCGCAACCCTGCTCTCAGAATTAACAGCATCTTTCCCGGGAGTCAGGCCGAAAAGCCTTTTATACTCCCTGTTAAACTGCGAGGGGCTTTCATATCCCACATGAACAGAGGCATTATATGCGCTGATCCCCTCCTCTATCATAAGCATCCTCGCTTTATGAAGCCTTACATTCTTTATATACTGAAGCGGGGAAACACCTGTTACCGCTTTAAAGCCGGCATGGAATGCCGAGATACTCATACCCGCCTCAAGAGCGAGTGAATTTAAATCAAGCTTCGCATCATACGATTCATGTATTTTATCAAGTATACGGGAAATCTGAAAGAAACGCTGGTTTCTGAAAGCCAGGGCACGGAGGGCGTCCCCCTTTTCACCGCGAAGTACCCTGTATATTATCTCCCTGACAATCATGGGCCCCAGAAAAATTCTGTCTTTTGACGAGGATACTGTCTCCAGGAGCCTGACAGCGGCATCTGTGAGATGGCTGTCAAGGGGAGCGGAGTAAATCCCCCTTGGTATAGATTTTATATTATATTGCGCGTCATCAAGTGAAAGCAATATTTCACCAACTGTTTTCGCATCCACTTTTATCCTTATACCTAGCATCGGCTTATCTCTGCTTGCCGTGGTTTCGCATTCAATGGGCAACGGTACGGATAAAACAAGGTAATTGAGGGGATCATATACGAAAACCTCGTCACCAACAAATATCCTCTTCTGCCCCTGGGCGAGTATAATAATACTGGGATCATATTTTTGAGGCAGTCTTGGCGATGCACTTGTAATACGGAATAAATCAACGTTTTCAATAATATCATGAATAACGCCCTCTTCCGGCACAAGCTTATCCAGCATTTCAATCATTCTGTTCTGATTCATAACAACCCTCTGAGTTCAATAACAATTTCTATAGAATTATACAATAAAACCACAATAAAAGCAATCTATTTTTCTAAATCCTGTAGAATCAGGCAATTATAAAGAGAAACAGGTATTTACCGGAGTGAAATATACAATATATTTCATTCAGACAACGGGTGAAAAAGCCCTGTTATAAAACAACGAGCCCGAAAGGGTTCTAAAGGAACCAATTATGAACAGGTTAAAAATCAGTAATCTATTATTATTCATGATTATACCTTTCATCACCTGTTCTGCCCGGGAACAGAAAGATGATTCTCTTGTTCTGATAAATGGTGGAACATTTGATATGGGGAGCCCAACTTCTGAAGCCTGGAGGGGAAAGGACGAGCTGCCGCACAGAGTGACCCTTAAAAGTTTCTACATGGGAAAATTTGAGGTAACACAGAAGGAATACTCTCTTTTAACAGGGGAAAACCCCAGCCGATTCAAAGGGAATAACCTGCCGGTTGAAAATATAACCTGGTATGATGCAGTGCGGTACTGTAACATGCTCAGCAAAAAGAGAAACCTCAAACCGGCGTATACAATTACCGGTAAGACCGTTACCTGGAACAGAGACGCTGATGGCTACAGACTTCCAACAGAAGCGGAATGGGAATATGCCTGCCGCGCCGGAACAGAGACCCCGTTTAATACAGCGAAATCCATAAGCCCTGATGAAGCAAACTATTACGGCACTTACCCGTATATGATAGAGACCTACTATTTTCAGCAGAAAAAGCTTGAAACGCGCCCGGGGATCTACCGGGAGAAGACTGTCCCTGTGGGGAGCTTTGCTCCTAACAGATGGGGACTTTATGACATGCACGGAAATGTATGGGAATGGTGCTGGGACTGGTATGGAGCTTATTCATCAGGTTCTCAGAATTCACCGGAAGGTCCGGCTTCAGGAACATTAAAAGTAAACCGTGGCGGCGGATGGAATGACTTTGCCAAACATCTTCGTTCGGCCTACAGGTCATCCACCCCTCCTGATAATATATCATTTAATATCGGGTTCCGTGTTGTTCGGAATGCGGACTGATTCAAACAAGGAGTAAAATAAATGAAAAGAATATCAATCATAGCCCTGAGTTTAATAATGATCTGTCCAGGCATTGGAACAGGACTTAAAGCGAAGATTAAACCAAAAATCCTGATTGCCTATTTCTCATGGAGCGGTAATTCAAGAGGAATAGCCAGGAAGATTCAGGAGAAAACCGGAGGGGATCTCTTTGAGATTTCCACTGTAACCCCCTACTCCCGGGACTACAGTACCGCGCTGAAGGAGGCCCAGAGAGACCAGAGAAGCGATGCCCGTCCCGAATTAAAGACACATATAAAAGATATGAGTAAATACGATATTATTATACTTGGTTACCCCAACTGGTGGGCTTCAATACCGATGCCCGTTGCTGCATTTTTAGAGGAATATAATTTTTCAGGTAAAGCAGTAATCCCATTCTGCAGTCATGGCGGAGGCCGTTTCGGCCAGAGCCTCACAGCAATAGCAAAACTGGTCCCGGGCAGCAAAATAGGGGAAGCTCTCTCAGTCCATTACAGCGGGGGCTCCTCCCTGGACAGAGACATTGACAGCTGGCTTGCAAAGAACGGTATAGGAAAATAGTTTATGAAAACTTCAACTTTTACACGGGTTACCGTTGATATCGTAATGGCCATCCTCTTTCTTCTTCTGATGGCCTACCATATCACTGAAAATTTTGTGCATGAGTGGATTGGCGTTTCAGCCTTCGGTGTATTCATCATTCACAACATTATAAACGGCAGGTGGTATCTGAATATTTTTAAAGGGAAGTATTCCCCTATTCGAATCCTCTACCTCTTTATAAATCTTCTTTTTCTCCTGTCAGTTATCTGCACTATGGTTAGCGGCATAATGATCTCTCATGATGTTTTTGCTTTTTTAGATCTGAAGGGAGGGATGACAGCTCAAAAGCTGCATATGATGTCATCTTCATGGGGATATATTTTAATGTCCTGTCATTCCGGTTTACACCTGGGCCAGCTCATCAGATTTTTAAATAAGTCCGCATTTGTAAGAGGGATTCCACAGATTATCAGCGCAGCTTTATTTCTGTCAGCAGCCTGTTACGGTATTTATGCCTTTATTTCACAAAAAATTACAAACAGGATATTTCTGCTGACGGAATTCCCGTTTTTTGATTACGAAAAACCTGTTCCACTCTTTTTCACAGATTACATTTTTATAATGTTTTTATTCGCGTTTCTGACTTACCGGTTTTTGACGTTACGGAAGAGATTTAACAGGAACAATTCACATGAAACATCATCATTAACCGATCCCTATTCAGGAAGAATTTCTCTAAAAGCTCAACTATTCCGTTCGGATTCATCTAATCCTTCTGAATAAAAGCAGGCAAGATGTATTCATATATCCTACCTGAAGCCTATGCGATGAAGCCACTCTTTTACTTCTTCCCTGGACTCGAACAGCCGGTAATCAGAAACTACAAGGGGGTTAAGTACTGATGTATCCGGTTCAAGTTTCCGTATTGTTCGAACTGAAGTTCCTATACCTCCCCCCATGTGCATTGCGAAGGGGACAATTGTTTTACCTGAAAGGTTATATGTTTCCAGAAAAGTATATACAGCCATCGGGACATCTCTATGCCACATGGGGTATCCTAAAAAGACTATGTCATATTTTTTAATATCAGGAATATGTGTAGTCAGAACAGGCCTCGCGTTGCTCCGCAGCTCTTTCCCGGCCTGATCTACTGACGTATCAAAATCGGATGAATATCTGTTGGCTGTTTTTATTGAAAACATTTTTCCTCCGACCTCCTGCTGAATCCATCCGGCAACAATTTCAGTGTCGCCCATATATTCTCCCTTTATCAGTTTCACGCTTGCATGAGTTAATAAATCAATTCCCTCCGGAAAATCACTGATGTTTTGCGCAAGAGTGAAGTATGCAATCAGTATCTTCTCTTTTTTCTGTATCTTCTGTTTTTTCCCTGATTTTTGAGCAAAAAGCATACCCGAAACCAGCACTGCTATAAAAATAAAAAAATATATATTCTGCTTCTTCATTTTTTCTAAACCTTTTTTGTTCTTTTATAATCAACCGGGATTTACTAGCCATGTAATTCATGGGCCAGGATATTACTCCCCAAAAAATCTTTAACCCGTGCCCTGAATTACAAAGGTTTTACTATTTTAAGATAATCCCTGCAGAGTTCAGCCATTCATCAAGTTTCCAGCCGGAAGGTGACCGCCTGATTTCACTCGTGGTCAAACCAAGCCCCTCTTTAACAACAGCATTTCTGCAGCTCTTTTTGAACTCTTCACCGTATGCGCCATCCCTGCTTATATATGTCCAGAAGGGCGCTACGATCTTGCCATCAAAATCCGTTTTCATTAAATATGACATCAGCGGAGTAGCGAGCGTCCATCTCCAGACCGGCCCGCCGATGAGGATTATATCGTAACCGGAAAGATCCGGCATCTCCCCCTCAAGCGGAGGATAATCTCCGGTCTCTCTTTCTTTACACGACTCCTCGTCCGCTTTCCACATATCCGGATCATAACTCCGTGCCGGTTTTATTTCATAGATATCGCCACCGGTTTTTTTACGGAGATAACTTGAGACTTTCCCTGTCACACCTGAATGCGAATAATAAACTATAAGCAACCTCTGTTTCATCCCTGCCTCCTTATACTGAAGTTTAATTTAATCTGCCGGTGTAATGGTCACCTTAATAGTTCCGCCTAAGCCTTTAACAATAGACAGGTCTTCTTCAATTCTTCCGAATGTTATCATGTCAGTATAACTTTGTGACTTTTCCTCTCCATCGAAGAGAATGGAAAAATAATTACCCGCCAGATCTATATCACCATTCTTCCAGCCATTGTGTTTCTCTTTTTCGTCATACGCCAGTGGTTCTTTCAGGGTACCACAGTAATCCATTTCATAGCGATTAAGGGTAATCGTATAGGGAAGCCTGGAAAGGACATCACGCCCTGTTTTATTATCATATATAACTGCCCTGATTTTCTTTTCTCCGACAGTCAGGATGACCGGTGTTTTTTTTATGTTTGAATTATCACTTTCTCTGTTCATGTCAGCTCCGTTTGTATAACCATAATAAATGCAGCTCGTAAATATTGCCGCGCTTAATGTTAATAATATTTTTTTCATAATACTTTCAGCCCCTTAATTATTTCCCTTCAATTTCATTGACTATTGCAAAGGCATTCAGACTTCTCGGATAGCCGATATACGGGACAGACTGTGAAATAACTTTAATAAGAAGGCTCTTATCATTACCCAGATTCAGGTTTCCTTTAACATGAGCTCTTAACTGGGATTCACATCCCCCCTGTGCAGCAAGAAAACAGAAAGTTATAAGCTCACGCTGTTTCAGATCCAGGCCGGTTCTTGTATAATAATCACCAAAGCAGTTCGCCGCAAGCCAGCGGTTAATGTGGCCCCCTTTCCAGTAATCCTTCATGGCCGGGCCCCAGATAGCCATCTGGGCCTCTGTACCCTTTTCTCTACGGTTTTCCATTGTTGTAGTGGCCTGCCCATCAAGGGGAAGTTTAATCCCCTTTGTTTCCATGACTTCATTGGTCGCTATGAGAAACGGATAAACTCTCCCTATTCCCAGGTAATCAACTGCCTGGTATACTATCTCTTTAGCCATAACAGGAGTCAGAGAGCTGTCCAGGGCCTTTGAAAGTGTTAACTTATACTGTTCAATCCCCTGGCAGCCGATTAAGCTTGCAAGTATGGTCATATACCTGGTTTTATCATCAAGCTGCTGTTCTGCCTCGTTGACAACTTCATTAAAGGCGAATGCCTCATGACGCTGCATAAATTCAGGATCTGTTTCAAACAGTTTATTGTAAGTATCCTGGTTTTTAATTTTACCGCACCCGGTAACTATTGCCAGGGACACAGCAAGCATTGTCATAATTTTCAGGAAACGAAACATACAACTTTTACTCTTCATAATTATTTTCTCCTTAATTTCCATAAACTTAAAATCTCTAACCGAGATAATCCTGATCATAGATAAAAGTTAAATAATGTAAATACCCGATCCTTTTTATAATTGCCTGTTTCTACATAGTTTAAAAAAAAGATGGCATTCAAGAGCCTTATAATTGTATTATTCTACAAACAGACAGCACACACCAATAGTCAGATCTATTGACACATACTTTTATTTATAAAATCATTAATAGAGATGGAGCGTTCCCAGATGCCGGGTATCAGCATCTGGTATTTAGAGAGAGGCGGTTCTTACTTCGATTTTAAATCAGGGTGATTGCAAACTTCGATAAGGGACTAAGCAGCCACCCTGATTATGCGGCGAGTTACAATAGTACTAATTCTCTTTCTCTATCTGGATTTTACCTGACAAAGAAACGATATCATCTATACCGGACACGGCCTTCCCAAGTTCATATAATCCTGATGCCGACCCGAAATCAACATAGAACAGAACCACATCTCCCCATGGAGCATAATATGCCAGAGTCCCCTTTTTAGCATTTGCAAGCGGAGTAACTGATGTATCCAGTTTCTTCTCCGGATAAAAAATCTTTTCATTATTACTGTAGTTCTCAACATCAACAGTCATGGGGAGCTGTTCATAAAGTGATTTTGCCGCTGTGCTTTTATTTAACTCGAATATTACTGTTTTTCCATTTCCCCTGATTATAATCTTCAACTTTGTTTCATCCTCCCTGCCGGCAGATGTTTTACCGTTTATTTTATTCGCCTGTACTTCATTTCCCTGAGGTTCAGCATGCACTCCCCGGGAAATATCTTTATCAGAACATCCCGGTAAAAAAAGCACATATGTAAGAATTATTAAAAGCCTGGTTAATTTACTCATACTTTTCATTATACCTGTATTCCTGATCTATTTCTCTGTCACCTTATTGATGCATGCAACAGCATTTAAACTTCTCGGATAACCTATATACGGCAGACACTGCGAGACAACTTTTATCAGCAGCTCCCTGTTATTCCCTAAATTAAGATTACCTGTCACATGGCTTGTCAACTGCGGTTCACATCCCCCCTGTGCAGCCAGGAAACAGAATGTTATAAGCTCTCTCTGCTTCAGATCAAGGCCGGTCCTGGTATAGTAATCACCAAAACAGTTGGCTGCAAGCCAGCGGTTTATATGGCCTCCCTTCCAGAAATCTTTCATGGCTTCACCGAAAATGGCTACCTGTGCATCTGCCCCTTTTTCCAGGCGATCATCCATTGTTGTTGCAGCCTGCCCTTCAAGGGGCAGCTTTATCCCCTTTTCTTTCATGACTTCATTGGTGGCGATGAAGAACGGATAGACTCTCCCCATTCCAAGATAATCAACTGCCTGGTAGACTATCTCTTTCGCCATTACAGGGGTCAGAGCATCATCCAGGGCACGGGAAAGAACAACTTTATATTGATCTACCCCCTGGCAGCCGATAAGGGTTGCCAGGATTGCCATAAATCTTGTCTCATCATCAAGTTCCTGCCCAGGCTCATTAACCACTTCATTTAAGGCAAATGCTTCATAGCGTTCCATAAATTCAGGATCAGTTATAAACAGTTTATTGTATTCATGACTCATGAATTCCATCCTTAAGTTTGCCTTTGTTATTTCAGCTGGCTGTATTCTTCATCTGTTACAGGCTCACACCACTCATTACTGCACTCTTCTCCAGGTACCTCAACGGCAATATGGCTGAACCAGCTGTCAGCTTTAGCGCCATGCCAGTGTTTCACTCCCACAGGGATTTTTACAACAGTCCCCGGCTCAAGGCTGACCGGTGCTTTACCCTCCTCCTGGTACCATCCGCTCCCTGCAGTACAGAGCAGGATCTGTCCCCCGCCCTCTGCAGCTTTGTGAATATGCCAGTTATTGCGGCATCCCGGTTCAAATGTAACATTTGCCAGCAGCATCGGATACTCACCCGGATCTGTTAAAAAATTTAAAAAAGAATTTCCGATAAAATACCTGGCAAAATTAACATTATCCTGTCCTTTCCCGAAAACATTCTGTCTGTTAAATTCTTCTTCATTCATAATTTTCATAATTAAATTCATCCTCTTAAATCATATCAGTGATTGTTTATAATAATAGTATTTATTCCCTAACTTATTTCAGATAAAAAATGCTCTATTACCCCCGCCGCCTTCGGCGGCGGGGGTAATAATTTTTACTTTTTTACACTAAAATATATATTTAAGAATTATTACTGTTATAATAATCATTTTCATTTATCTGTAATGAATATACTGGGAAATGTTTATGAAAGTAAATACCTGATTCTTTTTATAATTGCCTATTTCTACATAAATC
>DAIOFM010000119.1:3502-9919 GCA_036745755.1 Spirochaetota bacterium | reverse complement strand
TGCTGTTTCATGCCTTTCACTTTTCGGCGTAAGGATGTTCATCAATAAGGGAGAGGAATTTAAGGCTTTCCTCAGCTCATCACTTGCCATGATTTCGCTCTGGGGAATAGCGGGAGCTCTTCAATACCCGGTACTGGTGAGAGCAATAAATGATCCTGCTCTGAGTATTACCGCTTTCAATGCTTCATCCAGTGAGCTGACACTTTCAGTTATGCTTGGAATAGCTTTAGCTGGAATGCCTGTAGTTATAGGTTATTCTATTTATGTATACAGGATATACAGGGGGAAGGTTAAGTAAAGAATCGGGGCTCTGACCCCGGAAAGGGTCAGAGCATGGGATATATAAAATTTGTTACAAGGAGAAAAAAATGTCTAAAACAGTAAGAGATCAGATTTATAAATGTGAAATATGCGGCAATATCATTGATATTGTTCATGAAGGAGCAGTGGCCCTTGTATGCTGCAACCAGCCGATGGTTCTTCTTGAAGAAAAATCAGCTGATCAGACCACGGAGAAGCATGTTCCTATGATTGAAAAAACAGCTGACGGGTACAAGGTAACTGTGGGCTCAACACTCCACCCCATGGAGGAGAAACACTACATAGAGTGGATTGAACTCCTTGCTGATGGCATTTCATACAGGCAGTTCCTTAAACCGGGAGACAAGCCTGAAGCTTTTTTCAAAACCGATGCCACCAATGTTACAGCGCGTGAACATTGTAATATCCATGGTCTCTGGAAATCATAACAGGGTCTTCAGAGAAAATGTGACCCGGAAATTTAAAAGGCCGCTGTTAAAAGCGGCCTTTTCTGTAATATTCTTCTTCATATGCTCTGACCCTAACAGGAGCTGCCTCCAAGAATAACGAAGCCAGAACCCCATTTATCTTTTCTGAAATCGATTGTAAGACCGTCTTTAAGATCAATGTAGTTTTTCAACCTCCCGTCATATATTACATTCACGTCATTTGTTTTCAATACAAACTCTTCGTTCTCTTCCAGTTCATCCAGAACCAGTCCCAGGCGGGGACCGCCTCAACCCATTCCATTCATATTAATCCTTAAAGCTGGATTCTTAAAGCCTGAACCCTTCATAAGCTCAAGGACCTCAGTTTTAGCAGCATCTGTTACCTGTAAAGACATAATTTACTCCTCTTAAAACATTTGATTATTTATAATTTAATAAAATACTCAACTATCGTCAAGTGTATTTTAGAAATTTATAAAATTTTTTAACACTTTAAATACAGGGGTCAGAGCCTTAATCTAAACTGCCAAAACCGGCTGAAAATCCGATAAATTCAATCGAATTAATAATTTTATTATATTTAAAATAAAATAACCTGTTTTCTGTAACAATCATTTGACTAACCAGGAAATATATATTATATTATTTTAAAAGATTCTTAAGTATTATGAGGAGGGGTTATGAGCCATTATAATATTATATCCATAGGCGGAGACGCGGCAGGCATGGGCGCAGCATCCCAGGCAAGAAGAGTCGACAGAGATATATCAATTGCGGTTTTTGAGAAGACAGAGTTTGTTTCCTACGCCGCGTGCGGAATGCCTTACATGATTTCCAATGATGTCACGGACTACAGATCTCTAATCGCGATTGACAGGGATGAGTTTATAAACAAAAGAAAGATTGCCATTAATACACTTACCGAAGTTACTGAGGTCGATTTTCAAAAAAAATCACTCACAGTTAAAAGTAATGATAAAACCGAAACCCATACATGGGACAAACTCGTTATTGCCACAGGCGCCTCAGCAACACGCCCCCCCATCCCGGGTATAGAGAATGAAGGGATTTTTGTTCTCCGTACACTGAGAGACGGACTTGATATAAAAAACTTCGTTGTAGAAAGTAATCCCGATTCAGTAATTCTAATAGGAGGGGGCTTCATCAGTCTCGAATTGTCAGAATCATTTATAAAAGCGGGCCTTAAAGTAATACTGGTGGAAAAGATGGAATCTGTAGCGTCACTGATGTCCCCGGAAATTCAGGATACGATTATGGCGGAATTGAAGGCGAAAGGCGTTGAGCTGGTTACCTCAGCCTCCATCAGTGAAATTAAAAAAGAGGGAAAACGGCTGAACCTGATTACAGACAGGGGTGTTTTCAATGCCCCTTTTATTATTGTTTCCACGGGAGCAAGGCCAAACACCGGATTTTTGAAAAACTCACCACTGAAGTTTCACAAAAGCGGTGCGATCCTGATTGATGAGTACTCACAGACCAATATACCGGATGTTTACGCAGCGGGAGACTGTGCCACTGTCAAAAACCTCATCACCGGGGAGGATGATTATATGCCCATGGCAACGACCGCGAACAAACAGGGTCGTGTCGCCGGACTGCAGGCTGCCGGAGTAAAAACAGAATTATACAAAGGAGCGATTGGGACACAGATGATGAAGGTCTGTGATCTTGAAGTTGCAAAAACAGGGTTTAACAAAAACGATGCATCCAGGCATGGAATTGAGGTAACTGATGATTTGACCGTATGGAAATCAAGGGCAGGATACTGCCCTGCATCAAGGCCGATAAAAGTCAAACTTACAATCCGTGCTGACAACAGGAAAGTAATAGGAGGGGAAATTATAGGGAGTGATTTCGCCGCGCTCCGAATAAATACAATCGCCGCAGCAGTAACCGCAGGAATGACCGTGGAGGACCTGGCATATCTTGACGCAGGTTACGCCCCGCCCTTTTCACCGGTATGGGACCCTGTAATAATGGCGGCCCAGGGATTCATAAAAAGGGTAAAATCCTGATCAGTCAGTAACTATTGTCACAGGGGCTTTCGGCTGCATAATCTTTGTCTGCGGCGGGATGCCCTCTGTGAGCCACACATTTCCTCCGATCTCCGACCCCTCACCTATGGTAACTCTGCCGAGAACCGTTGCGCCGGAATAGATTGTAACATGGTCCTCAATAACAGGGTGCCTCGCAATATTTTTGATCGGATTACCCTCTTCATCCAGAGGGAAGCTCTTAGCTCCCAGGGTTACCCCCTGGTAGATCCTCACATTGTTGCCGATAATACAGGTTTCACCAATAACAGTCCCTGTCCCGTGATCAATAAAGAAAAACTCACCGATTGTGGCGCCGGGATGAATATCTATACCGGTCTTTGAATGGGCCATCTCAGAGATAATTCTCGGTATGATCGGCACTTCCAGTTTGTAGAGTTCATGGGCAATCCTGTGGTACGTCATGGCAAGGATACTGGGATAACAGAAAATCGTTTCCGCAATGCTCTGTGCGGCAGGGTCACCGATATAGGCAGCCTTTGCGTCCAGGGCAAGGAGCCTCCGGATCTCAGGCAGCTGTTCAATGAAGTGTTCGGTAATGTCCCTGGCCCTTATTTCACAGTCGCTGCATTTAGCCTCGTCAATCTCCGGGCATAAAAAGCAGAATCCCCTTTTAACCTGTTCAGACAATCCCCTGTAGATCCTGTCAAGCTTGGCACCCGTGTAATATCCGACAATCTCCCCGTGTATCTCTGAATTCTTGAAATAACCGGGAAACAGCACTGACCTTAACAGTTCCATTATCTCCCTGAGATCATCCAGGGAAGGCATCGGAACATCATGCCTTGATATATGGAACATATCCCCGAATAAATTCCGGTCCGACAGCTTCTCAACAATCGAATCAAATCTGTGCCCGAAAAACCGTTCTTTACCGTTATTTGATTTCATAATATTCTCCAATAATCACGGATAATCAGCATCCCCCACATAATTGCAAGTATAATAATAAATATTTGAATTCACAAAAAATCCCGAAACAGGGCGAACCCGGCACCGGGGTCAGAGCACTTCAGGGGTCAGAGCCCGGTTACTCATATCAGGGCGTCTCCCGGGCACCGGGCCGGGCCATCGGCTTGTACTCCCCGCGCGGCAGTGCTTCGATACGACGCGGTTATTGAGTGACAGAACAAAGTTCTGTTATATCGAAATACCGCGTCACACATTCGGCAGGCTCAGTGCATCGCTCAGCAACCGACCCGCGCGGGGGGTATCGCCTCTGTCCCTGACGCGACGGCAACCTGAAATTATTGTCCGGAACCGGTTTTTCATGATAAAATTAAAAATATACAAATTCCCTGTAACCTTAATACTATGTATAGCATCAAACTGAGATACTGATATGATAACAGAAACAATTATTATAAACGCCGCAACAGGCTCGTTAAAATATATCGCAGGAATAATCCCGATTACCGCGATGAGCATATTCGCGGCGAACCTCCTGATACAGAGCGGATACCTTGACCGGCTGAACTGGATACTCACACCCCTGACCAGGTACAGCGGAATGAGACGCGAACTGGGGCTCGCCTTCCTCACATCAATGGGCTCACCCTCAGCAGCAAACGGTATAATGAAAAAACTCCTTGATGACAGAAGAATAAACGGGAGAGAACTCGCGGTAACAGTGCTGGCAAACGCCTTCCCCGTAATGCTCATGGAGACAAGGGCAATGCTCCCTGTAATGATATCATTCCTCGGCACTACGGGCCTGAAAATATTTTTAATTCTCCTTACACTCCGGTTTATCCAGACAGTAATAGCGCTCACTGCGGGGAGGTTTATTTATCAGAAAGACGGGGAGTTCATGTCGGAGGGGAAAACAGGCTCCAGCATACTCAGGGGAATGCCCCTCATCGTTAGCAGCATAAAGGGTTCAATACCCACGGTAAAAAGGATACTTAAAATTACAATCCCTGTGACCTTTATGACCTATATACTCATGGGTGCCGGGGCATTCAGATATATATCACAGAACATCCTCTTTTTCACTGATATCTTTCCCGTACCCTCAGAGGGCCTTGGAATCATTGCAGCCTACATGGGGCATTACGTTGCCGCATACACAATGGCGGGCAACATCGCAGCACAGGGAGTCCTTACCGAAAAGGAGATTATACTGACCATTTTAACCGCCAAGGTTTTCGGGAGTATATTTTTCGCAGTAAGGCATTCAATTCCCTACTACGTCGGGATCTACGGGACCCGCACAGGGATAAAGCTGATGTCCCTCAACACATCTGTGAGAAACCTGCTGCAGATAGGTGCCATCTTCGCAGTATATCTCTTCTGGCCCGCCTAGAGGCTCTGACCCCTATGGGTACAATCTATCTGTTTTGAGCCGATTAAGGGCTCTGACCCCATGCCACCCTGCTGCATTACAGGTAAAAGCAAATTTTCAATTATACAAAATTGTGTTTTTTATATTGACACCCGCATTAACCGGAAAAGATAATGCAACGAAGCTGTTAAATCGCCGAAACCGCACGACAAATATCTATTTTCCAGCTTCTGAATAAGCATAGAAAAGCCGGTAAGAATATGCAGAACAGAATTATATCCCCGGACTCCAACCGGACCGTTGACGGCATAAAAAGCGCTGTCCCGATATTTCTCGGCTACTTCACCACGTCAATGGCATTCGGCCTCCTTGCAGTATCCGCGGGATTAACCCCTTTTGAAGCGGTAATATTCTCCATGTCAAACCTGACGGGTGCCGCGCAGTTTATGGCAATCAACCTTATTTCAGCAGGGGCGGCTGCTGGTGAAATTATCGTATCAGTAGTTCTGCTGAACCTCCGTTACTTTATCATGAGCGCATCACTTTCAAGAAAACTCGGTTTCAGAAAAGTTTACGCAAGGCTCCTTACAGCCTTCGGTGTTACTGATGAAATCTTTTCTGTGGCGTCACTGAAGCCGGGGAGAGTTTCCGGAAGTTTCATGCTGGGGCTCGAAAGCTTTTCATGGCTCGGCTGGGCAGGCGGAACACTGGCCGGAGTAACCGCAGGCTCTTTCCTTTCCGTCTCGCTGCAGGATGCAATGTCAGGGGCGCTCTTCGCTCTCTTTGCCGCTCTTTTAGTACCGGAGATAAAAAAAAGTTACAGGCCTGTAATTCTTGCCGGGGCTGCCGCTGTACTGAATACAGTCCTCTACTTTAAATTCAGCATTTCAGAGGGGTGGTCAATTGTCATTTCAATGCTTTCTGTTACAGCAATAGGCGCGGCAATCTTTAAAGATGAAACAGTTGAGGAGGATGCAGAGACCCTGAACATACTGGAGGCCGGAAATGAATGATATAATGATAATTATACTGGCCTGCGCGGCCGCGAACTATCTTCTTCGCGTTGTACCGTTTTTCATATCAGCAGGTGAGAATATCCCCTCCTACCTTAAAAGATTTCTTGATTATATGCCTGTTGTGGCCCTTGGTGCGCTTATATTTCCCGGAATAATTACATCATTCCCGCAGAACCCGGCAGCAGGTATTGCCGGTGTGGCCGCAGCAGCAGTTGCGGCATGGTTTTTCGAGGGACTCATACTCCCGGTATTCGCGTCAATAAGCGTTACCTGGTTTATGCTGCAGTATTTCT
>DAIOFM010000119.1:0-3402 GCA_036745755.1 Spirochaetota bacterium | reverse complement strand
TCGAATATTGTTTTACCCCAGCTTGGAGCCTCCTGAAGCGAAACATTCTCCCTGATCATGGTACTGTACAGCTTACCCGGAAGCCTCTTTTCAGTCTCTTCCATGACCTCCCTGCTTATACTCTTTTTCGGGTTATACATTGTTCCGATTATTCCGGACACTTCAATGTTCCTGTTAATTCTCTTCTTTACCATCTGTACTGCCTCAAAGAGATTGTACATGCCGTGGAAAGGGAGAAACTGAGCCTGCAGCGGAACCAGTATATATTCACTTATTGCCATTGAGTTCAGGGTAAGTACACCGAGTGACGGGGGACAGTCGATGAGAACGTAATCATAACCTTCAAGATTTTCCATGTTCTCTTTAAGGAGAAACTCCTTTGCCGGCAGTGGAATGAATTCGATATTACGCAGTTCCGCATTTGCCGGTAGTACATCAATCCCCGCCCTTTTTATTATTATTTCTTCATATGTCTTTTCACCCTTGAGAACATCAAAAATTGATTCCGTGACCTTGTTCGGGTTAATCCCGAAATGGTAGGTCGACTGGGCCTGGTGATCCATATCTATTACCATGACCTTTTTCCCCAGGATTTGCATCGCCGCAGCGACATTTACAGTGGTAGTGGTTTTACCCACCCCTCCCTTGTTGTTGGATATGGATACTATTTTCATTGTGGCCCCGCGAGATATATTCTGTTATTATTTTCGGCAGAAAAACCGGACTTTATTAGTTATACATGTGAATCAATTATAGCCTGAAATTCACTCAGGCCCTCATCACTCATAAAACCGAGTTTTCTCATACTGTCAATAGTAAAAAGGGCAAAAATCCCAGTTGATGAAGCGCTCAGTTCATTTTTTGAATTAAAGAGTTTTCCGCTCATTATACACTCCCTCTCACTTACCCGGTTTTCAATACTTCCCTCAACCCTGAGCTTATCCCCCGCCATTACAGGTTTATGATAGTTCACTGTCATGCTTTTTGTAAGGATAAACCTCCTGTTCAGGAAAATAGCGCTCCAGCTCATAATTTCATCAAGCAGTGTGGATACAATGCCCCCATGAACTACATTCTGCCATCCTATATATGTCTCAGGGACTGATATTTCCGAATATACAAGGTCATCGTTTCCGTAAAATTTCATCTGCAGGCCATTACTGTTGGCCGGCCCGCATCCGAAACACATATTATTCTCCATATTCGGAATCTGTATAAACTCTTTCATCATTATATCCCCCCATAAAAATTCTATATTTTTAAAAAGTTAAATCCGGCAAATTACTCCGCGTTTAACCCACCCTCGCTGTCAGATTCCAACCTGACCGTAATCCTTTCATTCCTGAAATATAAAACTATGTCAATCGTAATCATTGCAAAGTTTACTATATACAGGGCTATAACCGGGTCATAGAGATAAAAAACCTTATGGAGAATACCCGCGAAATAACCTGTGAGAACAATAAAGAGAAAAAAAAGCGATTTCCCGTCATTTGTCCCGGATCTCCAGCTTTTCATAATCGATACCGGCCATGCGGCCCCGAAACAGACAAGCATAATAATTTCAAAAAAACTCATATTAAACTCCATTTAAAAATTCATGTTAAGGATGTTACGCCCCCTTTCAAATGCAATCAAAAAAATTCCTCTTCAAAGGTAATAATGACCGCGCAAAAAACTATTTATTGACAAATAGCTTACATTATAGTTCTTTCAGAACATCTAATGAAACAGGAGTTTTCCCGTATGAGTATATGGACAGAGATGAAAGAAACTTTACTTAGTTTCAGCGCAACCGCAGTGAATAAAACTGAAGTCATGGCACAGATGGCAAAATGCAAAATTAACATTAAAAGCAAAGAATCTGAAGTAGATAAAGTGCTTATAGAGATCGGAGATTATACCGTATCGCAGATAGAAAAAAATGAGGATATAAAAAGCGATCTTCTGAAGGAAAAAATTGAGAAGGTCAACAGTATAAGGGCTGAAATCGAGGAATTGAAGACCCTGTATAGTGAATCAAAATTAAATCTGAAGAAGAGGAAAGAATCAGATCAGGAAAGCGGTGAAACCGAAAAAGAGAGCAGTGAATAACATGCCCGTATCATCAAAAAAAATAATCCGCCTTATTAACGAACTTCCGGATACGTTTACAAAAACTGATTTGCAGAAAAAGCTTCTTGCTCCCCCTGAAAAAGGCATTAAGGGGAAAGGAAAACAGAGAAAAGGAAAAGCCGGGAGCTCACAGACCAGGGATCTTTCAAAAATTGAGTCCACTATTACACTTCTCATATACGGAGGCTTCCTCGTTAAGGAGAAAAAACGTTTAAGGAAAGCCACCTCTCTGACTATTGACGGGACAATAACTATAAACGGCAGGGGAAGCGGAGTCGTTAAATATAATGATGAAGAGATTGTTATAAGCCGTGATGACCTGGGGAACGCGCATAATAACGATTCCGTAACAGTGGAGATATATGACTGCAGGAGGGGATATCTTGCAGGGAAAGTCGTAAATGTCCTCAAAAGAAAGAAAGAGGTAAATGTCGGAAGGGTTGCGGCCAAAACAGGCGGGCTGATAATTATATCCCTCCTTGACGTCCATGGTGACACTGAAGTGTGCGTTGAAAAAGGGAAAGAGAACCCGGCAATCGGCGATTACGCCATCCTTACTCTTACCGGGAAAATCATCTCCGGGCGCATTGAAGGCAAGGTGATGCAATATTTCCATGAGGACGAGGAGAAGCATGATTTCACCCGGATAAAACTCCGCCATTCACTACCTGAAGACCACGATTATTTCGACGAAAATAAAACCGACCTATCGGTTTCAGAAGATGAGATGCTCAACAGGAAAGACTACAGAAAACTCTTTACTGTCACCATAGACGGAGACAGCTCAAAAGATTTTGATGACGCCATATCTATCCGGGAATCCCGGAACTCTATTAAACTATATGTTCATATAGCTGACGTGTCCGCCTACGTTAAAAAAGGCTCAAGGCTTGATCATGAGGCCTTCGCCCGGGGAACAAGTTACTATATAGGCGACAGGGTAATACCGATGCTCCCTGAAAAAATCTCAAATGATCTCTGTTCCCTCAGGGAGGGCGTTGACAGGCTTACTCTCACCGCGGAGATGAACTTCGACTCAAAGGGAAACATGACGAAGTTTGAAGCTCACAGGGGGATAATAAAAGTAAACAAACGGCTAACGTATAACAATGCCGAAACGATTATTAAAGGAAGAGGGCTCTCCCAGTTGCACCGTACGATCCAGAAGATGAACAAGCTGGCAAAGCTCCTTAACAAAAAAAGGCTGAAAGAGGGGAAACTCGACCTTAACCTCACTGACCAGGAGGTTCTGTATGAGGAGGGGCATGTTAAGGAGATACGTTTCGC
>DAIOFM010000118.1:0-10142 GCA_036745755.1 Spirochaetota bacterium | reverse complement strand
TAAAACAGAATAAAAAACCTGTGAGGCGCAAATGCTGAAAAAATCGATATTACTCCTTATAACCCCTGTACTGATTTCATGCAGTGATGTTGCACCCGGTGTTTCGGTAAACGACTTTTTCAGGGAAAAGAATATCAACACCATCCTTGCGCACTCTCTGAAGATAAAAATACCTGAAAGCAGAGTTGCCTGTGGCGAAACAGTTTATGTACCCGCCTATTCAAGTATATACTTCAAGGACAACACGCGGGTCTATAACCTAACAATCACCCTGGCAATACGCAACATAAACCAGGGGCAGGATATCTACATTAAAGAGATAAACTACTATAATTCAGGTGGAAAACCGGTTAAGAAGTTCCTGGACCGCACAATAAAGGTTTCACCCCTTGAAACATTTGACCTTGTAATAGCTGAAGATGACACATCAGGCGGAATAGGCTCAAACTTCATTGTGGAATGGGTATCAACCGCACAGGTGAAAAGCCCCCTGATTGAAACAGTAATGATAAGCACAAGGCAGGGAGTGGGCCTCTCATTTACATGCACAGGGCGTGTTATAAAAAAGATTAAATAATAATTGCTTTATTTACCGTCCTTTTTTTACCTGATTCAACTGCCGGAATCCCTATTAATAATAAAAACAGATGAAAAAGCGTAATATCCTTATCCTTAAAATTTTCATTATAATATCCTCCCTTGAGGCAGTCCCTGCTGAAAAGATAAACAGGATCGAACACCTGGGCCTTGACAAAACCCGTAAAGAGACTGTTGAGTGCAGGATAAAAAACCGTGAGGGCTGCGAATACAGCGAGGAGCTGTGGGAGGAGGAAAAGGCCACCCTAATGGACCTGGACATCTTCGCAGACGTGCAGGTGAGGATTGAAAAATGCGAGGAAGGGACAAACCTTCTCTACTGCTACAAAGAACTCCCCTCCTACATCGTTTACCCCGCCATGAAACGCACGGACCAGGACGGCCTTATGGTAGGCCCGGGTGTGACATTTATGAATATTGCGGGGCTCGGCATTCACGAGGAGATTATAAGCAGGTACACGGTTGCACCTGAACTTCTCAGGGCAAAAGAGGTCTTAAGCTACACCAGGATACCTAAACTCGGGGGAATCCCTTTCACCGCAGAGGTCACACTCAGCTACTTTGAATCGTATAACGCGCTGAAAATTTACGATGAAAATTCAAGCTACAGCCAGGCTGACATCTACTACAGGCCGGACAGAATATACACAATAGTCGCTACCGCTTCAGCACTTTACGTGAAGCATGATGAATCAAATCCGATGTTCACTGAAGTGAGCAGGGACATCCCGATGTTCTACGGAAACGGTGACTGGGACTATCTCCCCTCCGCCGGTGCCGGTTTCATTATAGACACAAGGGACAGAAAGATGAACCCACACAGCGGAATTTTCAACGAATACCGGGCGACCCTTTACGGGGACAAACTGGGAGGTGACAGCGACTTCACGGAATACATCTTTGATTTCAGGGGTTATATTCCGGCAGGAGAATCGCATATTTTCCATGTAAACTTTCTTGGAAGGTACAGGCCGGGGACAATTCCCGGTTATGAGCTCTATCATGTAGGAGGGGTAAACAGCCTCCGTGTATATGAACCGGACCCCTCAATGTGCGGGCAGCACGAAACTCTCGGCACTGTTGAATACAGATATGAACTTTTCACCAACAGGCAGGTTTCACTATGGGACATGCACGGATATTACGGCCTGCAGTTTGTAGCGGGGATGGATAACGCGGTGCAGTGGATAGAGGGTGACAGGTACAATAAGGGGACATACTACAATTCATTCTACGGCGGGATACACCTTCTCGTGCCTGTTCTTGAAAGGGTAAGGTTTGAATTCGGTTACAGCGGATTTGAAAACGACAGGTACAATTTCAGGTTCGGAGCAAACATGGGATGGTACGAAAAAGCGCATGCCCAGAGAAGGCGGGTAAGATAAGAAAAACTCTGCTTGACTTAGAAAAACATATAAAGATATATTTTTATTAACTGATAACAGATATCAGGTTTCTGTCACTGCGAGGCATAAAATGCCGAAGCAGTCTGATTATGTAAGGATTATTACTTCGATAAAAAGAGATAAATATCCTAAAGCAGATTGCGTCGTCGTTTCCACTCCTCGCAATGACAGAATCATCTGATCACCCCGAAGAGGCCAGACATGAAAGATCTGATAGAAGAGATAAACTCCACGTTTATGACAAGGACAACCGATATTGCCGCCCAGAGACAGATCTGGGACAAACTCTCCGCGCAGTTCAAGCCGGGCATTAACCAGTACAGAACAGCAAGGCCCTCAACAGTAATAGCAAGGGAGACCGGTGACATGGGCCTATCAGTTCTCTGGATTGTCCAGTCAATGCTCATAAGGCCGCTGCTCTCTGACATTACCCTTAATGCTGAAATTACTGAAAAAATCTCCTCAATCCTTTCATCTATAGATAACGGGACTATTTGCGCACTTGCGAATTCAGAAAACAACACTGAGCCGGTCGTTTACGAAGAAGAGGAAGGTAATATAATAATAAACGGTGAAAAAAAATTCATCACAGCCGGGGCCAATGCCGACCTGATAATAGTCACATGCAGAAAAAAAGGGGAAGAGAAGGTAAGCG
This sequence comes from Spirochaetota bacterium, assembly GCA_036745755.1. GTDB lineage: Bacteria > Spirochaetota > UBA4802 > UBA4802 > UBA5550 > UBA5550. Next base: position 7,484 of record DAIOFM010000118.1, on the reverse strand, counting down.
GCACAGCGCTGATCGAAAAGAAAAACATTCCGGATGACGCCCTCATAGACCTTAACCTTAATATATTCAAAACAGTAAACCACTCGCGGCTCTCACTTGTGGATTTTAAATCGGAAAAAAGTATTCTCCCTGAAATAGACCCGCAGGTATTGAGAAAAAGCCTGAAAAAATGGGGAATAATTGAGAGGTCTCTGATAATGGAGTCTTTTATATCCTACCTGATTTACGCCAACAGGATATTTACATCAAAAGATATTATTCTTGTGCAGGAGGGGGAACTTATTGATCTGCAGAACTTACAGACAGATTCGGCCAACAGGCAGATTGAGGAAGCCCTCTACAGCAAGATGATAGAGACAAAAAATATTGATGCAGCCGCGATTTTTAAAATACTGCAGAAATTCAGGGAAAAATTCAACAGTTCGCCCGGTTTTTTCAGTGAAGAGGAGAAAAACAGGTTTGCCGATCTTTCACTTTTTGACAGTCTGAAAGGGTAAAATTTAACCGTGAGTTAAAAAGTACAACCCCCTGCATTTATTTCTTGAAAAATATAGTCATGAATTAAAACTTGAGGCAGGAATTAAAATCAGGATCAATGGTACAGTTATGTTTAAAAGTGTAGAAGAAGCGATACAGGAACTCGAAAAACAGAAATATATTGCATCAAAGGACATAGCAACAACTGTATATCTCGCCCTGAAACTGGAAAAACCTGTACTGGTTGAAGGGCCTGCGGGAGTGGGCAAAACAGAGCTTGCCAAGTGCATAGCATCGGCCCTTGATATAGAACTTATAAGGATGCAGTGTTATGAAGGCCTTGATGAAGCTAAAGCTCTTTATGAATGGGAGTACGCGAAACAGCTTCTCTACACCCAGATATTAAAGGACAAACTTTCGGAGATAATGGGAAGTGAGAGTACTCTTACCGGCGCAGTGAATAAATTAAGCTCGGCCGAAGATGTATTCTTCTCTGATAAATTTTTAATACCAAGGCCGATTCTGAAATCTATAACAAAAAAATCCCGTTCGGTCCTCCTCATTGACGAAATTGACAAATCAGATTCTGAGTTTGAGGCATTTCTCCTTGAAGTACTTTCAGACTTCCAGGTTACAATTCCTGAGATAGGGACTTTTACAACTGATGTTAAACCATTTGTTATACTGACATCCAACAGCGCAAGGGAGATGTCAGACGCGCTTAAAAGAAGATGCCTTCATCTCTACATCGATTACCCCACAATCGAACTGGAGGAGAAAATTGTTTCCCTGAAGGTACCTGAAAGCGGGGAGAGACTGATCAGGCAGGTGGTTGAAGCTGTCCACAGGATCAGGCAGCTCCAGCTTAAGAAAGAGCCGAGTATAAGTGAAACACTGGACTGGGCAAAGGCCCTTGTGCTTCTCGGATACGAGGATCTCGATCCGAAAATTGCAGTTGAGACCCTGAACTTCATCCTTAAATATGAAAAAGACATAGAACTGGCTCTTAAACATTCAAAGGACATTTTCCTCAACTGAAAAAATTAAACATGAAAGAAAACAGGCCTCATATAAACCGCAAGCTCTTTGACTTCATTGAAGTCCTGAGGGACGCCAGTATTATTATATCCGCGGATGAAGTGATTTCCCTTTTCACGGCTGTGCCTGAAATCAATGTTGAGGACAAGGATATCTTCAGGCAGGCCCTCAAAACCACACTGGTAAAAGACTACACTGATATCCCGGTATTCAACAGGTGTTTTGACGAATTCTTCAGCGGCAGGGAGAGGTTTTTTGACGGCATGGACGCATCGGCTCTCTCCAGTTTAAGCGAAGGAATCCCCTCCGACATGGTCGAAGAGATGAACGACATGCTTGACAAATTTCTCGATTCACTCGACCCGGCATTCCTCATGGAAAGAAACGAAGAGGAGATAATGAGGATGTTTCTCGACGAGCTCCCCGAATCAAGTTCAGGCGGCGGAGGGGGGATGAATATCTTCAGGTCACGCGGCGGCACAGGCGGCTCTTTCCAGTCAAAGAGTGAGGATGGGGAAATACTCGAAGTCGATACTGAAGCCATGATGGAGCTGCTTCGCAACATGATGAACCTCAGGCTGTCCAAGAGAAAAATCGGGAAGGAGCTTAAAAACAGGGAGGACTACCTCCTTAACAAATTCATATACCAGCTCTCCCCGGAAGAGATAAGGGAGATGCGCGAACTTGTCAACCGTTTCGGCCAGAAGCTGAAAAGCAGGATTTCACTGCGTAAAAAAAGGGTAAAACATGGCGGCATAGATATAAAAAGGACTTTCCGTACAAACCTTCAGTATGGAGGGGTGCCCTTTAAACTTTTTTACAAAAACAAAAAAATAGACAGACCGCAGCTTGTTGTAATGTGTGATGTTTCGAGATCTGTGAACCAGTATTCAAGGTTTATGCTGCTCCTGACATACAGTCTCCAGAGCCTCTTTTCAAAAGTAAGGACATTCGCTTTTATAAGCAACATGGTTGAAATTACCGATCTTTTCATGGAGATGGACCCCGAAAGGGCCATAAACTCAATGTTTACAGACGTAAATTTTACTTATGGATGGGGGAGCAATTACGGCAGGTGTTTTGACCAGTTTATTGAAAATTACAGTGACGCGCTTACCAGAAAGACTTCGGTCCTTGTCCTTGGAGACGCGAGAAATAATGATAATGACCCTGGAATACAGTCTTTTCGCAAAATCCAGGAGAGAACCAGGAACCTGTTCTGGCTGAACCCCGACAAAAGGCACCTGTGGGACTGGAACGACAGTATTGCCTCACTTTACGGTTCATGTTGTAATGAAATGAAAGAAGTAAACAATTTTCTTGATCTATCTGAGTTTATAGACAAATTGTTTCTTGACATATAAAAAATATTTTTTATATTCAGAAAGTTATTTAATTTATCATCAGAATATCGTTAAAAATTATAATTTTCTATTTTTACGGTATAAAAAATTATTACTTTACAAAAAGTAAATTTTTATAAAAAAATATCTGTAATTAAATCCGGAGGAATCTGTGAACATCGAATTCAGAGAAATTGGTGAACACAAAGTTATAGATGTCAGCGGCGAAGTAGACCTTTATAATGTAAGTGAACTGAAAAAAGCCCTTTTCAGCATAACAGACGGGCAGCACAGCAGTGTTGTGGTAGATATGAAAAAAGTCAATTATATGGACAGTTCCGGCATAGGAGCGCTTGTTGCAGGGATGAAAAAAATGAAAGCCCATAACGGCAAGTTTGCGCTTATGAACATTCATGATGATGTTCTTAATATACTTAAACTTGCCACTCTTGATAAATTCTTTACAATATATGAATCCGAGGATGAATTACTGTAAATATCCCATATAAATGGAATAAAAAAAGCCGGAATAGAATCCGGCTTTTTTTATTATTTCAGAGATAAAATACCTGTTATTCCTCTCTTTTGAAAACAAGCATTGTCATATCATCATGCTGTGAAGCTCCGTTTCTGAACCTGTCCACGTCCTCCACAAGGAAATCAGTAAACTCCTCTGCTGACATATTATGGTTCTCAAGCAGCATCTGCCTGACTCTCTGCAGGCCATACTCATCTTTCTCCGGATTTCTCATCTCTGTAATACCGTCAGTATACATGACAACCACATCCCCGGGATGGAGTTTTACTTTAGCCTGCTTATACTCCACCTCGTCCATGATTCCTATGGGAACACCGTCAATACCTGTCCTTGTACACTGATTCTGCGAGGCCCTGTAACAGAAAAGAGGCCCGTGCCCGGCGTTTGAAAAAGCGAGCTCCTCTGTGCTCCTGTCATAAATAATAAAAAAGAGAGTTGCAAACTTATCAATGGCAAAATCAGCACTGAGTGAGTCATTTATGGCACGTACAACACTGGCGCAGTCTATATCCTTCCGTTTTATATAGGTTGTAAAAACCGTCCGTATCATTACCATAACAAGAGAGGCGGGGACGCCCTTTCCGGAAACGTCGCTTATGAGGGCGCAGACCCTGTTATCATCAATATCTATATAATCGAAGTAATCCCCTCCGACACCCTTGGCTGCCCTTGTGTACCCCTTGATCTGGATACCCCGTTTGTTATAGTAACCCATGGGATTAAGCCCCTCCTGAATATCACGGGCAATTTCAAGCTGTTCATTCATGATTCGTGTTTCAATCTCCTTCTCTTTGGCGTCTCGAATCATAGATGTCATAGTATTAAACTCTTCAGCAAGCCTGCCCAGTTCGTCGGAGGTATTCACCTCTATTCTGTAATCGAGATCACCTTTACCTATTACAGTGGCGCCGTAGGTAAGTTTCTTAACCGGTCGTATAATAATAGTGGCAAGTATTACCGTACCGAGAATTGATATAACGAGAAAACCGAGAAAAATGAAAATAATCAGTTTTTTTACGTTTTCTATCTCATTCCTTATCACAACATCCGACATCCCCATTATTACAACACCGGTTTTGGTCTTGTTATCCAGCCTGCTTAAAACGAGTTTTGAAAAATCGTAAATTTTACCTTTATCGTTTTTATCCGGATAATCAGTTATATCAGTGGAAGTCCTGTCAGCTCTGTCCTCAAGGGCCCTTGTCACATTATCATTTAAAGGTTTCCTCTCTTCATGCTTTACCTCCCCTTCAGGGCCCCTTCTGTCAAAGTAGTATATTATTTCGTCCCTGTTATTAAGAACAAAGACATACTTTAAAAACTCAATCTTCTTAAGCTCGTTTACCGTATCTGAAAGGGTAAGTTCATCATACCCTATTGTCTGCTGCGCTGTATTTGACAGATGGACGACTTCGCGTTTCACGAAATTAAACACCTGCTCCTGAAGAATCGCGCTCTCCCGGTAGACTATAAATATTGCTATTGTCAGAATTATCGCTGAAACGATACTTATTATAGCAAGAGATAGTTTGAGGGTGATACCAAACCTGATCTTTTTGGGGGCCGGAGCCGCAACATCAGACCCATCTGAATTCACGTTGTTTCTGTCATCCATGTTTTATTACCTTCCGAGAAGAACCAGACATTTTCTTATGTTATTCTTTGCCCTTGTATGTCCGGGATCTATTGCAAGGACTTTACGCCACTCGCCAATAGCCCTCTTAAAATCATTATTTGAATAGTAATTAATTCCACTGTAGTAATATTTTCTCACAAGCCTCTCCTGCTCCGGGGTAAGCCTTGACCTTCCGGTTTTAGCAGTGGAAGAACCCGCCCTGAGCTGGGCCTCGATTTTATTTACACTTACAACCGCTTTAATATTATTCGGATCTTTTGCTGCGACCCATCTGAGTTCCACCAGAGCTTTCTTTATATTGTCCACTCCTCCTCTCTGGTAGTAGGCCATGCCGAGATTAAATCTTCTCTGTATCTCACGCATATCCTCCTGGCCGATTGTTCCTCCCCCGCCATAGCTCTGACCTCTTTCAGCCCTTGCAAGAAGGCTGTCAATATCAGGATACCCGGGTTCAATGGATTTTACAAGTTCAAATTTTCTGTAAGCGTTTCTGTACTCACGCTTTTTCATGAAGGTTTCCCCATCCTCCACAAGCCTTTTAACCATTGCTCCACGCCGTTCAGGTTTAAGCTTCAATTCGCACTTGAACATATACTCATTGGCGATCCTGTTCGAGGGGAAAAGCTGCAGTATCTGTTCCCACCTGTTTTTTGACTCAACATATTTACCGGCCCTGTAGAGTTTTTCACCTGACACAATAAGGGAATCAACCAGATCATAGTAAGGGGAGTTATCATCAACAACCTCCTCTTCAACAAGTTTCTGCGCGTCTTTTGCCCGCTGAATATATACCGGTGCAAGTTTATTACCGGGATCAAGTTTAAGGGTAGCCTCAAATGCCGATATCGCATCCCGGTATCTTGATTCCGCGAGTGCAATAAGGCCGTTCTGAAACTGCTCATCTATCTGCCTGAGCCTCTTTTCTCTCTCCCGCCTGTCGAATTCGGCCTTCATGCCCGGGATACCCGCAAGCCTTGCCTTTGCGTCCTTGTAGTTGTCTATTAATGACAGCGTATTTTCCAGGTCATCCCTTGCATCATCGTACTGGTTTTCCCTCAGGTTCTTCAGAGCTGAAAGATAAAATATCTCCGCCTCCCGCAGGCGCTGTTCATATCTCTTTTTCTCATTCAGTTTTTCGTCAATTTTCTCTATGTAATCTTCAGCAGTATTATTTTCAGGATCAAGCTGTAGAACGTTCATGAAATCCTGCCGCGCCAGTTTAAACTGCTCCTGGCCGAAAAGCAGGATACCGCTTGCGGTGAATTTTTTTATATTTTCATACCTTATAATATTATCAATCGCTATTGTTGCCTGCCTTTTCCCCTCTACTGCCTCTATATGTTCAGGCATAAGTTCAAGAATATCGGTCCAGCTTTTCAGAGCATCTTTGTACCGACCCTCATCCATGGCGGCCCTTGCAATAATCAGTATGCCGCCTATCTTTTCTCTCAATTCCCTGCTGGCGCTGAGTTTTCTGTCCTCGGATGCGAGTATCTTTTCAAGCCTCTGCATATCTTCACGGATAAGCTGCATTTCAGGATCTTTCGGATCTATCCTGTAGGCTGTTATAAAACTGGCAAAAGCCAACTTAGCCTTCTCCTTGGAGTTTTCAAGGTTCTGTTCCGCTTTTTCAAATTCTATATCGTCTCTGAAATTGCCGGCCAGTTCCTTCCTGGCCAGTTTATAATTGACCTTTGAACGTTCCAGTTCCAGGTCCTTTTTCTGTTTCATTTCGTAAAGAAATTCAACTTTTTTCTGTATATCCTGATTTTCAGGTTCAATATCAAGAATGTTCAGCCAGAGAGCAACTGCTTTCGAGAAGTCTTTGTTGTCAAAATACTCCTGGGCCTGCCTGTCCATTTCAGCAGTAGACTGGGTCATAACAGGCACAACGGATGTGAGAAGTACCACCCCTCCAATAAGAAAAAAAACCCTTAATATTTTAAACAATCTGCCCATTATTAACTGATACGCCCTTATAACCATTATCTGTTTATTTATGAAAAACCGTGAGTTAAAAGTTAAATATTTATTCTCACCGTTAATGAATACCTGAACAATAATATTGACAACAGATATTTAAATTTCAGATAATAATACAGTATAAAAGTATAAATACCAGTTTTTTCCAGTATTTGTTCCTTAATTTATTTCAAGTAAAAATTATATCCCCCCGCCGCCGAAGGCGGCGGGGGGATATAATTTTTACTTTTTACACTAAAATGTATATTCAGGAATTATTACTGAGTTTTTTTAAATCTGAATAATGTTATACTCAAAAAAAGAATTATTTAATACCCCTGAAGTCTCAAAGGCCACAACACCTTGTAACATGAAATTTTTTAATGGATAAACACAAAAAAAATTGATATTATTTGGCATACTTTTATTATTTGTTCATTCGCGGGTGTAATTCAGTGGTAGAATGTCAGCTTCCCAAGCTGAACGTCGC
>DAIOFM010000117.1:0-10316 GCA_036745755.1 Spirochaetota bacterium | reverse complement strand
CCTGAAAGTCAGTGTATCTGCTGAAATGCACTCAGGGAGTTCACGGCTTATCCACTTTCCCGAGTTTCCCGTTGTAACTGAAAAATCAGAAACAATTCTGTTGCTTTTATCATAAACCGAAAGGGAACCCTTTCCGGTATCGAATACCTTTATCCTTCCGATACGCTTTGTACCGTTATATTTTACAGTTACAGAAATTTCATTCTCTCCCTGTAACGAGGTGGTTGTGTCACCGTCAAACAGGAGAAAAGCGGAACCTGCGCCCGAGGCCACAGAAACCCGGTCAGGAATGTTTTTAACAAGAAGTGTACCGGGATTATCTGCAGGTTTACCCCCGCTCCTGCCGCCTGAATCAAAACAGGAGAAGAATGCAAGTGCTGTAAATAGAAGTACTGATAGTTTAACTGTTTTGAATATTTTCCGCATACTCACTTTTCCTGTTAACCTGATGACCTTTTTATTTATAGGGAAGTCCCAATAACTACATCTTTAAGGGGTTCCCTGCGGTGACAAAAACTCCGTTTTTGTCACCGCCCTATAATATTATTCAGATAATTACTTTATAATCTTAAAAGGCAAATCGCCATTTTCATCTGTCTTGATAATAAAGACCTGCCTCTTCCCGTAAAAAGAGGTGGTAATACCCCCGATTGCATACCCCCCGTCATAAGTATAAAAGAGGCTCCTTAAAAAATCGTCACTGTCCCCCCCTGCATCATATTCCCGTTTCCACTGGATATCTCCAGATGAACTGATCTTGACAATGACGAAGTTATAGTTTTTATCCGTTAAAGACATGCAGGTAAAACCTGCGGCATAACCTCCATCACCGGTCAGTACAACATGGCAGTCAAATTCATCGCTGCCGCTGTCAATCAGGCGCCCCCACTCCTCGTTACCATTGATATCGGTTTTTATGATATATATATCCCTTGTACTGCTGCTGTTTCTTTTTACTGTGCCGCCGCAGATATACCCGCCGTCACCTGCCTCTTTAACCGAATTGAAAGAAGTGAAAAAGCTATCCCCCCCTGTTAAAGGATTTTTTGCAGTGTATTCCCTGTTCCAGCCGTCAGAATAAAGACTGTTCCGCTTAAGAAGAAGCCCCTTTGTTGCGCCTGAAGATCCCCTGCTCTCACCGGCCATAATCAAACCTCCGGCATAAAGCGGGTCACGTATAATCATCTCTGCAGACATCGACCTCTCGGCATCCTCCATACCGAAACTGAATGTGGAAAGATGCTCACCCGAACCTCCGGTTTTCACACCGTAAATATCCTCAAGGTTCCCCGCAGTGCCACCGGAGTAGCCGCCGGCAAAATAACCGGAATCCATTGTCTCGAATATATAAAATGATTTTTCAGGGAGAAGTGCTGTCCCGTAATAGTTGCTCCACCCCCCTGTAATGGTCCAGGAATTCCCCTCTGAGCCGGACAGCACATACTTGAGAATATTTATGGAGCCTGCATCAGCAGAGTCGCTGTATCCCCCTACTACAATGTTACCCCCTGAATCAATTATAGCGCTGTATGCTATATCAGGGTAATTAACATCACCGGCTGTATTCTCCCAGATGACCCTGCCGTAGAGGTCGGTCTTAACAATCCACATATCAAGGTTCTCAACACCTGATACAGAAACATCCCTGTATCCCGCGATTAAATAACCGCAGTCCGGGGTCTGGATTACAGAAAAAGCTTCACCGTTCCTGTCAGCAGGGCCGAATCTCTTTTCCCAGCTTGCTATGGTGTCAAAATCGTTTAAATCAACTCCGGTGTCTGATACTGTTACTTCACGGCTTGCAGGGGAGAAGGTGTACCCCTCTTTCCGGGGTATTACTGTATAAGTCCCTTTCCAGACATTATTGAAAACATATTCACCATCCGTTGATGTTACAGTCTCTGATGTCCCGTATTCACCACTCACAAGAGTCAGCTCTACCGTGTCATTGCCGCAGCTGCACAGCGTGACCTTTCCCCTGACATTATAAACATCAGACTGCACGCTGTCATAACATGAGCTTAATAAAAAAAGAACAACGGGGAATAGAAAAATAGCGAGACTGTATCTCCCTGGGGCTGTAAACATTCCTGCTGAAACCTCTTCTTCCTGGTTATTGAAAGCCCGGTTGATATCAGACCCGGGTAAACAATCTTTATATATATGACAGACCTCCTCCCGATTTAAAAAAAAGATCAACTCCTTTTTTCAAAAAAAGCGCAATATAGTAAAATAATGCACTTCAATAAACACAACCGGGCTTTAACCATTCTGCTGTTTTATTACTTGACATTATTATATTGCGGAAACTATTCATAACGCTGAATTTTAATGCTCCGGAGAGTGATGCAATGCTTAACCATAGATATGTTATTCCGATTATATCAGCACTCCTTTTAACCATCACAGGGATAAACCCATTATCAGCAGAACAGAAGACAGAGAATAAGGGATTTTTAGAGATTTACTGCAGCCGGGGCTTCACCTATCCATCCGGCGAGATATCGGGAGACGGAGGCCAGGAGGCAAGATTATCCGGTTCAGAATCAGCAGGGATAAACGCAGGTTATACAGTATCTGACCGGCATATTGTACATCTCGGGATTGGGGCACTTAACCAGAGATTTGAAGTTGAAAGAAACTACATGGGCCAGGAGATGCTCACATCTGTTGAGGCCAAATTTATGAATTTCGAATTATCCTACAGATTTCAGGAGAGCTGGTTTTACGCCGGTGGCGGCCTGTATACAGGTATACCCTTCGGTGCATGGAGCCGCAAAAATGCTCTTAACGGCACAGTAACAGAAACCCTGTTATACGGCAGCACTGAAGATGCGGCACAGACCACATATGGTCTTCTCCTTTTCAGCGGGCTGACTTTTGATATCAATAACACCCTGTCACTGAATACAGGTGTAAAATTCCTGCTCCCGGTTACTCCTGCATATGAATCGGATCAGGACTCAATAAAGATATTTGATGCAGCATTCTGTGTTGCAGTTGCACATAAATTCAATGTGCCGTATATTGATTAGAATAACCCATACCAATTATCTGCGGAACACATAGGAGGTGCCGCATCTTTTCAGGTTATAGATATCCTTTATAGCTCCGCCGATAAAAACATCCTTTGAATCACTCAGCGCAGAAGCTGTCCCCAGGTGCTTTTCATTATACGGGTCTGAAGATAAAAATTCATCTGCCGGTGCATATGAGGAACCGTTAAATTCAAAAAGCATGAGCTTCCCGGAATCAGGATAAACAGTGTCCGCATAAGGTGATCCTGTAATCACCATTTCTCCGTCACCGGAAACTGCTGCAGAGTAGCCGAACTGGTCACCTGCTGCTCCTAAATCATCCTGAACAATATACTCACTGTAAACCGGGCTGTTATACCTGAACAGGTAAACCCTCCCCTTTTCAAGAGAAGCGCCCTTTGCTCCTGCGCAAACAACATCACCGTTATCAGAAACTGATACAGAGCAGCCGAAAAAGAGGTTATAACCGGGGATCCCCGGAGAGAGTTCAGTCTCAACATAGGATGCACCGGAGATCCTGAACAGATAAACAGCTCCGTTATTTGTAAAAACTCCATTTGCTTTCTGTTCAGCCCCTATGACAGCCACTGAGGCATCGTTGTTCAGGGAGACACTGCAGCCGAACCTCTCCTCTGCCACGCTGCTTAAGCTGCTGAACGTTTTTACATGTGACAGCCCCGAAGTCTGCACCGAATAGAGTATGGCCTCACCCTTGCGGGAATTACCTGTCACCCCCCCGGCCAGAAGGTGACTTCCATTACCGCTTAAGGCGACACTGTATCCTAAACATGAGCCGGCTCCCCCTGCAGCCTGTGCTACGTAGTCCCATCCCCCTGTAAGGGTGTTAAACCTGTAGAGAATTACACGCCCGCTGCTGCCGCTGAATCCCGGGGACCCCACGGCAATAAGAGTACCGTCTGAGCTGATTGATACGGATGCCCCGAACCTGTCATTATCTGAAGCTCCATCCGGAACCATGATTGCCGGATTCCACCGGATACCGTCATACCTGTATATTATCACGCTCCCCGGCCTGTATGTGAATCCGCTGCCAGTTGTTACAGTATGGTTCTCCCCCCCCACTACTGCAGTTAATCCGTCAGAAGAGATTGCCACTGAAGAACCGGACTTGTCATTCTCACCGGGAGACGGGGGGAGGAGCTTCTCAATAAACTCAATTTCATCAGAGGCGGAATTGACCATAGCGCCATCTTTTCTGAACTCGGCATAAACTCTTTTCATGGAGCTGTTTTCAGGCAGTATCCACTCTTTATATTCAGCAGCGCTTTCCCAGGCGCTCCACTCTGAAAGGTTATTACTGAACCTCATTTCAGAGGCTTCTCCGGGATTAACTGAAATCTCAACATCACGGGTATAAGTAACAGGGCTGAAATTCTCTATGGTAATTGAATAACTCTGCAGAGCGTCGCTTTTGCTCTGCCCGGCATCATGCTGCAGCCCATCGGTAATACCTGAACACCCCGCCAATACCAGTGGTAAAATTATTACCCCTTTGAAAAAAAATTTCATTCCCCGGCCTTTTATCTTAATCATCATCAGGAATCTAAAAAACTTTTAAAAAAAGTTATTGCACTATTTTGTCAATACTTAAAAAATTAACGCTCGAAAATCGCAGCGGAGAGATATGCTGATTAAAAAAAAGATATTATTTCTTTACCCCTTTTTATTTTTTGCCCTTACCGGTTGCGGGAATGAGGGCAGTTTTAAAAACGGTGTAAGCGACAGCGCACCCACAGCGTATGACGCCAGCGCAGCTACGTTGATAAACTCCTCAATTGATATCATTTTAAACGGAACCGACCCTGAAAACCGCCCCCTTACATACAGAATCATTGAAGGACCGGCAAGGGGTACCCTCACAAGGAAAGAATATAATATCTACAGATACTCGCCGGAAAATAACTACGAAGGGCACGACAACTTCACCTTCAGGGTGAACGACGGTAAAAACGACAGTAATACAGGGAGAGTCGCAATACACGTCAGCCTTCCGAACCGCCCCCCGGTGGCCTCTGATGCCGAGGTGTACACCGGTTTTAATACTCCATGCGAAATAATACTTGCCGCTTCTGACGCAGACAATGACCCCTTTGAGATCACCATACTGCAGCAGCCGCAGCATGGGACGCTTTCAGTTACCGGGGAAAAGCTCTTCTATCATCCGCACAACAACTACTACGGTTTTGATACAATTCTTTTCCAGGCAAAAGACCGGTATTCAACTGGAAATATCGGGACCATAAAAATTGAAGTCGGCGTAACCAACACCCCGCCAGAGGCTGTAGATATAGTAGAAACCATAAACGAAGACGAAGAGTTCACCATACCCTTTTCAGTTACACCTGATTCATATGAGATATGGGACAGCGATATACTTTACGAGATTGTTACTCAACCCTCAAGCGGTGTAGTTGAATATGACGCAATTAACGGTGAATGGAGATATACCCCTCAGCAGAATTACAACGGCACCGTAACTTTCTACTACAGGGCCTTCGACGGGAAAGACTACAGCGCCGCAGCTGCTGTAACGCTGAACATAAGCCCGCTTAATGATGCCCCGGCCGTGGCTGACATAACAGTCATAGTTACAGAATCATTCAGGGAGCACAATATTCAGCTGCAGGGGGTAGACCCTGACGGTGATGCACTGACATATACAGTATCCGGAATATCATCACTCCCTGGGAGTTTCAGCTGCAACGGGGGAAATGGAAGCTCTGTTTACACGTCCCCCGGGGCTCCGTCAAATTTCGGCTGTTACGAACTGATGTATACAGCCAGAGACAGTTCAGGCACAGAAAGCAATACCGGCAGTATCTACATCGTAATCCGGCCGGAGAATGTCCTTTTTGTAAATCCTGATAATCAGGGCCTCGAGACAGGTCAGTGCTGGCACCAGGGATTCAGATATATATCTGACGCCATTGCTTCAGCCGGCCCGGGTGATCAGATATGGCTCACCGGGGGAAACGGTGTAACACACAGGATTAAGCCCGGGCTTTATACAGTTGCAGATTTAACTGGAAAATTCAATAGTGATGAACAGAAAGGTTTAACAATAATCGGCGGATTCTCAACAGGATCATACAACATCTCCGACACAAACCCCGTGCTCAGGCCCAGCATTCTGGATGGCGAGAATATTGCCGAGCATGTTATTGTCAGTGAGAACTTCTGTATCATAAAAAACATAACAGTTATAAATGGTCACGCCAGACATGGGGAAACAGAAAACAGAGGTGGAGGGATATATATTCCCGACAACCGCGAAGATATCGCCATTGATAATATAAACATTAATAACTGTAAAGCCGGCTCAGGTGGTGGGTTATATACAGGGCGGGACAGCAGCGGAATAGTCATACAAAATACCATTATCCGCGATAACAGCTCAGAAATACGGGGAGGAGGTGCTGCAATTGCTGAAAATTCAACAGTGACAATGACAGATCTGCTCTTTTCAGAAAACCACACAAAAGATTTCGGCGGCGGCTTATCAAACCTGGGGAGAGTTACAGCTTCAGGATGCACATTTTCATATAATGAAGCCCAATATGGAGGAGGGTTGTACGACCATAACAGCCAGTCAGAATATACAGCCTGTGACTATATCTATAATACTGCATCAATTTCAGGAGGGGGTATATTCAACTACGGTGCTATATCCCTTGTAAACTGTGGCAGCATTAATAATAACAGTGCGCCCAAAGGTGGCGGTATTTTTAATGATGCAAGCGGTATAGCGGAACCTGTTAATGTAAATATTGTTAACTGCACCATTTCCGGCAATACATCAACCCTAAACGGAGCGGGGATATATAACCTCCATTCAGCTTTGCTGCTTGAAGAAAGTGAGATAATAAACAATATCAACAGTGGTTTAACCGAGGGGAGTGACGGAGGGGGAATATACTGCGTAGAGGGTTCGCATGTCACAGCAAGCAATTCACTTATCAGGAATAACAGATCAAACATGAACGGTGGGGGGATTTTTTCTGACAGCTACAGCACCCTCACCTTAAACAGTACAGATGTTATATCCAACAGATCTGCAAATGGAGATGGAGGGGGGATTTTTCTTTCTCATTCTGAGGCATTTATCACCTCCTCGGAAATTTCAGGCAATTCCGCATCCAGCGGCGGCGGTATCTGCCTGACGGCCTACAGCAGGCTGCATTTCAACGGAAATTCTGTACCATACCCTTATTTAAAACTCAATACTGCCGTATTATATGGAGGGGGGCTCTATGCCGAAAATTCCCTGTTTGAAATAAACAATGCCCATATATTCAATAACTCTTTTTCCAATGCAGCAGGTTCAGGCGGTGGGGTATATGCCGTCAAATCAAATGTATCTTTCATTTCAGTTTATATAGAGAGAAATCACGGCCCGGAAAGCCACTCACCGCAGAATTATTCAGGCTTCCATCTTCGGGACTGCAGTATATCAAATCTGAACCTGTTAAGATCTACTGTTCATGATCCTGCGAATAATGATTATAACACATTATTCGCGAACTTCCTGCAGAACAGCAGCTACCCGTATGAAAACCAGTTTTATCCCGGTTTATAATTCAGCTGTGACGTTCTCCTGAATTCTCCGGTTCTCCCTTTTCAGCCTTCTCTGAACAACAGGTACAACTATTTCACAGGCTTTATATATTTCACTGAAGAGCGCTTTAAACTCATCATCTTTTCTAAGACTGCTCTTCACAGGCATTAACCCCTCACGCGCACCCTTAAGAATCTTCTCCATTACCAGGGCAGGTCCGAACATCTTATTAGTGATACGCACAATGGCATAAATAAGGAAAAAGAACTGCAGAACCATTACACCGGTCAATATATAAACAATGAAAAACATATCAGAAACCGCTTTTTCAATGAGCGGGATGCTATCCCTGATTGCGGAAATATTCTCATCGTGATCTTTCTGAATTCTGCCTGTAGCAAGCCTTATATTACCTTTCCGGGAGTTGGCAGAAAACTGAATAAAAGCTGAAACCATATCCGATTCAGTCTGGATCGAGTTGTCAAGAACTGAAACCGCATCTTTCATGTTGGCCTCGCTAATCTGCGTATATTTAAACGCAACAAGTATACCCCCGAAAAGTATAAGTGCAGTGGGGATTGTTAGTTTTACAATTATCCACGACTGCCTCTTAAAATCAGTTAAACGGGTTTTTCTTTTTTTATCCATACCATTGACCTGCTTAAGATTAATTTCACTTTATCTTTTTTAATTGAACCTGTATCCCTGTATGAGTGTGATACTCTTTTACAGGTGTCAAGAAAGTTATACCACAGCTATATTCATTATTAAAACAGCCGGTACACACTATATTATTGACAAAAAACATTAATAGTATCCATATGTTCCCCTGTAAAAACTAATCAAATTCCGATTTAATAAAATAACCCTGGTGAAAAGATCAGCTCAGTACATGGTAGTACTTGCACTACTCCTTTATAACTACGGATTCGCAGCGGAAAACTGTGATACCGGACTATTTGACATAAAAACCAGAAGTTATAATACTCTTTTTATAAGTACTGATTTCACCACTATGCCTGAGAAAGAGGGCTCCGCAATAAATAACATGGTAATCAGGAATATAAAAAGACTCCCCAATAATAAACTATATTTAAGCCCTGATATCAAAGTTAAAGAGAAAGCTGTTACAGTAGATAGAATTATTACGATAAATATTTCAAAAACAGTAATAAGAAAAGAACGGTACGCAGGTGATACAGGGAAGGAGAGATACCTTATAATACCTTACCAGGCTGTTTCCTATGATTTTGACATAGAACTGAAAGATGCACAGAGGGGTATTTCTCTTTACAGGTATAAAAAACATTTCAAAGAAAAAGATTTAAATAAATGTATCAGCGAATTTTATTCGGAAATAAAACCTTTTTATTCAGAGCCATTAAAGTACTGCGTTCCCAAAAATCTTAAAGAGTACTTTCTGAATATATACATACTGAATGGCTTCCCGGTCGCTGATTACCGCGAACTCCTCTCTTATTCAGCCGGGATCGGCGGTATGCTCGGTGTTACAGGAGCGGGGATCAGAAATTCTGTTTTTTCTCTATACCTGGAAACAGCCTGGAATACAACAGATAATCCCGACATCAATTACGCCCTTACTCTCAACGCCGGGGCAGGTGCAGGATACAGAATAATATATAACAGTTTCAACATAATTCCTGAATTATCTTTCGGCCGAATATACTCATTTTATAATGTGAAATATTCAGATATGGAGAGCTTCTACAGGAATAGCACCATGAGATTTGCACTGGAATTAAATACAGAAATATACGATAAAACATATTTTATCAAACCAGCTTTTTCAACCATTTTTGAAAAAGGTAATACGCTCCACAGTGTGGACCTGATTCTGGGGATCAAACATGACCTGTAAAGAGGAGAAACTATGAAAAAAACAGCCCTTTTTTTAATAATTGCAGCTTTAATAACCTCATGTTCCAGGGTTGACCTGTCAAAGGATGAAACAGCAATGTCTTATATTATTTCTTATGATTTTTCACAGACACAGCAGTCTGATAAAAAGAATATTAAACTAATTAAGCAGGCTGTATATGACTACCCGGATAAGAATCCCGGACTTGAAAGGGAGCAGGTATATTCAGCGTACTTTAACCATCTGGAGGAAATAAAAAAAAACAATATCATAATAGACAGAAAAGCCTATATTAAAGGTGTCATCGATTCTTTAAACAGTCAAAACCCGGCAATTAAACCTGAAAGAATAAATATAATAAGAAACAGGTACTACAATATAATATCATCAAAGATCACTGTTAAAACTCCGGAGTTCGAAAAATCTTTAAAAAAAAGAAGTGACTTAATATCAACAAAAAATGGCTTATTTTATAAAATAATCCGCCAGGGTAGCGGCCCGACACCTGCTGATTCAGATCGTGTAACAGTACATATGATCGGCAGTCTCCCCGGGGGATATGAATTTTCCAATACCCGGATAAAACAAAGGCCTGTTCAGTTTTATTTAAAAAAAACGATCAAAGGTATGAATGAAGGGATTCAGCTTATGAAAACAGGGAGCCATTATATTTTTTACATACCTCCAAAGCTGGCTTATGGAAATAAGCAGAAAGGGATAATACCTGCTGATTCATACATCATATATGAAATCGAATTATTAAATGTGGAAAAATAAGTATAATTTGAAAAATTTTCTTGACCCAGCTTCGACACTCCATTGT
>DAIOFM010000116.1:0-10387 GCA_036745755.1 Spirochaetota bacterium | reverse complement strand
CAGAAAACGAAGATGTCCCCTTTACGGTTCTTCGCGAAACGGGAGACAAACTTGAAGACTTCTTCCTTGACTTCGACGGTGTCGCTGAAGTTGAAAAATACGGTTTCTACGACAGGGAGTTCCTCATTGAAGTTGACCCGGAAAAGCTGGAAAAATTCCGGCTGGGAATGAACAACGTAATAAACACTATAAGTTTAAGAAATATTGACTATCCCGGCGGTCCCCTTCGTGTTGGTGATGATGAGTTTGTTCTGAGGACCAAGGGGCAGTACAACAACATAAATGAAGTTCTTAACACTGTTATCCAGTCAAATGATGTCGGTTATTCAATAAGAATCAGGGATATAGCAACAGTAACCAACACTGTTGATGAACCTGATATTCTTGAGCGATACCAGGGGAAAAAGTCAATTGTATTCAATGTTTTAAAGAAAAAAAGTGCTGATGAAATACGGCTCACAGACACAATCACCGGCTCCATGGGAAAATTCAACAATCCCTATCCTGATAAGGTTAAAGTTGAACTTTTCAACCTGACAAGCGAAGAGACCAGGAACAACATAGAGTCAGTTCTGACAAATGCGGCAACAGGATTTATACTCCTTGCATTGATCCTCTTTTTCATGCTTGGCGTGAGAATGGCAACCCTTGTCACTTCAACCATCCCCCTTGTATTCATGGTTGCCTTTATAGGCCTTAAATCCGCAGGTGTAACCATTAATGTAGTAAGCCTCTTCGGATTCATCATGGTTCTGGGGATGATAGTGGACTTCGGCATTGTTATATCAGAGAACGCACATCGTTACATGGAGCTGGGTCTTCAAAAAAACGATGCAATCCTTAAAGGGTCAAGTGAACTTGTATGGCCTGTTACAGTGACCTTCCTCTGTATATCCGCGGCCTTTATGCCCCTTATGCTCCTCACCGGCAGAATGGGTAAATTTATGAAATATATCCCCATGGTGGTAATGATAAGCCTTACAGCATCATGGCTCATCGCCATCTTTGTAATGCCTGCCTTTCTGAATATATTCAGCAAAGACAATCATAAAAAAAATGGCGATTTTGTTCTGGATGACGATGAACACCTTGAAAAGGGTCTTTTTGGAAAATTCCAGCTGATATATATGAAGCTCCTGAGAGCAGCCCTGAATCACAGGTATATTACTGTGGGGATACTCTTTGTCATGCTTCTGGGAGCGCTGGCCCTTGTACCGGTTGTTGGATTTATATTCAGCCCCGGGGGAGGTTCTGAAGAACTTAAAATCAAGACATATCTCCCTAACAGCCGGAACCTCCAGGCAAATCTCAGGGAGATTAAAAAGCTTGAAAAGATAATTCTTGAACTCCCTGCCACTGAACTTGAAACACTTTACTCAAGGGTGGGGACAGAGGTGCCATTCGGGTTTGACCCTAAACCGGGTGACGGGACCCATAAATCGACCCTTTTTGTCTACCTTACTCCGGAGAAGGACAGGAACAGGACTGCTCCTGAAATTCAGGATAAACTGATGAAGGACTTTACCGCGGCCCAGGAAGAGGGTTTTATTTCCAGAGAGATGAAGATAAACGTCAAAATTCAGGAGCATGGCCCCCCTGTGGGAGACCCGGTTAATGTTGAAATAAGGGGTGAAGATTTCAACACCCTTAATAAAATCGCAACGGAATACATCACATACCTTAAAGAGGTAAAAGGGGTTTACGATATTAAAACCGACTTTGAGCCTGGTAAAACCGAATTCAGGTACAAAACAGACGAAGTTATGGCATCAAGGGCGAAAATATCTGTCAGAGATGTTGCTACCGCAATTAATGCCTCATTTGAAGGGGCAAAGGCAACAACTGTCCGTGACGGAGAGGATGAAATTACCCTCAGGGTAAGGTTTAATGAAGGGGCCCGAGAAAGGATGAAAAGCCTTAATGATGTCATGATATCAAATAACCAGGGGGGACTCATACCTCTTGGAATGATAACAACGAGAAAACAGCAGCCCGGATACTCACAGATAAACAGGCTAAACTATAAAAGGATAGTACAGGTTAAAGCGAATGTTGACACGGATGTGACAAACTCGGTAAAAGTCAACAGTGATCTGGCGGCAAAATTTGCTGACATTGAAAAAAGGTACCCCGGTTACTTTATCTCTTACGGCGGAGAGCAGGAGGAGACTTCAGAGAGTATGGCTGAACTTGGAAGTTACTTCCAGATCGCCCTTGTAGTAATATTCATAATACTTGCGATATTCTTCAAATCACTTATGACACCTCTGGTGGTAATGATAGCAATACCGTTTTCACTTATCGGTGTAATATTCGCGGTATTCATCCATCATGAAACGCTCTGTTTTATGAGCGTACTGGCGATATTCAGCCTCGCGGGGGTAATAGTAAGTAATACCGTAACAATGGTTGAATTCATTAACATAAAAAGAGAGGAAAATCACGGACTTGTTGATGCCCTGGTGGAGGCAGCCGTTCTGAGGCTCAGGCCTATCATACTCACAACAGGGACAACAGTTCTCGGGCTCTTCCCCAGTATTTACGGTATAGGTGATAAAAACTACATGACAGCCCCGCTTGCCCTTGCTTTCGGATACGGACTGATTTTTGCAACAGTAATTACGCTGGTTCTTGTTCCATGTTTCTATCATATTGCAGAGGATATTAAAATAAGATTTTCCAGGCTCCTTGCAGTTTTCGGAATAAGCATGAATCCGCAGCTCTACACACCGGAAACCGCTGAAGGTATTTCTACGGCAGAGATTCCGGTAATTGAAGAAGTGATCGAAACTAAACCGGCAAAGCAGAAGAAGAAAAAAAATAAAGAGTAATTTGTCGGAGGGGGTGTCTCAGACATACCCCCTCCTCTCCATAGACTTTTCGATATACCGAACAGCAACGGCACACCCGTAGGTAACAATAAAATACATCGCTGTAATCATGATCCAGATCTCATAAGTCCTGTATGACGAGGCCATAAGTTCTGTTCCACGGAAAGTCAGCTCCTGCACAGATATTACGGATACTATTGCAGAATCCTTTATAACAGAAATAATCTGCCCTGCCATGGGCGGCAGAATCCTCTTGAAAGCCTGCGGCAGCACAATATATCTCATCTTACCGATCCAGGTGAACCCCAGCGCGTCAGCAGCCTCAACCTGCCCCTTCTCAATGGATTCAATACCCGCCCTGACAATCTCTGCCATATAGGCGCCTTCATACAGGGCCAGTGTCAATACTGCGGAAATAAAAAGAGTAAGCATGGACGAAGGGGAGAATAAAAATGACAGAATCCGATCATACTTCTCCAGCCCTGTAAAGATTTCATCCAGGTTAAGCACAAGGGTAATCTGACTGCTTATAAAAAAATAAAAAATGAATATAAACACAATGGATGGTATATTTCTGACAATGCCGATATAAAATATGGCTATCCATTTTAAAAACATTTTTTCAGAGAGTTTCATAATACCGGCAATAAGCCCGATTAAAGACGCCAGAAGAGAAGACCAGATACTGAGCCTCACAGTCATCCCGAGCCCCTCAAGGAGCAGTCCGGAAACATAGCTGCCTGACGTTTCATCATACCTTGCTATATATGTAAAAGCTCCACTCCAGTCCCATTTATAATGCAGAACAAGGCTTATCCTGAAAAAAGCCCATACAGCGACGCCTGATATTACTGCAAACAGGAACAGGTCAAGAAAACTGAATTTTACCCCGGACTTCAAGAACTACCTGAGCCTGCTGTCCCAGTCCCTGCTTCTGAACCAGTATCTCTTTTTCTCCTTAAGAAAACCGTCTTCATGTTTCTCCTTAATCCAGGCATTGAAGTAATTCTTTGCCTTCTCCTCACCTTTTCTCATGGCAAAACCTATCGGCTCCTTTGTAAAAGTATCCTGAAGGGGAAGATAAAACCGGTCGCTGTACTTAATTGCCTGAAATTCCGGCAGAGGCGCAGAAGCGACAACGGCGTGAACCCTGTCTGTAAGTAGCTCCTGAATAGCCTGCGCTTCATCTTCAAAAAGCTTAATCTCAGCATCAGGGAAATATTTCTTAACAGCTTCAGCAGCGGTTGTACCGAGACGTGCTGCTATTACAACACCCTTTTTATTAAAATCATCAAGGCTGTTTAAACCCGGGGCTTTCTTTCTGCTTGCAACAATTGACATCCCTGAATAATCATAGGGGTCACTGAAGTCTACCTTCTGCATTCTCTCTTCAGTAATACCCATACCCCCGATAATCAGATCAAACTTCCCTGTGAGAAGCGCGGGTATTATACCGGACCATTTGGTTGGAACAAACTCGGCTTTAACTCCCATATCCTTTGCAAGTTCAGCGGCAACATCTATCTCAAAGCCAATAAGTTTCCCCTCCCTGTCATTCATGGCCCAGGGAACGAATGTGGACATGCCGATCCTGAGTGTACCCCTCTTTTTTATATCCTCAAGAAGATTCCCCTGATCTTTCTTCGCACAACCTGAAATCACTGTCACAACAGCAATCAGAAGAACAATAAATTTTTTCATATTCAGCCTCCGGAGTATTCCGTATAATAGTAATCAAAAATAATAACAACAGCAAGTTCATCAGCCGGGCTGTTAATGAACATTGACCCTTTTTTCAATACACCCTGACAAAAAAGACAATGAAACAGTAAGGCATAGATACATTGCCGCAACAGTGAACCATATCTCAAAAGTAAGAAAAGTATCAGAAACAATCGACTGCCCCCGCATGGTGAGATCATAAATTGATATTGTGCTCACAAGTGCCGAATCCTTAATAAGCGAAACACCCTGTCCTGTAAGAGGGGGAAGGACCCTTCTCACGGCCTGGGGAAGTATTATATACCTGTAAACCTGCATCCTGCCCATACCAAGGCTCATGGCGGCCTCCCACTGCCCCCTCCTTATAGAGACTATACCCGCCCTGATAATCTCTGATATATAGGCCCCTTCAAAAAGAGACAATGCTGTAACAGCTGAACCAAAGGCGCCTATATTAAACAGGGGAGCTACAGCGAAATACATAACAAATATCTGTACTATAAGGGGCGTATTTCTGATCGATTCAATATAGATATATGAAACTATTCTCCCCGTGAATGAACCTGAAAGCCGTAAAAGGGCCGACACCAGTCCGAGTATTACGGCAAAAATCATGCTCACCGCTGATATCTGAAGTGTTACTGCAAGTCCGCGCAGCAGGGGACCGGCACTGAAGGCACCATCACGGCTTATTATAAAACCGGGGACACGATCCCACTGCCAGTCATAATTTAATGCGTAAATACTGACAAAGGCCGCAGAAATAAAAATCCCTGAAGCGGCAAGAGGGGGAGCAAAAATCTTTGCTGACAGCATAAGCCTGTTCATAAAAATTTACTCCCGGATTCAACAGGAAATGTTTCCGGCACAAAACGGATCAGCAGTTCAGTTACAGGTTTCCTCCGGCACTGAACTTTCTGAATCCGGGCCGGAATTTCACAGGCAGAGTTTCTGAAAAAAAATATGGGCTTCAGGTTATCCAATTCAATCCGTTTAATCAGTCCAGGTTCAGGTTTATCTCTTCCAGTCTGTCTATAACATCGAGAAATGTAGTCATCGGATGTGCTCCCATCAGTTCAAACTTGTCATTAATAACAATCTTCGGAACGCCTGTTACATTATACTTCTGCGACAACGGGACAAAATTGCTGGCATCTATCATGTCAGCTTTTATACGGCCGCTCTCCATGGCCAGCCTGTGAGCGGTTGAAACCGCAGCCGGGCAGTGAGGGCACCCGAGACCCACGAAAACCTGTATATGAACATCCCTGTTTATACCCTGGATTCTTTTTATAACATCATCAGGGAGGAGTTCCCTTATACCTGACAGTTCAATTATCGCACCGAGGAAAGAATTAATTTCATACCCGCCGGGCAGGCCGTAAAACCTTATACCGCAATCAACCTCATCCTTATCAAGAAGCACAATAGCTGGAATCTTGTCTATCTTATACTTTTCCGTCTGTTCTTCATCAGTTACAAAATTATAGACTCTGACGTTGAGCTTGTCGTTTAAAGAACCGATCTCCTCTGCAAACTGGCGGGTCTCCCTGCACATTGGACATTCAATCTCCTGGGTGAAGTTTATAATATATACCTCATCCTTCATATTTTTAAGTATATCTTTCAGCTGCTGCTGAATCTTTGAATCAAACATTGGCATAATCACCCTCCTTTATTCATCAGGTATTCACAGGCTGAAAGGGCGGCTTTGGCCCCCTCTCCGCCGGCTATTATTATCTGCTTAAACGGCACTGTTGTTACATCACCGGCTGCGAAAACCCCTTCCCTGCTGGTTCTGCACGCGCAGTCAACAACAATCTCCCCGTATTTATTCATCTCCACTATATCTTTCACAAAACCGCTGTTAGG
Source organism: Spirochaetota bacterium (assembly GCA_036745755.1). GTDB lineage: Bacteria > Spirochaetota > UBA4802 > UBA4802 > UBA5550 > UBA5550. Next base: position 3,962 of record DAIOFM010000116.1, on the reverse strand, counting down.
ATCAAGGCCGATCTCGACGAACAAACCGTCCGTTTTAACCTCGGAGACCTCATTAGTCGTAACATCTTCGATCATAATACCAGTCACCCTGTCATCACCAAAAACCTCTTTCACAGAGCTGCTGTATATAAAACTTACATTATGAAATGCCATTAGTTTATCCTGAAGAATTTTATCAGCAGTCAGTTCACCAAGAAGCTGTATAACCACAACCTCAGATGCCACCCCGGCCAGGTCAACGGCCGCCTCCACGCCGGAATTTCCCCCTCCAACAACTACGACCTTTTTACCCGCAAAAAGGGGAGCGTCACAAATTGTGCAGTAAGCAACACCTTTCCCTGTAAGCCGCTGCTCACCGGGAATGCCAAGTTTTTTCCATGATTTTCCTGATGCGATTATAAGGGTCTTCCCCTTAACAATCCTGCCGTCAGCAAGCATTACTTTCTTTATATCGCTGTCTTCAACTGTCTCAACCTCATGTCCCTCGTCATAAGCAATGCTGAACTGCTGAACCTGTTCTCTGAACTTTTCAACAAGCTCGACACCGTTTATATACCTGTACCCCATGTAATTTTCAACTGATGATGTCTCGGCAACCTGCCCCCCTATACTTTTCACTATTATCGCGGTCGAGACCCCTTTTCGCATGCAGTATACAGCAGCGGTGAGTCCCGCAGGGCCCCCTCCGACAATGACCACGTCATAGACTTTTTCAGTGTCAACAGGTGTAAAATTTTTCTCTGATATAAACGAAGCAGTGCTTAAATTAAAATCCATTTCATACCGCCTTAATAGAATTTTAACATTTAAGAAAAAGTTTAAATTAAATATACTGATAAATAAAATTTTTTCAAGTCATAATCTCTGATTGTTTTGAATATCAATTTAAAAGATTATCATATTCGTAACAGGCCCGCGCAGGATATTAAGAGTGATCAAAATCACTACCCCTCTGCAGATATTTAATATTGCTTTTTAAAATATATGGTCAATTTCTGATCGATCAGAAACCGGCCATATATTTTTATGGACAGATGCTGATCGGTCAGCGGGTGTCTTGATTTCCAGACTGTAATAAGTTAACATTTCTCTATCGCTGGATCTGTTGTCACTCCAGTCATCTGAATGTTGTGAGTCAGAGTCAGCGGCTTTAACAAGGGTGTTAAAGGTAGTATTTCAAAAGGTCTCTAATAATCAATTATAGAGGGGTGGACAGTAGAATGAATACCAGATATACCGTTAAGGATAAAGTAGTAATTGTATACCTTAAAGGAAGGCTTGACATGCTCTGTTCAGCAGGGGTTGAGCATGACATTACACAGATTATTGAACGCGAAAGGTCATCCGATTTTTTATTTAATATGGAAGAAGTTGAATATATAAACAGTATTGGCCTCCGGGTACTATTCAATTCATTTTTAAAACTGAAAAATCAGGAAAGAAGACTTGCATTCTGCAATTTTAATAGCACCGTAAAAAAAGTTTTTGAAGCTGTAGGAAGCTCTGAGATGTTTAACACATTTAATTCGGAGAAGCAGGGGATAAAATATCTGCTTTAAGTCCCGGAAACAACAGCTCTCTTTAAAAGAGTTTAAAATGATGATATTTAAAATTCTGTCTGCCTCTATATGAACCATTAAACTGAATAATATAAAAAATAAGGGTAAGCTCCAGGTTGTTCTTATTTTTTAATCTCCCCTGCCGTTACATCCGCCCATTGACAAATTAAGCCCGATTACCATCATGACATTATATTCCAGACAAAAAGCCCGAACGTGCTCTTTTTGTCTAAAATCAATTGACTTCCTGCTTCCTGTATGTACATTTAAATCCTTCCATAATTCTTTAATTGCCGTTTATAATATCTTTTTGCCATAGAAGGGGGAGCTTTTCAGTGATAATCAGTGCTGAAAATTTTCCGTAATAGAGTCTGATATATCCAGTCATACATATTACTGAATATATCATATTTCTTTATTAATACAGAGGGGACCATGCAGAATAAAAATTGGGGCATAGAACTCGAAGGTCGTATGATGTGGTACAAGCCTTGGCCTTCGAATGAAGATGAAAAATATTCCCCACCCACAGATAAAGAGATAGAAGAAACATATTCCATATCGGGTGAAGCGGTACGGGAGACACTTCTTTACTTTGAAGAATGCGGAGGAGACACGGACAGTCTCATTAATCTGTTAAATACACATACCTTTTCAGAAAATTACCATATAACAAAAGATGAACTTCTTGATATCAGCAGATGGTACACTAATGAATACTATTTCTACTTCATAATGTTTACCAAAAAAGTTATAGGTAGATACGATTTTCATTATGGGGAAAACAGTGATGCTCAATTAAGTGTTTATCATAAATGTTTTGAAAAAGGTTTTTTAAATTTTTGCCCATGGGGTCAAGATGATTACGGGATAATTGTCAAAGATCAAACTCTTGGAAACATATCAGGTCCATTGCTATATATTGAAGAGGAATTAAAGATAGATGCAACTGATTTTTTAATTTTTTTAAACTCGATTTTATCTGAATCTTTTAGAGTTAATAAAGACTTTTTTAATAACCAGCTCTTCTGGGTCAGTTCTGAATTTTCAGATTTTGCTTATGAATTTTTAAAAATTCTATCCAATAGAGAAATGTTTTTTCGTGAAGCTGCCTTCCACTCAGGCATGAGTAAATTGCGTCTAGTGCGTATTATTGCGAATGTGCCAACCCGCTATATTATAAATGTATTTAAGAATGGTACTAACAAATCGAATGAAGTCTTTGATTATGATTTTATCTTAAAGAAAAATGAAAATCTTATAATAAAAGCAGAAATCAGAAATTCATTCGACTCTGATAAATTTGCAATTTATCGGAAATCAATTTTATTAAATCGGGGGATTATCAACATATATGGATTTTCAGCACTTATATCAATGTTGTATCAATTAAATCCTGAAAAAATTGATAATAATATCTTTTATAAAGATAATGGTTTTGTGATATCATTTGAGCTGGATCTAAACTCATATAATTTTTTAAAAATATATTTATATTCAATAGTTATTTCCGCAAGTTTAAATTTAAGCTTTATGCATTACTTTCTAATGCCTATTATTCTGGCTTTTATAAATTTTGCTATAATGTTTTTTTTAATTTCCGGATTTTTAAAATTTAAAATTTTAAAAAAAATCACAGAAACAAAATTAGATGAAATAAACAAATCATCCATGGAACAGATGGATGCCCTTGAAAAAACGTCTGCATCCCTCCTTGAAGAAAGAAATCTTCTCGAACTGAAAGTAACTGAACGAACTGCCGAACTTGCCGATGCTAATGAAAAGCTGCGCGAACTTGACCGGGCCAAAACTGATTTCTTTGCAAATGTTTCACACGAACTGCGAACTCCACTTACCCTGATACTTGCCCCTGTTGAAGACGCTCTTTCCGGCAGGGAACTTGGCAGAGAGAATCTTGAGATGATCAGAAGAAACTCCCTCGACCTCCTATCACTTATAAATGATCTTCTTGAGATTTCCCGCATAACTGCAGGGAGAATTAAACTTGCATTATCGGAAATTGACCTTTCAGAGATGATGAAACAGTTCTGCGGCGCCATGGAGTCTTCGGCAAAACTTAAGGGGATTGCCCTGTCATACATCTCATCCGGACAGATAAAAATATATGCAGACAGGGAGAGGCTGTCGCACGTTATTTCAAACTTCTTTTCAAACTCCTTTAAGTTCACAGAACCGGGTGGAAAAATTGAAGTTAGAGTCAGGTCTGATGAGACTCATGCCATCCTTGAATTCAGGGACACAGGGTGCGGAATACCCGCTGACAAACTGGACACAATATTCGACCGTTTTACCCAGGCTGATACAACATCTACAAGACGGCATGAAGGGACAGGTATCGGCCTGTCAATAGTGAAAGAGCTTGTTGAACTTCACGGGGGAGAG
>DAIOFM010000115.1:0-10484 GCA_036745755.1 Spirochaetota bacterium | reverse complement strand
GGTATATATTTCTTTATTTTTTACACCAAAATATATCTTTAGGAATTATTACTGACTATTAATATAATTTTTTTTACAATTCCTCATTGTTTATAATCATTTATTACATTAAATTACATCTATCTTTTTCCTCAAAGTCTCCCGGGGAGTGTACTCATAATGATAACAAGAAAAAAATTCATTAAAATTTTTTCAGAAATCGCATCTCTTTCACTGCTGTCATTTATCCTTCCTTCGTTTTTAAAAAGAAATCTTGAAGCGCGGGATACTTCCGGTGACGGAGCAGCTCTTATTGCTCTGAAAGGAGGTAACAAACCATCTGACCTCTTACATGCGGGGATAAAACATCTCGGCGGGCTGGAGCGTTTTATAAAAAGAGGCGGGACTGTTCTTATAAAACCGAATATAGGATGGGATAGATCCCCCGAATATGGCGCCAACACTAATCCCGAACTGGTGGAGGCTCTTATCCGGGCATGCTATAAAGCCGGAGCGTCAAAAGTATATATCTTTGATCATACCTGCGATCAATGGCAGAACTGCTATAAAAAAAGCGGCATTCAAAACGCCGCGGCAAAAGCGGGCGCTGAACTTATACCCGCCTCATCAAAAGACTACTACATTAGCACCATGATTCCCCGCGGCAGAATACTTAAAGAAGCTCTGGTTCACAAACTGTTTCTGCAATGTGACACAGTGATAAATATTCCCGTTCTTAAACATCATTCATCAACCGGTCTGACAGCATCAATGAAAAATCTGATGGGCGTTGTATGGGATCGCGGTGAATGGCACAGAAGCGGACTTCATCAATGTATTGCCGACTTTTCAACACTGAGGAAACCTGATCTGATCATAATTGACGGCTGGAGGGTAATGACAAGGAATGGTCCCAGGGGCTACAGTACTTCCGATACAAGCAGGATGAAATACCTGTTTATGTCAACAGACCCTGTTATCGCGGATTCCGCATCAGCCATGGTTCTTGCTAAAACTTCAGGGCTTAAGGCCCCGACTGATATAAGGTATATTAAATATGCCGGAGATATGGGTATCGGGAAGAACGACCTTAAAAGTATAAAAATTAAACGAATAACTATCTGATATGAAAAATTTAAAATTTTTCAGAATAATTGTTTCATCCATAATTTCAGTTTCCCTTATAATTGTCTTTACCGATTTTTATAAAGTAGCTTCTTCGTGGTTTATCAATCTTTCACATTTTCTGCAGTTTATCCCGTCATTTCTTTCTTTTACAACTGTCATATCCGCGGCTGGAACCGGATTCATTTTCATAATACTCCTTACATTCCTCTATGGCAGGACATACTGTTCTTTTATCTGTCCACTCGGTTTCTTCCAGGACATCTTTATACGTCTTGGAGGGATACTATTCAGAAAAAAAGGATTCAGCTATTCAAAACCGGGATATATGCTTTTTTACTCTATTCTCGCAGTTATGGCCATCTCCTTTATTATCTCTGGTACGACCCTCCTGCTGTGGCTTGATCCGTTCAGTATATTCGGAAGATTTCTCACCCACACGGCCTCGTTACCTCTTATGAAATTAAATAATGAACTGGCTGGTTTACTGATAAAAAAGGACATATTCTTTATTCATTCATTTGAAAAAAACATATCATCAATTGCCGCAGCCTTTTCACTATCCATTTTCGGTTTAATCATGATACTGAGCATGTTCCGGGGACGATACTACTGCAACCGGTTCTGTCCGGTTGGCGGGTTCCTATCTCTTATATCACGTATATCTCTTTTCAGATTATCGATAGATGAAAACAGCTGCATACATTGCGGTAAATGTGAAAAGATCTGCAAAAGTGAGTGCATTGATCATAAAACAAATTATATAGATTCAGGAAGGTGTATAGCCTGTTTCAACTGCCTTAATCAATGTCCGAACGGCAGTATTTCCTTTACAGGTTTTTCCCCTGCTCCGGTTAAAAAGAAAACTCCAGGTTCAGGTGAAATAACCAGGATGAGTTTTCTTGCCGGAATTATTTTATTTCCCTCCCTCCTCCAGTCGAAAGAAAATAATAAGACTGTTCTGTATTATCAGGAGCCATTGAAACAGAAGCAGTATAAACGGAAAAGTTTCTCCTCCCCCCCGGGGTCTGTTTCCATTGACTTATTGAACAGCCGCTGCACGGCATGTTCTCTATGTATCTCAGTTTGCCCCACAAAAGTTCTTCAACCGTCGGTTATGCAATACGGCCTTATCGGAATCATGCAGCCGTTCATGGATTTCAATTCAGGGTTCTGTAATTACGACTGTACTCTCTGCGGGGAGATATGCCCTACGGGAGCAATAAGGCTGAAAGACCTGGATGAAAAAAAGCAAATCCGGACCGGAAAATCGGTTTTTGTAATTGAAAACTGTATCACCTATACCAGTGGTACTGACTGCGGTGCCTGTTCTGAACATTGTCCTACAAAAGCTGTTCACATGGTGCCTTTTAAAAACGGTCTCGTAATCCCTGAAATCAACAGTGAAATATGTACAGGTTGCGGAGCCTGTGAATACGCCTGCCCTGTTAGGCCCTTACGTGCTATTTATGTTGAAGGCCTGAAAAAACATGACTCAGCTAAACTGCCGCAGGTAAAGAAAAAAGAAAAAATAATTGAAGCGGATTTTCCTTTTTAAACAAGACTGTTTCTCTATTTTATTAATATTTATTCCTTAACCTCTTTCAGGTAAAAAATGTTCTATTACCCCGCCGCCGAAGGCAGCGGGGGTAAATAATTTGTATTTTTATACTAAAATATATATTTAAGAATTATTACTGCTATTCTATACACAATTCAGTTTAATTATGAACATTATTCTCATAAAATAAACAAATTTCATCTTTTTTTCTTGATTTTTCATTTTCAGTAATGACAATGCTTTTTAAAAACAGGTTGGTTAATTTATTAAATGGAAGAAAAAGTTACACTTAAAACATTGAAAAGCAGAGAAAGAGAGGCCAGAAAAGACCTCATCATTGATGCTGCTGAAAGGGTATTTGCGACAAAACCGGTTGACAAAGCCACAATGAGAGAAATAGCTGATGAAGCAGGAATGGCAACATCCTCAATTTACAGATTTTTCCCGAATCAGGAAGCCATACTTATCGCCGCTGCCGTAAGGACACAAAACAAATTCAATGACACGCTTGACAGATTCTTTGACGAAAAAAGCCCTGAAGAAAGTTTAAAAAAAGTTCTTAATATATATATCGATTTTATATCTGAAAATGATACTTATTTCAGAATGATGACAATACTGATGTCTCAGGGGAACCTGAACATAGACTCAAGCAAAGCCCTTGTAGATGTTATGAACGAATCTTTAATGAGAATAGACCGTATTTTTAAACTGATGAAATTCTCAGATAACCCCCGCCCGCTGTCGCGATATATTTACGCAAGCATAGTAGGTATCTCTGTGTCTTACAACAAACTGCCGGGCATCAACCAGGAAAGCAGAATCAAACATATGAAATCATTAACTGAGATACTTTATGACATGATTATTCACTATCCCAGAGATTCAAAACTACCCGGCTGATTACAGCAAAAAAACTGTTTTTTATTGACAGCGATAATATATATTTATTATTGCTGTTAATCTAAACAAGTAATGAAAATATGAAATCTATAAAGAGGAAATTACTTTCCCGACTCTCACCAGTACAACAGTTTGTTGCAAGTTTTCTGCTTTTAATAATTACAGGCGCCTTTCTTCTTAAACTGCCGGGAGCTACAGTAAACGGGATAACATATACTGATGCCCTCTTTACTTCCACTTCATCAGTGTGTGTAACCGGACTTATTGTTCTTGATACAGGAAAAGATTTCACTTTTCCGGGGCAGGCAATAATTCTCATGCTCATCCAGATCGGCGGTCTTGGTATTATGACGTTTACCATCGGAATATTCTCAATGTTCGGAGGAAGTTTCTCCCTGAAGTGGAGGTTCGCGTTTGGTGAGATATATAATCAGGTGGCGATTATCCCCCCGGCCCAGATACTCAGGAAAATTCTTCTTTATACTTTCAGTATTGAAGCATTAACTGCGGCTGTTCTTTTCACTCAATTCATTAAAAACTTCGGACTGCATGATTCTCTCTGGTTTTCGGTATTTCATTCGGTTTCCTCATTCTGCAACGCGGGTTTTTCCACTTTTTCATCAAGTCTTATACCTTACCAGGATAATCCGTTAGTAATTCTTGCCATATCTTTTAACGTTATCCTTGGAGGCCTGGGCTTCATTGTTCTGACCGAACTGGCGAATATGAAAATCATTAAAGAGAAATCCATTTTCAGGCAATTTTCACTTCATTCCAAAATTGTTATCTCCTCTACAGTTATTCTGATTGCAGGAGGGGCCTTTCTGTTTCTTCTCCTGGAATGGAATCATAACATGAAAGATATGACTCTGGCAGGAAAATTTCTGAATTCATTTTTTCAGTCAATAACATGCCGGACAGCGGGCTTCAACAGCATGGATATAGCGACCCTGCGGCACAGCACCCTCTCGGTAATGATGATTCTTATGTTCATCGGAGGGTCACCCGGTTCTATGGCAGGAGGGATAAAGACCACGACTTTCGCTGTCATAAGCGGCATTGTAATATCCAAATTCAGGGGCCATCGCCAGGTGGTTTTCTTCAACAGATCAATCAATGAAGACGTCATAAATAAAAGCATGACACTGGTAATTCTCTCCTTCATATTTATTTATGCGTCCACCATAACAATACTTTCTTTTCATTCTTTTGATGAAAAAAATTCGTTCCTCCAGGTCATGTTCGAAGTAATTTCCGCCTTCGGCACAGTGGGCCTTTCAACAGGGATAACACCGCGTTTCCCGGATCTGAGCAAACTTCTTCTGATAATAGTAATGCTGGTCGGACGGGTCGGGCCTTTTGCAATTATAACTGCAATAACAGTTAAAAGGAAATATACTGATATAGAAATCGCTGATGAAAATATAATGATAGGGTAAAATTATGAAAAAATTTGCTGTAATAGGTCTTGGAAATTTCGGAATGAATATAGCAAAAAGCCTTGTTGAAAACAAATGCGAGGTACTGGGAATAGATTTAGACAGGAATACAGTTGAAAAAGCAAAAGATTTTCTTACTCATGCCATTATCGGGAATCCGGCAAGTAAAACCATCCTCGATTCAATCGGTATTGCCGAGTATGACGCGGTCATTCTCAGTATAGGCCAGGAGATGGTATCGAGTATTCTTATTGCCTTATACCTTAAGGAGGCGGGTGTAAAAAAAATTATAGCAAGAGCCATTTCAGATGATCACGAAAAAATTCTCCATAAGCTGGGAGTGGATTCAGTAATTTTCCCTGAAAAGGACATGGCCGTAAGAATCGGAAAAACAATTTCCATGGATAATGCCGTTGATTATCTGCCGCTTACCGAAGAATATTCAATTATTGAAGTAACCCCTCCACCCAGTTTTATAGGTAAAAATTTACGGGAGCTGAATATAAGCGCGAGATACAGATGCCAGATTCTCGGGATCAAAAACATTGCAGACAATCTTGCAACTGAAGACAACCCTCAGCACACGATCATAGCGCCGCCGGCTGACGAAATAATAAATGAAGGGAATATCCTTATTGTTCTCGGCAAAACAACAGCCATTGAACGCATGGAAAAACTCGGCTAATCAGAACTCAAATACCATACCCTCAGTCGCCAGTTCCACTTCAAGGTCATCCCTGATTTTCTTATTAACATTGATGTAAGTCCTGGCATTTGAAATTACGCTGTTGAGTTTTTCATCATCATAGGTAGGATCATGATGGAACAGAACAAGTTTTTGAATATCATATTTATCCGCTATATCTATAGCAATAGTTGCGGATGAATGCCCCCAGGTTATTTTATCAATCAGGGATTCATGAAACGTATACTGTGCGTCAAAGAGCGCAACATTAGCGCTGTTAAATAAAGGCTCGTAACTCTGAATGTTATCTATTTCATTAATACTGAACTCACAGTCACTTGTGTAAACAAAGACCTTGTCCCCCTCCTCAACCCTTATACCGAAGGCGCCGCCCGGATGGGGCATACTTTTTGTGTATATTTTTACATCATTAATATAAAATTCCTCATCGGCATTGACCTTGAAAAAACGTTTGGAAGCCTGCATATTATCAAATGTTACAGGGAAATGTGTTTCAGCCTGCTGATAATCTATTCTCTCCTTAAGGTCATCCATGGGGGAATAAAAATTAAACCTGTTCCCCTTAATATAAAAAGGTGTAAAGAAAGGTATACCCTGAATATGGTCCCAGTGAGTATGAGTGAGAAATATATTTGCAACGCCTGTCCCCTTACCGAAATCACCGGTCATTAGTGTACGCCCCAGATGCATAAGGCCTGAACCGCAGTCAATTATTATAAGCTCACCGGAATCTGTCAGAACTTCTATACAGGTCGTATTCCCCCCGTAAGTCCCCTTTATATATAGAGGAAGAGTATCAACAAAAGACTTTACCGCCTCTTCTGAAGATATATCACCCGGCCTTGCAAAGGTTAAAGCTTTTACAAGTTTCTGTTCAATCGTATCTGAACTGAGTGGTGTAGGAATCGATCCTCTTACTCCCCAGAGTTTAACTTTCATATATCTCCCTGTGCTTTAATACCTGGATTTGCGTAGTTCATAGATTCATTCCCCTTTCAGGGTACATTCAAATTATATGTCACTCTGTCTGATTTTTTATTATGATGAATTTATCAGAATTTGGACAAACAGAAATAATTCCGGAAACATGTTTAATATATTAAAAATTTTTAATTGAATACTCCATATTATAACCTTAATAAAATTTCAATAAGTAATTTATTTCAAAAATGTAATTTTAATTTTTAATATTGAAATAGTATAATACAGAGGCATAACCGCAGTATTTTAAAACTGACGACATATATAATTTAATAAATATGCTCTTATCTGAAAAAAACTTGACATCATGTATTGACCGACTCTAATACATTACTCAATTTTACATCAACTCCTTTTTTTCTTTTAAAATTTGATTAAATAACAGGTCAGTATATGAAATTTTCCAACAGAATTTTACAGGTAAAACCCTCCCCTACAATGGCTGTAACAGCGATGGCAGCACAACTTAGAGCAGAGGGTGTTGATATAATAGGTTTCGGTTCAGGCGAACCTGATTTTGATACTCCTCTGCATATAAAGGAAGCAGCAATTAAAGCGATTGAATCCGGCAAAACCAAATATACTCCCGCAGGGGGATTACCGGAATTAAAAGAAGCAGTTGTTGAAAAATTCAAGCGTGATAATAACCTTAATTATAAAAAATCTGAAGTAATAATTAACTGCGGTGGTAAACACTCCTTTTATAATCTTATGCAGGTATTGATTGATGCGGGAGATGAGGTTATTATACCTTCCCCGTACTGGGTTTCATATCCTGACATGGTAAAGCTTGCAGGAGGAACCCCCGTTTTTATTGAAACCAGTTCAGATACCGGTTTCAAAATAACACCCGAACAACTTGAAACAAGTATAACATCGAAGACAAGGGCTGTTGTCATCAATTCTCCATCAAACCCAACAGGCGCGGCTTATACAAAAGAAGAACTTGCCGTGTTCGCATCTATTCTCGAAAAAACAGATGTTATCCCCATTTCAGATGACATCTATGAAAATATTATCTATGACGGATTCAAATTTTCAAATATAGCAAACATTTCAGATTCAATGAAGGAAAGGACCATTGTTCTAAATGGTGTATCAAAAACTTATGCCATGACCGGATGGAGGATCGGTTATACAGCCGGAAATGAAGATATAATTAAAAAGATGGATATTCTTCAGGGACAGTCAACCTCCAATCCGACAACGATCTCCCAATGGGCGGCAATTGAAGCATTAACCGGCGATCAGACTGTTCTCGACAATATGCTCGAGGCCTTCAACAGAAGAAGGAACTTTGTCATCGAAGGTTTAAATGATATACCCGGAATAACATGCAATAAACCTGAAGGCGCATTTTATGCTTTCCCGAAAATATCAGGTGTATATGAATTGAAAGGGTGGGAAAAAGCTTCTGAAAAATATAAAGATACATATAAATCATCCAGCTTCTCCGCTTATCTACTCAATGAGGCAGGGACAGCTGTTGTTCCCGGTATAGGCTTCGGTTCTGATGAATATATCAGGATATCTTTCGCCACCTCAGACTCAAACCTTAAAGAGGGTCTGAAAAGGATCAGGGGAGCAATAGAAAAACTCTGTTAGGTCCTGAATAATAGCGGTAAACGCATTATTATAAAACAATAGGGGGGTATTCATGAAATTCAAACTTCTGCTTTTCATTCTCGGCAAAAAACTTATAAAAAAGACCGGGAAAGACGCTGAGTTCAAAAAGAAGGTCTCAGAAAAAAATTGTGTGGTACAAATCAAGACCGCTGACAATTCAAAAGGCAGATATTTCACTTTTAATAATGGTGAAATAACCTCAACCGGCGGAATCGCTGACAATCCGGCCGTATCTCTCACATGGAGTGATGCAGCAACAGCATTTAATGCCATGAAATCAGGAAAAACAATGGAAGCACTTCAGAACGGTTCACTGAAGCTTGAAGGTGACGGACCCACAGCTCTCTGGTTTGCCGGAATAGCCAAAGAAGCCAAGTAATTTTTTAATACTTATAATTTTAAAGGCCGCTATTATACAGCGGCCTTTTTATTTACATTATTGACGAAAAATATCCCAGAGCGTTTATAAAAAACATAACCGCCATCAGGATAAAAACAATACCTGTAAAAACCGCAGGCATTATATAGATCAGGAATGCCTTTCCGAAATCAATTATATGCATTTCAGATATTGCCTGCACAAGGATCAGAACATGCCAGACAAAACAGACAAGTGAGAAGAGAACATAAAAGAACAGGGGTATAAAATCTCCGACAATAAACGGATACGCTGCAGGTAGAATAAACAGTTCAGGAAGCATTGAAAAGTTTACGGAAGAGATTACCTCCCTTATATTCCCCTTAAGCCCTGAAAATTGTGCCGCCACATCAATAAGTGAAGCATAAATTACAGTCTTCAGAAATGTATAAAGAAATACAAATATCCAGCCATAACTAAGCTTATAATAAAAAAAGGCCGATTCCCTGCCCATAAGTGAAATAGTAAGTATACCTGAAAGAGACACTGAGGCGGGTACAATAAAACTAATCCAGAATGGATCTGGTTCCTTCTGTTTAATCCGTCTGTAAAGGGCCCTGGGGTCAATCATTGAATACAGGAAAAAATCCGCCCAGGCAAGGGTTCTGAAAGATTCAAGTTTCATCGCATATACCTGTACTCAAGTTTATAAACAGGATAAAGCACTTCACTGCCCGGTAAACTGCTGCCCCTCAAAATACTATTAAGAGTCCCGAAAAATTCATTAAAAGGGGATGTTTTTTCCTCGTAAACCGGCGAATCCTCATCAAGGCCTGCAAGCTCCCTTGCCTTTGCAATAGCATCTTCAAAAGTCCCCATCTGATCAACAAGCTTATTTTCAAGGGCAGTTATTCCGCTCATAATCCTTCCGTCAGCGACCTTCATAATATCGAGTTCACTCATGTTTCGTCCCACAGCAACATCCTTCACGAACTTCCCGTAAGATGAATCTATCAGTTCCTGAAGAAGTACCCTTTCATCCCTGCTCATATCCCTGTGTGAAGCAAGAATGTCCTTGTACTTACCGCTTTTTATTACATTCATTTTTATGCCGAATTTATCAAAAAGACGTCTGAGATTCGGCGAGTACGCTATTACTCCGATAGAACCGGTTACAGTCCCGTAATTGGCAACTATATGATTACACGCAGCAGCTACATAATAACCTCCAGACGCTGCCAGGTCCCCCATTGAAGCGACAACCGGAATATTCTTTTTCCGCAGCTTCATTATCTTTTCATATATTTCCTGTGTTGCGGCAACCGTTCCACCAGGTGAATTTATCCTCAAAACAACAGCCCTGATATTACTGTCCTTTTCAAGTGAATCCAGCCTTTTAACAACAGCTTCAGCCCCTTCAGGCATACCAAAAGGTCCCGGGCGCGAGGAAAGTTCAATCGGGCCTTCAACACGGACAATGCCGATCCCGGCTCCGATATCGGGAAGTGTCAGTTTGATTTCACGCGAATGTTTCTCTTCAATTTTAAAACTGATATCAACAATAGCTATTACAGCTACAAGTATCAGCATGGCAAGAATTGCAACAGTAAGTTTTCTCTCTCTTTCCATATATAAACTCGTATTTTAATATATTCCTTTAAATATCGCCAGTATTAATCCCTAAACTTATTTCAGTTAAAAGCTATCCAACGGGGATGCCCCAAAAGTAATTTTTTGTCATACCGGCTGGAGCGTCAGCCCCGGCATTATCAGCCGGGGTAAACTCCATGCCGGGTGCGTTCACGA
>DAIOFM010000114.1:0-10630 GCA_036745755.1 Spirochaetota bacterium | reverse complement strand
ATAAAGAATTTTTTATGTAACCGGGAGGTATAGGGTCACTGTCATTGCGAGGAGCGACAGCGACGAAGCAATCTGTTAAGTATAGAAACGATACCGGTTAATACTGAATATTTTCTATCAGGAACAGATTGCTTCGCTTTGCTCGCAATGACATGAGAAAAAACATTTTAACCGGCACGATTTTTCTCCAAAAGTGAATATTTTTTTGACCGGGATATCTCCGGTAATTATTATTATAATAGATACGGATGTTTTAAATCCGCAATAAAAGGAGGCACCTTATGAAACATGCGCCGAGAGAACACCAGAGAGTTTATCTCACTTTTTACCTCAGAATATTCGAGGGGGATAAGTTCATCGGGTTCCTTATAGATATATCAAAAGACGGCCTTATGGTGATGTCTGAAACGCCTCTTGAGGAGAACAGGGAATATAACCTCAGGATGAAGCTCCCCCCCACATTTGAATGGAAAGGTAAAAAAGTTGAAGACCGGGAGATCCACTTTAAAGGGGACTGCCGCTGGTCTAAACATGATGAAGTTGATAAAGAGTTCTACACAAGCGGCTTCGCCTTCAGGGAACTCTCTGAGGACGATAATGAGATTATTCACAAGGTAATCAGAGAATTTAAGATCAGGTAGAGGGGGCGAGATATGAAAAAGAAAATGAAAATACTGGTTGCCTTAAAGCTCATTGAAAGCGCTGACGAGCTGATGGAGAGAGCCATGAAAGTGGCAAGCAGGTATGATGCCAATATCTATCTCCTTCATGTCCTTCATGACATGCCTCACCTCTCCTTCTATTATGATGTGTACCAGCTCTGGGAGGAGTTCAGGGACAAAGCGATGAAAGAGACTCTAAAGCATATGAATATTTATATCGAAAAACTTTCAAAAGAGTTCAAGGATGTGGAGCCCCTTGTGGCTGTTGGTGAACCTTATGAGGCAATACTTGATGAGGCGGAGCGCCTTGATGTTGACCTGATCATTATAGGTAATCAGGGGCACACAGGGATTGCAAAGATGCTTCACAACAATGTGGGGGAGAAGGTGATTAATCTCTCCAGCCGCCCGGTGCTGAGTTTTGCGATAGGGAAGAAGGAGTAGGAGGGGGCTGATTCCTTACTGAAATATAGCGTGCCCTCACCCCGGCCTATGGGCCACCCCTCTCCTGTTTTAAAGAAATGAAGGGGAGAGGGGGGTAACAGAAATTTCAGGTTTGAACAGCAAAAGTAATGGTCACAGAAATCTTTGCATTTTTGTAAAGTTACATAGCCTTCTCAAGTATTTCCCTGCTTACATCCGGAGTAACATCTCCTGTTTCAGAGAGAGCTGTCATGCCATGTTCTTTAAGTTTTTCAACAATTGCCGGTATTTTATCAGCTGAAATCCCGTAATCTGACAGATGTGTTTTTATACCGAGGCTTTCGAAGAACTCCCTTGTCTTTTTAATTGTAAGGTCTATCTTCTCATCATCACTGCCACTGGTTATATTCCATATACGTTCAGCATACTGTAGAATCTTTGCCCGCTTCTGTTTACGCATAACATCAAGCACTGCGGGGTATATGATCGCAAGTGTCTGGCCGTGGTCAATGCCGAACATTGCAGTAAGTTCATGCCCGATCATGTGAGTAGCCCAGTCCTGCGGAACCCCGGCGCCTATAAGTCCGTTCAGCGCCATTGTTGCGCTCCATACAAGGTTCGCGCGTGCGTCATAGTTTTCCGGTTCATTAACAGTTGTCACACCAATCTCAATCAGTGTATGCAGTATCCCCTCAGCCATGCGGTCCTGTATCCTGGCATCAACAGGGTAGGTTATGTACTGCTCCGTTGTATGCACAAATGTATCCACTATACCGTTGGCAACCTGTATCTTCGGGAGTGTAAAAGTGACAACCGGGTCCAGTATTGAAAATTTAGGGAAAGTCAGCGCGCTCATTACCGGGAATTTTCCATGTTCGTAACTGATTACAGCACCGCAATTCATTTCAGATCCTGTTGCAGGCAATGTCAGCACTGTACCGAATGGAACAGGCTTTTTTACTACATCTGAAGTTATCATCGCAAAACCATATTTTAGAAGATCACGCGCATCACCTGAATAATGCGCGGCGAGGCAGATAAATTTTGTACCGTCAATAACCGATCCCCCGCCAACAGCGAGTATGAAATCGATATTTTCACTGCGCACAATTTCTGCGGCCTTCATTAGAGTTTCATAACGCGGATTCGGTTCTATCCCGCCGAATTCAAAAACCTTTCTGCTGCCGAGATTTGCTTTCACTTTACCGATAAGCCCGCTCTTAACAGCGCTCCCGCCGCCGTAGGTAATGAGCACCTTCGCGTCAGCAGGTACCTGTTTATCAATATTATCCAGTCTGTCTTTTCCGAAGAAAATCTGTGTCGGATTATAAAAATCAAAGTTTAACATAATGTTTTCTCCTTTATTTAAAGTGGTTAACGATTAAATTTGTGTCTCATCGATTCACAAGTTTTGCATTGGCCTCGGGGTATCGTTCTCCCTGTATAATGATTTTTGAAGCAGCAGTTTCAATTTCACGGAGCTCATCCGGAGTAAGAGTTACTGTTGCGGCCCCGATGTTTTCGGTTAAGCGTTCAGCCTTAGTTGTTCCGGGAATCGGGACAATCCATGGTTTCTGAGCAATTAGCCATGCAAGGGCAATCTGAGCAGGGGCGGCATTTTTGCGCTGTGCAACCTGTTTAATCAAATCAACCATAGCCTGATTAGCTTTCATGTTTTCCTGTGTGAAACGGGGAACTGTGCTCCTGAAGTCGCTGCTGTCAAAGGATCTGTTTTCATCAATCTTCCCTGTGAGATAACCTTTACCGAGAGGGCTGAATGGAACAAAACCGATACCAAGCTCCTCAAGTACAGGCAGCACTTCTTTTTCAGGTTCTCTCCACCACAGGGAGTATTCACTCTGCAATGCGGTAACAGGCTGAACAGCATGGGCGCGGCGGATTGTATTTGCCCCTGCCTCTGATAATCCAAAGTGTTTCACCTTACCTTCTCTTATAAGCTCCTTCACTGCTCCAGCCACATCGTCAATGGGAACATCCGGATCGACACGGTGCTGATAGAATAGATCGATTGCATCAACCTTCAACCGTTTAAGTGAAGCTTCTGCCACCTCTTTTATATGTTCAGGCCTGCTGTCAAGCCCTATCCACTTTGGACCGCCGGCAGGATCAAGTTTAAAACCGAATTTGGTTGCTATTACAACTTCTCCTTTAAAGGGGGAGAGCGCTTCACCAACAAGTTCCTCGTTGATAAATGGGCCGTAAACTTCAGCTGTATCAAAGAAGGTGACACCCTGCTCAACAGCTTTTCGTATCAGTGCAACCATCTCCTTTTTGTCCGCTGCAGGTCCGAGGCCGAAGCTCATCCCCATGCACCCGAGTCCAAGTGTCGAAACTTCAAGTCCGCTCTTTCCTAATATTCTTTTCTTCATGATTCATTTTTACCTCTTTTGTATAATGATATCTGTTGTTAATTCTCCGGCAGATATTATGCTGTTCTTTATAGTTCAAAGATTTGACTTTTCAGTCCGGTAAAATTTTTTTTTGATCACTCGCTGCTCTGAACAACTTCAACATGTATACGGTTATTACTTTTTTCAGAGAGCTCTGCGATTTCAGGCTCCCACCATCTCCCTGTTTTCAGCCCCTTATCAATTGTTATAATTTCACCAAGCATTGGAGTTATCAGGTTGATCTTGCGGGAGTCAGCCTCCTTTGATATATCAGATGCAGGCTGATACCACGGGTGCAGGGCAAGCTCAAACATTCCCCAGTGGATCGGGAAATATCTTCTTGCGTTGAGATCGAAGTACGCCTGCGCCGCCTCGTCAGGGAGCATGTGCACCTCTCTCCACTTTTCATTATACTGCCCTGTTTCTATGAATGCCAGGTCAAATGGACCATACTTTCTACCGATATCTTTGAAGTGGGTATCGTAACCGGAATCACCGCTGAAAAAAATATTCATTTTACCCGCTTTTATAATCCATGAAGCCCAGAGAGTGCTATCTCTCCCTGAAAAGCTTCTCCCTGAGAAATGCTGAGCCGGTGCTGCAATGAATTCAATATTACCTTTTTCAGTTTTTCCCCACCAGTCAAGTTCAGTTATTCTCTGAGAGTCTATTCCCCATCCCCTGAGATGTGAGCCCGTGCCAAGGGCAAGAATAAATTCCGCGTGTTTATCTTTGAAAAATTTTACAGTCTTCATGTCGAGATGATCATAGTGATCGTGTGATATGACTATATAATCGATCTCCGGCAGTTCTGATAGATTCAGTACCGGTTTCTGAAACCTCTTCACCATAAAGTTGAAGGGGGAAGCGTGATCCGAAAAAACAGGATCAATTAATATATTCTTTCCCGCAATATTAAGCAGTATGGAGGAATGGCCGAACCATATTACCTTCGGGTCCTGTGAGTATTCAGTGAACTTTTTCATGTCAGGTTTAATCTCCGGGAGAGCCATGCCAGGCACACCGTTCTCCGGGCCTTTGAGCCATTCGATGATATCCCGGAATTTAAAGTTGCTGTCCATATTCTCTTTAACTATCCCGGGACGGCGGTTTATAAACTTTCGCTGTTCCCTGTTGTAATTCGGTGATTGTTCCACCCTTAACATATCGTCATTGCCGGGTTTGGTGCCGAAAGTTGAACATCCGGATATCATAACTCCTCCACTTAACAATATAACTGTGCTTAGTATAATAGATATATTTCTGAAAGTCGCTTTCATAAGGGCTACATCCTTCTCATCGAAAAATCCGGTTTATTACATATAATATCCTGGATTTAATGCTTTTCTTTATGGTTCATTAATTTGACTATTCAGTTCAGTGGTAATTTTGTAATTGAACAATGCACTCATCTTGAGCCTGTCATTATTTTGTAACATGGTCAACTCAGGTATATTTCAAATATATACACTTATCCTATAAAATTGGTAAATACCGGAGTCTCTTTTTCAGGGAGTGAGATACCATTCTCCAGTGCGTAAATTTTACACTTTAAAAAGAATGCCATATTGCGGCCCAGAACACGCATTGTATACATACCTTCTTTGTCCTGTTTTACTTCTTCCGGGGTAGTCCCATACACCAGGTTCCAGTATCGTGAAGATATAATCGGCATCTCTTGGAGACCAAAGTATTTGTTCATCTGATCATAAGTGGTTGTTGTTCCTGCTCTTCTGGCTGATATAACGCAGGCTGCAGGTTTCAGATGGAACATTTTATTTGCATTCCCGCAAAATTCAGAATAAAAGAGCCGGTCCATAAATGACGTCATAGCTCCACTGGCAGCAGCATAGTGGACCGGTGTACCGAATATAAATCCATCACTATCTTTAGCCTTTTCACGGAATTCATTTACACTGTCCTGAAAAATACATTTCCCCAGTTCAACGCATTTTTTGCAGGCAATGCATCCACTCAGTGGTTTGTTGCCGATCCAGAATATTTCCGTGTTAATATTTTCACTGTTTAATATTTCTGCCACCTCTGACAATGCAGTGTATGTGCATCCTTCCTTATGCGGGCTTCCGTTCACTAACATTACTTTCATGTTATAGCTCCTTCAGTTTTTAATATCCCAGAGTTTTAAGCCATGCTATGATTTCAAATCTGGCATTCTGGACATTGTTTCTTGATACGCTATATCCGTTTCTTTCAACTGTTGCTGCAGGTTCAAGTTTTTCAATGGTGTCTATCGTATTCGAAAAACCGTTCCCCCCGTGTGTGTTAAAGGGTATAATTTTCCTGCCTTTAAGATTGTATGTATCAAAAAATGTGTAGAGTATCATCGGCATGTCTCCCCACCAGTTCGGGTATCCTATAAATATTGTATTATATCTTTCCGGATTTTTAATTCGAATTTTTATTTTAGGCCGGGCGTTTTGTTTCTTTTCTTCATGCGCCTGATTAATAAGTGTTTTATGAAAAAGAGGGTAGGGGATTTCAGGTTCTATTCGATAGATATCTCCTCCGGTATATTCCTGTATCACAGAGGCAACATACTGTGTATTTCCCATGACTTTTCCGTTAACAACAACAGCACTGTTGTCTTCTTCTCTTGACATATTATTTGGATCGGTTGTTTCCGGCATGGAGAAATAGACGATCAATATGTTATTTTTTTTCTTTGCAATCTCTGCTTGTTTACTCAGAGATTCAGCATTTGCTTTACTGTAATCAGTAATCACTGATAATACGATTGCCAGTAGTAATGATATAATGTATCTTATCTTCATATTTTACTCCTTTGTTGTCTCTTTACCAGCTTTTAATTTTTAAAAAACGCTATATGAATTATAATGCTATATTCAGATAGATGGTAGATTAATTCTTTCCGTTGAAAATCATATCCCAACCGACATGTAGAAGTAATTATTTGCTCATTTCGGAGCCAGCTCTCCAAAAAAATACGAAGAAGTAACTCCGCCATCCATCAGAAAATCACTGCCGGTGATAAAGGCGCCATCCGGACCCATAAGAAGTGCCGCGACATTGGCGACCTCGTCAGATGTGCCTGCCCGCCCCACCGGACAGCCCTCAATCATTCGGCGGTAACCCTCTCCACGGGGGCCAGTCAGTTCATCTTTCGCAAGTGGAGTGATAATTATGCCCGGGCTGATTGTATTGACCCGTGCTCCTCTTTTTCCCCATCTGACGGATTCAGCCATAACCCGTAAAGCGTTTCCGCGTTTTGAGAGCTGATAGGCGTGCAGAGTATCTTTCACCTCACCCGGCTGAAGCATCGGAAGCGATAAAAGCTGATCGGCCGGAGTTGTGGCAAGAAGCCTGTTCTGCTCATCTGTTAGAGCACCCAGGCGGTGTCCCGATTGGGATGATATTACTACGCCGGAACCTCCACGGGCGATGATGTTTCCAAACACTTCCAGTATCACTGCAGTCCCATACATATCAACTTTCAATATCGCATCTATTGGAGCCTGTGAAGGTGAAACTCCGGCAGCGTGAATAACTCCTGTAATATCACCAATGCCTATAGCCTTTTCAACAAGATTCTCAATTTCTTTACGCGAGGATACATCAACTGTTGCAGTGCTTACCTCGAATCCTGCATTACTCAAAACTTCAGCCGCAGCAATCGCATTTTCCTGCCGTAAATCGGCGAGGAGGACGTGCTTTCCTGCACTCACTCTTCTTGCGATTGCAACACCTATTGAACCGGCTCCAATTAATACCGTGATACTTTTCATGGTAACCTCCTGTATTCTTCGTTTGTTACCGGTTCAAGCCATTCCGGTGCACCTGCATTGACATTTGTCTCAATTGAAAGATGCACAAACCAGCTGTCATGCGCCGCACCATGCCAGTGCTTGGCATTGGGAGTGATTTTTACCATATCACCGGGATGAAGTTTCCGTGCAGGCTTTCCCTCCTCCTGGTAATAACCGCGGCCCCCTGTTACCAGAAGGATCTGACCCCCCGGATGCCTGTGCCAGTTATTCCTGCAGCCCGGTTCAAAAGTTACATTCCCAATTGGACAATTAAATTCATTATCACGAGGTACAAGCATACTGAGATATGCAATACCTGAAAAATACCTGCTGAACTGCTCCGGCAGCTTTTCACCTTTAGGGAAGATTACGCTTTCATTTAATACTTTAGATTCGTTCATGATTGATTTACCTTAATTCATATTTAAAATCAGGAAATGTTTAACTTATCTATCCATTCAGATACAAGTGACTGAGAGGAAGCTGAGCTCCCTCCGCGGATCGCAACTCCTGAAAGTACTTTTGCCTTTGAGCAGGCTTTCCTGATATCCTGCTCGCTCCGTCCAAGCCCGCTCCCTTCGTGCGTGCAGAATGGAATTATCGTCTTCCATGAGAAATCGTAGCTTTCAAGAAACGTGAATACCGGCATAGGCATCGTTCCCCACCAGTTCGGGTATCCCAGGAATATAACATCGTAGTCATCCATGTTTGTAACACGGCCTGTAAGTTCCGGCCTGGCATCTGCGCGGAGTTCATCCTTTGCCACATTTGTTGTTTCTGTATACCCTTTAGGATATGCTTTCACAGTTTCAATATGAAACAGGTCACCTCCGGTTATATTCTGAATCATACCTGCCACAACTTCAGTATTGCCGACTTTAAGATCTGTAATACTTCCATTAAAATAGTTTTCCCCCCTGCGGGAGTAATATGCGATAAGGTATTTTTTTGCGTTTGAATTCATTGCTGGTTTCCTCTTTTATTATTTAATGATATTTAATTTTTTCAGCCATTGTGATATTCTGTTCTGAACATTTTTTGTGTCATTACCTCGGATTGAAATACCTTCAAGCAGTGTCGATTCAGGGCAGAGCTTCCGGATGTCCTTTGTGCTTATCCCCAGGCCGCTGCCGAGATGTGTGCTGAATGGCACAATTGTTTTCCCGGAAAAATTGTTTTCTGAAAGGAATGTCTTTACAGGAGCAGGGAATGTTCCCCACCAGATTGGGTAGCCTACAAATATAATATCATAGGACCTGATATTAATACTGTTTTTCAGCGGCGGTTTATAGCCGGATTTCAGTTCCTGCATCGCGATTTTTTTAGTCTCTTCATAATCAGAAGGATACGGTTTAACGCCCTGAATTTCAGATATATCGCCGCCCGTAATCTTTCTGATCTCCACGGCTATCTCCCTTGTGTTCCCTGTATGAGAGAAGTAAGCCACGAGGATCTTTTTATTCCCTGCAGTTGAGATACCGGTATTTACCTGTGAAAAAGCACTGACACCTGCTGAAATAATTATTAATGTAACTAAATGCATGATAAAATATTCCTTTTTCATATCTGCCTCCAATGATTTATCTATTATTGCATTTGACGAAATGATCTGTACTCTGTCATTCCGGCCGTAGTGCCGGAATCTCATAAATCCGGTACTATCAGTTCTCAAATTATAATCAGTTGAAGAGAATATAAATAACCGGCAGATACTCTGCTGTTCTCTGCGGCTCAGGCATTTGACTTTTCAGCTCAGGGGATTTTTAAGTGGATGGAATGCTTTGATTCAGTCCTTCCTGTAAGAGGATGGCGAATCTCCGTAATGCTCTTTAAAGAGCCTGGAGAAATGTGAAACGTTTTCAAAACCTGTTGAAAAGCAGATATCTGTTACTGTCATTTCAGTTGTTTCCAGGAGCTCCTTTGCCCTGGCAAGGCGTCTCTCCCTGATCCACTGCGACGGCGGGATTTTATACTGCGCCTGGAAGTCCCTTTTGAAGCCTGAGAGGCTCCTCCCTGAAAGGTATGCCAGGTCTTCAATGGATACCGGGTTCATATAATTATTCTCAAGAACATAATCCAGATTCTGACGTGACTGCCGGTTAAGCTGCAGCAGCTGGTTGAGCAGGTTTTTGTTGATATTCCCCAGGTCATATAGTAATTCAAACATCTTGAGTTTAATCAGGTTTTCATCAACCGAGCTTTTATCATTCATGAGCGGTTTCAGAGATTCAATGAATCCCGTAACTCTTTTATCCACCGGAATAATTGAAACAGGCACAAGTTCATCTTTAGGTTTCTCATATACTTTTAATCCCTGGATGAACTCTTTTAAAAAACCGTCTTTAAGAAAGAAGAGCATGAAATCACCCGATTTTTCATACTCAATTGTAATAGCCTTCCTGAAAAGGACCATTTCATTTTCCTTCAGGGAATATGTCTGCCCGTCATAATCTATTTTATATGTTCCTTCAAGCACTACAAGGAGGAGATGATCTTCTATAAAGTATGATCCCTTTTTGCCTGCATCATAATTTGTTGTACAGGATTCAAACACGCTGAAATTATTAAATTTCAGCGTTCTCCTTTCAAATTCGGGGAGCATTAATCCCCTGGGGGCAACAAGGAGTTTATTCAATAGTATTCCTCCTTTTAAAATCTGCTATTTCAAATAAATCATTTTAGCAGGTCTCTGTCAATAAAGAATTTGTATTGTTTGTGGAGGTCTTGCAGTAGTGTTTAGCTTTTTAGGAGAGATCGTTCTTTGGCTTCCATGCCATCGGGACAGAGCTGATACGATGGCATGGAAGTCAAAGAACATGTAATTATGTTTGCCTAAGACATCATGTCTGTCGGGTGCGCAGTAGCGCGGGTGAGGGTGCGTTAAGTACATTGCTTCGATTAATCCCGGCATTGATATAATTTATATCGACGTCGACTGAAATTATGGGTGTCGACTAAATTTGTATCGGCGTTGAGTGAATTTGCATCGATTTCAATACGATTTGAATTGAATTCAACTGAATTTGCATTGATTTCAATATGTTTTGCATTGAATTCAACTGAATTTGCATTGATTTCAATATGATTTACATTGAATTCAACTGAATTTGCATTGATTTCAATATGTTTTGCATTGAATTCAACTGAATTTGTATCGATTTCAATATGATTTACATTGATTTCAAATAAATTTATATTGAAACTACATCACCTTCAGAGCTGTATCCTTTCCAGTATCTCCCCTGTAAGCTCCGTGGTGTTGAATTCTCTCTGAAGATGTTCGAATGGAATTAGAAACCTGCACCCCTCCCTGTACCTGCTGCACCCCCAGGCTCCTCTCCCTTTAATC
>DAIOFM010000113.1:8811-10645 GCA_036745755.1 Spirochaetota bacterium | reverse complement strand
GAAGATAAATGATTCCCGGCTGTATGAAAACCTTGACTAAAGGCTATAACAGCTTTATTATAGATATGTTCTTTTGTGATTGCAACTGTTATTATTTATTTTAAACGGGGTTAATAAAATGAAGGAATTTTTAAAATGCCGGGCCTGCGGTTATATAATGAATAAAGAGGGGGCTCCTGATATATGTCCCGCCTGCGGTGTGGGGAGTAAAGCCTTCGAAGATTATAAATTTAATTTGTCAGAATGGAGAAGAATTGTTATATCCATAGATATACACCCAATTGTTCTCCATATCCCGCAGGGCGTTTCTGCGATTATTCCGTTTTTTGCAGTTTTAAGCATGATTTTGCCTCTACATTATTCTGTCAGGCTTACTGCGGCTGTGGAGATGCTTGTTTATCTTCTCCCTCTCAGCGTATTTGCTTCATTTATAACCGGTGTTTTTGACGGGAAGGTGAGGTTTAAAAAGATTACAACTCCTGCTTTGAAAAAAAAGATGATAGTCGGCCTGGTCCTTTTTGCAGTGACTTTTTTTATGCTGTATATTCAGTTAGCCGGAGGAGTGGAGGCAATGCTTATTCCTATAGCAGGTCTTTCGGTGGCTGCACTTGTCTTGCAGGCTATTCTTGCACGCATAGGTATTAAGCTTATGTACGCTTACATGCCCGGGTGATCAATTTAACTAAAAGACACAGATAATCAGATTGTATCATGTGAAATAAAAAACCGGCGGTGAAACGCCGGTTTTATGTTAGTGAATAGTCTTTTTTAAAAAAACTGTCAGGTTCCCGCTGCAGCATAATGAAGATCTGAACCTTCCTGCATATGCTGTAAGCGGAAGAGTTTCCCCCTTATCAGTTTTTTACAGTTGGGCGCCCCGCAGGAGCATTCGAAAGAACGGAAGAGTTCATCCTCTGTTGTTTCATAGTCCATTGTAAGAAAGTCGCCCGGTTTTATTTCCCTGATGGCCGTGAAAGTCTGCGTTTCCATGTCACATGACATGTTGGGATCGCAGCTGTGAAGAACTTTACCCATAAAAAACGGGTCGTGAAGATGGCTTCCAGGTTTCATCTGGAGAGTGAAAAGTGTTATTTCACTTAAAAGTACTCCCGCGAATTTAAAGACGATTTCGCCCGGCCTGAAACTGGCCTGTGAGATGATCCCTTCACCCTTTTCAGAAGTCTGAATTATTTCAAACTTCTCTTTTGTGGGTTCATGGGAAAATCTGGGATAGAATTCCGGATAAAACCGGTCTGGAAAAGGGTCGTCATGCATTGACATTATCTCCTTAACACAACGTTTTCTTTAATTTCTTCCGGTGAGAAGAATTCCTTAATCATCCTGACGATGATCGCTTCATCAAACCATTTGCAGCTGAAAACGTCCAGGTACAGGTCACGATACATGTCGTTTGTATGTATTGTAATCGCGCTGGTTACTATCAGCTGTACCGCAGAGATCCCCTCTTCAATACCTTCCCCGAACCTTGCAATTACAAGGTCGCCGTAAGGGACCATATCTATAGCGGGAACCATCTCTTTTACAAAACGGGACACTGCATCAAGGTCGAGCAGGTTATCATTACAGGCAACGGCAGTAGCCATGAAATGCTTGCCGTAGTATTTCTGTCCGTTAACCTCCGTCCTCATGTAAGAGCCCCGGCTTACCAGGCCATCCGGTGTTTTACTCATTTTATTGCTCCTGAGTTTAATCGAATAACATTTATTCAGATCCGACTAAGTGGATTTGCTATGAAAAATGTCAATAATTAACTGAGGCCCGAAAAAATATTTATCAGAATTTTTATGCCCGGAAAACAGGGTGAAAAATGATT
>DAIOFM010000113.1:0-8711 GCA_036745755.1 Spirochaetota bacterium | reverse complement strand
GGCGGGGAGGAGGTAGTTATGACAGTTACCTTTCCCATGATGACTGTGGCCAGGGCAAAAGTCCTTTCAAAATACAGGGGTTATACTAAAAGGTTAAAGAAAGGCATGCCTGTATACAGGTTTTCTGCCAGGGAAAAATTTACTGTGAAGTTTTACAGGAGTTACGACAGGGACTACCTTAACAGGTACAGGAAAGTCAGGTTTATAGATGAAATAGATGTCGGGAAACTGAAAAGTGAATCATACTATTTCAGGGTTGAGTATGACAGTAAGGGACTGATAGTTAAAACTGCTGAATACAAAAAACAGCAGAAGACGGTGGTTGATTACTATAAGGGTGATGTTATTATTAAAAAGGAGTGGTACAGGCCCGGAGGTAGAAAACTTGAGAAGCTTAACGTGTACGATTACTATGAGAACATGACTTACAGGGAAACCGGTGAGTATGATTATATACATAAGACAAAGAAGATTGTAAGTTACGCGGAAAACGGCCAGGTATTAAAAACAGAGAAAGGCCCTCTTAAATAATCGGGGCCGTGATATTCATGGTTAACAGGGATTAAGGTTTAAAAAACGGAACCGGGCAGCGGTTCCGTTTTTTAAAATGTTATCTGGAAGCTTCGAGTTGCCTTTTTTTCCTCAGTTTCATGTTAAGCAGCTCCACAAACAGTGAGAAGAAAACGGCAAAGTATATATATCCTTTTGGAATTTCATAATGGAATCCCTCCAGCACAAGCATAAAGCCTATTAGAAGAAGAAATGAGAGCGCCAGCATTTCAAGTGTGGGATTTTTATGTATAAAATCGGCCACTGTTCCGGAAAAGATCATCATTATGATAATTGCAATTACCACTGCAGTTATCATTACAGGGAGCCTGTCTGTGAGGCCTATGGCGGTGAGGATTGAATCAAAAGAAAAGACCATGTCTAACAGAGCAATCTGAATTATGGCGCTTAAAAATCCGGTAACCTCTTTTGTATGGTCGCTCTCTCCATGGGCAATGTCAAGTTTGTGATGAATTTCAAGCGTGCTTTTAGCGAGAAGAAAAAGCCCGCCTGCGCTTAATATAATTTCCCTTATGCTGAAATTTGAAGAGAACACTGTAAAGAGGGGAGTGGTGAGATGTTTAACCATCCATGTAAGGGAGAAGAGAAGTAAAATTCTGAATCCCAGGGCAAGTGTCAACCCTACAACCCGTCCTCTCTGCTGCTGATTTTCAGGGAGTTTATTTGTCAGGATAGATATAAAAATTATATTATCAATGCCGAGTACAATTTCAAGGAAAGTAAGAGTAAGAAGGGCAATGATCCATTCCATTATTCAACCTCATGAGATACATGTTATACATGTAAATTTATATATTGGCAGGTGTAGTGTCAATTAATATGAATATTAATCCCCGTGGTTTCAGAAAATGCAGTATTATCTGCCCGTCCGGTTTTTTATGAAAAATCGAGAAAAAGTCTTTGATATTTTTCAGCCTCTGAATTACACCTGCCTGAATCGGTTGAGCATTGTTTTTCTGCCGTAATAACAGGCAGACAGGGCCTGTTTATGATATTTTCCAGGAGTTTGTGTATGTACAGCGACATTACCTTGAATTATGCCTTTGGCATGCCCGGGATGACGGAACTGATTATTATTTTTCTTATCGTGCTGGTGCTTTTCGGTGCGGGTAAGATACCACGAATAGCAAAGGATATAGGTTCCGGGATAAGGGAATTTAAAAAATCTGTAAAGGATGAACCGGAAGATAAACCGGAAGACAAGAAATAATTTACTTTTTTATTTTAAAGTTACAGGGCTGCCGTGAGGCAGCCCTGTTTTTTTGTGGAGGTGTATGAAAAGCTAAGCTTTTAAGGCATAACAAGTTCGCGATGAGGTATCGTCGCGAGGTTCTCTTTAATTATTTCATCAGGCATATCGTAATCTTCCATTTTACCTTCGAAATATATCTGGTATGAGGCGAGGTCAAAATGGCCATGGCCTGAAAGATTGAATACAATGGTTTTCTCTTTCCCCTCCTCATCGGCTTTTTTCGCCTCTTCAATGGCCCCTTTTACCGCATGGGCGCTTTCAGGGGCTACAATGATTCCTTCACTTCTGGCGAAGAGTACTGCTGCGTCGAATACTTCTTTCTGCTGGTAGGCCACTGCTTCAAGAATCCCCTCTTTATGGAGCTGGGATATAATCGGTGAGTCTCCGTGATATCTGAGCCCTCCAGCGTGTACAGGGGCGGGAACAAACTGGTTACCCAGGGTGAACATCTTAACAAGCGGAGTGTAATGCGCTCCGTCACCAAAGTCCCAGAGGTACTGCCCCTTTGTCAGGGTGGGGCAGGCAGAAGGTTCAACTGCAAGCATCTTTATATCTTTCCCGTCCATCTTTTCGGGCAGGAAGGGGAGTATCAGGCCACCCAGGTTCGATCCCCCTCCGCAGCAGGCTATAAGCACATCTGGCTCTATGCCGGCTTTCTTAAGCTGCATTTTAACCTCCTGTCCCACCACTGTCTGGTGGAGGAGTACGTGGTTCAGAACCGAGCCAAGGGTGTAGTTGGTATCATTTCTTTCTGCAGCAATTTCAACAGCTTCACTGATGGCTATACCGAGAGAACCGGGATGGTTTTTGTCCTGGCTGTAGAGTTCTTTACCGTAACGTGTTTCAGGTGAAGGGCTTGGAAAACATTCAGCTCCCCAGGCCTGCATCATCAGTCTTCTGTAGGGTTTCAGATCATACGAGCACCTTACCATGAAGACCCTGCATGTTATGTCAAAGTACTGGCAGGCAAAAGCGAGTGAGCTCCCCCATTGCCCGGCGCCTGTCTCTGTTGTGAGGTATTTTATCCCCTGTTTGGCGTTGTAGTATGCCTGCGGCACCGCTGTATTCGGTTTATGGGAACCCGCCGGGGACACCCCCTCGTATTTATAATAGATTTTTGATTTTGTTCCAATCTGTTTTTCAAGACTGTCCGCCCTGAACATCGGGGTCGGCCGCCAGAGTGCATATATTTTAAGGACCTCTTCAGGTATGTTTATCATCTTATCTGTTACATTCCCGTCCTGCGCCACAAGCTCTTTTGCGAATATCTGTTCAAGGGCCTCGGCTGGAAGGGGCTGGCTGTTCTCAGGATTCATTGGCGGAAGAAACGGGTTTTTCAGCTGCACAAGGTACGGGTTGGGGTTGAACCATGATTTCGGCAGATCCCTTTCTTCAAGTATTATTTTTTTTTCTGGCATCTGGACTCCTCCGGAAGGTCTGTTTTTTATCTGTTTCTGTATACAGAAACGTTTCTATTAAAAGAAACAGTTGTGTCAATAAATATTTTAAGGTATTTCAAAATTTATGGCCTTATATTATGAAAAGAGGGGCAATAATCAGATACAGGGGAGGAGGACATTCATCCGGTATTGCCGGTTGTCTACAAAGTCGGTGTACCGGGGCATCGGAAAACAGGAATGACAAATAGTGTATTAAATCAATCGTAAGCTGCTATAGTTACAGCCTGAAAGCATACCCTATGCTAAGAATGAAACCTCCAGGGGCCATTACATCCATGATATCCTCAGATTCTTCGGAAAGTTCCCTGCCGCTTTCGGATTCATATGTATATTTTTCATCCTGGATTGCGTAACCGTATCCGGTTTCAATATAGATTCTGTCTTTATCATTTACCTTCCAGGAGTAGAGGATTGAGGCATTGATAGTCACAACAGGTTTCATGTCGAACGTGACTTTTTCAGAGTCGGTATTACCGGATGGATCTTCCGTTTCGTAGTCATATTCGTATGGGCCTCCCGTGTTGTACGCAACTCCTATACTGAAAGCCAGCCCATAGGGCCCGTCAGGGTAATATCTTGCGGCAGCTGATGCCCTGTACCCCCATAGACAGAGACCCAGTGCACCGTTAACTGAAAAACTGTCTGTTATAAAATAGTCAAGTCGTGCCCCTCCACCTGCGTAACCGTTCCATCCTATTTCAAATTCAGCAAAGGCAATCGGTGAGTTATATGATTCTTCCTGAGCGGTTTCCTTCTGTCTGGTATTAGAAGCTTCCTGCGGAGTAAAGGTTCTGACTTCCCCGGAGCTGTATATGATTTTATCTATTATATTTTTTCCGTATGTCTCCTTTACTCCCGACTTGTTGTAAAATTCAATATACCTGTCGTAAATGGTAATACTTCTCCCTTCAAAGAACCTGCCGTCTTTAAGATATATTTTATCAGTATTACTTTTCATCGTGAAATCTTCAACAGTGCCGTTACTGTAGACAATCTTTGAAACTGATGAGGCCGGTACCCTGTCAAAGGGCGGTGTCCCGGCTGGATTGTATTCAATATATTCGCCGTTTTTCCCTGTGACCTTGCCGGAGATTACAGTATTATCTTTCAGGAATATTTTGTCTGTGAAGTCTACCTCGCGGCCGCCTGTGTAGACGATTTTTTCAACATCAGACCTGGCTATCTCATTAAGATCGCCGGTTTCTGTTTTGTATTTTATATTTTCAGCGGAAACTTCAGTTATCTCCCCCGTGATGGTGCTGTTATTGTAGAGAAAAAGCTGGTCAGCATAGAGTGCAGGTGAGGCGATAAGTAATGCTGCCAGTATAAAAAATTTTTTCATAAATGATCCCCCGGTTTTCATGCTCTAATTCCGGTATCATTAAGTTCTGGTGCAATTTTGTAAATGAAAATTTATTTTAAGCATCAGTATCTGTCTTATGGAGTATTGCCCCTCCTATAAAAAAGAGAACCAGCACGCAGATTATACCGTAACGTGAATTCCCTGTAAGCTGTGTGGCAAGGCCCATCATGAAGGGGCCCAGTATTGCCGCGAATTTGCCGAATATGTTATAGAGCCCGAAAAATTCCGCTGACCTTTCGGCCGGTATGAGCCTGCTGTAAAGTGATCGGCTCAGTGCCTGGATACCGCCCATGGATGTTGCCACCAGGAATGAAAGGAACCAGAAAACGTAAACCTTCCCCTGATATGATTTTATTTCCGGGAGGAAGAATGCTATAAACGTAATTACCGTATAGACTGCAATACCGGCCATTACCATTTTTTTCGCACTGAATTTTTCAGCCAGTTTGCCGTAAATAATGGCAAAGGGGAAAGCCAGGATCTGTATGGCAAGGATGGCTGATATAAGGGTCACTGTGCTCAGGCCTGAATCTATACCGTATGCCCCGGCCATGCTTATGATGGTGTCCACACCGTCTATGTAGAAGAAATAGGCAAGAAGAAAGAGGTATGCGTTTTTGTGTGAGCCTGCGTTTTTCAGGCCGGATACCAGTCTCTTTATGCTGTCGCTCAGAGGTGATTCAGATTCAGGTATAAAGTGTTTCTGCCTGACATTTTTTATCATGGGGATGGAGAGGAGTATCCACCAGACCGCGGTTATAATGAATCCTGTCCTGTAATGAATAAGTCCCGGTTTACCTCCCGGTGCGGACATCAGTATTATTATTACAGCGATAAAGGGTATTGTGCTTCCAATGTATCCCCAGGCATATCCGTGTGACGATATCCTGTCTGTCCTTTCAGGCGTTGTGACGTCTGTGATAAAGGAATCGTAAAATATATTTGCCCCGGCCCAGGCGATTTTTGCCACAATAAAAATGAAGAAGCATAATACCCAGTCACCGGCATTTACGGCTGTGAGGGCAATGGTGGCTGTTATACCGGTAATGAGGAAGATTGTAAAAAGGCGGAGTTTTTTTCCTTTGTAATCCGCCATGGCACCGAGGAAGGGCGCGGCAAGAGCTGTTACAAGGGCTGCCGTTGAAACAGCGTAGCCCCAGATTGAGGTTGATTCAGCTCCTGTAAGCCCGCCGGCAGCAATCTCCTTGAAAAAGATCGGCATAACGGCCGTGACCATTATGAGGATGAACGCTGAATTGGCAACATCGTAAAGAATCCAGCTTCTCTCTTCGTTAGTCATAAATTGCTCCTTTAATGAGTAACTTGAGTTAGGCGAAATTTAACATTGATAATAGGATTATTGGTTTAAATATCATAATTATTTAAATTATGTCATTGCGAACGACCGGAGGGAGTGTGGCAATCTGTTAAGGCTGGAAACAATACCGGTTAATACTGAATATTTTCTATCCAGAACAGATTGCTTCGTCGCTTAAGCTCCTCGCAATGACCGATTAATATGATAAATGTTAAAAAGAAAACGCCTAACTCAAGTGAGTAATTGATATATTATTAATCCCGGATGGTCAAGAAATATAATTCATCTGTTTCTGATGATATATGAAATAAAGATAATAACTGTTGTTCTGTTTTATTGCTACTATCTTTGCTGTCTGGATATTATATTATATACAGGTTATTTATTCCGGTTTACAGGATTTAAAAATGTCTTTTTTTTTATAGAGACATATGGGAACAATGGGTTATTTTTTAATAGCAGATAAGTAGTCGATGGCAGGATTTCTAAATCATCAATGGAGGGTCTATTAAACCAGGTAACGGGAATAGTGAAGATCTGCGGAAGAGAATTGCAGAGCTTGAAGCAGAGATTAAACTTCTGAAAAAGTCGGACTCAATACTGCACGGTCTGATGAGTCATGAAAATATTGCGCTCGCGGTAATGCAGGGGGACCCGCCTAGGGCTGTACTTGTAAGCAGGGGGCTTGAGATAATGTCCGGCTACAGCAGCGAAGAGCTTCTCTCTTTTAGAAGGGAGGAACAGTTGAAATTCGTGAAGGAGGGGACATTTGCTCCCATCGTTGACCTTTATTACAGGAGACTGACCGGAGAGTCACTTCCCGGTGACTATGAATTTGTCATTATAGCGAAAAACGGGAATGAGGTAGCTGTCCGCGCCTTTACCTACAGGATTGAATACGCCGGAGAGCCTGCGGTAGTAGTTTCAATGATAGACCTGACCCGAATGAGGAATACTGAAAGGGCCCTTCGTGAAAGCAGGGAACGCTACAGGCTGCTTTTTGAACATAGCCCGGTGGGTATTTTTTATTATGACCTGAAAATGATAATCAGGGAATGTAACTCCCGGTTTGCCGAGATTCTCCGGGCCCCTGCTGAAAAGCTTATTGGGTTGGATTTAGGCTCACTAAATGATCAGTCTGTTGTCCCCTGCATCATGGAATCACTCAACGGGGAGAACGGTTTTTATGAAGGGCGTTATACTACTACTACAAGCGGTGTGAATATTGCTGTTACTCTCAAAACCGGACCGGTATTTGAGCCTGACGGAACTATGTCCGGGGGAGTGGGGATAATCGAGGACATTACAAAGAGGTACAAGGCGGAAGAAGAGCTTGAAAAAAGCAGGAGGAATTTCAAGGAGATGATAGACCGTTCTCCGCTTCCCATGGTGATTATAGACGGTGATGATAAATTTACCTATACCAACAGTGCCTGCATAGAACTTTTCAGTTATACCATGGAGGAGGTTTATGACCTGACTTCCTGGGCCCTTAAAGGGTTCCCTGACCCTGAATACAGAAAGCATGTTATAAAGGACTGGTACAGGGATTTTCAGGAAGCCAGCAGGATGAACAGACGCCTTGGGCCCCGGGAGTACAGGGTCCTCTGCGGTGACGGCACAATGCGTGATATCGAGTTTTACATGGTGCCGATCGGTGATATGTACTTCATGATAATGAATGACATGACATACCACAGGAGGGCAGAGTCTGAGATCCTTAAAACCAGAAAGATAGAGTCCCTGGGAATCCTTGCAGGAGGGATTGCCCATGACTTCAATAATATACTTACGTCAATACTTGGCAATATCAGTCTTGTTAAACAGGACGCAATGGAGTATAAAAGTATTTATGATGTTCTGGAAATAATTGAAAAGGCGGCACTCAGGGCGGGCGATCTTACCATGCAGCTTCTGACCTTTTCAAAGGGAGGGGCACCGGTCAAAAAAATAACTTCAATCAAAACTCTGTTAATGGAGACGACCGGGTTTGTCCTTTCAGGTTCAGGGGTAAAAGCAGAATTTGAGGTGGCGGATGATCTCAGGGATTCTGAAATTGACGAGGGGCAGATAAGCCAGGTTATACAAAATGTGGTTTTAAATTCGAGACAGGCAATGAAAGATTCTGGCGTGCTGAAGCTGAAGGCTGAAAATTTCAATAACAGCGGCTCATTTTTTTCACTCCCTCATGGAGAATATATCAGGATAATAATAGAGGACAACGGCCCCGGTATACCGGATGATATTATTACAAGTATCTTTGATCCTTTTTTTACAACTAAAGATTCAGGGAGCGGGCTGGGACTCTCTGTAACATATTCCATTGTGAAGAAACATGGCGGTGATATAAGGGTCTATTCCGGGAAGGGGGTTGGAACGGTTTTTGAAATCCTCCTTCCCGCTTCAGTTGAGAAAGCGGAGGAACCGGCCCAATCACCCGGCCATAAAAAGCACGCGAAGGCAAGGGTGCTGATAATGGATGATGATCAACTTATACTTGATCTTTGTAAAAGAATGCTGTCAAAGATGGGCTTTGAGCCTGAAACGTCTGACAACGGGGAGGAGACAATCAGGTTCGTCAGAGAGAGCCTGATGCTGGGCAATCCTTTCGACTGCGTAATAATGGACCTCACTATGCCCGGGGATATGGGAGGGATGGAGGTCAATGCCATTATCAAGGAACTGCAGCCCGGGGTAAAAACAATTGTGTCGAGCGGGTATTCCGATGATCCTGTAATGTCC
Organism: Spirochaetota bacterium; assembly: GCA_036745755.1. Lineage (GTDB taxonomy): Bacteria > Spirochaetota > UBA4802 > UBA4802 > UBA5550 > UBA5550. Next base: position 6 of record DAIOFM010000113.1, on the reverse strand, counting down.
TCGTAC
>DAIOFM010000112.1:0-10680 GCA_036745755.1 Spirochaetota bacterium | reverse complement strand
CAGATACCGAATACTATTCCCATGATCGCGGAAAAGAATGCTGAACCTGTAACTCCCGGCATGGAAATAACAACAGTCCACCCCGCCCGACCTGCTGAATCCGGGCATTACTGTAAGAATATCTCTACCAGGTTTATTCAGGTTTGTCTCAATCGACTTCTTCGCGCCCTGCCCCACACAAGCATGGAGAAAACAGCAACAACACGGAACTTCCCGCAGGTTTTAATCCTGAACAGATCTTTGAACCATTTACTCGCCTTGCACCGGAAAAATTTTCAGAAAACGGGCTCAGCCTTACCGTAGAGACAGGGATTGTTAAAAATCACGGGGAGAGATAAAGACTGAATACTCTGACTCTGTTTTTTCGATAACAGTGAAATTCTTAAACATAAAATATGACAGGGACGGGCATTATATTTAAATGGTTAAATCCCACTGTTTTTAAATAAAAAACTTTACATTTTAATTATTATAAGGCAGGATAATTGAATCGTTCTCAAAAATGATTTCTAAACTGGAGTTGGGCGTTCTATTATTAACATTTATTATAATAATCTCATCATCAATGTTAAATTTCACCTAACTCAAGTTATTAATATGAATCATTTTCTGTATCAATCCTTATCTTCAAGAGGTCAACCATGAAAAAACCGGTCTTTCTGACTATTACAGCACTTATTCTTATTTCAATGACACTTCCCCTGTCAGCCAGAACAGGAATTTCAATAGGTGTATTCGGGGCTTACTCAACTGACTGCGGGGCAATAGAGGAAAAAATCAATGAAGCCACGGCCAGATCCAACGATGCTAGTGATTTTTCATCAGAACATGATACTGTTATGGTTCCGGGAGCGGGGCTCTTCGCAAGGTATGATTTAACAAGGTATCTCTTCATCAGAGGGGGGGCTGAATATTACGAACTGACCTCAGGGGGAGATATAAAAAAGCATGAATACTACACGATCCCTGACCTTGCTTACGATTATGAATACTCCATAGAGTACAGTGCTCTCGCCTTCCCGCTCTTTATCGGGCTTACAGTTTCACCTGACAGGGGGAGAACAGCTGTTTATGCTGCCTGTGGTGCTGTTATTTCCAGAATAGATATGAGCTATGAGATGCATGAATATGACAGCACACCTCATACTAATGACTACGATTCTGATGGGAGCACCACCGTTATCGGCGCAGGGGGGATCTTCGGTATAGAAAGAAGGGTCTTCAGTGGTTTCTACTTTATGCTTGAATATGCCATGTACAGGTGTGAAACGAATGAACAGGAAACTATGGAAAGAATCTATGATGGATTTCCTACCGATGATGTTGAATACTCAGTAAAATACGGCCTGCCCCGTGAGCAGTTAAGGGTCGCCCTGAGATACGCATTCTGATTAAACCAATTAACTGAAATAGAAAACCGGGCACGAAGGTTATGAATCAGACAGAACCTTTGCTCCCGGTTTTTTTATTGCCCTGTGACCTTTTTTTTCAGCCCCTTATCTGTTACCTGGTAAATAATCTCACAGCTTCCGTCTTTTTTGTATTTTACCTTTATAACAGACCCGCCATCAGCGGTTTTACCGAACTCTTCTTTAATATTTCCCTCTGATGACCTTGAATAAAGGATTACACTGTTCATCCGCTGCGTCCTGAAATCCTCCAGTATTTTCTCCTTTGCGGCCTTTATGGCGTTCTGTTTGGTTTTCTCTTTCAGAACAACCCTGTTTTTAATTCCGGAAATAGTTCCGGCAGAGGACTCTACGCGATAGGTATTTTCGTCTACCCATCCTGTTTCAATTTGTGTCTCCTCCTTCTTTACCTCCTCCTCTGTTCTCCCTGAACCTTTTCTATCAGGAATATTTGACCGGCCCCCGCCCTGAAGTGTCAGAAGGCCTGTAATAACAGGGGAAAGAAGTCTGGTAACAGTTTCAGCCTTAATTTTTATCCTGCTGTTTACCGTATATCCGCTCTCATCCTGCTGAACATTCCCGCTGTAATCAAAATCTTCAGGATTTATACTTAGCCCGTATTTTCTGTTTATAACACTGAAAGCATTCACCAGGTAATTTTGGTCTTCAAACATCTTTTCAATGATCGGTGTATAACTATCCCCTGTGCCGTTTATTGTTCCCTGCAGGTCTATTCCGTTTTTCAGGTACACTCTCTGTTCCAGGCGCCGCAGCCCTTTATAAAATCTGTCAGCATCTTCAACTGTATAAGCAGTACCGTCATCCGAATAACTGTTCATTATCTCAAGAAAACCTTTTTTCATTTCAGCATCCTGCCCTACCCCTCCTGATAGCGGATTATTAAAAAGCGGATATACCCCTTCCGGATTTTCACTGCTCCAGAATGTATAAAGAGCGCTTGCCCTGATACCTGCAGAGATCCTGTCCAGGTCACCGGACTCATCTGTGCTGCCGTTCTTTTTATTCTCAATAAAAGCACTGACTGTTCCCTGATCCCCGATAACAAAAACATCTCCATACCTGATGGCAGCCCCGTTCATGAAAGGGGATGGATTATCAGACCTGACATTTTTCAGCATCATCTGCAGAGAATTAACACCCTCTGTCACCTGGTCCCTTGTCCGTGGTTTCCAGTCTATATTCAGACTTGCGATTACCAGATACCTCTGCATGGATGCAGCATTAACCTCACCTTTATTGACACCCGGATATATAAAAATGGCCGCTTCATGGAAAAAATTATTTGAAACCTGGCGCGCCGATTCATAGGACCTGTTAAATTCAGCTGTCATTTTTTTAATCTCGTTTCGGGCATTCTTTCCCCCCGACTGGATCAGGGCATCTTTCACCATCTTCTTTACTTTAATCTGGTCCAGGAAGCCGAAAGCAGGCCCGCCTTTTATACCGGCTGCCATTATATCCTCATTATTATTGCGGGGTACATACTTTACAAGGCCTGAAATATCTGAAGCACTTAAAAGCCCCGGAATAAGCATATGAAGCATAAGCAGGATTTTTACGATTCTGGTCATTATCAAATCTCCATGTTCAGCTTTTATTTAAATATACAAAAAATCCGGTAATTGTTCCTTATCTTATTTCATGTTAAAAAAGTTGTGTTACCCCCGCGGTGAAGCTGCGGGGGTATATTTCTTTATTGTTTATACTAAAATATTTTCAGAAATTAATACTAAAAAAACAGAAGTACTGCAATTAATATACTGCAGTTTTCACAAATCACTTAACAGTTTTTCCCGCCTGAATAAAAAATCACAGGCCGGAGAGTTTATACCCTGATCAGGATTTCCGCACAGCAGCTACGGGCAGAGAATTAATTATACCACAGGCGGCATTTCCTTATATACATTCATGAGGAGGAGTGCAGGATATCTATTTAACAGTAAAACTCAATGCGTTTTCAGGGCATTTATCTATACACTGGCCGCAGTCAAAACAGTCAGGCAGAACAGTTTTTCCCTCAATAATCGGTTTTACAGCGGGACAGGCTGTCTCCTCAACACATTTCATGCAGCGTGTACACCTGGTTTGATCACAACTGATCCTGTACAGGGAAAAAAACGTTGAAACCCATGTAATCAACCCTATTGGACAGATTAAATAACAGTATGGCCGGTAATAAAATAGTGATGCCGCAATTACTGCCAGGAGAAAAAAGAAGCTCGTCAAAAACCATGACATGATCGATAGTTTCAGAGATGCGGCAATAAAGGGGTTCAGATAATCGTAATAGAGATTTATTCCCGTTGTAAAAAGAAGAATAATAGAGGATAAAAATATAACCGCCCTTACGGCATTGCTTACAGTAAAAGATATCCTTCTCTTTTTTATTCCCGGTGAAACGAAGTGCACTGTTTCCTGTATAGCGCCGACAGGGCAGACCCATCCGCAGAAAAGATTTTTCCCCAGTAATGAAAGGGCTATAATTGAAGTGAAGAGTATAAAATATTTAATCGGAATATTATATATACCCTGCGAGACAAATAGAAGGGGTTTAATCAGCGCGCAGAGTGAACTTGATATCTGGTAAAAACAGTGAGTATCACCAAGGGCGGGGAGAATCCCGAAAAGTATAAAACTGATCCCCATGAGAAGGGCCCTGAACCGTGCCTTTATTTTCACAGAATAGATCAGCACCCCGCCAATTAAAGCGCCTGTAATAATATATAATATTCTCGATTTAAGAAAAAACCCGCCCACAGTGGTTTTATCCAGGAAATTGAACCCGAGAGATATAAGTACATGATAAAATAAGACCAGAAGGAGTATAAAAACCGACAGCGCAACAAGTCTGAGCAGAAAAGATCTGTTCTTATAGTTATTATTCATAATATTTTCCCGGCAATTATAATAATAAGAGACTGTTTATCTATATAGACCCGATTTTTAATATTAAACTTTTTTATTCATTAAATCAAGAATTTTTCACAGTAATAATTCTTAAAAATTCAGGTTCCCGGTATAACACGGAAAGTTGAGGGCATCGCGTGAGGGATAGAGGCGTTACCCCGCAGCGTGGGGCGGCTGCTGAGCGATGCACCGGTCCTGCCGAAGGTGTAACGTGGTCTTTCGACACAACAGACCTGTGGTCTGTAACTCAATAACCGCGTCGTATCGAAGCACCGCCTGCGAGGAGTAGAAGCCGATAGCCCGGCCCGGCCACGGCCGGGACACGCCCGTATAATCATTTTACTTGAACACCTCACCTGCCTCTTTATACCAGAGGACAAAATCAAGATGTTCCATTGGGATACCTGTTTTCTCTGAATAGGCCTCAAGTTTCTCTTCCAGTTCAAGGTAGACCTTACCGGTAATCGTATCAGGGATTTTATCTATAACTCCAAGGAGTTTCATGTTCTTCAGTATATGCCGGTCAAGTATGGCCAGTTTCTGACCAAGGCCTATGTTGCGGAGAAAGTGGCTCGCCTCCTTGTATCCCATACCCTTCACATTGCGCGCAAGCCAGTTACGCTTCTCTCTCGGATGGGAGTGGAGGTCAAGGCACTCCCGGATCCCCTCCCCGCAGAGAAACCTCCCCCTTGCCTCAACAAGGTACTTCGCCTTGTTGTTCCTGAAACGGACAATGTTAATTTCCTCTGAAATATCCTCCCACTGCCCGTCAAAGAGAAGGTCTTTCTCAAGGAGAATGTTTACGGCTTTCCAGCACTGCCTGGCACTTGACTGCGGAGTAAAGAGGCAGAAGGAGAGTTCGGTGAAGAGCGCATCGTTGCCGGCCTCCTTCCATATCTTTCTGAATTCTGAGATACGCCTGGTTATCTCAGGTTTTATCTTTTTATATAGAGCAAGAATCTCTTTTTCATATTCTTTATGGTTCTGGTTCTGCATGTATACTCCCGATTGCTACTCTCGCGAAGCCGCTAAGCCGCGAAGATAAAAACAGATATCTTAGTGCTTGAAACTTAGCGCCTCTGCGTCTTTGCGAGAGAATATTCCTCTACTTAATTTTTATATAGACCGGATTAATCTCTTTTTGTTATATTATTAATGCAACTTAAAATTTAAGGAGAATTATAATGGCTGAATATAAAGAACTGAAAACCGGGGTCAGAGCCCCTGCCTTCAAACTCCCCGACGCCGGGGGAAATCCTGTATCCCTTGCAGACTATAAAGGGAAATGGCTTGTCCTCTACTTCTACCCGAAAGACAACACAAGCGGGTGCACAACTGAAGCTGTAGACTTTACCGGAAGCCTCCCTGAATTCAGAGGCATGAATGCCGAAATTATAGGTGTCAGCCCTGACTCATGCACAAGCCACCAGAAATTCATTGTGAAACATTCACTTATGGTGACCCTTTTGAGCGATGAGAATAAGGGTATGCTTGAAAAATACGGGGTGTGGCAGCTTAAAAAAATGTATGGAAAAGATTACTACGGAGTTGTCCGCACAACCTTTCTCATAGACCCCGATGGAAAAATCCGGCATATATGGAAAAGTGTAAAGGTAAAAGGGCATATTGAAGATGTGAAGAGTAAACTCAAAGAGCTGCAGGGATAATTCATTAATTCATAAAGCCCCCCTCCAGGGGGTTTGGGGGGCTTTGCCTGACTAAAGTTTAATTTATAATCTTCAAATATTTCTTGACTCCTTAACTGCCGGTGAAAGCCTTTATTTCAGGCAACTGTAACATAAAAAAGCTACCGGTGAAGGACATGAACGTGGAAATTAACGATCAGTTCAACAACATAACAGATTCGATGAAAAACGCTGAAGGCCTCACTGTACCTCCCAAATGTTTCGTTGAGATGAAGGGGAAATTCCTTGAATACGTTGAAGGTGAATTCATTAAAATTTCTTTTCCCGTTGATTCAAGGTTCACCAACCCTGCGGGCAACCTGCTTGGAGGGATGATATCCGCGTACTTTGACACAACCTTCGGCCCCTTCTCATATCTTGAGACAAAAAGTCCCACAACAAGCCTTGACCTTAACACGACATTTATCAGGTCTATACACCCTGATGAAGGCGAAATTATATGCGAGGCCAGGATTGTAAAGAAGACAAAGACATTCATTATATTCGAGGGGAAGGCCTACTCCCCCCAGAACATGCTTATCGCAACAGCTACATCAAGGATGATGATTCTCAGCAGGTAGTTACTTTGCTATAGAGATAAAAAGATAATCACGGAATATCTCGTCCCTGTTTCCGTCAAAATAAGGGTGCTTCTCATTGGCGGCCTCGTGGCAACCCACGCACATCCTTGTCCTCACCTCAACAGTTTTCTCAGCCGGCTTTTTTAAATAATACCGCCAGCCGTTTAAAGATTCGGGGTCAGAGCCCCTCTTCTCCATTATCAGGAGGTCAGGCACCTTGTAACCGACATCCTCCCGTTTTTTATAAACCTCTTTTACTATAATTGAACCGTCCTTCATTTTTACGGATCTTACCCCGGTATCATCAGTTACAATCTCTGATGAGAAGGCCGTTTCATTGGCATAAATTACCCTGAAGGTCGCGCCATGACCGGGCACAGGGCGGTCCAGAACCTGTGGAATAACTTTATTCCAGGTTTTGTAATCAGGTATCTGGAACGACCTCTCCCCTCCGCACTTTATAAAAAGCATCAGGGGGAGGAGGAGGCACATCGCAAAAACTGCAGGTTTCATAATGTCCTCACCAGCGTATAAATTTTAACTGTCTTTTCCTTACCCTTTACCCTGACAGGTTTCTGCTCCCTGAACTCACCCCTTTCAGAGATATGACCGTGAGAATGCTCGGACAGTACAATTGTATTTCTCCCTGCAATGGAGCATAACCGTGCACCCAGGTTCACAGCGTCGCCGATAACTGTTCTGTCAGCCCTGTCCACGGAGCCCATGTTGCCGGCAATCATCTCACCGGTATTTATGCCAAAACCTATATATATAGGTGTCACGGAGGCTTCATTCATCTTCCGGATCTCCCTGCGGATCTCCTCTGCGGACTTCGCAGCGCGGTAAACCATGTCTTCACCGTCAAAGACAGCCATGATCTCATCACCAACATACTTGTCTATGTCGCCGCCGTTTTTATGGATTATCCTTGCCTGCATGCTCATCACAGTGTTCAGCATTTCAAGAACCGTTTCAGGGTTCCTGTTTTCCGAGTACTCTGTGAAGTTCCGGATATCGGTAAAGAGCACGGTGAGGAGCCTCTTTTCCCCTCCGGGGAATATATCCATCTCTCCTTTAATATGTTCAAGTGTTGACCTGGAAACAAACTTCGAGAGCATGAACCTCTCCCTGAGCCCGTCGATCATGCTGTTCAGCTCATTGCCCAGTTCACCTATCTCGTCCACGGAATCAACATCGATCTTTGTCACGAAGTCCCCGCTGCCGACACCCTTTACCACCCTGCCGAGCTCAAGAATCCTTCCTATAATATATCGCCTGAGGAAAAGTATAATAGCCCCTGTGAGCACAACAAGTACCACTACGTAAAGTAACACTGAAAATATAATATTGTTCCTGGCCATCCTGTATACTTCGTCAAAAGGGGAGGAAATTACAATAACCCCCCTTACAGCATGGTCTATACCGTGACAGCCGGAACACTTCGGCTGGTTGAGCAGAGGTTTATATATTAAAACATTTTTTTTATCCCCCCTGGTGTCTCTTATGAAAATATCCTCCACCTTTGTTACAGACTCAAGAAAAAGGGGATCATTTATTGTCCTTAACTCCGCCGGCCTCTTCTTATCCATGAACCTGGACTTACCCAGGTTGCGGTTTACAGTCTCTATTGTCTTATTGTCAGAGAATGCTGAAACACCGTCCGCCCTGTAGAGCCCGATCATTGAAGCGAATCCCCTTCTCTCAAAGTCCCTGAAGAGCTGTACCGCAATGGGTGCCTCGCCTGCAAGCATGTTGTTTTTGACAGCAGTGTAGAGGATCTCCCCCTCCTGCATAACCTCACTCTCTTTTGACCTGCGGATAGTTTCATTCTGCGCGCGGAGATAGTAGGATACAACAACCCCCAGACCCAGTATCAGCACCACTGCTACAAGGAGCGGCACTTTGAATGTTATGCGTTTGAAAAATTCCGGCCTATCTGGTAACTCCAACCTTTATCTCCTTCATTACCACAGGTTTTATTTTAATCCCTTTAAGTTCTTTCAGTGAATCAGCTGTCTTCTGGGATATCAGCCTGTACATAAGGGCCGCCTCCACGGTGAACCTGTCCCCCTTTACTCCGGGGGTTATCTTTTCTACATGTTCCTTCATCGGCTTGAGACATGTGTCCCTGAGTATCTCCTTTGCCTTCGCAATATTATCAACAGGGTTCCCTTTACCGTCCCCGAAAACTGTTCCGAAAGTGACAGACTTTTCATCTATATATCCCCTGGAATCAGGTACGCCGCTTGAATATACCGTTTTACCCTTTCCGTCCTTCACGACCACCTTTAACCACACCTGCCTGAAGTTCGCCACACCGGTTGGGACATTATGGCCTGCACCGTTGTTTACTATCCTTAGTATAATATCATCACCAGACAATTTCCCGTCAATTTTAAGATCCAGGGCATTTTTAAGCCTCTCCTCAGCCATCTTTGCACGGACACTGTCCTTCTCCCCTTCAGGAATTACACTGTTGCCCCCGACAAAATAGTGGGTGAATATATGGTCACGTTCCGGGCCGCCGCCTGCAGCTGTTCCCGGATTCTTCTCCCTTTTGGTGGAGCCTGTTGCGGGATGCCCCGGCCTCTGGTACATATGGCAGCCCTGACAATGCACTCCCTCTTTATTATACGGACTCGATTTCCACTCCTCGAACGTGGTTTCAAGCCAGGTGCCGTAAACCACATGCTTCACGTTATGGCACGTCCCGCAGATCCCCGACTTTGTATGGAATTCGGAAAATTCAGTTTTATGGTATCCCGCCTCGGAATCTTTGAACGGGCCCCTTTTAATTCCGGGGTCGCTCTCACCGTTTCCGGGATCGTATTTGTATTTCGCGTTATATTTTTTGTAGGCTCCTGTTATGGAGTGGCAGTAGTCGCACTGTACTCCCTCAGTTGCCGGGTCCTTTATAGCGTTTATGTCATCAGACGTTTTTTTCGGGTACCCGGAAATAAAACCGATTGGCACATGGCATTTCTGGCACGATTCAGCCTCTTCAAGTTCATCCTTCACTGTTATCCCTTTGAGGCCATCCTTTGCAACAGCAAGATAGATCTTATCTTTCAGGGAGAGGTGATGAAGAGAACCGCTCCACTGGCTGTATATTTCAGAATGACATCCGGCACAAATACCCGGCGAGACAAACCTTGAAAGTTCATAATGAGGGACTTTTTCGGAACATCCTGCAATGAGGCAGAAAAGGACAGTGAAAAAAAGTAAAATTATAATTATATTTCTTTTCATAAACTGACTCCGGCGTTTTTTAATATCTTTTTTTTTACATGAAATTATATTTTTTTTGAAACAATTATCTTTAAATTGTTTATATTAGTTAAACCTGAAAATTCAATTAAAAAATAAACTTTTTATCAGTATTAATTCCTTAACTTATTTCAGGTTAAAAATTTTCAATTTCCCCGTCAGCCGGATACGACAGGGTAAATATAATTAATAATTTATATACCAACATACAAATTCAGGAATTACTACTGACTTTTTAATAAATTAAAAACAGTAATAAATTAATACGGAGGGAAGAATGAAAGCTGTAAAACTGACAGAAAACATATACTGGGTAGGTGTCATTGACTGGAACCTGAGAAATTTTCACGGATACCTTACACAGAAGGGTTCAACATACAATGCCTACCTTGTCATTGACGATAAAGTCACACTGATAGACACAGTAAAGGAAGCCTTTACCGATGAGATGCTGGCAAGAATTTCATCCGTAATTGATCCGTCAAAGATCAATTACATAATATCAAACCATGCCGAAATGGACCACTCCGGCGCGATACCCGCGATGCTTGAAAAAATTCCAGGAGCGGAACTCATTGCATCCGTAAATGGTGAAAAGAACCTGAAAGAACATTTCAGGGAAGACTGGAAAGTAAGAACCGTAAAAGCCGGTGACACACTTAATACCGGAAAATATACTTTCACCTTTGTACCTGAGCCCATGGTACACTGGCCCGATTCAATGGTGACCTATCTTGAAGCTGAAAAAATACTCTTTTCAAACGACGCATTCGGCCAGCACCTTGCCACATCGGAAAGGTTTGATGATAT
>DAIOFM010000111.1:0-10721 GCA_036745755.1 Spirochaetota bacterium | reverse complement strand
CCCTGTGGCCGAAACCGGTAATCTTCTTTTTAGCCTGCATATTTTTGTCCAGCCAGGGTGTAACGTTTTCAATGCTCCCGATCTGCCGAAGCATCTTCATCACCTCTTCATTGGCCCCTCCGTGAAGCGGACCGTTAAGCGCAGCTATGCCTGATCCTATTGAAAAATAAAAATCAGAAAGCGTGGAAGCGACCACCATGGAAGCGAAAGTACTCGCGTTCATACCGTGATCAGCGTGAAGTATCAGGGCGACATCCATAATTCTCTCAGCCACAGGATCAGGTTTTTCCCCGGTCAGCATATACAAAAGATTTCCCGCGTGACTGAGCTTCGGATCAGGCTCAAGGGGGATAAGGCCCTGGTGAAGACGGGATATGGCAGCCGTAATTGTAGCCACACCTGAAATAAGATGATAACAGGTGTCAATACTGCTTCCGTCATCAATTCTGGAAGAAGTTTTACTACCCTTCCGTTTCCTCATACTCTTAAGCTTTTTTGCGATTCTGAACTCATAAGTCGCGCTTTTACCTCCGGAAGGGATAGTCTCCATCGCTATTGAATCCTCATCTGAAGCAATAGCCTCACCTTTCACCGGTGCATTACCTTCTGCGTCAAGATAGGTAAACTCCTGCCGCATCATATTAGTTCCAAGTCTCAGCGCGGACATGGCACTCATGCTTTCAACGGGGAAACCTACCAGAAGCCGTAGACTTTTATTCAGATGCCTGTACTTAATAAGCTTGGTATTAAACTCCTCAAACTGCTTTCTCGATGGAAGCTCACCGTGAAGAAGAAGATAGGAAACCTCTTCAAAATTCGAATGCGCGCAGAGATCGAAAATATCATAGCCCCTGTAAATAAGCCATCCCTTTGCACCATTTACATACCCGACTTTACTTTCGCAGGCAATGGCCCCCTCAAGCCCCGGTCCGACTGTGCAGTCAATGGGCCATGAAGTCGGCCCTGTCACTTTAGGTTCAGGTTCATTTGAAGTTTCATGCCTTGCTTTTTCAGCCGCCTTTAAAATTATATCTGTAATAACATCACTCATCATTTCCCTCCTTTTATATAAAAACTTATAGATAAAATATATACTAATATCCCCGTAATACTCTGATGCAAGCAGGTTGAAAAAAGATACAGGAGATTATTTCCCGAAAGAGTGGACCTGCTGTTTCCCCTTAAGGACAAACAGATAAAAGCTATAAAACTAAAATAGTTAAAAAACAGGAAGATGTCTAATAGATAGAGATAAAAACCGAGGCGGTCAAGTATTTTATTTAATAATTAAATATTTTTTGGAACATTTTATCAGATAAATTTACATGAATAAGAGCCGAAATGATAAATGCCTGAGGGCTGTAAATATTCCATAACCGCCGCTAAGGGCAGCAGGGGTATATAATTTTTAATTTTTACACTTAAATGTGTATTCAGATATTATTAATTATATCATATCATTAATGGACCATATAAAAAATTCCGCCATAAAACCGACACTTCCGGTTATAGCTATTCTAATCATTATAACCGGGATTCTGTATGCTTCAGATACTACGGAGAGCAACAGGGTTGAGGGGTTCTTCTTTTTCCCTGGAGCCAGGCTCTCTGTTACCCCTGCTTTTTTCACAGGTGCCCCCCGCTACGGTTCACTATCACGCTACCTGTCTCTCGATGCTTTCAGGTACGGATCCCTTGTACCCTCTTTCAGCACATATGAGACCTTTGATTACCGGACAGGTGACGAAAGTTTCAGGCTTAACAGGATCTACTACAACATGGAATATATAAACACACGGGTGGAGACGAATTACGGTAACGCTTCACTTTTCATAGATCACAGATGTATGAACTATGTGGATCTTTACCGGCCTGTTAATCGGCAGTTAAGATGGTACGGATACGGCTTCAGGTGGGAAAGCGGGGGGATGGTGATTGGTGAAAAAAACCGGGGCCATGGACTGACACTACTCTCCTCCGGGGACTATATCAATTTTTCTGTTACAGGAAGAAAGGCCATTTCGACACGATATTACCCTTATGACTATACAGCGGAACTTAAAGTAAGATTGGACTACTATCTTGCGCCGGGAATTGTTCCTTATATTTATGCGGGAGGGGAACTCTTCCTCCCTGATAAGGAAATACTGCGCAGGGAAGCTGAATTCGGGGCCAGGCTGGGTAGAGGGAACACTCTTCTGATACCGTACGCTGAATATTCACATACAGCAGACAGGGAGATGCCGTATGGCAACAGCAGAACCTCAACTTCATTCGGCCTTAAAATCGAGTCATCTCTGCAGGAGGAGGAGAATACTCTCCATCCCCGAACCGCGGGCGGCTCCCGGCTCTCACTTTCACCAGAACTTCACCTGAACGGATCGTACAGCAAATTTATAGGCGATGATGAAAGAAACTACAGGAGCGATATACTCATAGCATTCAGCCTTTTAACTCCCGGGGGTTCAGGCCTCTTCTGCGGCTCATCGCTGGTACACTCATCCCCCAGGCTGAAGGAGGGCACCGGCCTCTACCCCAGATACATAGACTACTACAATGAAGCCGGCCTGACATACAACACCGACTGGGGAATTTTTATTGAACCTCTATACCGTTACACCGGCTTCGGAGAGGGGAATACAGTTGATGCCGGAAGTTATACATATCATCTTACAGGCATGAGAATAACAAGCGCGGGAATGAAGCCGGGACATCTGAACTCAGGGATAGCGGACCTTACAGCCGCCAGCTTCCGCTTTATCCTGAACACCGAAGCGGAGATAACAGCAGGGTGGATACCTGGAAATAAAACTGACAAGCACTGCTGGATAGCTGAAGCAGGCATCAGGGAGGACCTCTGCGGTTTTAACTCCGCAATCCTTTATCTTGCTGTAAACGGAACAGTCAAAAAGGGGGATGTACCGGGCAGGAAAGATATGACAGGGGAAATCAGGCCTGAATTCGGTATGAGGTTTAACAGAAAACTTGTGATGATGCTGTTTTACCAGTACATAAAAAGAAATGAAGAAGATAATGATTACGATATAAGCAGAGAATACCATCTCGCGGGGATAAGGATCAATATATGATAAAAAATATTCTGGTTACAGGCGCTCCGTCATCAGGAAAAACAACTGTTATAAAAAAGTCTAATTCTCACCGGAACTTCTTTCATGATACTTCTTCAGAAAAACCGGGAGGAATTCCATTATATCCTCAACAATTGAATAATCTGACACTGAAAAAATAGCTGCATGGGGATCCCGGTTTACAGAAACAATACACTGGGAATTTTTCATCCCTGTAATATGCTGCTGGGAACCTGATATCCCCAGGGCCATGTAAAGTTTTGGAGACACAGTCTTACCGGTAACCCCCACCTGGTGTCTGTAGGGCAGCCACTTATTATCGCACACAGGGCGCGATGCTCCTATTGCTGAGTTGCCGAAAATTCTGGCCACAGACCTGACAAGTTCAAGATTTTCAGGTTTACCTATACCTCTCCCTGCTGAAATTACCACATCCGCATCTTCAAGTTTAGAACCTATTTCAGTGTCCCTGCTCACTGTTGAAGGCCTGTACTTAACATCGTCAGCATCGAACTTTATAATCGTTAATGAACCATTCAGGCCCTGCTGAATTGCATCAGCCTGAAAAGCACCCGGCATAACAGTAAAGACCCTGAACTGATGATCCGTTTTTATTCTTTCAACCAGTTTGCCGTTATATATACTTCTATGAAAAGAAGGCGCTCCGTCATCCGGTATTATCGATTCAACAGCTGTAATGCAGGTTGCCCCTGACAGAATGGAAATACCAGAGGCTACCGAATTATTCCGTATAGTATTTGTAAAACATAAAATTTCAGGTCTGCATTGACTGATCACTTCCCGTAAAGCTTTCATCATAAGATCGGGATTAGGATAAAAAAACTGTTCGCTCTCAATAACAGCTGTATCGATTCCGTATTTTTCAGAAAGCGCACTTCCCTCCTCCTTTATATCCCTTCCGAAGAGAATAAGAAGAATTTCAGAATAATCATAATTCCCGGCTTCCATAGAAAAGGGGAGAAGTTCAAGGCTCTGCGGCATAACCCTGTCTTCAATTGAATCGATCACAGCAACAGCTTTATACTCTTTCAGGTTCATCATACCAGAAGCCCCCTTTCATAAAGGAGTTCAACAAGTTTATCCGCCTTCTCTTCTATTGAACCTGTTATTTCCGTCCCCTTTGCTCCCCTCTCCGGGTATGATAAACTGCTTACACGATTCTTTATAAAATGATCCGCTTCAACAGTCTGGTGTGTCATACCCCTGGCTTTCATAACATTTGAGAGCGACGGGTATCTTGGCTGGTTTATGCCAGTCTGTATTGTAATAAGACACGGTGCTGAAAGTTCAACAGTTTCAATAATCCCCCCTTCAAGTTCACTTTCAGCAGTAATAATACCTGAATCGAAATCAACAGACGTTTTTACCACTGATACTATGCATGGCATAGAGAGAAGAGATGCCACCATGGGCCCCACCATGCACTGCATCATATCTTCAGACATTACCCCTGCAAAAATAATATCATAACCCCTGCCTGAGGCGTAGTCAGCTATAAGGGACGCCGTATCCGCAGCGCTTATATGGTTTTCCGCGGTTTTTATATGAACAGCGCTGTCCGCCCCTTTTTCAAGTCCCTTCCTTATAATAGCAGCAGATCTTTCAGGGCCGACTGTTATAACATCTATTACGGTTTCAGGAAATTCATCTTTAATAACAAGAGCCTCTTCAAGAGCATACTCATCATACCTGTTCATCCTGAATGCCAGGTTATCTTCATTTATCCAAGACAGGTCTCTCCTAAGTTCGGGATTCGCCTCTGTATCAGGGACCTGTTTTATACACACAAGAATTTTCATCTGCTTTCCGTTTTCAATCTCTCTGTTAAATCATTATATTTTAAAACAGTACTAATTCCTGAATATTTATTTCATTGTAAAAAATAAGAATTACAACCCCCCGCCGCCGATGGCGGCAGGGGACAGCATTTTTCACCTGAAACAAATTAAGAACTAAATACTGATTACAAAATACTTTTTATTTATACTGAGTCAACAAAAAAACGAGCATTTGCTCGTTTTTTTGTTGACTTCCGCAAACGTCCCGTTACACTGTAAAACAGATGGTAAAATAAAATGAGCACACTTTTTTTAATAAGACACGGACAGGCATCTTTCGGCAAGGACAATTACGACAGACTTTCACTTACCGGCCTGAAGCAGTCACGCCTGCTGGGAGATTATCTTAACAGGATCAATATCCGTTTTGATTCAATCTACTGCGGCACAATGGAAAGACAGGTAAAAACAGCAATGGAATACCGCGCATGCTGTATTGAAACAGAATTTAACGTTCCTGAGATTATATACGACAGCAGGCTGAATGAATTTGACGCCGAGGGTGTTCTAAAGGTGCTTCTCCCGGTACTACTGGAAGAAAAGCCGGGATACAGGTTTGACTCTGACAACCTTCTTAAAGACAGGAACTCCTTTCAACGGATCTTTGAAGCAATCATGACAATGTGGTCTTCAGGGAAATACGATATGAAAGGTGTTGCAACATGGAAGGGGTTTACCAGCGGGGTCAACGGAGTAACAGACGAGATCATGGCAGCCAATGAAGGGGGAAAGAACGTCGCCATTTTCACATCAGGCGGCCCGATATCTGTTGTCATACAGAAAACAATCGGACTGACTCACCAGATGGCCATGGACTTCAGGGACATGATTGCCAATACATCTGTTACAAGGTTCAAATACAGCGGCGGCAGGATAATGATGGCATCATTTAATGAGTATCCCCACCTCGAGCAGACTGAAGAGAGGGATATTATAACTTACAGATAAATTCTTTCCCCTTTTAGTTAAGGGCATTTAAAAAGACAGGAGGAAATTTATGGATTTTACAGTCTCTGATAAAATGAAAGTAGTTCTGGAAATGATCAATGAATTTGTTGATAAGGAGCTTATCCCCCTTGAGCATGATTATCTGGCAGCAGATTTCAGGGAACTGCTCCCCGTACTGAATGAAAAAAGGGCAATGGTAAAAAAAATGGAGCTGTGGGGCCCGAACCATCCTGTTGAAGTCGGGGGGATGGGTTTATCGATGCTTGAACACGGCCTTGTTTCAGAGGCTCTGGGAAGGACACCGACCGGCCACTATGTCTTCGGATGCCAGGCGCCTGATGCCGGGAATCTTGAGATACTTCACCTCCACGGCACAGAGGAGCAGAAAAAACAATATCTTGAGCCTCTGGCAAGGGGGGATATAAGAAGTTGTTTCGGCATGACAGAAGTTGATATGCCGGGCTCCAATCCTGTAATGATGGAGACCACGGCTGTCAAGGAGGGAGATGATTATATTATAAACGGCCATAAATGGTACACATCCGGTGCCGACGGTTCAGAATTCTGTATAGTAATGGCTGTCACAGACCCCTCCGCCCCCCCTCACCTGCAGGCCAGTATGATTATTGTTCCAACGGATAATCCCGGTTTCAACCTTGTACGGAATATCCCGGTGATGGGACATGAAGGGAGTGACTACGCAAGTCATGGCGAGATTCTCCTGCAGTCATGCCGTGTTCCTCAGAAAAACCTTCTGGGCAAAGAGGGCATGGGATTTGTACTCGCCCAGGACAGGCTCGGGCCGGGAAGGATTCATCACTGCATGAGATGGCTCGGCATCTGCAGCAGGTCTTTTGACCTCCTCTGTGAAAGGGCAAAAAAACGCATAATTTCTCCGGACGGCAAGACCCTGTCGTCAAAACAGATTGTCCAGGAGTGGATTGCCGATTCGGCAGCTGAAATCCAGGGAGCAAGGCTTATGACACTTTACGCCGCGTGGAGAATAGATACGGTGGGAGCTAAAGAGGCCCGTGATGATGTTTCAATGATCAAATACGCTGTTGCCAATACTATGCAGAGGGTAATTGACAGGGCACTGCAGGTCCATGGCGGTCTTGGTATGACAGACGACACAATCCTTGCATACTTTTACAGGCATGAAAGAGCTGCGAGAATCTATGACGGCGCGGACGAGGTGCATAAATCCTCTCTGGCAAGAAGGATGCTCGCGAAATACAATTAATATTCTTAATCTGAATACATTATCACACCAGATCCCGGCAGCCATTCGGGGGTGCCGGGGAAGGATAAAAGGAAGATCAATGAAACTTACTTTCGAAACATTCAGCAGGGAGTTCAGCATAACGATAGAGGATATATCCCGTAGTTATTATGTTAAAAACCGTGAAACAATTAATATCAAGAAAGAAGCCGTTGCGATTAAAAACCTTGTCACGATCCTGAATACCACTCTGAAGATCAGCAATGAGAAAGGTTTCCAGGCAATGACACTGAGGGATCTCAGCCGTGAATCGGGACTGAGCATGGGGGCTTTATACACCTACTTCTCCAGCAAGGATGATCTTTTCAGAATCATTAACAATGAGGGGATGGAGCTTATAACAAAAGCACTCGTAAATGAAATACAGGGGGAGACTGATATTTCTCAGAAACTTGAAAAAGCCGTGAGAATACACCTCTACCTCAGTGAATTAATGTCGCAGTGGTTTTATTTTCTTTATATGGAGACACGGAACCTCCCGAAGGATGATCGAAAACTTACAATGGATAGTGAACTTTACACTGAAGAGGTCTTTATTGATATTCTTAAAGACGGGGTGAGGAACGGATTATACACCTCGGACAACCTTATTCTTACAGCATCAATAATTAAAGCAATGCTTCAGGACTGGTATCTGAAACGATGGAAATATTCCAGGAGGAAAATATCCATCGATCAGTATGCAACATTCATAATAGATTTTATTGAAACATCTATCAAACCGGAAAGGAGGAGAAAATAATGACATCATCTGGAATAACAGATCAGCCTGTAAACACCCGTTCAGGCGAGGAACTTGACAGGGAAAAAGTAAATGATTTTCTCAAAAGCAATGTCCCGGGCATCGGGGACATTACAGAGATTAAGCAGTTCCCCAGCGGGTTTTCGAATCTCACTTATCTTGTCAGGGCAGAAAACAGGGAGTTAATTCTCAGGCGGCCTCCTTTTGGCAAAAAAGCAAAAACCGCCCACGACATGTCAAGGGAATACAAAATACTTAAGGCACTGAATCCCGTTTTCCGATACGCCCCTCTTCCAGTTATTTACTGTGAGGATGAAGAGGTCATGGGGGCGCCGTTCTATCTCATGGAAAGGATTAACGGCATAATACTCAGAAAGGATCTCCCGAAAGATATGACTCTCTCAAAAGAAGAAGCGCGCAAACTCAGTGAAAACCTTATATCCGTGTTATGCAGCCTTCACAAAGTTGATTACGTAAAAGCGGGACTTGCCGATTTCGGAAAACCGGACGGTTATGTAAAGCGGCAGGTGGAGGGGTGGAGCGGACGCTATCGTGACGCGCGAACTCCTGACGCTCCGGATTTTGAGAAGGTAATGCAGTGGCTTCATGATAAAATGCCTGGCGAGTCCGGCATGGTCGCCATTATTCATAATGACTACAAGTACGACAACACGGTGCTTAATCCCGACAACCCCACCGAGATAATCGGGCTCCTTGACTGGGAGATGGCTACACTGGGAGATCCGCTCATGGACCTGGGCTCATCGCTTGCCTACTGGATAGAGAAGGATGATCCCCCCATGGCTCAGGCTGTAAGGCAGATGCCCACCAACCTGGAGGGAATGCTTACAAGAGACGAGCAGGTAAAACTCTACGCGGACATCATGGGAATTAAAATTGATAATTTTGATTTTTATTACTGTTTCGGTCTCTTCCGTCTTGCAGTAATAGCACAGCAGATCTATTACAGGTTCTACCACGGCCAGACAAAGGATGAACGGTTCAGGCCCCTTGTGCAGTATGTTAAAATCCTTGAGAACACAGCTCTTACAGTGATGGAGAAGTCTGATCTATAAAATAATCTATAACAAAAGGAGCGGATTTATGAAAGTAGACGATATGAAAAAAGTACTTCTTCTCGGCGCGGGTACAATGGGACAGCAGATAAGCGTGCCATGCGCCCTTGCCGGATATGACGTTGTGATTTACGATATAAACGAAGAGGCTCTGCAGAAAGCTCTTTCAAAGATACCCGGCATCCTGTCAGGAATGGTGCTCTGGAAAAAAGCAACTCAGGAGGAAGCCGATGCAGCAATCAAAAGGATCAGCGTGACGACTGATCCTGAAGCTGCAGCAAAGGATGCTGATATCATAAATGAATCGGTTCCTGAAAAACCTGATCTTAAAATAAAAATATTTTCCCAGTTCAACGAACTCTGCCCTGAAAGGACCATATTCACCACGAACACATCAACACTTCTCCCCTCCATGATAGCCGATGCGACAGGAAGGCCTGAAAAATTCCTCGCTCTCCACTATCATGACGTAAGCCTCACGAATGTTGTGGATATAATGCCTCACCCGGGCACATCAAAGGAAACGATTGAACTGGTCAGGCAGTTTGCCGTCAAAACAGGGCAGCTCCCCATAATGATGGAGAAAGAACATTCAGGTTATGTATTCAACTTCATGATTGGTGCTGTCTTTACTGCAGCCATGACTCTCAAGACAAGGGATGTTGCGTCCATTGAGGACATCGACAGGGCCTGGATGGGGGTTACCCACATGATGTTCGGGCCTTTCGGCCTCATGGACAGTATAGGCCTGGATACAATGCTCAGCTTCACTGAATACTGGGCTGAAAGAAACAATGACAAAATATGGAAAAAACACGCGCAGTTTCTGCATGAATACGTGGACCAGGGGAATCTGGGGAAAAAGACTAAAAAAGGTTTCTATGATTACCCTAAACCTGCTTTTATGCAGCCGGAATTTCTTAAAGGAATAAAATAACAGGGGGATTAGTGATGAAGATAAATTTCGACCTTACAGGTAAAATAGCGATAGTAACAGGAGCAAGCCGCGGTATAGGTGAATCGATAGCCAGAACTCTTGCCGCACACGGGGCTGAAGTTGTAATAACAAACAAGACAATCGAGGGGCTGCCGGAAGTGGAAGAATCGATTAAAGCTGAAGGCGGCAAGGCCACGTCCATGGCATGCCATAACGGCATCAAAGCCGAAATTGAAAACCTCTACAAAGAAGTTGAAGCAAAATTCGGCAGGCTTGATATACTTGTGAATAACGCGGCCATGAACTTCTACTTCGGTGATCTTCTCAATGCCACGGAGGATGTCTGGGACAAAACCATGGAGGTAAACCTTAAAGGCAACTTCTTCATGTGCCAGCAGGGCGCGAAGCTAATGATGAAAAACGGAGGAGGCTCCATCATAAACGTTGCATCAATTAATGGTATTAAACCCGCGCCGATGCAGGGGGTCTACTCAATAACGAAGGCCGGCGTCATAGCGATGACAAAGGCTTTCGCAAAAGAACTCGGCCAGACAGGTGTACGTGTAAACGCCCTTCTTCCGGGCCTCACTGACACAAAATTTTCATCTGTTATGGTTCAGAACGAGCAGCTGATGGAAAAAGTTCTGCTCCCCATGATCCCCATGCACAGGGCTGCGCAGCCGGATGAGATGAGCGGGGCTGTTCTTTACCTTGCCTCTGACGCTTCGACATTTACAACAGGCGCGATGATGGTTGTTGACGGAGGGGCACTGGCCTGAACCGCGGGT
>DAIOFM010000110.1:0-10740 GCA_036745755.1 Spirochaetota bacterium | reverse complement strand
CATTTATCCTTTTTTCATAAACAAATTTCTGTCATTGAGATTCCGGTATTGCCCAAGGGGCAAACCGGAATGACAGCGAATGTACTAATTCATTCGTTAACCGCTATAATACTTTTCAGTAATAATTCCTGAACATAATTTTAAAAATGATGAATAAATAAATATGTAGTTGCACTCAGGAAGGCCCCTGTTAAGTTGGCCATTATTATTAAACAGGGAACCGAAGTTAAGAATGAACAGAATATCTGAATTAAAAGAGCTGGTTTTAAATGGCCATCAAATATCAATGGAAGAGGCGATTGAACTTGCCTCATTCAAGGGGAACGAGGCCCTTTATAACGCGGCAGATGAAATACGAAAGTCTTTTTGCGGGGACAGTTTTGAACTCTGCTCAATAATAAACGCCAAATCCGGGAGCTGTTCCGAAAACTGTAAATGGTGCAGCCAGTCAGTATACCACGATACAGGAGTTTCATCCTATGACTCCATAGCTCCGGGTGAAGCAGTGGAAATGGCGCTGCACAATGAGAAGAGAGGCGTTAAAAGGTTCTCTCTTGTGACAAGCGGAAGAGGGCTTTCAGAGAGCGGGATTGACACGATGATCGGAATTTATGATGAGATAAAAAAAGCCAGCCCCATCTCACTCTGCGCGTCAATGGGGCTTATTGAAGCCGTAAGTTTTGTTAAACTTAAAAACGCGGGGGTAACAAGATACCACTGCAACCTTGAGACATCAAAATCATACTTTCCTGAAGTCTGCACAACACACACCTTTGATGAAAAGCTTAAGGCCATAAAAGAGGCCGGTGAGGCAGGGCTCTCGATCTGTTCAGGGGGGATAATAGGAATGGGTGAAACCATGGCTCAAAGAATTGAGCTTGCCATTGAACTGGGAAATCTGGGTGTCCTGTCAATTCCCCTCAATGTCCTGAACCCGATAAAAGGGACCGAGCTGGAAAACATGCAGCCACCGGATATGGATGAAATACTTACAACTATTGCCCTGTTCAGGTTCATCAATCCCCGGGCGGTAATCAGGTTCGCTGGAGGGAGAAAGTCCCTCAGGCCCTTCCAGGAGAGGGCCCTGCGGGCCGGGATAAACGGTGCGATTGTTGGAGACATGCTTACAACAACAGGGAGTTCATCGATAGACGAGGACAGGGAGTTTTTCAAATCAGCCGGTTTTAATACTGACTGATATTGCCGGGTTTTGCCCTGCTCACCTTTCGAAATCGATCTTATACAGTTTGTTTCTCTGAAAGTAGAAAAGCATCGGTCCGTCCACAATAAAGCTGTCACACCAGTTTACTATCCTGTATAAATTCTGAACTCCGAATCTTGTGTCTATCTCCACAGCGTAAAGAGATCCGTCAATAAAACGAACAATAAAAGCGTCATTACGTTTAGGATAAAACTCAAACGCGGATATCCACTTTTCCGAAGAATAAACCCTTTTCCGTTTCATTGTATTAATAAAGAAAGGGAGCCTGTCCTTTTTACCGGTCCACCTTACATAAATTCTCTTTCCTGACTTTTCGAGGAAGACTTTTTCTTTAAGCTTCCTGTCTGGCCCCAGCTTAAGTTTTGCTATCTCCCTGCTGTTCCAGGAGGGAAATATATTTTTTGCAGGTTTACGTGATTTTTTAAAAAGCTGCTGTATATCTGTATATTCATCATTAAGTTCACGTTTCGGTTTCTTTTTCTTCAGCTTCCCTTCCAGGGGGAGATACTTCGGGATCTCTTCAGGATTAAGGTCTTTAGGTAGCAGGAGGGGGAAACATACCTCGACCTTTTGCTCATGCACTTTGATCCATTTCTGCCAGAGCCTGTACCCGTCCTTCACCACCTTTACATGGTAGTTGCCGGGCTTGATATTCTGCACAAGGATATTTCTTTCTATCATGCCGGAGGACTTCTTAAGCTTACCGTTAAGATAAACCGACACGTCAGATTCATCGTTTGAACAATATATCCCACCTGTTTTTACAAGCCTGAAATCACTGCTCAGTCTGTATCCGAAGGAATATAAAAGAATAACAGGTATCACCACCAGGAATACAAGTGTGAGTCCCGCAATATACATCCACTGTTTTTTTACTGTCATAATGTCTCCGTCAGCCGTCGTTTCCCCGATGTTTGGGCGTGACCCAGAACCCCATATACCTGCCGAACATCAGCCTTGTCTGCGCATCAATTGCCGGGATCGCGCCGAAAACCGTAATAGTTATCGGCACAAGGAGCCATTGTAATTTATGATAGATTCTTTTAGTTATCGCACGCTCATCTGCAATAGCAGGCATCAGGCTGACCGCAACCATTGATGAAAGTATAAGGTTGGTCATTGTAATCATCATTATATCACGTGTTATATAGGGAAGGCTGTAACTGAGCATCGAGGTATTGAATTCCCTCCCTCCCAGAAGTATCGGCATCCAGCCGAGAACAAAAATAAGAACAGGGTTTGTGGCCAGGGACCAGTACCCCTCAAGATTAACAAAGAATATC
Source organism: Spirochaetota bacterium (assembly GCA_036745755.1). Taxonomy (GTDB): domain Bacteria; phylum Spirochaetota; class UBA4802; order UBA4802; family UBA5550; genus UBA5550. The sequence goes on along the minus strand of DAIOFM010000110.1, from coordinate 8,235 downwards.
TTGAACTTCTTCCACCTGCCGATACTCCGGTTCTTTTTGAAATTAAACATTATATATGCGAAGTTCTCCACACCGTAAGACCAGCGCCTCTGCTGCCTGTAGATGTTCTTCATGGTCTGCCAGAAAGATTGGGCAAGGTTCGCGTCCATTGATACAGGGTATGCCATTGGGGTAACAAGGTACTCACCGTTATATTTCATGTAGCAGTTCCAGAATATCCTTGAATCCTCGCTCACCATGTTGCTCTGCCAGTACCCCACTTCATAAAGTGTACTGAAGGGGACCGAGTGCGAGCTGAAAGTTGCAAGCCTCTTCTGTCTCTCCTGCTGAACCATCTGCCAGAAAGTGCCTGAATAGGCAACAACACGTGATACTGCCGGAGCCTCGAAAATATTGTTATTGAAAACAGGTACAGGCTGGAAAGAGGTATTATACGGTTTTTCACTGGCGAGAAACATCCAGGTGAGGCAGGCGAAGTACTGGTCATAAACTATGGTATCTATATCAAAGGCGGAAACAAGGACATCCCCGTACGGAATCTTCTTTTTATCCAGTACCTGGACGCGGGCCTGTTCAGCTGCATAGGTGATATTTGAACCTTTACCTGCCAGTTCACCTTCAATTCCGTCAGGGTGAACTGTAACAATGAAATGGCCGAATTCTTTTCTGTATTTCTTTTTCATCTCCGCGGCGATTTCAAGGGGCTCGTTCCCTGCCCTCTCCTCCGCAGCAAGGACTATTATAAATCTTTTATGGTTATATTTCGATTCAAGAAGTGAATCCAGGGTCTTCTCAACAATTGACCTGTCCTCTTTATAAAAGGGGAGCATAATCATATGATACACATGATCATATTTAAAATGAACAAGCTTTTCGACCCAGTCGATTTTCATATGCTCAATAATCCGCTTCCAGTTCTCCTTCAGGTGAAGGGAGAGATAAGCAGTCTTCAGAAGCCAGAACACGTCAAAGGCGATAATAAATATTGCGGCGTAAACTGGTATGTAGAGAGAGGCCACAATCGCACCGATAATCGTGCCCCAGGAGCAGGCGCCGGGGAGGATCTCCCAGAACCTGTACCTTAAATAATCAACACCGGAGAGTTCACTCCCCTTCCCTATACGCCACTTTTCATAAATATATTTTTCAGACACAGGCACGGACCTTTAGTATATACAATTTTTTCTCCTTCTAATTTATGCAACTGTCATAAATATGTGGCATTTTATGTCAAGAATTTGTAAAAAAAATCAGTAATAATCCCTGAATATGTGTTTTAATGTAAAAAGTAAAAGTTATATACCCCCGCCGCCGAAGGCGGCGGGGGTAATAGGGCATTTTTTGCCTGAAATAAGCTAAGGAATAAATACTAAAAAAAATAAAGATAAAGCCCGGTATATATATAATTTCCGGAAATTATTCAATCTGGAGGGCCTTTTATCCCCAGAGGTTTAACGGGGGATAATGGATTATCGCGTGAAGGATGTCACTCCTTGTTATTATTCCCGCAAGCCCGTTCTCCTCATGTATAATGGGCATACACCCTATATGCTCCTTGAACATTACCCTGGCGATCTTTCTTATATCCGTTTTTCCTGCTGCGGTAATTACCTCTTTATTCATCACATCCAGGACAGTTTCATCAGTGCGGTTAACGACATTATCCTCGGAAATTATCAGGCGTTTGAGAAGATCCCTGTCGGAAATTATTCCGACAATCAGTCCGTCACCGGAAACAACAGGCATATGGCTTACTTCCGATTTTTTAAAATACTCCCAGGCATCTGTTACTTTCATTTCAGGCGGGACGGTTTTAACAGGTGAACTCATGATCTGGTAAGCGTGAAATACCGGTTCAGGTTCCTTTTTAATATCCGCAGATTCCCTGTAACTCTTTTCAGCATAGGTCAGGGCATACCCTCCTCCGTTAGAAATTTCCTTTTCATTTTCACCCCTCAGGTATTTTCTTACAGGACTTTTTTTGCCTGTGCTTCGTACCTCTTTCCTGTGAAGGAGCGACTCAAGGGATATATCGTAATGGTCCCCGTTAAGTGTATGGATATAGAACATGAAAATCTCCGGTTATTGTTTATTACTTAATTCAGATTTCGGTAATTACTTTTTAGCGCTTTACTTTTAAATTATTCAATTCTTTGTCATCGTATATTGGATTTAATAAAAGGGAATTCTTTTTTTTTAGAATTAATAAAGAAAGGATATAGGGAAGATGAGAAAGATTTTTTTGTCATTGCGAACGACCGGAGGGAGTGCGGCAATCTGTTAAGGCTGGAAACAATACCGGTTTATACTGAATATTTTCTATCCGGAACAGATTGCCACGTCGCGGTGTTTATCCTGAGCAGTTCGGCAAGCTCACTGACCACCTGTCGAAGGGCTCCTCGCAATGACAGCTTTTTCTGTATAAAATATATTCAGAAATTATTACTGCTTTGAAAGTACAGATTTAAGTTTATATGAAAGTTCACTGGCCAGATAAGGTTTCTGTACAGTCCCTTTTATTCCTGTTTTTTCTGCCGTGCGAAGAGAATCAGTATCAAGCATGCCTGAAGCGAGAAGCACCTTCACCTCGCTGTTAATCTCCCTGAGTTCCATGTAAACCTCAAGCCCGGACTTCCCCGGCATGGAGAGATCGACCAGTACACCCGCGATATCATCAAAGTTCTCCCTGTAAATCATTATCCCCTCATCCCCGGTATCTGCAGTGAGAACATTATAACCGGACTCTTCAAGAAACCCCTTTGCAATATTCAGAAGAACAGGCTCATCATCTATTACAAGAATTGTCCCGCTGCCCATGGAAATTTCATCAAGTGTTCTTCTGTCTGGTTCAAATCCCTCAACATTATTGTACGAGGGGATACAAACTGAAAAACGCGACCCGGTACCGGGCTCGGAATATACATGAATAAAACCCCTGTGCTGCTTAATTATATTATATGATATGGAAAGTCCGAGGCCTGAACCTTCGCCCTGCTTTTTCAGGGAGAAAAACGGTTCAAAAATCCTCTTTACGGTTTCATCATCCATCCCTATCCCTGTATCAGATATTTCAATCTTTATCCAGTCCCCTTCATAATGGATAGCTTCAGAACAGAGTTCCCTTTTTATATAATCAGATTTAACTTCTGAAACTCTTATTTTAAGGACACCCCCCTGTTTACCCCCCTTCTCCCGCATAATTGTCATGGAGTGTGAGGAATTAATACAGAGATTAAGCAGTACCTGTTCAATCTGAACAATATCCCCCATTATTACATAGGGGCTGCCTGCAGGTTTATAATCAATCTCAACATTTTTAGGGAGGCTGTTCCTGCATATTTCTACAACATGATTAAGGGGATCGCTAATATCGATGGGGGTGAGGGAAATTTCATGTTTCCTCGACAGAACGACAAGCTGTTTTACCAGTTCTGCAGAACGGAGTGATGACTCCATGCCGAGATTAATATATTTCCTTATTTTATCCCGTTTCTCAAGTTTTTCATCTTTTAAATACCTGTCAAGAAGATCAAAGCTTCCGATTATCCCGGCGAGAATGTTATTGAAATCATGGGCGATTCCTCCAACCAGGGTCCCTATTGCCTCCATTTTCTGGGCCTGGGCAAGCTGCTCCTCCATCTTTCTGGCCTCTTCCTCCGCACTGATTCTTTCACTTATATCCCTGGTTATCCCCACAAGCCCTATTGGCTCTCCATCGGCATTTCTTAAAAATGCCACGGTCACCTCAACAGGGACTACTGTCCCGTCTTTCCTTATATGTTCAAGCTGAACATTAATATATCTTCCATGATCAAGATTTCCGGTTTTTTCAAGCTCAAGCTGCTCACTGTATATCTGCGACACTCTTGCAAAAGATTCAGGCGTGTTCCATTTATCAAAATTAAGTTCCAGCGCTTCATCAACGGAATACCCGAAAAATCTTGTCACAGAGGGGCTGATGAATGTAAATTTAAGGTCAAGATCCGCTGTCCAGATCATATCGGTGATGTTATCAGCCATGAGCCTGTAACTGGATTCACTTGCAGCAAGCCTTTCATTTGTTTTCTGCAGTTCAGCAGTTCTTTCAGCTACAAGTTCTTCAAGCCTGTCCCTGTGTGCGCGAAGTTCATCCTCGGCCTGTCTCCTTATAACCATTTCCTCACTCAGCTTTTTATTCATTGAATCGACCTTTAGCTTTGCTTCCGAAAGGAGTTCCTTTTCACTACGGAGTTTCTGCTGCTCACTCTCCATGGCATTCTTGTATTTTTCCCGCATCGATTCATAACTGAATGTAAAAAGAACAATCAGAAACAGAGCAAAAAGATGCCGCGTAATAAAATCCATCTCATACACGAACCCGTTCACTGAAAGAGAGGGGACAAAAAAGAAAAGAGCGGTGGTCCCGAATATAAAAACAGTCCAGATACTACCCTCTCTCTTTCCAAGCAGGAAAAAAGTAAATGGAGGAAGGGTGAGGACCCACATGCATGCGTAACCCTTCGCCGCGCCTGTATTAACCCAGTAGACAAGAAGAAAACAGAGCAGTGACAGGGCAAACCTGTAAAAGACCTTTGCGTTATTTATTCTATTGAAAATGACTAAAAATATCAAAAAAAGGAGCGCGACAATAAAATCAACAATTCCATATCCGTATAAACCCTTTCTGATTAAATGGGTCCCGAAAAGCAGAAGAGGAAGGATCAGCAATATCATGAAAATAGCAAAAAGCCTTCTCCTCCCCCTGTCCTCTATATCCGGGAGATAGCCTAGTTTTACCGGTCCAGTTATTTTTCTCAGAATATTTTTTATCAGGTATGGCATAAAATCAATATATCCATATTTAAAATAATCGTAAACGGCAATATACAAATAAATCCATATTTACAGTCTTTAAATAATATATACCATTATAATCCGACTTTTGCAAGGACATTCGTAAAAAGCTTCGGGAAAAAGGTCAAAACCCGGAAAAAAGAATACATGTACAAATCATTCGAGCCATAACATATAAATGATAAACCCTGATGGTATATCCGGCATACGGGTAAATTATTTTTAAAAATTTGTTGCGCAGAATCAGGCTGAAATATCTATTGAACAATCATTCAACTAAACCCATTAAGGAACCGTTATGCCCGTAATCGAAAGATCAACATATAAAGCCCCTTTTCTGCTGGGAAACAATCACATACAGACTATACTCCCCACTCTATTCCGCAAGGTAAAGGGGGTATCTTATATAAGGGAGAGGATTGATACTCCTGACAACGATTTTATCGATATAGATATATCCTCAATCGGTTCAGACAGGGCTGTGGTGCTTTCCCACGGACTCGAAGGTGACTCGGGAAGGCACTACATGAAAGGGATGGTCCGGGCATTTAACAGGCGCGGATGGGACGGCATAAGCTTCAATTTCCGCGGCTGCAGCGGAGAGCCGAACAGGAACCAGGTTACATACCACAGCGGTAAAACAGAAGACCTTCATACAGTAATTGAACATATACTTAAGACACGCGGATATAAATCAGTTACCATTGCGGGATTCAGCCTGGGTGCCAATCTTACTCTTAAATACGCGGGGGAGAGAGGGAAAAGCATTCTCCCGCAGATTAAAAGCGCAATCGGAATTTCCGCGCCATGCGATCTTGTTTCATCATCAGTTGAAATTCATAAAAACAAAAATTATATATATTCAAAAAGATTTCTCATAACTCTTATAGAAAAAATGAAAGAGAAGGAGGCACTTTCGCCTACATCTTTAACAAAAGACTACTCCTCCATAAAAACTCTGGGCGATTTTGATGATGCTTTCACCGCGCCCCTTAACGGTTTCAAAAATGCCATGGACTACTGGGAAAAATGCAGTTCAAAAAGATATATAGGAGGGACAGCCATACCAACCCTTATACTGAACGCAAAAGACGATCCTATTCTCGGCCCGGGCTGTTTCCCCTACGAGGAGGCAGAGTCAAACAGCAACCTTTTCCTTGAGGTCACGGAGAAAGGGGGACATATGGGGTTCATAACGTTCAGTAAAAACGGCGAGTTCTGGCATGAGACAAGAGCAGCCGACTTCGCGGAGAGTCACTTATAATCCTTTAATAATCTCCGGCATTTCATTCTCCGCGAAGTCCAGGAGGATTTTTTCACTATCAGAAACTTTGTCAGGCGAAACCACTTTTGAAAGCCTGAACATTATGCATCTGTAATTCCTGTTTAACCGGAAAACAAGGGCTCTCTGAAGTTCCAGGTAATCGTTAAGCAGTCGCCCGTTGAAACTGTACCAGTAATAAACAAGGAGCCCTTTGCCGTTCCTGAAAAAAAGCATCCTTGTCACCGGGGCCCCTCCCGCATTTATTTCAGACTGCTCAACCAGATTATATCCCTCACCCTGAAGACAGAGCTCCGGCCTGTGTAGAAAGGGCCCCCGGTCTCCCCGGGCATGAACAAAGTAAAGGTACACATTCCCCTCCTCCCCGGAACTCCCTTTTCTGATAAACTTCCTCATAAGAATATCATCTGTTTTCAGCATTGAAAAATAACTCTCTTCAAGCTCCTCGTCAATAGATGTCCAGTTAGCGGTCTCTTTTGCAATTGCTTCTTTAAGAAGGGGATAATCTGAGACCGGGGCTCCGGGACTTTTTACCTGGAGCGCAACGGAAATGAAGGCGAATATTGCCATCACTGTAATTACAGGTTTAAGGTTCACTCTATTATTTTCAGTATCTGCCTTATTTATACTCTCTCTTTTTCTATTACTAAACGTGTCCCTGAATGATATATCATTAAAAATAAGAACAGGTATTAGGATAATAAAAAAAATCAGAAGCCCGATCCCTTCATGAAAATCTTCAAGCGCGAACTTCCCGTAGCCGTTTACAGTAAGGACTGATACAATAATAATTCTCAGTACATTTGATAGAACTGCTGCGGGGACAGAGAGGAGATAGTCGGCCCATGCTGCTGCCCGCCTCTTCTGAATTAACGCAAAAAACCATAAAAGTGAGACCATGCTGAAAATATTTTCCATGCCACTGCATGCGGGTGTAATTTCAATATAATATCCTCTGATGAAAATAATGGCGCCGTTACGGTAAACAGAGGGATATATTACTGAAAGAATTTTTTCAGACATACCTGCTGAAAAAATTTTAAGATTGAATGTTACTGTATCGAGTAAAAAACCGGGTAGAGGTATGGCAAGGAGGAGGTAAACAAAGATCATAAAATTCTGCCGTAAAAATTTCCGTCCGAAAAACAATACTGTTATGCCTGTGATAAAAATATATATTGAAAGATACTGAAGCGTGGCAATATGGCTCACCCGGCCGGCTATATCAAAAATTACTGCAAAGAATATTATTATTATGCCTGAATAATAAGAAGGTTCTCTATTTTCTGTAGTTTTAAATGCCCTGAAAAGAAGCCATAGAAACGCAGCTGCCACAAGTGGCGCGTGGGAATAGTATGAATTCTGGAAAAGCCATCGTGAAATAAGAACATAGATACTGCTGCTGAAATAAACCAGCGAAATAAGCAGCAGTATTATAACTTTGTTCCGGAAATACATCTCTTTAAAAATTTCTATTACAATATAAGGGAATCTTTCCGGAAGTTATAAGTTTAAAGATCCTTAATTTTTTTGACACCTATTGCAGCACCTATGCCGCCCAGTATCAGCAGTATTGATGCAGGTTCAGGCGTTCCCCCTCCGCCATGATGACCATAACCGTTACCATTGCCGTGATCAGTATGACCGTAGCCGTGCCCCTGGCCATGTCCGTCATGACCGGCTCCGTTACTTCTGCTCATACTGTAAGCTGAAGCGGATAATGCGAAAACAATTAAAAATATAAAAATAATCTGCTTTTTCATTTTATCCCCCGATATTTCAAACACTTATAATGTAATATAAAAAAATTTCAAGCTCTATTTAAATTCAAAACACAAACAGGCTGTTTTTTTGATAAAAAAAACACTTTTTTATCAAAAAAACAGATTATATGCCCTCTCCTTAGGCAGCGCGGTTAATAGAACATTTTTTACCTGAAACAGGTTCAGGAATAAATACTGTATTTTTTTAAAAGGGGGCCGAAACAAGCAGGTTAAATTACTAAACAGTTTATTTATTTACCAGTTTATACAGCAGGTGTTCAAGACCGTTAATTTTTATTTCATAAAGTGTTCCCAGGAGCATACCGAGTTTACCTTCAGGCAGCCCGTTTCTGTACA
>DAIOFM010000109.1:0-11125 GCA_036745755.1 Spirochaetota bacterium | reverse complement strand
CCTTCCTTCATGCTTCAACCTTCCTTCAACAGTTTTATCAGGACTGCTTATTTTTGCTTAAAAATCCGCCGTTAATTTGACTTTGCCGTACTGCCTGTACAATTTTACAGCAGGATGGTTGCGTAATTTAACTATCTTCCGAGAAAATTTTAAGGGAGAAAGACCATGAAACGATTCAGAGTAAAAAGCCTGAAAAGTATTATCTCGCTTTTTGTCGTTGTCATCATAATAATACTGACTGTAATTCTGGTAACGACATCATACAACACTGCATATAACGCGGTCGAAAGGGCATTTGTCAATCAGGTGAATAATTTCAACAATGAAATTGATCGAAATATGAAGGACTTTTATAAAACAGAGATGGCCAATGCCGTTTTCCTGTCAAAGATACCTCAAATTGTTAATGCCTGCCAGACCGGCCAGTTTGAAGGAGTAAGATCCATCCTATCAGCCTTTTTCAATGAAAAAGGGATCTACGAACAGGTTTTTGTATCCAGCCCGGAACTGAAATCGGTTATATATGTATCAGCAAACGGAAAAGCCGATGGTGTAAGATGGGGAGAGATACCGGAATACAGAAAAAACGCGGAGGAAGCGCTTAAGGGCAATACCTACTTCAGTGATATAGGGAAATCACCTGTTACAGGGCTCACTGTAATTGTTGTGACAGCACCTGTCATGGCAGGAAAAAAGGTAATCGGGATTGTAGGGCTCCCTGTGGATGTGGGGACATTTTCCGTGAAACTTGTTAAAGATGTCACCATAGGTAAAACAGGTTATCCCTTTCTTACGAATCTTGACGGAATTACTTTCGCGCACCCTGATGAAAAAAATATTTTCAATCTTAACATCAATGATTATGATTGGGGAAAAAAAATGCTCACCATGCCAAGCGGGAGTTTAATCTTTTACAAGTGGGAAAACAAAGACAAGCTTCTCTCATTTGTAAGAAATGACACTAACCGCTACATTATCGGAACAACCATGTACCTCTCTGATATAAACAGCGAGGCCCGTCTTATGGCCCTTCTCATGGTAATTGTGGCAGTTTCATGTATCTTTATTTCCGCACTCGGGATATTTTTCTTCATTTCAAGAAGGCTTAAGCCTCTTGACCTGTGCAAGGACGTAATGAGCTCCATGGCTGAAGGGGACCTTTCCCGGAGATACACAGGGAGAAACAACGGGGATGAGATCGGGGAGATAGCTGATGCCATGAACAGGTCTCTTAACAGTTTTGAGGGGATCATTACAGAAATTATTAACAGCGCCCAGAACCTGGCACAGGCGGTTGAGCAGATATCAACAGGGAACCAGAACCTCTCTCAACGAACAAGTGAACAGGCTTCCGCGCTGGAGGAGATGGCCGCCTCCATTGAACAGGCAACAGCGACAATACAGCAGAACGCGGAAAATGCCGGAACTGCAAAAGACCTGACTGATCAGGGAGTTACAAAATCCGCGGAGGGTAACACAATAGCTACCGAAGCTGTAACTGCCATAAGTGAAATGAATGAATCATCAAAGAAAGTAGCGGAAATAACGGGCGTAATAAATTCTATAGCATTTCAGACCAACCTGCTTGCACTTAATGCTGCGGTCGAAGCTGCCAGGGCCGGAGAACAGGGAAGGGGATTTGCTGTTGTTGCAGGAGAGGTAAGAAATCTCGCGCAAAGAACCGGCAGCGCGGCAAAGGAGATTGAGAATCTGATAAATGAAACTATAACAAAAGTGGAAAAAGGGACAGATCTGGTAAACATGGCCGGTACGGCCCTGTCGGAGATAACTGATGCAGCAAAAATAAGCGCAAAAATCATAACAGAAATCGCTGCAGCAAGCCAGGAGCAGAAAACAGGGATCGAACAGATTAACCAGGCTGTTGTTGACCTTGACATGATGACACAACAAAACGCCGCACTTGTTGAGGAAACCGCATCCGCGAGCGAAGAGATGGCCGGACAGGCGCAGGAACTTACAAGTATGATGAAAAGGTTTACTGTTTCAGATGAGAGTTAAAGCAACAGGAACCTGACAGTAAATTCCTGAATAATCATGCTATATCATAAACGGAAATCTGCTGGCAATGACTCCCCCCGGAGTCATTGCCAGCAGTATGATCAAATGGATAAATATTTTACCAAAAGTATATTTAAATTCACCAGAACACGCCAGCACATTCTCTCTATGTCTCTTTGCAACAAATATGTCATTTTTATTAAGGCGGTTACTCCGGAAAGAAAATTAACAAGAAAAGCTTCCTGATTACAGATAAGGCTACAAAAAAAACCGGATACGAGGACCGGGGCCTTATTATCCTTAAAATATAAATCAAACTGTTTCCACACAAAAAAAGTAACCTGAATTTTCTAATGGAAAGCAGATGAAAGATGCCAAAATTGGAAATAAAGCCGCAAAAAAACTCCAAACTGTTGCAATTCTTCTTTTAAAATATTATATTTTTATTTTAATGTTATATCTGCCCATTGACAGAATAACGTTTCCTGTTTATTTTATTATGCTTATAGTGCAGAATATGTTAATAAGGTTGATAATTCGTGAATGAACTGGTTGATAATATTTCAATATATATTATTGAAGATGAATTGCTGATATGCGATATACTCTGCGATGTTATCGGTTCTATTAAAGGGTGCATACTGGCAGGAGGCACAACAAACGGAGCAACGGCATTAAAAGATATATCTGAATTCCAACCGGACATCGTTTTCGCGGATATAAAACTCAATAATGAAAACGGCTTTGACCTGATAAGCAGGATCAAATCACAGTTTCCGGAGATAAAAATTATAATATTATCAGGATACTGCAACAAAACCCTTATAGGTCAGGCGATCAAATCAGGTGCGTCAGGTTATCTGACAAAAAATCTGAAAATTGATTATATTGAAGATGCTATAAAAAATGTATATCATTCAGCCTCTTTTTATATACCTGAAAATGTCGGTTACAGAATTGATGAAGTGCTCTCGGATATAAATTTATACCCGAACCAGTTTTTACTGACTAAAAGAGAAAAAGAAATTCTTATCCTCATCGCAAATGAGTTCAGCACAAGGGAAATTGCTGAGAAACTGCAGATCAGCGAAAAAACAGTGAGGAACCATAAATCTCACATGATGCAGAAGCTTGACATAAAAAGCGATGCGGGCCTTGTGAAATACGCATATTACATGGCCTTTATATAATTATTATTCCAATTCACACACATGTATCTAAACAACTCCCACGCCCCGTTATAAGAGCAGGAATAAATCAATATACCTTCATACAGCATACTTTTATACAATCACGCAAAAAAATATTTCATGAGTTTAAGGACCGGAAGATACCTGTTTTTTACTTGATTCAGGATTATAATAATTATTATATTTTATAATATACAATTTCCTTTATATACTCTATGACTCCCGGAGAACGTAATGAAAAAGTTCAGAATTCTGTATTTTATTATATTAACAGCCATTATATTTCTCTCCCCTGCCCCTCCGGTTTATTCATCAGATCCGGTCACTCTTGAAGAGACAAAATTCCATGCCACTATATTAAAAGACGGCAAACTTGAAGTTCTATACACAATTACATTTACAGAGCATCAGAACAGGGACAGGATAAGATCAATCGGGCAGTTTATTGAACCGATGGTTATAATTGAATCATGGGGAGTCTCAAAAGGGAAAAAGTTCAAAGTCACTATGAGCAGTAACGGCAACGGGTATTATGCGGCAATATTCAACACCCGCACCGTATCCGATAGTAAATACAGCATCAATATTCGCTACAGGGTTGATAAAAGCGTCGTATCAGGGACCAAAAAGGATGGCGTCGACTACGCGGCTTTCTGGTGGCCCCCTATACAGTGGGACCTTCCGATAAAAAAACAGGTTGTTCAGATTATAACACCTGTAGAGATCCCGAGAAAATACAGAAAGGCTGAACAGATAAAAGATGATCTTGTCAACAAATCTGGGATTATTGCCAATACCGACACAGTGAATAAAAATGACAGGTGGATATACTACCCTTCACTCTGGAAAGGGAAAAACTACCTCTCCCTTCATATCGAAAAGAAGAACCTGGGAAGGAGATACAAACAGGACGTCTCATTTTTCTATCCGGGAAAATACACATCCATAGGTGCGGAGGGAGGGACATACACCCTTGACAGTTTCAGTGCCGGGAACATAATTGAAGAGGGTGATTTCACAATCAATTCAGGTTCGGCCTTTATCAACATACTGCCTAAAATAAATGACGCAAGGAGCATTAACGATAAAACGACATACTTTGCAGTAATAAGAGAAGATGGCAAAAGGAATATTTACCGCAGGCTGGTAAAATCTGAACGGACTCTCGCTTACACCAAGGTATCGGTATTTAACGGCATAACATATAAAAAACCCTCAAAAAGCATAACTGCCAAATTCCGCTACTATGTTGATGAAGATGGCAATAAAGACTACAGGCATTTTGATCTCATCACCTCGAGACCTGTTGAAAAAGGTGAAATCCTGGCATATATGTTTCGTGTACAGGGTTTATCTTCAAAAGAATACAATTTTGAAAAAAGGCTCTTTGACGACAGGTTCAAAATAAACTACCTGTACCAGGGAATCAGCCTGTCCAAACCGTTTAAAGGCCTGATTCTCTCTATAAACCAGCCATTCAAGGGAAAGTCAGGAGAGGAACATTTCGCGGACTACAACAAGTCCCGCCCCTTTACTGTAAAGACCGGAGACCTTGAGCTGTTCAAAGAATGGCAGTATATTGAAAATGTAAAGGACGCTGAGGCCGGCGAAATAGATAAAGCAGTCTCGTTCAGAGCCCAGTCAGTCAGATGGAAGAGCAATGATATCCCGGATCTTGCGATTGAACTCTACGCTCCATACAGGTCAGTGGACATAGGCCCCTTTGAGTCTATGGCAGTCCTCTTTAATGATGCCACCGGCGGGAAGCTCACTTCAGCACACAGTGATATTTTCTACAACCTGCTGGGGATAATTATAGGTTTCATCATATTCTCCTATCTGCTGAACTTTTTTATCCTGGTTACCGAAATGGCTATTGCCGGCCTTTTTGTCTACGCTGCAGGCCGGCTCCTCAGAATTGATCTTTTCAGTAAAATTTTCTTCCCTTCAGGAAGAAAATACTTCAGCCTTAACTCCGGATGGGTATTCAGTTTCAACTCACTCATAGTGCCGTTCAGGATTGCCTATTATTTCATCTCAGGCATACTGGCGATTCTGCTTGTTCTGCTGAAACTACACCCTGCGATAAAAAAACGGTTTGAGAAAAAACCTGACTATATAGCTCCGGAAATTCAATTAGAGACTTTCCGTACAGGTGAAGCGATAGAAAATCTCACTCCTGTTGAGACAGCTGTTTTCCTGAACAGGCCGTCAAAAGCGGTCCAGATTATTGTAATGGATCTCTTCAGCAAAGGATACCTGGATATAATCAACAGGAACCCGCTGCAGATAAAGATACTGAAGGAAAAAGATGATTCTCTGGCGCAGTATGAATCCGCCTTTCTCGACTCAATAGCTACAGACGGCACGCTTGCAAAAAACAGCATCCCGGTCATACTTAAATCAGTAACCACAAGCCTGCAGGGTAAAATCTGGAAGGCCGACATAGAGAAGACGGCCGAAGTCTATTCAAAAAAAGTGGAGAGCCACTGGAACGACTTTACCGCCCATGAACCTGCCAGGAGGAGGAGTTATTTTGAAGAAAACCACCCATGGATTATAATCAATGACAGTTTCAGCCGCGAGCCGGATACATGGATCAAAGACATTGTAACTGAGAGCGGGACAGAAATTTCAAAACCTGTTGAGTTTTTTGAAAAAATATCAGGGGGCGATACAGCAGGCTCCATCAAAGACAGCATAACCGATTTCGCTGACGGCATAGTAGAGAATGTTGAAGACTTCTCTTCAAAAATCGTTGAGAATGTCGAAAGTCTTTTTAAAGTTGCGGATGTCAGGGCCGCCGAGGCAGCGGCCTTCAATGTTTCAGAAAAAATATCCTCATTCAGTTACGACGCGTGCCACTCGGCGTGTCATTCAGCATGCCACTCGGCCTGTGTACACGATGCCTGCCATTCAGCGTGCCACTCAGCATGTGTGCATTCAGCATGCCATTCGGCATGCCATTCAGCCTGCGTATCAAGTTTTTAGGAGAGGCCATGAAAGAACAGATTTTCAGATCCATAGACTGTTTTGTGGAATCAACACGGGATGTACTCTACCTGCGGGAGGATGACCTCCTCCTTATAATAAGGCCGAACAGGATACAGCACGTGAACCGGACCGCCTTTGATATCCTGAACTCCCTTTATACAAAGAGGATGAAAGCTGAAAAGGTAACAGATACAGTTTCAGAAAAATACGGGATTAAGCAGGAAACTGTTATCCGGGACATGTCGGAAACAGTCAATACAATAAACGCACTGCTCACCGAGGACTATAAATCCGCTACAATAGCAACTGTAGTTGACTTCGACCCGTCAAAAATAAAGTATCCCATACTTTCAGAGATAGCCCTTACATACAGGTGCCAGAACCGCTGTGAATTCTGCTACGCCTCAAGCCCCTACAGGGGGAAGGAGATGAAGGAGATGTCCACAGGGGAGGTCTTCACTGTAATTGACCGTATATGCGATGAGGCAAAAGTCCCGACTATATCTTTTACAGGAGGGGAGCCCACACTTCGGGACGATCTCCCTGTTCTTGTTGAATACGCGTCAAAAAAGGGGATGAGGACAAACCTTATAACAAACGGCATACGCTGTTCAGACAGCGAACTGGTAAAAAAACTTGCCGGAGCAGGGCTCAACTCCGCACAGGTAAGCCTGGAATCACACGATCCTGAAATCCACAACCGGATCACCGGCAACAGCAAAGCACACTCAAGAGTTGTTTCAGCTATACATAATCTGAAAAAAGCCGGGATTCACACGCATACCAATACGACAATCTGCATGGGGAACAGGGAACACCTTATGCCCCTTGTAAAATTTGTAAAAGATGAATATGACGCCCCCTACCTGTCAATGAATATGATTATTGCAACCGGAATAGCGAAAGACAATGAAAATATAAATATAGGCTACACGGTAATAGGGGAGATCATAAAGCCTGTAATCAGGTACTGTGAAGAGATCGGAATTAAATTTGTCTGGTACTCCCCTACCCCGTACTGCATATTCAATCCTGTTGAGCACAACCTGGGTTCAAAGTCCTGCGCCTGTGTTTCAGGGCTCCTCTCTGTAAATCCCGCGGGGGACATTATCCCCTGTTCCAGTTACAACAGGGGGATAGGGAATCTACTGAAGCACCCGTTCAGCAGGATATGGAACAGTGACCAGGCGCTCTACTTCAGGGAGAGGAGATATCTTCCGCCTGTATGCAGAAACTGCGACATGGAAAAACTCTGTTCAGGGGCATGCCCCCTTTACTGGGAGAATGCGGGAAATTTCAGAGAGATAGAAGAAGCGAATAAAAACAGGCCTGTAATAAAAAACCTGCTATGGTCTATTGAAAACAGGCTGAGGCTCAAAACACGCGGCGTTGACGGAATAAGGGGGTAACAGATGGGTTCACTTAAAGATATGGTCCACTTTCTTGAAGACACTCTTGACAGCATGGAGTCTATACAGAACAAGCTTGAAAAGCTGCAGGAGCACTTCAACAAAAACTTCAACAATGTCATAGCTGTAAGGAATTCCGAAATTGAATTTCTACAGAAGGAATTCTTCATGGACCAGGAGAAATTCCCCGATGAGATAAGGGACCTGTACAAAACCGGCCTGAAAAATCAGGAGAAGGCATTTGAAGAAAACCTCTCCTCCCTCAAAAAGAAGAAAGAAGAACTGAAAAAGGAACTGGACGGTATAAACGCGGAGAGGCTCTCATTTTCGAGCAACCTTAAAAGGTCGAACAAAAAGCTCGACAAAAAAGAGGAAGACCTGAAGAAGAAGGTGGAAGAGTTGGAGAAGAAAACAGAGAAGTTTAATAAAACAATTGATGAACTGAATACCGGCCTGGGATTTATAACCAACCTTCCTAAAATGAAAAAAATTGAAAAAGAAAAGGACGAAATCATCAGCAAGAGAGATGAACTCGTTGAACAGATAGAAAGCATCAGGAATAAATGGATCGATGCCGAAAAAAAAATCGGAGACAAGGACCTGAAAATCCAGGAAACCTGGAACTATATGCAGACGGAATATGCAATCACAACTGAAAAGATAAATACACTCGAGGAGAACAGGGACGAGCTTATAATGAAGGGAGCTTTCAGCGAGGCCCTGAGCATTCTTATAGGTACGGAAAAATATCTCTCTGCACGGTCCGGCGCCAGAGCACCTGAAAAATGCAGAAAATGCGATTCTGATAATAAGGAAAATCTCTTTTTCTGCGATTTCTGCGGAGAACCATTCTCTGAAAACCGTAGTGACATCGAAGGGAGTCTTGTGGAAACGGGGGAACTGAACAGGATACACTCCTCCCTTGAAGAGGGGGTAAAGGAATCGGTTTCAGTACTCGCGCTTATGCGCGGCGTAAAGAAGGGGCTCACCACTTTTATACAGAGTATAAAGAAAGTGAAAGACACGGAAGACACATACTCCCAGCTTCCCAAACTGAAAATAGACGTACCTTCCTTTTCCAGAAAATTTTCTGAAAAGATTAAAGAAATAGAGAAAGATATTGATGTAAAATTCTACAACCTGCACCCTCTTGAATTCGCACAGAAGATTAAGGCTGACACGGACAGCACCTTCACAGGTGAAAATATTGAAAAATTCTTCACCCTCATGGGTGATGAGCTGAATAAAACGACAAAGGCGCAATGGTAATGATACGAATAATAGCAGGTTCATTTTTAATCCTTTCAGGCGGAGGGGGGATTTTCCTGGGAACAATGTTTCTAATAGCCTCTTCAGGAATAGCATCAAGACTTACGGCAGGGAGCATAATCCTGGCCCTCGGTGCACTGCTGTTTGCCGCGGGAATTTATTTTTTCAGAAAAGGGATAAAGGAAAGGCCCGGTTCAGTACACGAATCTATTCTTCGCGCCGCGGCAAAACACAACGGCACGATAACCGGCGAGCTTCTTGATGCTGAAACAGGGGGCGGCGATGCCGTTAATTTTGAACTTGCGGCAATGATACGCAGCGGGAAGGCAAAAGTTGAAAATATCGATGGCGGTAAAACATACATATTCCCCGGGCTGCAGTTCAGGCTTAAATTCAAAAAATGCCCCTACTGCGGCAGCGATTACCCGGTTAAAGAAGATATTGAAAGATGCCCTTCATGCGGAGGGGACCTTAAAATTGTTACAGAGGGGAGTTCAGGCGGGGAAGATAAATTCTCAATGGACATATAAACCACCTGTCAGCCGATCAGGCATCTTAAAGCAACCCCTGTAATAACCGAAATCCAGGGGGGCAGTTTCCAGAACGCGAGCATTCCGAAGAGGATTACTGCTATTCCCAGATCTGAAGGCGAGTGAATCGCTGATGTCATTACAGGGTTATAGAGAGCTGCCAGAAGAATCCCTACCACTGCTGCGTTGATGCCGGCAAGAGCGCCTTTAATCTTTGAATTTTTCCGCAGCCTGCTCCAGAAGGGGAACACCCCTATAACGAGAAGAAACCCGGGGAGGAAAATTGCGGTCACAGCTATAACCGCTCCCGGCAGGCCGCTGATCATTGCACCCAGGTATGACGCGAATGTGAATATCGGCCCGGGCACAGCCTGTGCCGCGCCGTATCCCGCGAGAAAAATCTCTTTAGTTACCCATCCGGCAGGCACGACCTCAAATTCAAGTAAAGGCAGCACAACATGCCCCCCTCCGAAAACAAGGGAACCGGGCCTGTAAAAACTGTCAGCAAGGGCTATATAATGGCTCCCGGTAATCTGGCGCAACAGAGGAAGGGCCAGAAGCAGGCCCGCGAATATTACAAGTGAAATTATCCCCGTCCTGTAACTTACAGGTTTATCGGTGTCAGGTCCATCTGTAAAAACACTTTTCCTGTAGATCAGGAGGCCCGCTATACCGGCAAGTAGAATTATGATTATCTGGCTGAAGGCGGTCTGTTTAATAATGAGAAAGACCATCGCGGATAGCGAGATAGTGGCGAGTTTATTGTCAGTTACCAGTTTCTGCCACATGGTAAGTACAGCCTGGGCAACAATCCCCACCGCGACGATTTTCAGTCCCTGGATCCACGCGGCATCACCAAAACCGTACCCGCTCAGAAGAAATGCAAATCCCGCCATCAGTATAGCTGATGGGGCCGTAAAACCGAGCCAGGCGAGGAACCCTCCTGCCAGACCTGAATGCATTACACCCATACTTATAGTCATCTGACTGCTTGCCGGGCCGGGAAGGAACTGGCAGAGAGCAAGCAGTTCGGCAAACGTCTCCTCCCTGAGCCATTTTCTTTTTATCACATACTCATTATGATAATACCCGATATGGGCAATGGGCCCCCCGAATGACGTCAGCCCAAGTTTGAGGGAGACCAGAAATATTTCAAGATACCTTCTCATATTAACCATGCCTGTCTCTAATCATAATCAATACTTCTCTATAAAACATACTATTTCTTCAATATAATACTAATAACTGATTACTCAGCATATTTTATAAACTGATAATGCAATAAATGCCATAAAAAAAATTTTATAGTAGAAAAGATAAAGCGTCTCTGATAAGCTTATTAATGGGATTAAATCTCTCTATATATATCATAGCGGTTTGCGATTGAATAAAATATCAATTCGTCATTCCGAAGAAGCGACAGCGACTGAGAAATCTATTTTTTAAGTTCATTTTTAATATTAGCTTTCGGCTCCACTCCAGTCGTCTCACATGCGTTCGAAATGATAATATACTAATCATTTCGCAATCTGCTATAATATAAATGAAAAAATTTTCCGGATATATAAACAATGCACGACATCAGGACATTCAAAAAAGGAGCATACATATTCATAGAGGGTGACGAAGAGAGCGGAACTGTCTTTCTCGTAAAAAAAGGGAGAGTTTCCCATATCTGTAAATCAGCTATACTGTCACGGGCACTGAAAGACGC
>DAIOFM010000108.1:0-11327 GCA_036745755.1 Spirochaetota bacterium | reverse complement strand
GCAGGATTCCATATATAAAGTTTTTCCTTAAAAAAGAGCTGATCTGGGTTCCTGTGATGGGGCTTGCATGGTGGGCCCTTGACTTCCCTTTTATGAAACGGCATACTAGAGAGGAGATCGCAAAAAATCCCTCTCTGAGGGGTAAGGATATTGAGATCACCAGGAAGGCCTGTGAAAAATTCAAGACTATTCCGGTTGCAATAATGACATTCCCCGAAGGGACCCGTTTCACCAGTGAGAAGCATGAGAGGCAGAATTCCCCGTACAGTTATCTGCTCAGGCCGAAGGCCGGGGGGCTATCCTTCACAATGTCATCAATGGGGGAGTATCTGCATAAACTGGTCAACGTGACAATCGTCTATCCCGAAGGCCCCAACTCCCTCTGGGATTTTTTATGCAGGAGGATACGGAGAGTTGATGTTGTTGTTGAGGTCCAGCCAATACCTGAAAATTTCAAAGGCGGCGATATAGATGATGAGGAATTTAAAAGTGAATTTACAGGATGGCTTAACGGCCTGTGGCAGGTCAAAGATCAGCTTATTCAAAGCATAAAAAAGGGGAAAGTGTAAGACTGTCTTTATACTTTCTTTACCTTGGCATATCCTCTTAATCAGATTACAATATCTGTCAGCTCTTCAAGAAGGGCTGAAGCTGTTGCTATCCCCCCTGCAATGCCTGGAGAATTTTTTGTTGCGGAAACATTGAAGAGGTTAACGGGGCAATTCTTTTCGTCTATGGTGCCTTTAAGGAGCTCCTTCACACTCAGCCTTCTTCCGTAGGCATTGCCCATCTCCCCCCCTGTATCTGTTTCGATATCAATAGAGCTTACAACCTCTGCAAAAAGGAGTTTCGATTTAAGGCCGGGAAAAATATTCCGATCCAGAATATCCACTATGTCTGAAGCGAGCTTCTCCTTGAACCGTTTTATGGATGCAGTGCCTTTTGAATATATCTCTTTCTCCTGATTATAGTTTCCCGGGCAGAACACGACAAGACCGTCTTTTTTGATCTTTGCCGCCGCGCCGTATCTGTTTGCAGTAGGTGAACATACAAAAAGCATTTCAGGAGGGGCTGTTATTTCCGGATTGTTATAGTTTACCTCTGTACCTTTCTGCCACCAGTAGTTTCTCCCTTTCATTGTTTCTATTGATTCAAGCCCTTTTTTCAGGCCGATGCAGATCGCGGGTATACTGTGTGACGGCAGATATTTAAAAGAGGCAGTGCTTTTCCCGAGAAGTTCATATGTGAGCCTGGGGGATATGTCGCTGAAAACATAGTCACACCGGTATTCGGTTCCGTCACTGCATATCGCTGTTGTTACAGAGTTCTTTTCAGCTGCAAGACGGACAACCCGTTTGCCTGTTTCCACTGTTCCGCCGTTTTTGCGGATTACTGAAACAAGAGATCCGAATAAGTGGTGAAAACCCTTTTGCGGATACCTTGCTCCCCGGTGATAGTTCCCTGTCCCTATAATGTATGCAAGGGCCGACATTTCAGATTCCGATTCGGCGAATATACCTCCATGTGCATAGAGTATGCGGCGTGCCAGGCTGCTTATTTTATACCTGTCAAACCACTCCCTGAGAGAAAGGAATAATACCCGTCCCATCTTCATTTTTACCGGTAAATCAGCATCTCCTGAAAGAAGGAATTTGGCGGCAAGGAATATATAGCTGTCAGTATCGTTCCGGCCGGTGAAAAAAGACCTGTAAGCGTTAAATATCTCAGCCATATCACTGAAGAGGCGGTTAAGATTATCTGTCTCTTCAGGGAACATGGCAACAAGTTCCTTCCTGAAATTATCAAGTCCCAGCGGTACCCTGAAGTTAAGAAAATAGGAATTGGCATTATCATTTTTATCGCCGATGAATACCCTTTCAAAACCATCCCTCTCCATAAGGAGAAACGGATTGGAGGATTTAATACCGAGGAACTGTAAAAACCTGTCACCCCTTTCCCCTTCGTTGAATTCCCAGACATACTGTGGCCCCATTGAAAATTTAATACCCTGGAATGTGAGCCACCTGCCATGGCCGCCTATATGCTCACCGTTCATTTCAAGCACGGTGACAATGTGTCCCGCTCTGGCAAAGAGCGCCGCAGATGCCATGCCTCCTATGCCGCTCCCTATGACCACTATGCTTTTCTGATCCATGAATGTAATCCTCAGTGCGATTTATATAAATTTACTGAAGAGTAAAATGACAGGTTATTTTTTTTACTATTTTCTATTTAAATTATAGCGGTTAACGAATTATTTGAACCATGTACATTGCGAACGACCGTAGGGAGTGTGGGCAGCTCCTCCGTAATCGGTTCTCAGGATGAGATTCGGCAGGCATTATCAATAGCATCCAATATTTTAAAAATAATGGATCTCCGCCTGCGCGGAGATGACATCGAGGACTAGTTGAATCGTTTACTGCTATAATTGTGTTAATGAGCAGAGGCATCTTTACGAAGCCTCGAGCTCCAGTGTCTGGTCATTGTGCTCCATGCTGTCAAGGAACTCAGCGTTGGGGTTCTTCTCCTTCGCCATCTGCAGGGTAAACCTGCTTTCAGGTATAAATACCAGGTTGTCGTTTTTGTCCTGAAACAGGGAGTGGTACCTGAAATCAGTCAGGTCCTCAATGTCCTCCTTTTTGTTGTATCTGACCCAGACCGCCCTGTATCCGTTAACCGGAGAGAAATTGCAGCTTGCACCGAATTCGTTGAGCAGCCTGTACTTTATTACATCGAATTGAAGCGTTCCCACAACACCGATGACCTTTCTCTGTCCCGGGTTCTGAACGAAAAGCTGGGCAAGCCCTTCATCGGTGAGATGGAGCAGCCCTTTCTCAAGCTGTTTTGCCTTGAAGGGATCGCTGTTTCTCACCTCACAGAAATGTTCAGGTGAAAACCTGGGGATCCCTTTATACATGAATGAATCCCCCTCGGTGAGAGTGTCCCCTATTTTAAATGTCCCTGAATCGTAAAGCCCTATAACGTCCCCGGGGAACGCCTCTTCAACAACACTCTTGTCCTGCGCCATGAAGTTTGCCGGGTTCGGGAATTTAATATCCCTCCCAAGCCTTACGTGGTGATAAAATTTGTTCCTTTCAAATTTTCCTGAACAGACCCTGAAAATGCAATACGGTCCCTGTGCCGCGGGTCAAGGTTCGCGTGGATCTTGAAAACGAACCCGCTGAATTTTTCAGTGGATGGAGCAATCATTCCGCCGGTGGTCTCCCTGGGCATGGGGTTCGGCGCTATTTCGATGAATGTATCGAGCAGCTCCTTTACGCCGAAGTTGTTAACCGCGCTCCCGAAGAAAACAGGCGCCAGTGTTCCGTCAAGGTACTTTTCATTTGTGAAGTTGTCATAAACAGTATCAACAAGCTCCACCTCCTCGCGGAGTTTCCCGGCTTCAGCCTGACCGATTATTCCGTCTATGCCGGGGTCGTCGATGCTGTCAAAACGTGAGACCTCATCCTCGACCTGGGTCTTTCCTGAACGGAATATGTTGAATGTGTTCCTGTATATGTTATAGACACCCTTGAAGGAACTTCCCATTCCCACGGGCCAGCTCAGGGGCCGCACCCTTATGTCAAGGTTCTCCTCCAGTTCGTCAAGGAGTTCTACCGGTTCTTTACCTTCGCGGTCCATTTTATTTATGAATATGATTACAGGGTAGTTTCTCATCCTGCAGACTTCCATCAGTTTTTTTGTCTGCTCCTCCACACCCTTGACGCTGTCTACAACAAGTATAACACTGTCAACAGCTGTGAGTGTTCTATAAGTGTCCTCCGCGAAGTCCTTGTGCCCCGGTGTGTCCAGGAGGTTAATCGTATACCCTCCGTAGTTGAATGAAAGTACCGATGTGGATACGGATATCCCCCTCTGCCTCTCAATCTCCATGAAGTCGGATGTGGCGGTCTTTTTTATCTTGTTTGATTTTACCGCCCCGGCAATCTGGATTGCCCCGCTGTAAAGCAGCAGTTTTTCAGTAAGAGTTGTTTTACCCGCGTCCGGGTGGCTTATAATAGCGAATGTTTTTCTCTTCTCAATTTCTTTTAAAATGCTCATCTCTTTTCCGTTTTATTTAAATAAAGTTTTTATAATAAATTTTTCTGACGTTATGCCGGTTCTCTCCCTGTTCACCTGTTCCGGAGAGAGTTCTATTAATAAGACTGATATTATTATATTGATGCCTGCTCAAAAGAACTGAGAGGCCGGACTTGGCACACCTGCCGGAAACAAAAGTTTATATCTCTTCATATTAATCATCTTCCCGGAACACACTTTTTTACAACCTTTAATATGTCAAGAAAGTAAACAGGCGTTATCTGATTCCTGCGCCTGAATTCAGTAATTGATGTTCCGGGTCTAAAAAAAAGTGGAATATTAAAATCAGAATAAATTGTAATATTATTTGAAAATTTATATTTTATGTAAGAATGAATGAATTTTTGTATTTGTCAGATTTTATAAGGATTAATTTATGAGTAATACTGAAAAACCGGTTGTCCGCTATAGTATTCGGATGAAACTATTTTCAGTTGTTTCATTGTTTATAACATTAACGATTATATTACTCGCTTCATATTTTATCATTGATAAAAGCAGAATGATGAAGGCAGCACTCTTTTCCGCAACTGAAAGAGAGTTGGAGAGTCTCTCTCTGACTGCGCAGACTTCTGTTGGGATTGATGAGCTTGCATTAATAGAGAAAATTTATGACCTGAAAAACATTCAGGCCTTTGACTACGCCTGTGTACTTGACAGAGATGACAGGGTAATATTCTGTTTCAACAGGTTCAGGGAATACGAAACAGGTGACCTGTTAAATGATATTGAAAGAAAGAACCCGGGAAACGGTATTGCTGTTGCCGAATACAGGCATCCGGTGGACGAATCTGTTATTATCTATGATTTTTCAAAAAAGGTTCTCCCCCGTTTGGGTAATCGTCCTGTAGCTACTGTGGTAATCGGTCTTTCAGACCGTCTGATAAATAAGGAGATAAAAAATACTGTATTCACTTCATTGATTTTTTTTATTATTTTATTGGTGATGTCTCTGGTAATAACTTTTTTCCTGGCCGGAATTTTTACCGTTCCGATACGGGCATTAACAGAGGGGGCCATCAGGGTCGGTAAAGGCGACCTCGACTACTCTCTTCCCATAACCTCAAGAGATGAAACTGCGCATCTTGCTTATGAATTTAATTTAATGACAACAAGGTTCAGAGAGTCACTTGTAGAATCAGAACGTAAATCAAAAATTTTCAGAATATATACCAGAAAAACGCTGGTCAATATTGTGGACAATGGAGAGGACCCTACAAAACTGATCCCGAAGGATATGAACCTCACCGTTCTTTTTAATGACATACGTGATTTTACAAGATTGTCTGAAAACATGAGTCCCATGGATGTTGTTGAAATGCTTAATACATATTTTGATAAAATGAATATTGAAATTCATAATAATGAAGGTGAGATCGATAAATTAATCGGGGACTGTATTATGGCAGGATTTTTCAGCCCTGACAATGGAGTAAAGGCGGCAGTGGCTATTCAACATAAGGTGAATGAACTTAATGCTGCAAGGAAAGAGAATGGAGAAACAGAGATAAGAACAGGCACTGGATTAAATTACGGCCCGGTAGTTGCCGGTAATATAGGGTCTGACAGTAAAATGGATTTTACCATGATCGGGGATACTGTTAATATTGCATCAAGGCTTGAATCCCTGACAAAATATTATAGCGTACCCATAATTATATCTGAATCGGTTAAAGAAAGGCTTGAGGGTGATTATAAAATCAGGTTTATTGACAGGGTTGTAGTCAAGGGGAAAGACGTTCCGGTAAATATATATGAAGTTTTCTCTTCTGACAGTATTGAAATTCAAAGATATAAGGAGGATACATCGGGACTGCTGGAGTCTGCATTTGCCAGTTCTTCAAATATGGATTTTGAAAAGACAATTGAAATCTACAGGTCCCTTTTGCTGAATAATCCTGATGATAAAACAGTTCAGTTTTTGCTAGGAAGATGTAAAGCGGTGATGGAGAAGTTTAAAACCGGGGAGTTGAAAGCAGATGCATGGGATGGGGCCTATACATTCATGGACAAATAAAAATTTTTTATTTTTATCCTGCCTCTTTAGCCAGTTGTAGTATCACCCTGATCCGCCGGTAAGTCTGTTAATTTTTATTTTATCTTGACTCAGCTTTTTAAATATGTTTTTCTATAGAAAAATTTTTCAGGGATAATTGTTTATGAGGTTTTTAATAATAATTCTTTTGCTTATACCCGCATCACTTGCAGCACAGAGCTTCCCTTACTCCTCAGACGCCACTGAAAAGGCGGTAAAAAGCATTGAGGATATCTCAGCTTCTATTATATCCGATTCCTTTTCTCCGATGACTCATTATTCCGGGGGGGAAGCCACCTGCTCGGTTACGCCTTCATACTTTACTGTTGACCGTATCATGGAGGACCCTGATGTGGACTGTAAGGATTTCAGCGGAGGGGCCCTCGGTGCAGGAGGGGGATACGCACTGACAGATGATTTTATGGCGTACGTAATTCTTGCGGGTATGAAGATGAGCGGCGATATGGAGTATGCAGCGTATGGTGATGTATTCCCTGTTATTAAAAGCAGCGGAGACTATTCCCTTGTCTCGCTTTTCGGAGGGGGCGGTTACGATCTCCTTAATAATGATATTTTTTCTATACCTGTCTATTTCGGTGCGCAGGTCCAGTACTATTCCGTGGATATCAAGTCTGATCCGGTGACATGGACTTTCGGACCTACATATGATGTTGATATGAAAACCTCCGGAAGCGGCATGCTTTACGGGGTGTCAGGTGGGGCCGCTGTTTCAGTAAAGATATTGAAAAAATTAAAGATAACACCATATTTTCTCTATATTCATAATTTCAACAGCACGGATCTCGACTCAGAGGCATCACTGGAAATAAGCGGTGTCCCCATTGGGAGCCAGAAGTTCAGCCTTGATGTTGATCCTGTTTCCGCATACATGACAGGCCTGAATATAGGGTATATAGGCGATTCAGGATTTTCTTTTTCAGTGGCTCTCGGGAGTATGCTAACCTCCCTGGCTGGTTACGGCTCTGAAGCCTCAGCAAACGGAGTTGATATGAAATCCGTTGTTGTGATACTTTCCTATAATATATAGAAAAGTGTTTCTTTTTTATATAGCATTAAGACATGGGGAAAAGGAAGAATATACTTCTTGTTGATGATTCAAAAGTTCAGCAGAAGATTCTTAAATCCCTCCTTGAAAAGGAGGGGTATACCCTGTTTATTTCAGAGAATGTTTCCGGCGGGCTGAGAATAATCGGCACGGAAGATATAGGGCTTGTACTTATTGACTTTTATCTTGCGGGAATTAATGACGGTACAGCCCTTGTAAACAAGATCAGGAAATACGGGGTTGACATTCCTGTTTACGCTATATCAGCTTCAGAGGAGAACAGCCGGGAACTCCTTGCAGCCGGTTGTGACGGTGTTCTTTCGAAAGATCCGCAGGAGATAAAGAAGTTTATTCTCAGCCTTGATGGCAGCACTTCACTGAATTAATTGAAGCGATTCCTAACCCCTTTACCCTCCGTTTCTCATCAACTTTCAGGGGCAAAGAGGTGAACCTTCATTCAAAAATTAAAACAGCACAGCACTCTCTCCCGGTTCTATTGTTACAATACCCGGGTCTGTAATAAGTACAGCGGCAGCAGAATACGGCTGTGTCAACATGAGATTCCGTAGAAGGGCTGAAAAGATTACAAACCTGGCACACCCTGATTTCAGTGAAGTCCTTTTTTTTCTTTTTTTATTGCATTTTTATTTAACGGTATGAGACTTTGACTATGCAGTTGATTGTTCGTCAGGATCTTGTTTGCGAAAAATTCAGGCCGATTCAGTACTCAGTCTTATTGAGAGGTGCGAAATGAGCATAAACACTGAAGAACTGTATGATGAACTGAAAAAAAAGGTCACAGCTTCGAGACTCAAAGATATGAGTGTTGAGGTTATATCCCGTTATAAAAATAAAGACCATGGATTCCTGGTGAGTCTGGCAGAGCGTGTGGGGATAAGTTCCGCGGAAAGAGGCATAAGCAGGGTCTTTTCCCAGCTTATTCAGCTTTACCACCCCGACAGGCTGAAAAAAATTTCAGGAGATATTGATCTTTGTAGAAAAAACGGGAATGCCGAGGAACTCGTCCGGATAAAAGGGATCTATCTTATAGACCTTAAAAGAGTCGAACCCGTTGATTTTCTCCTTGAGGATGATGAGGAGTACCTTTACGAGGCCGATGAATCCCCTTATAATGAATATGATGAATATATTGACGGGGATGATGATCTCCTTCAGGATCATGAGTACGAAGAGATTTTATCTGAGGAAACTGTTTCCGGACAGGAGTACGGCTTTATTGAGGCCGTGAATGATCTTTATCTCGGCAATCTGGAGTATGAACTGACTCTTGCGGATCTCCAGAACCTTGAAGGAGAGCTTGATCTTTCAGGTTTTGAACTTGAGGATCTCACCGGGGCCGAGTACTGTGTAAGTATTACCAGCCTTAACCTTTCAGGCAACAGTATATACAGGATACATCATCTCGCGAATCTTGCAAAACTTGAGATTCTCCATCTCTCTGAAAACAGGATCGATGATATAATATTTCTTGAAGGTCTTACTGAGCTCAGAGAGCTTGATCTTTCGTTTAATGACATAGATGATGTGTCGGTGCTTCTTGAACTGCCAAACCTTCAGTATATTAATCTGATAGGAAATCCGTTAAGTGATGAGACAGTAATAGATGAACTTCAGGAAAAAGGAGTTATAGTTATATACTGATCATGAGCAGCAGAAATATAAACCCCTGCCGTCCGGGGTACGGCGCGTCATGCTCTCTATGCTGCGGGAGCCACAACTACAGAATGAGCCCTGAAAAGATAGAGGACCTCCTGAAAAGAAGAGGTGATGAAGGCCCCTCCATCCCCTTCAGACATCCATACAGTGTCACGGAGGCAAAGCTCTATCGTGAAGCCATGCAGTGTCCCCATGTGGGAATAATTGAGGGTAGTGAAATCTGCTGTCTCATTTATGATGATCCGGGTAAAGAGGGTGATCTGCTCAGCTTTTTTAACGGGACGTGCAGAAATTTCTGCTGCCCTGCATGGGATGTTCTGACAGACAGGGAGATAATATTTGCCGCCCGGCTCATGGGGGACTGGTATTATTACAGTTTGCTTATTAATGACGTGGAAACTCTTCAGAACCTCTGCGCTGACTACGGTTCACCCGGGGATGTGACTGAAGAGGAACTTGAAAGCCTGAAAGAGGAGCTTCTTGAAAGGTTCATTGAAGAGGACGGAAAGTGAAAAATTAAGATATGCAGACTGCCCTGAAAAATATTCACACCTTCCAGTGATTAATTACTGATATTACATTGATATCTCCGGCCTGTTTCAGTATATTCATAAAAATCGAATTTATACGGGAATGCCCTTGGATAATCAGTCTAAAACATTACTCCTTGTTGAAGATGATTCTGTTGTAGCAATGCTGGAGACTGAACTTCTCAGGAGAGAGGGGTATAATGTTATTAATGCCGCAGCAGGGGAACAGGCCATATCCATGGTAAAGAATCCCCCTGAAAGAGTTGATCTCATTCTTATGGATATTGATCTGGGGGAGGGGATGGACGGAACAGAGGCCGCGCGTATAATACTCGATGATTATGACATACCGATAGTTTTTCTCTCCTCCCATACTGAAAAAGAAATCGTAGAAAAAACAGAGACGATCACATCATACGGTTATGTTGTAAAAAATACCGGCATTACGGTACTGGATGCTTCGATTAAAATGGCCTTCAAACTTTTTGATGCCCACAGGAGCATAACCCTACAGAAGATGGAGATTGTCGATTTCAATGAAAATCTGCAGGCAGCGTATGAAGAGATGGAAGCCGCCAATGAGGAACTGATAAAGTCGGAGAATGAACTGCTGCTCAGTGAGACCAGGTACCGTCTTCTCTTTAACAATATGACTGCCGGATTTGCACTTCATGAGATAATATGTGATGAAAAAGGGGAACCGGCTGATTACAGGTTTATTGATGTTAATCCCGCCTTTGAAAAACTCACCGGATTGCTGGCACCAGAGATTATAAACCGCACAGTGAAGGATGTCCTCCCCGATATTGAGAACTACTGGATAGAGAGTTATGGAAAGGTTGCCCTTACCGGGGAGCCTGTTTCCTTCCATAATTATTCAAAAGAGCTTGCTAAATATTATGATGTCTGGGTCTTCTCGCCGGAATATGGAAAGTTTGCTGTAATCTTCAATGATATAAGCGCGCGTATAAAAGCTGAAAATGAGGTCGGAAGGCTTAACCGTATTTACGAGGTGATTAGCCAGATCAATCAGCTCATAGTCCATGCGAGATCCAGAAAGGCCATTCTCGAAGGAGCCTGCCGCATTGCGGTTGAAACAGGTAAGCTCCAGATGGCATGGATAGGATTTGTAGATGAGGAGGAACAGGCGGTAAAACCCGCGTACTGGTACGGAGTTGAGGAGGGATATCTTACTCATATCAAAAAAATTTCAGTCAGCGATGTCCCGGAAGGGAGGGGGCCCACCGGAACTGCAATCCGTGAGGGGAGATATTTCTGTTGTAATGATATTAAGAATGATCCCTGTATGGCTGTATGGAGGGAGGAGGCTCTGAAGAGGGGATACAGGGCATCGATAGCCCTCCCACTTGCATATAACGGTAAGATTACCGGGACTTTTAACATTTACGCACCTGAAGCGAATTTTTTCAGTGACTCCGAAATAAAGCTTCTTGAAGCAGTGACAAACGACCTTTCCTATGCGCTTGAAATGGTAGACGCTGAAGAGAAAAGAAAAAAGGCGGAAGAGATGTACAGGCTTATAGCGGAAAATTCCAGTGATACGATCTGGGTCATGACGCCTGACGGGACGCTTACCTATCACAGCCCGGCTGTTAAAACCCTCAGGGGTTTTACTCCTGAAGAGGCCAATAAGGTCCCTTTTGATAAAACGCTCTCCCCTGAATCTCTTTCGATTGTTGTGAATATGATCACTGAAGACAGACAGAAGCCCAGGGAGGAAAGGATTGATGAGTACCTGCTTGAGCTTGAGATGATAAGGAAAGACGGGAGTACTGTATGGACAGAGGTTTCGGTCCATGTCCTCCGTGATGCGGAGGGGAATGTGGCCGGATTCCAGGGCGGGACGCGTGACATAACTGAAAGGAGAAATACCGAGAAAGAGCTCCGGAAGCTT
>DAIOFM010000107.1:0-11538 GCA_036745755.1 Spirochaetota bacterium | reverse complement strand
GACCTTATCTTCATTGAAAAAAGATTTGAGAGGATCGAAGCAGCCAGGAAAAGGAAGGCTGAGCCGAAACTCGACGTTGAAGAGGAACTGCTCAACAGGATGAAATCCCACCTTGAGGAGGAGAAACACCTGAGGTCCTTTTCATTTACAGAGGAGGAGGAAAAACTTCTTTCAGGGTATCCCTTTATAACAGCCAAGGAAATTCTTGTTGTCCTTAACGTGGGAGACAATGACATAAGCGATACAGCGCTCATTGAAAAAGTGAAATCAATGCTTGCCCCTCTCTCCATTGAAGTGATGCAGGTATCGGCAAAACTTGAAGCCGAAATATCAGCACTTGACAGTGAGGAAGAGCAAAACGAATTTATGGCCGACGCAGGCATAACAGAACCTGCCCTCAATACCCTGTCATTCCTGGCAATGAAAACACTGGGTCTTATTTCATTCTTCACTGTAGGGAAAGATGAGGTACGTCAGTGGCAGGTCAGGTCCGGCTCATCCGCACCAGAGGCTGCCGGCGCAATCCACTCCGATATACAGCGCGGTTTTATACGGGCTGAGGTGATGAAATATGGCGACCTGATAGACCTCGGCAGCGAAGAGGAGCTTAAAAAAGCCGGAAAATTCCACGTAATGGGTAAAGACTACATTGTTGTGGACGGGGATATTATTAATTTCAGGTTTAACGTCTGATTTTTTAATTCATCAAAACAAAACTTATTACCCGGATCTTTACAGTTTACCGGACAACTATTTCTTTATTTACATACTTTGAAAAAAGTTTTATCTTTTTTAAATTGGCACGAAATTTTTCATTGACATAAACATCTATAAAATGTTTATTGATTTTCGTCCTGAGTAATTCAGAACAGAAAGGGGTTGTAGCTCAGTTGGTTAGAGTACCTGCCTGTCACGCAGGGTGCCGCGAGTTCGAGTCTCGTCAACCCCGATTGAAGCCTGTCAGAAATGACAGGCTTTTTTATTTTATCCGCAGATTATTAAACCAGTATTTATACCGCATAATTCATAAGTCATTGAACTGTTAGAAATAATTCAGCACAGATGAACACAGATAATCACAAATCTGACACAGCATCCAAATCTGTGTTTATCCCTGACATTAGTGTGCATCTGTGTCGTATTTTTTTAAATTCCTTAAAAAAGAATTTAATTTTTTTCATAAAGTATATTATATCGTTTCAAAAAGAAAGATGCATCTCATGGGGGGAATTATATGGATGAAAAATTTATAAGCAGACAGAACCTTAACTTTCTTCTCTATGAAGTATTAGGAACAGACAGGCTGTCACAGCATGAATACTTCGGAGAATTCAACAAAGAGACTCTTGATATGATTCTGAGAACCGCGTATGTTATGTCAGAAAGAATGATGCGGCCATACCTCCGGGAAATGGACAAAAATCCTCCCGAATATAAAGACGGTGAGGTATACGTCAATCCTGCAGTAAAAGAATTTATACTGAAATGCGGGGAGATCGGTTTTATTGCGGCCCCTTTCCCCTTTGAAGCAGGAGGGCAGCAGCTTCCCCGTACAGCAGTCGCTGCGTGCAACTATATGTTTTCAGCGGCAAATTATTCTCTCAGCGTTTATCCGGGTCTCACATCGGGCGCGGCAAACCTTATACTCAATTTCGGTTCAGATGAAATGAAAGGGTACTACCTCCCGAAGATGTTTTCGGGGGAGTGGCAGGGGACCATGGCCCTCACCGAGCCGGAAGCGGGCAGTTCACTGTCAGATGTAAAAACAAGGGCAGCAAGAACAGATGAGGGATACTTTAAAATAAAGGGCCAGAAAATATTTATTTCAGCAGGAACGCACAATGCTGTGGATAACGTGGTTCACCTTATGCTCGCAAAAATTGAAGGGGCGCCAGCGGGAGTAAAAGGGATCTCGCTTTTCGTCGTCCCCAAACTCAGGGGAGACGGAAAGGGCGGCCTTGAGCCCAATGACCTGTTCTGCGGCGGGATAGAACATAAACTGGGATACAGGGGCTCACCCATAACACAGCTCCATATAGGGGAAAACGGGGACTGCCGCGGATGGCTCGTAGGGGAGGAGAACCAGGGGCTTGCCTACATGTTCCGGATGATGAATGAGGAGAGGATAAACGTCGGTATCGGCGCAACAGGTATCGCCTCGGCAGCATATTACGACTCTCTTAAATACGCTGATGAAAGAAAACAGGGGAGACCGCTAAGCAGCAAAGATCCTGAATCCCCCCAGTGCGAATTAATAAACCATCCCGACATAAAAAGAATGCTTCTTTACCAGAAGGCAGTAAGTGAAGGCTCCCTTTCACTCGCCTTACAGGCTTCATACTACCTGGACATGCTGAACATCTGCGATCCCGAAGAGAGGGAAAAGTACGATCTGCTGACCGAGTTTCTCACTCCAATAGTTAAATCATACCCCTCTGAAAAAGGAATACTTTCAACAAGCGCGGGAATCCAGATACTGGGAGGATACGGCTACTGCGAGGATTTTAACCTTGAACTGTACTACAGGGACATGAGGATACATCCGATCCATGAAGGCACAACTGGTATCCAGGGTCAGGATATCCTGGGAAGAAAAGCCTTGATGAAAAAAGGGAAAGCGCTGCAGCTTTTCATGACAGAAATCAAAACAACTATCAAAGAGGCCGGGCAGTACAGTGAACTCTCAACTTACGCGGATAAGCTTTCCTCAGCAATAGAAACATATATAAAGACATCCGGTCAGCTTTTCGCGATAGCATCGCAGGGAAAAACAGAGGAATTTTTGTCTGACGCTACGCTCTACCTTGAAATGACAGGTACAATCGCAATCGCATGGCAATGGCTGCTTCAGGGAGTTACGGCCGTCAGGGGACTCAAATCCACTGAAGAACCGTTCTTTGAAAACTTTTACAGTTCAAAAATCCATACAATGAAATATTTCTTCAGATACGAACTCCCGGCTGTGGAGATGCTGTCTGTCATATTGGCAGATGAGGAGCGTCTGACAACAGGGGTAAGCACGGACATATTTATTGATTAATGGAGAGAAGTTGGCGTCCCGGTAATAATCAGCGATAATGGGGAGTATTCTTTACCTTGGAGGTTTACGATTGAATTAGTACACTATTTGTCATTCCGGTTTACCCATTGGGTAATACCGGAATCTTAATGACAGATCTTTGTTACTGAAAACAGGATAAATGTTCTTTACCTCAAGATTCCGGCATGGAGTGACAGAGACCTGAGCATTTCGTAAAATACTATAATACAGGGCGACTTATTTAAAACTCTTTTATATTCATCAGGTCACATCACGCAATGGCGGCAAAAAACCTGCAAATATTTATTCAATTATGCAATCCAGGTCCCGCATTACCATCTGCACTGTATAACGGGATTTTTCTTCAAGCAGTATCTCCTTGTTTACAGTTACCCTTTCAATGGTCTCCTGGTCGTAATGACGGATAGTAACAAGTTCGAGTCCCCTGTTATATTTAATCATAAATTCATCACCAAGGGCTTTCATGAGCTCAGGGATTTTCCTCTCGTCCCAGTCGGCGCAAACAGAAAAGCTGAGGGCCGTGTTCTGCATAAGATTAATCTTAATCCTGAGTCGTGAAAGTTCATGGAATATATCCCTCAGGTTCTGCTCAGCGATAAAGGAAAAATCCCTGGCGGCTATTGTCACAAGGGCCTGGTTCATTTTAAAAATGAATGACGGCACAGCAAGCCCCTCCCTGTCGCTCTGTATAACAGTCCCTTTCTCTTTAGGTTCAACAAAGGACTTCACCCACAGGGGAATTTTCTTATTCTGAAGAGGCTTGATCGTTTTAGGATGTATTACGCTGGCTCCGTAATATGCAAGCTCAATGGCATCATGATATGAAAGCTGATCCAGTTTTATCGTGTTATCAAAATACTTCGGGTCAGCGTTAAGCACACCGGGAACATCCTTCCAGATCGCCACTTTTTCCGCATCGAGGCACCAGGCCAGTATTGCCGCGGAAAAATCAGAGCCCTCCCGCCCCAGAGTCGTTGAGATATTCTCCGATGTAGCCCCGATAAACCCCTGGGTTATATACACCCTCTCCCTGTGGAACGGCATAGAGTCCTTTACAAGTTCATCTGTCTTGTCCCAGTCCACCCTGGCGTCACGATAGGTATTATCAGTTCTTATTATGGCACGGGCATCCACCCATATATTTTCCATACCTGCCATATTAAGGTACGCGCTTACAATCTTTGTGGATATTATCTCGCCAATGGAAACTATCTGATCATACTCATAATCATAGTTATCGGAATGAGGACTGCTGATACGGGTTTTCAAAGACTGGAATATTTCCTCAATATCGCCGTATATTTCATGATCTGTTTCAACAAAAAGCTCCTCAACTATACGGAAATGGTAATTATACAGGGTCTCAAACTCCTCCTCAAGCGAGTCCGTCCCGTAATAGTAGGCATGCAAAAGCCTTTCCAGCGCATTTGTTGTTTTCCCCATCGCCGAGATGACAACAGCGATTTTTTCTTCCCTGTATATATCCAGGACTTTGAAAACATTTTTAACAGAATCCGCATCCTTGACAGAAGCGCCTCCGAATTTAAAAACCTTAATCATAAACCTAACTCTCCATAAATCATAAAATCAATCATTACGACCCATGCCGTTTTTCAATAATTTTTTTTGATTAACGGCACTATTTACCCTTTAAATTGTTTCAGATCAGAAAATTTAAACCGTTGCATGAACCCTCATTATAAAACACACCTTCAGAATAATATCAAAACCGATATCACCTGTAAAACCTTAAAATTATTCAGTAATAATTCCCAAACATATATTTTATTGCAAAAAGTAAAAATTATATACCCCGCCGCCTTCGGCGGCGGGGTATATAATGCATTTTTTATAAAAAGTCAGGAAATAAATACTGAAAATTTATTACAGAACAATAAATTTATTTTCTGGTCAGTTTTTACCGTTTATCGTATAATTATATCATAGTTGCGATATTTTCCCCGTAGAGGGAAGGACGTTCAGGTAACTCTATGCACATTAAAAATCTGAAAAAAAATATCCTTTCAAAAAAACGGTTAATAAGAATATTTGATTATTTCAATTACCAGGGAATCGCACCCGATGAAAGGGAAAAAAGACGAATAGCGGTCCTTGCATTCATCATAGCAGCAATAGTTTTTATCCCCATATCAATATATCACTACATCATCTCCTCATATACAACAGCCCTGTTTAATGCAGTCACAGCTGTTGTGACCCTTATCATCTTTATAATGCTCAGGTTTTTCAGAGAGGGTAAGCGGATATACCGGATAGCGGCCTTTTTCACGGCAGTATTGCTGATTTATAACATATATACCGGTGGTGAACAGGGGGGGCTTGCCTTCTGGTCATTCATATTCCCCCTGGGAACATTCTTCATGTTCGGTATTGCAGAAGGAATCATATGGAACGGCGTTTTTCTTCTTTCCGCAGTATCAATAATGTATCTGTCACGATTTTACACTGAAATATACTTTTATTCAGGTTTTCCCATAACCAGATTCGCCTTTTCATATATCATTGTGTCTCTTCTTACAATCGGTTATGAATCAGCAAGGAGCGCAACACTCTCTGCGCTTATTAAAAAGCAAAAAAAACTTAACAGCAGCTACAACAAGATGAAGGTTGAACTTGAACTTTCAAAGAAAATTCAGAAAAACATAATTCCGGGCCTTCCGCCTGTATTCAGCGGGCTGCAGATCGCCTCACTGTACAAACCCCTCGGTGAAATTGGCGGGGATTTCTTCGACTACCTTATTATGACATCCCCGAAAAAAATAGGTTTCTTTATTTCAGATGTTACAGGACACGGGGTTCCATCAGCACTCATAACAAGCATGCTGAAAATTCTTATATCCACTTCAGGGGAACGGAGGGAAAATCCTTCAGAAATGCTCAGTTACATAAACAGTCACCTGTACGAAAAATCGGGGGGATTTCTCACCACTGCCTTCTACTGTATCTATGACCCTTCCAGAAAAATGCTTTCATATGCCCGGGGCGGACACTGTTTCCCATACCTGATAAGGAGTAATTCAGTGGAGATACTGAAAGCCGATGGATATATCATAGGGGCAAAGAAAAAACCGGCATTTGAAACAAAAAAAATTCAGCTGCAGGAGGGAGACAAGATACTCCTTTTCACGGATGGGCTGACAGAAGCGGAAAATAAAAACGGCATGCCCTTTGAAGCTGTAATTGCCGACACCCTTCTCAGGCATTCCCTCAGGAATATAAATGAATTTGTAAAAAATATTTTTAACGAAGGCCTTGCATTCAGAGGAGGTGCGACCTTTGAAGATGATGTAACTATAATTGGAATTGAACTGATCGCATCTAAAGAAAGCAGAAAAAGGCATTAACTCCTATTCGCGCCCCAGAATCTCTTCAAGCCTGTATATCCCCTCCGTAACATTTGATGCCGTTTTCTTAAGCTCATCAGACATCACATTTAGTTCAGAATAAAATTTACTGATACTGTTAATCAGGCCGCGGTATGTCTCAATTTCCCCCCTGTTCTTTTCAGTGAGTTCATCAATCATACCCGTATACTTAACAGACATATTGAAATATTCCATCAGGTCCATGAAGCTTCTGCTCATCATCTGTATCATATCAGTCAGTTTATCAAGAAATTTACGGTTCTCAATAAGTATCTTTATTACATCATCCAGTATTTCCGATGTCTCTTCAATCTGATCAGACGCCTCTATGATTCTCATTACAGACATCCTGATAATATCATTTATAGCCTTTGCCGATTTCATACTGTCATCGGCAAGCTTTGATATCTCTCCCGCTACAACGGCAAAACCGCGCCCGTGTTCTCCTGCCCTGGCGGATTCTATTGAAGCGTTGAGAGAAAGAAGAGCCGTCATGTCAGCTATATCATTTATTGTGCCGGAAATTTCGGCAATTTTTGATGATTCGTCTTTGAGGGCATTTATCGTTATTGAAGCATTATCCAGCTTCCCTTTGCATTTCCCGGTAAGGGTACCGATTGATTCGGCATCGCTTTTCACTGAATCGCTTGAGGAGAGGGTCTCGTCAAACTCCTCCTTCAGTTTGTTTATCAGCACCACGCCACGTTCATTAAAATCGATCTGTCCCCTTGTACTCTCACTGATCATTTCAAAAGATTCAATTACATTGGAGGAAGATGTCAGCGTCCCGGATACTATCGGCGACTGTTCATCAACTGAGGAGGCTATTTCACCGGAAAACCTGGAAAGAAAATCTGTCGTTTCCGTGACCTGCACTATCAGGTTTCTGGCCTCCTCAAATATCTCATCCTTCCTCCCCTTTTCTTTTTCAATCTCCTCCCTGTTCTTTTTCAGTTCACTCGATTTCTGCCAGCTTACGAACCTCATCCTGTCAAGAACGTAAACGAAGACCGCGCTGAATACAACAACAGAAATCAAATCCTGAAGGGTATACTTCTGCCTGTAGGTAACAAAAGCCATGCCATGAAGAAGCCCCCCTGCCGTAAACGAAGCAACGGACGAAGCTGTCATAAGCCAGAGCAACTCCCTCCTGATAGGTGCAACAATAATAAGAATGAGCACAAAGAAATAACCTGCAACATATACCGGGTCTGCCCCTGTCACGCCTGTAATCACCCCTGTTGCGACTTCAAGATAAAATCCCAGGGCCGCAAGGAGATACATGCTGTTTTTTTTAAATAAGGGGATAAACTGCAGCACAAGAATAATAAAAGAAACAACCGAAAGTCCGTACCTGAGTATTATTATAACAGGCCTGTCCGGATAAATAGTACCGTCAGGAACAATATATCCGAGCCATACAAAGAGGCATATAAAAGCCGCGGGAACAACAACAAGGCTGCTCTGATAATTCAGTTCACCCGCATACGAGTCCAGGAAATGTTCCCTGCCGGGAAAAATTTTTCTTTTAATTGCCTGAATCATCAGTTTCACCTTTTGAAATCGACCGGTAATAGCAGTTAAATAATTATTTACACCAATTATATGGTCTCTGTCATGCCGGTTTTTTGTAAAAAAATACCGGCATCTCATAGTATGAGTTCATGAATCTCATGTATGAGACCCCGGTATTTGACTTGCAAAACCGGGGTGACAATCAGAAGGATTATTTATAATAAAATACACATCAGTTATTATAAAAATTTTGCCTAACTCGAGTAAATAATTATCAGTACTGATTATTTAAATATCTATTCTTTTAATAATTTCATTAGACTTGTTGCAAAACTCCGTTTTGCACTCGCAGGGAAGCCCCTGCGGGGGGCTTTTTAAGGGGCTCCGCCCCTTTTACCCCATTTTAAATATTAGATTTGCAACAAGTCTATTATAAAAAATTAAACTGCCCTGTCTATCTCATCCCTGAATTTCAGAAAATCATCCAGCCGGTTGATAATAATATCATAAAGAATTCCCGGATCGATCTGTTCATATTCATGGACAATGAGATTTCTCAGGCGGACCATAGATCTGTAAGGTTCAGCAGAAGAGATGACACCTAAAACCTGAAGTTTTTCCATGGCCTCACCGGCCCCTGCTGCAGGCCCTGCGTTTTCCAGAGCTATTACCCGCTCTGCAATGTCGATCATAATTTCAGAACAGACCTGGAGGGCCCTTTCGCTCATGGAGCGGATGACCCAGTCATTCTCAAACTCCACGAAAGAGAGGCCTTTTGTATGCCTGCGGAGCTTCTGGATCTGGTCATCCAGAAGGGCGAGTTTTCTCTGTATTACTCCGTTATATTTCATCTTTCAGCCTCGAGCCTGTAACGCCTCTGCTTCTCATAATGGAACATCTGCGTTTCGTACTCCCTGCAGGTTACTGAAAAAAATTTCAGCCATGTTTCCAGATCCCTGGTAAAAAGGAGATGCCCCTTTATTGCTTCAAAGCGGTAAACAGGCTCAGTATTATTCAGTATCCCCGCGTCTACCCGCACAGGGCCCACAATTTCTTCACATATCTCCTGTAAAGTACTGAAAAAAGAGAGTGACGGCTTCTCTGAAAGATAGAGGGCTATATCAAGATCGCTGTATGGTTTAACCACGAATGTTTCAGCAGATGAGCCGAAAATACAGGCGAATAAAACTGCAGGAAGTTTCTCCCTGATTGCATCTGCCAGCTTTTCAGCAGAAAAAGGGGCAGGTTCAGTGTTGGTATTCAGATATCTCTTTGATAATCCCATGGCATTTTAACCGGTTACAGACTTCATTCTCTTCCTCATTATGATACAGATGCAGCTATATTTGTCAAATTAAAACATTTTATTTAAGCAACATAAATAAATTCAGGCTTCACATCCCCCTATCCCCATGCCGGTTGGTGAGCGAAGCCGAACCACATCCCCCTCATCCCCTCAATAAACAGATACTCACTGCCGATAAAAATAAGAGGGGATATTTTAACCCCTTTTTTATTTAAAAGCATTTCTGCAGGAGGGGGCATGAAAAGAACTATAGCGGTTATTATCACAGTAGCGATTGCACTTACTTCAGGAGTTCTTGCGGAGAACAGGTATTACGGTAAACATAAGGATGCGGTCGACAGGCAGCATGAAAAAGATATACAGAACAGGGACGCCATACTTGACGAACTTGGCGCATTTCGCGATGACATGAACTGCACAATTAAAACCCCGGGTGTAAATGTATCAACTCCTGTAGAAACAGGTGATATAACAGGGATTAAAGAAACCGACCATGTCCACTACAGCGGTGTTATTCCTCCGAAGATTTACGGTTACGTTACAACAGGTTCTCTGAACATGAGGTCCGAGGACAATGGAAAGAGCCAGATAATCGGCAAGCTTAAATTCCGTGAAAAAGTTGAAATTGTTTATCAGTCTGACAGGGTGGATGAATACGGAGGCATAAAGTCACCCTGGCTTTTAGTGCGGAAACCGAACGGGGATGAAGGATGGGTCTTCGGGGGATACCTGGCCGATGACATACCGAAAGAGAAGAACAGGGAAAGCGGAAAGACCGACTGGGGAATGATCATGCCGGCAGATGGAAGGATTTCAAGCAGGTTCGGCAAGAGGATTGATCCTATCTCAAAAAGAGGGTATTCATTCCATAAAGGGATAGATATCGCTGCTCCGAAGGGGACACCCGTTTATGCCTCAGCGGACGGGAAAGTTATAAGGGCTGAATTTGTCAGAAGCGGTTACGGAAACCTCATAATTATACAGCACGCAGATGATCTTGCAACATATTACGGCCACCTTTCAAAAATTATCGCCAGGAAGGGGGACAGGGTCTCGAAAGGTCAACTTATAGGCAAAGTAGGGAGTACCGGGAGATCAACAGGGCCGCATCTTCATTTCGAGGTCAGGAGGGGAAACAAGGCCCTTGACCCGGAGGAGTTTGTGAGGTAAGGGGAATTGCCGGTTTCAAAAAATTTAATAAATATTATAAGCCGAATTTAGCTATTATCTTTTCCAGAGGTAAAAATTTAAAATTCTGATTTAATCCTGAAGGGGTGTTGTCATCATCCTGGGCAATAAAAATCCCTTCAGGATATTCATGTCCCAGTATTCCGCTGTATGCATCTATTCCATCTGTATGGGTTACCCTGTCTATACCTTTTGCTTTATTAGCCGACAACCTGAAACTCCCCTTCCAGGCCAGGCCATCCTGGATATGAAATATTGCGAAACTATCGTTCCCCTGAACAGAAGCAACAAGATAATTCCTATCCCCCGGCAACCTGATTATTGTCAGCCCTTCAATCTCGGGAGTCAGATAATAATTTTTACTGCTTATATTAATAACCTTCTCGCCGATCATACTACCGGTCGGTTCTGCATCAAACATCCAGATACCGCCATGCTCCTCAGCTACAAAAAGTAAATTCTTTTCATCAAAAGCAACACACCCCTCAGCTGTTGAGTTTACTTTAACCGTTCTTTCGAATTCAGCATCAATCCTGCCATTACCCGCATCAAAGAGTCGCCACTGTTCAATCTGCCCGGAATGATCAGTAACAAAAACATATAATAGACCTGAGATGCTGCTTTTATACATACAAATGCCGTAAGCATCTGAAAAATCAGTAAAAATATCTCTATTGGATATATCTTCCGGTATCAGCAATACCTCATTCATTTTGTAAATTGAAATAGTGTTGTTGGAGCGATTACTTGCAGCTATAATACAGACAGAACTCCCCCCAAGGTTAAAATCATATCTTAAGTCGACATTATTCAACAGGCCGTCATTAATATATGCGGTTATTTTACCACTCAAATCATATACAACAAGTCCCCCTTTCTTGTCAGTGGCTATAATTCGACTTAATGTAATATCTGCATCATTTATCCATATAGCACAGTCATCTGCAGCGTCCCCGCCATTTACAACAGGCTCTGTTTCCAAAAAGGATGGGAGCTCTTCAGCAGGATAATAATACTCATAATCAATATTTATACATGAAACAATAAATATCAAAAGAGTATAAATACCTTTTTTATAAAAC
>DAIOFM010000106.1:5585-11540 GCA_036745755.1 Spirochaetota bacterium | reverse complement strand
GGCGATGTGCTGAGCGACGTCGAAGCAGGAAGCCGGAATAAGTTTATTCAGCACGGCAGGTTAATCGGCTGGGGGCCGGAAGAATAAACATAGCTGGAAGTAAGCCCCTAATGCGATGATCGGCTGCCTAACAGGCCCTTGCCCGGGGAGCGTTATGGTGTGTTATGCCGCAAAGAGAATCCCGGTACTACAGAGTAAAAGAGAGGTTAAACCGGTGACCTTCTAAAATAATTCCCTGACTTTTCACTTTAATGTAAAAAAAGTTATGGATTTTACTATGGAAATATGAAAATAAATCACTGTCCTGCCGTATCCGGAACACTATGTATATACAGGTACTGGTATGAGTGAAGAGAAACGAAGGTGTGAACGTTTTCCCATGACACAGGTTTTTGAGATGAAGGCCGGAAACGGGGAGGTTATATCCGCGCAGGGTATAAATATAAGTGAAACAGGTCTCCTCTGCCGTACTGAAGTGGAGATGATTCCCGGAGAAAAGGTGCTTTTCTCTATAACAATCCCCGGCAGCAGGTCTGATATTACAGTTGATTGTGAGGGCGTTATTTTTAAATGTAACGGCAGTGACTCGGGGTATGACGTGGTCATAGACCTGACAGACCGGGACTGCATCTGAACAGGGCCCGGGGCCGGAAATTTTTTTAACTCTTAATTCTGATTCCGGACACTACTTATGTGTTGCGGCCCGTAGAGGTGCTCCTGTTGAGGGTGCGAAAGACGTTTATTCCGGCTGCATGAAGAGGAAGCAGCGCTCCTGCTGCAAAAAAAATAAATAAAAAGAAGAAGCAGCACTTTATGGAAACATTGAGAAAGTCCGGTATTGAAAAGGACCAGGAAGTATTATTGAATACGCTTGCCCGTTATCTCCAGAGGATAACAAAAGGGGAGCCCGAAAAGGCAAAAAGGGTAGTGAAGGCCCTGTTTATTGAAGTTTTAAAGAAGAAGGGGGTTGCCCCCGGTGAGATCAGGTATCTCGGTTTTGCAGACAGGGCGAAACTGGTGGATCTTGGAGTATTGTCTTTCATTGAAAAGGCGGGTATAAATGATTCACTGCATACACGGATCAGGAGTGAATGCCTGGGGATATATAAAAACTGGGACAGCACAATAAGGGTCGTGCCGGGAGATATTGACAGTGAACTTAATTCCCTTGTTGATGATCTTGTTGATAAGGGGATACTCAGCATGAACGCGCTGTCTGAATATTATAAAAGGCAGAGAAAAATCAAGTAGGTCTTTTATGGACAGAAAAACCGCTGAATACTATTCAGCTCACGCCGCTGAACTGGCCGTAAGATATAACTCGGCAGGGGAGAAGGGGATAGACCGATGGTTTGAGCGGGTCTTTCCCGCCGGCTCGTCAGTGCTTGACATCGGGTGCGGGTCGGGCCGTGACATGGCGCTTCTCAGCTCCATGGGGTATGATGTATACGGAGTCGACCCGTCGCCTGAAATGCTTGAAGAGGCGATTAGAAGTTATCCCGGACTGCAGGGTCGTATAGTCACAGGATATCTCCCCTCCGACATTCCATGGTTTGACCGTAAGTTTGACTGCGTGCTCTGCTCTGCAGTGCTGATGCATATACCTGATGAATCACTTGAAAAGGCGGCCCGTACAATAAGGGAGAGCCTTAATGAAGATGGAAGGCTTCTGATCTCTGTGCCCCTTAAGCGTGACGACCTTGACCTTGACGGGCGCACACCTGACGGCAGGCTTCATATAATAAGGGAGCCCGGGATCTATAAAAAGTTTTTTGAAAGCCTCGGATTCAGGGAGGACTTTTCAGACCGGGGCGGTGATTCACTGGGCCGCGGCGGT
Organism: Spirochaetota bacterium; assembly: GCA_036745755.1. Classification (GTDB taxonomy): domain Bacteria; phylum Spirochaetota; class UBA4802; order UBA4802; family UBA5550; genus UBA5550. Next base: position 9,703 of record DAIOFM010000106.1, on the reverse strand, counting down.
ATAGAATGGTGCGTTATATCCTTCAGGTGCCGGCCCGCATGACCTATGTCTTCTGGGACATCGAAAACGTTTCAATACATAACCTTGACAGGATAATGGAACGTATCGGTAAAACCGGCGGAGATGTTGAAATGCACGTGGTCTATTCAAAGATAAAAGAGGCGCGAAAGAAGCCCCTTGTTGACAGAGGCTGGGCCCTCAGCTGCACAGGGGAGATATCAAAAAATTCCGCTGACATGAAGATCAGGGATATGATAGATGAGGTCCTTGAAAAAAGAGAGAAACCTGCCGGTAAAATTATTATAATAAGTGAAGACAGAGGTTTTTATAAAACCGCGAAAAAGATCATCTCCCGCGGTATAGAGGTTGAGATTATATGCGGCACAAAAGACCCGGCATGGGTGAAGCGGTTGTAAGGAGCAGGGATAAAGGATATACGTAAGCCGTCCTGTCATTTCATGACGCAGACCTCACCCCGCCCTTCGGGCACCCCTTCCTTCGACGCTTTTTGCGACATCGTGTCGCGCGTCGAAACGTACTCATCCTGAGTAAAGTCATCAAGGATAGGGGAATAACAGGTTGAATAAAAGAAAGCATGGAATATCATATAAACATAGTATGTCATCACGAGGAGGCAGAAGGCCGACGTGGTGATCTGTTTTTTATCTTAATAATTTTATGAAGTTATTACAAATTAAATTAAAAACTATCTCGCCGGTACAGATTTCTTCGTCACTTAAGTTTATCCTGAGCTTGTCGAAGGGCTCCTCGCAATGACATGCCGGAATTAGAGAGATAACAGCAAGGGGCTGCAGCCCCCTGCTTTAGTATGACCGATTATTACATCACCCAACCGGGATTTCATCTGCCTCTTTGCTTTCAAGCCTTAACATCACTGAATCGACAACCCCCTTTTCAACAAAGAATGAGAGCCTGTAGGTATTGTCCCCTGTTAAACCGGGCCTGTCTTTTATAGTCCACCTGTATTCATACCAGGTGCCGTTGCCCCCCCTGGATGTACTGAAATTTTCCGGATATGCGTTAAGAAGTTCATCTGTGGTGGAGCCCTTTTTTATACCCCTGGGTGTTGTGAAGTTTTCACTCAGGGTAATCATTGCAAGCTGGGGACTCATCAGTCCCGGTACTGTTATGAATCCCGCCTGACCTTCGTTCCAGGTGTAGTGGAATCTGTTATCATCCTCCCATATGCCGGTGTTACCTGCAATATTAGTGAACTTTCTGTATGGAGTTGATAAAAGGGAGAACTCCCCGTTTTTGTAGCTGATTGTAAGGTCATCCTTCTCCAGGGGTGCGGCCCTCTTAACAGCAGTGCTGCATGAAACAGTGAGTAAGATGATGAATAGTGTAATTGCTGAAAATATGGTTATTTTTTTATTGATGATATTTTTCATGGCAGGAGCTCCGGTTTTCGTGATGGTGCATTTTATCTTTATGATAATTTAAATGCAATACTTTTTGGGGAGGAGATGAGGGGGATGGCCCCACTGTCACTTCGTGACGTCTCCCCCATGGATGGGGGAGAATAAGAGGGGGCGGGGATAGGGGAATGGCTTTTGCTGTCATGCCCGGGTAGGCGGCAATCTGAATGTCGGGTTTAGTAAAGGCAGAAAGGATGGGGATGAGGGGGATGTGGTTCGGCTTTGCTCACCAACCGGGATGGGGATGAGGGGGATGGTTTTTTTGGGTCATTCAGGTCTTCATCTGCACGGGGATAAACTCCAGCGGGAATCTGAATGTCGGGTTTAGTAAGGGCAGAAAGGAGGGGGATGAGGGGGGTAAAAGATTTGGGGATTCTTAACCCAGATTTGATTCTGTGAATTGTCGTTTTGAATCCCTGTCAATTTTTCGGGTGAGAAATCTTTAGGGGCGGTATAGATTCTGACCTGTCTATATATGCAGGAGCGGAATACGAGGTGTTCTGTCTTTTTTATTTTTAAAAAAGAGTTGAATTTAACGTTTGTATTTATAATAAAAAGAAATAATTATTGGAAGCCATATATGAATAAAATCTATCTTGATGTCTGTTCTTTGTGCAGACCATTTGATAATCAGGATTATGCCCGGATCAGCCTTGAGACTGATGCCGTAAATCTGATACTCACAGGAGTGAGAGCAAATAAATATCAATTGATGAAATCACCTGTTCATCTGAAGGAGATAACGGCAATAGCAGACGAGTTTGAAAAGAAAGAACTGCTTCGTCTTTTGGAAGATTATGGTAATGAAAGCAGAATGGAGTTTAGTGCAATAAAGGAAAGAACTGAAGAATTGATTTTTAAAAGGTTCGGTATCGCTGATGCAGCTCATATTGCTTTTTCTGAATATTATGGGTCGATTTTTATATCCTGTGATGATAAATTGTTAGGTAAATGCGGAAGATCTGATATTAAAATTTTGTGTATTAACCCGGTGACTTTTTGTGAAATGGAGAATTTAAAATGAAAGCGTTAAAATACATGAATGAAGAAGAGATCCTGGAAAAAGGAATAGAAGTTTTAATGAGGGAATTAGGCCCTGTTGAAACTGCACGTTTTCTTAATATTCCAAGAAGCAGAAGAGTTGAGTCTGTTAAACGGCACAGAGAGTGGCAGAAATCTTTAAAACAGAATGAGTTTCTTAATGATATATTCGGGGATTAAGCAATTTTTGTTTTAACAAAACCTGTTTACTGCCCCGCAGCAGTTCACTCCTCCTGCCCCTCTTTATCCTTTATCTTTTATCTTATCATATATCTCAGGGAAATGTTCCCTTGTGCAATCGGGGCAGATGCTGTGACTGAAATCAGCGTCCGAGTGTTGCTTAATGTAAACCTCCAGCTGGTTCCAGTACCCTGTATCATCCCTGATCTTTTTGCAGTATGAGCAGATGGGGAGGAGCCCGTTCAGGGTCTTTATTTCTTCCATCGCTTTTTTAAGTTCAGTTATAACCTTCTCCTTCTCCTCCTGAGTCTTTATTCTTTCTGCGATTTCATTTTCAAGAATTATGGTTTTCTTTTTTATCTCCTCCTCAAGCTCACCGGAGTGAAGAAGCATCCTGCCTGCAAGTGGTTTCATTATCAGGACAAAACCTGCAAGTACAACGGCAAAAACAACCAGGGAGATTATTGCTATGTACCATAGCTTTTCATAAAGGGGAGCATACAGTTCATTTGTATTCTGGGTAACAGCTAAACCCCATTCGCTGTCATCAATGGGGGTGAAAGCCATGGCAATGCCGTTATATGACTCAAACCCCTTTTCGTTTTTAATCGCCCTTTCAAGAGAGAAAGCCAGGCCTGGAGGAATATCTGTGTTTCCGTTAGTACCGGAAAAAATATTCACACCTGTTTCACGGTCCATAAAACCTGCGAATATTAAACGGTTTTCGTCCGATTCTGTTCTGCTTTTTATTATATCATTCAAAAAGCATGTATCGATTATAACCAGATCGGTTCCCTGGAAACCTGACCCTTTATGAATTATGGGTGCTGTAACTACAACGTAAAGATGTTCCTTCAGCATGAAAGGGGAAGAGATAAGAGTTTTATCCGAAAGGTACGGGTCTGTTTTATCCTTGATTACGGAAGTCAGTTCAGGCCTGCCGCAGATTGCGACTGTTTTTCTGTTTCTGCCAAGCCTGATTATGGCCTTGATCTCATCCGACAGGTTCATTGCATCACGAAGTTTCGGCTCGGTAAATTTTTTCAGCTGGTTAAGGGAGATTTTACCCTCGTTGTATTTAACAAGCTCCTGCCGTATCCTTGTTCTGCTTGTAATCTGCCTTGCCAGGTCTTTTGCCCTTCTGCTCCATTCCGAGATTGCCATTGCCGTTGTATCGGCATGATAAACGATATCTTTGTTCTCCGCCTGTTTGAGATGGTTCATCAGTGTAGCGGATATTAAAAAAGCCAGGGATGAAACCGAGATAAAGAGAGCTATTGTGAAATAGATAAACATGGTTCTTCTGAGGCCTTCTGTTGAATATTTATGCTCATTTTTTTTCTTCATCTGTATGGCTCCCCTGCTGTTCAATCGCGATATATAATAGAATATATTGAAATTTTTATGCCCGGGAAAGAACTTTTTTTTAGGGGATGAGGGGGATTAAAGGATGGGGAT
>DAIOFM010000106.1:0-5485 GCA_036745755.1 Spirochaetota bacterium | reverse complement strand
TATGCCCGGGAAAGAACTTTTTTTTAGGGGATGAGGGGGATTAAAGGATGGGGATGGGGGGATGGTTTTTGCTGTCATGCCGGCTGGAGCGGCAGCGCAATGCCGGCATCTCATACGGCGGAATCAATTAGGAGATGAGGGAGATGAAAGGATGGAGATAGGGAGATAAAAGATAGGAGATGAGGGGGATGTGGTTCGGCTTTGCTCACCAACCGGGATGGGGATGGGGGGATGGTTTTTGCTGTCATGCCGGCTGGAGCGGCAGAGCAATGCCGGCATCTCATACGGCGGAATCAATTAGGAGATGAGGGGGATAAAAGATAGGAGATGAGGGGGATGAAAGGATGGAGATAGGGAGATGAAAAGATGGGGATAGGGGGATGGCTTTTGCTGTCATGCCGGCTGGAGCGGCAGAGCAATGCCGGCATCTCATACGGCGGAATCAATTAGGAGATGAGGGGGATGTTGAGACAGACTCACCGGCCTGCCCGCACATGCCGGAGAAAATACAGCATGGGGCTGCAGCCCCATGTCTGACTGCAGGGAGTCTATGGGCTCTGTATAGGCAAAGCATAGGCAATAGAGCCCTGTTTTGTATGTCTGCTTGAGGGGAGTGTCTATGGACAAAAAATGATAAATGTATTGTAAAATTAGCGGGTTATAAGCGGTCTCTGTTTAATTCGTTAAGCAGCCAGGGTTAAGAGCCCGGGCGGTTTTTTTAACGGCGTAACCGGATGTTCTGATTCAATAATTATGTACCTGGAACTTGTAAACGTACCTGCCGAAGGGAAAACGGAGTTGATCGCCTGTGTATAGGAAGAGGGTATGAGGCATTCCTTCCCCATCTGACTGCTTAATAATAAAGGAGAGATATTTTTCATCTTCATTGATATGAATATATTGTAGCCGCTCAGAGGTTTACCCGCGGCCATGCGGTTGTAAAACGTTTTAACTGTTTCAGGGAGAGCCTGCCACTCTTTAACAGCTTCAGCAAATGATGCACGGTTTGCCTGCTGTGCCTCTGTTCGCGGGTTTTCTGGTATGGAGTATGAGCGGGCATAGTTGTGTCCATTAACGCTGTAATATATAACATTGCCGACGCGTCCATGAACAGACTTAACAGGGAATCTGAAAGTAACTTTTGCCATTTTTTATTATACCCGTCTTCTGAGGGAGAGTTATACACCGGTGCTTTTATATAGTGTCAAGTAAATTATTGTTTAATCTTTTAACGATACTTTTTTAGTATTTAGAGAAAATATTTTATTGATAATAATTTTTGAGCGTATTTATAATAAAACTTATATACGAGTGTTAATATGATTTTTGAATGGGATCCGAATAAAAATATTATTAATAAGAAGAAGCATGGCATATCATTTGAAGAGGCCATCCTGATTTTTACGGATAGGGATGCTTTATCTATATATGATGATGAACATTCTTCCCGGGAAGACAGATGGATAACAATAGGATTTATCCCTGCCGGTAAAATTCTTGTTGTTGTTCATACTGATAGACTTTATATTGAAAAAAAGGAAGTTATACGTATCATTTCCGCAAGGAAAGCTACTGAAAAAGAAAGCAGAGATTATTATCTCAACAAGGGTTGATATATGAAAAAAGAATATGATTTTTCTAAAGGTGTTAAAGGAAAGTTTTTTACAGAGCCTGAAAATATTGAAATCCCTGTGTATCTTGATAAGTCTGTCAAAGAGTTTTATCTGAAAGCTGCTTTAAAAAAGAATATATCTGTTGATAAGCTTGTAAATTCCATTCTGAAAAAAGAGATGGAGATGATCCGGACAATTTCTGACGGCGAGTGATTATATCATTCTTTTAACTCCTGAGTTGCCGGGCAATGATACACCTGCCTGTCAGTAAGTACTGTCCATGGGTTCTGTATGGGCTTTACATGGGTATTACATGGGAGATAGAGATATGTTTTATATCCCTGTCACAGGAAAGATTCTTTAACAAAATACAGAAAATGTTCTGTAAAACTGCTTTTGAATTTGTAGCCTCAGATTTTTTATTCCCCCTTTGAAGAGAACATAAGTACTATCCTTTCATCTTTCCCTATGAGTACAGTTCTCAGTTTTTATAAATTACTTTTCCGTATTTCAAAATACTTTCAAGAAATCCGCTACGGTTGTTTTTTCTGACAATCAGCTTAGGTTCGATATCAGTATTTACCTCTCTGCAGAGGGAATAAAGGCGGGCGCTTACATCTAAAAGATCTTCATCTATGTCTTCAACTACAACAGCAATATCTATATCACTGTCTTTATGTTCTGTTCCCCTGGCATACGATCCGTAAAGGATTATCATATCAACAGGGAGTGTTTTTTTAACAAGTTCAGCATAACGGTTTATTGCGTTATTAATTTGTGAATCCATGTCACAATCTCCTCTGTTTCTTTATATATTCTTTCTGCTTTTGAATTATCGAGTGTTTTCATTACTCTCATTTTTTCATCAGGATATCTTGCCTCTATATTCAGGGGCATTAAAAGATCTAAAAGTTTTTTCTGTGTATCATCTATCAGATTATCTATACCGGATTCTTTAGAAAGTTTAAGCAGATTATGGGTAAAAGGGGGGTCTTCCTGTTTTATGAACCAGAAATATCCTTTCAGGATTTTTTCTACGGATTGATGACAGTAAAATCCGGATTGCAGATATTTCTTTTTTTTAAGCATAATATCAGCTGAATCAAGGTCGTCAAGGGCGATCTCTATCCAGTAATTTATTTTTTCTTTTATATCCATATCGTTGATTTGTCTTATTTCATAATATAATTATTTTAACGTCAACAATAATAAAAACTCTTTTTTATTCCCCCTTTGATGTGAACCCTGGAACTATCCTTTAATCCCTTCAGGTTAACAGATGCCTGAACATTTCTTCGAGGTCTGTTATTATTTACCCGCACTATAAATATGTATAGGTCACTGTATGTCATATGTTGTGTGGTATAATTTGAGGAGATGAGGGGGATGAAAAGATGGAGATGAGGGGGATGGTAAGGATGGAGATAGAGAGATGAAAGGATGGAGATAGGGAGATGAAAGGATGGGGATAGGGAGATGGCTTTTTCTGTGTCATGCAGGCTGGAGCGGCAAACACGGGGATAAACTCCGGCGGGCGACCGAAGGAAGAGCTGGAAGCTAATCTATATGTGAGGAAAGATCTCTTGTGTGTCATACCGGTTTGCTGTCAGGCAATACCGGTATCTCATAGGGCAGATTCAATGAGGAGATGAGGGGGATGCCCCACTGTCACTTCGTGACGTCTCCCCCATGGATGGGGGAGAATAAGAGGGGGCGGAGATGAAAAGATGGAGATGAGGGGGAACGTAGGAACAGGCATTAAATGACGTTTAATTTTTGTCAGGAGGGGATATGAAAGAAATGCCGGCAGATATATCCATAGAAGAGTGGATAGAGAGGCTTATCAATGAACTGCAGGAGACATACATGTTTGAAAACGGCCTTACAGGTGAAAGGGATTTTAAGGTCAAAGAGCTCCCCATTGCTGAGTCAGGGATGCTTTATCTTGTTATGTATAAAACGAAAATTGCGGGCACGGTTTTGTGCTTTGAGGAGAGTGTTGTCAGGACCTGTTACCAGGACTATACAGAGATGGAGGCGGTAAATTGAGACGCCGGCCGCGCGGGGATAAATTTTAGATGGAGGTTCGCATGGAGAGCAGGGGGAATATAGAATTCAGAAAGGGTGTACCCACGGTTGAGGATATGGAGAAGATCATTGATGACCTTACCGCGAAGTGCATGGATAAGATGGGGGTGCCGGAGTATGAAAGGTATACAGACCTGAAGGTTTACCCCATAGGGGAGAGTGATTTTCTCTACATGATCTGTTTCAGGGATGAGGTGATCGGCTCTGTGCTTCATTACGAGAGCAGCATTATTTCAACCAGCTATGTCACTGATAGCGGGAAGGAAATTATCAATTGAAAACAGGGAGTTGGAGATGTCGGGACGCGGGTTGTTCTTTCTCTGCCATTCCGGTTTTGCCGCAGGCAAATACCGGGTGCGTTCACGATGAACGCCTGTCTGCATCGGGCAGGATGTCGGGATAAAGCTGACAATCTCCATGCCTGGTCCAGTTAAGGCTTTAAGGATGAGTGGAGGGTATTATGAACATCGGGAATTTTACCGGAGTTTATTCTGCCGGGCAAAGGCCGGTGAGAAAAAAAGAGAAAATGGAGGTCCAGGCTAAACTGGAGGCTCAGAGAGATGAAAAGAAGAGGCTCACAGAGGGCCTTACCTTTAATTTTGTCATGGGGCTTTTCTTTACCGGTATAATATGCCTGAAGATATACAAAGGGGATTACAGGTTTCTCTTTCTGCTTGTCCCTGCCGCGGTTTACGGGCTATGGAAGGGGTGGAAAAGCGGGAGCCTCGCTGCTGTCTTGAACAGGGATGATTCCCGGGCTGTAATTATACTCATACCCTGGGTGTTATTATTTATAGAGCTTTATAAATACAGGGAGTATTCCACTATGATTTTCATTACAGCAATTTATCTGCCTTTTTACATAAAGGGTATAGTGAAGTTTGTTGTGCGGAGCTTCATTGACCTGAAGGGGAACAGGTAACCGGCCCCCGCAACCCCGTGTAGGGGGCTGACCTAAAAGTCATTCCCGCGCAGGCGGGAATCCATTCTAACACCATATATACGGTATATGCCAATGGATTCCGGCTCTAAAGGCCGGAATGACACTATTATAAACAGAATAGATTCTTTTTAGTCAGCCACAATGCCTGTCCGATACCCGGATATTTTCATGGATTTTAATGGTGAAGGAATACCCGTTGAAACGAAGCAGCGACGAAGGTGCGGTCGGGAAGGGTTCGGGTATTGGAAGGCGGGAGGTGTGTGAAAATGGTCTCATGAGAGTTTTTTGAGGTATGAAATGTATCGGGAGGGGGCGGTAGAAAAAACTCAGTTATTGTTTATAAATGCGTAAGAATATAAACCAAAATATATATTTCAATATTTGATTATTCAATTGACATGTCAACATTTGTGAGGTAATTATGTCTCAAATAAAAACTACTAAGATAAAGCAAAAAATGAACGAAAAACTCACTTTTTCAGGGCATGAAACTTTTCATTGCAGAACTTTCTGGCTTAAAAAGGGATTTGATTTTATAAGTAACTTAGAAAAGAAGAATTCTTTCAAAGATGAAGAGAAAGCTGTAGTTGAGCTTGGTGTTGGAAAGAATATGGTTTCCTCTATCCGGTTCTGGATGAAGGCTTTTGGTGTTACTGATAATAATGACGATGTAATTGAAGAATCAGCATCTGCATTGATTCTTGATGAGTATGATCCATATTTGGAAGATCCTGCGTCACTATGGATACTGCATCATGAGCTTGTGAGAACAGGCAGGGCTTCATTGTATAATCTTTTCTTTAATCAGTTTAGAAAAGAAAGAGCTGAATTCACTAAAGAG
>DAIOFM010000105.1:2366-11838 GCA_036745755.1 Spirochaetota bacterium | reverse complement strand
TTTTAATAACAGGATAATCAGAAAATAAATAATAAAAAATACTTGAAGATATTGCCGTTACCGCGCATGTACCATTAATAAACTCCATATAAACATATCAAGAGGCATCAATGAGCACAGTTGAAATAAAAAAAAGCTACGAAGAGATAAATGATAAAATAAAAAAAGGGAAAGCTGTAGTTGTAACAGCTGAAGAGATGCCTGATATTGTAAAAAATGAAGGTGTTAAAAAAGCCTTTGAAAAAGTTGATGTTGTTACAACCGGGACATTCGGTGTAATGTGCTCATCAGGAGCATTTCTTAACTTCGGGCATACAAAGCCCAAAATCAGGGCATCAAAAGTATGGCTCAATGACGTGGAAGCCTATGGCGGGATCGCGGCGGTAGACTGCTACCTCGGGGCGACACAGGTAAAGGAGGATGACCCGCTGAACATGGTCTATCCCGGTTCATTCAGCTACGGAGGGGGACACGTAATTGAAGATCTTATCGCCGGCAGGCAGGTTAAGCTGAAGGCAAAGAGCTACGGAACGGACTGTTACCCGCTGAAAGATTTTGAGAAAACTATAACAATAAAAGATCTGCGCAACGCAACCCTTTATAATCCGCGAAACTGCTACCAGAACTACAATGTAGCTATTAATCTTTCCAACAGGATAAAATATACATACATGGGGATTCTCAAACCTGATATGGGTAATATTACCTATTCAAGCGCAGGCCAGCTAAGCCCCCTCCTCAATGACCCCTACTACTGGACCATAGGGACAGGGACAAAAATATTTCTCGCAGGCGCTCTGGGGGCTGTTACCTGGCATGGCACACAGCATGACCCGGACTCAATGAGAGACGAAAACGGTATGGTCAGCGAGGGTGCAGGCACACTATCGGTTTGCGGAAACATGAAGGAGATGAACACCGAATTTATTAGAGGCGCGTCACTGACAGGATACGGCTGTTCGCTAATGATGGGGATAGGCATTCCAATTCCGATATTAAACGAGGAGCTTGCCTTTTTTACCGGGCTTACAGACAGGGATATAAAGGCCCAGATAATAGATTACGGTATCGATTATCCTGACGGAAATCCCAGATCTGTCAAAGAGATTACTTACGCAGATCTGAAATCAGGTTCCGTTGAGATAAATGGAAGGAACGTCCCCACGGCACCATTATCAAGTTACTCAAAAGCGAGAAAAATCGCATCAGTACTGAAAGACTGGGTGGAAAACGGTTTCACAATAGGTGTTCCCCAGATTCCTCTGCCTACAATACCATATTCAAAAAAATAAATGGATCATAGCAGAAGATTCTACAGGGAATATGAAGGAACCAGGGGCATCAGTTTTAATGTTAAAATTGATACGACCGATCTCTATATAACGGCGGAAAAAGATCTTTCCGGAGAGGCATACGACAGTTTGAAAAAAACAAGGGCGGAACTGGAAAAACATATAAAAGAACATCAAGATTTTTTATATTCCCTTACCCCCCTTACTCCTCCCGGCGCTGCTCCGGCCATTGTTCTCGAAATGTACAGGGCCGCTTTAACCGCCGGTGTAGGCCCCATGGCTGCAGTTGCAGGAGCAGTTGCTGAACATACAGGCAGAGAGCTTGTTAAAATGAGTAATGAAGTAATAGTTGAAAATGGCGGCGACATCTGGATGAAACTTGAACGCCAGGCAAAAACCGGTGTTTATACTGATAATATCTTTTTCAGGGAGAAGATCTGGCTTAAAATCAACCCGGAAGATACACCATGCTCCATCTGTACATCAACATCAAAACTTGGACACTCTCTGAGTTTCGGGAAGGCAGATGCTGCAACCGTAATCGCCGAAAATGGCGCGCTTGCTGATGCTGTTGCGACTGGAGCCTGCAATATTGTACAAAGTGAAGAGGACATTCAAAAAGCCCTTGATTACGCGATGTCAATAGAAGGAGTAACCGGATGCATGATTATATACAGAGACAAACTCGGGGCACAGGGAATGATAGAACTCTGCGCCCCCGGTTAAAACATGATCCAAATTATTATGAAAATATATAGAAGAGGAATCTAATGAAATCTATAAATGTACTGCTTTTATTCAGAAAAGAAATTATGTATAAACCGATTATATACCGCATAGCCAGGGACTTTGATATAATCTTCAACGTACTTGAAGCCAAAATTCTGCCAAAGCTTGAAGGCAGACTGATTCTTGAACTCAGGGGTACTGACGAACAGCTTGATACAACAATCAATTATTTCAGGGAAGAAGGTGTCGATGTTCAGATTCTTGCGGATATGATAAAAAGAGATGAAAAAAAATGCGTCCACTGCGGAGCATGTACAGCTGTCTGCAGAGTTGATGCACTGGTTATCAACCGTGAAACAATGGAAGTCGATTTTCATCCGGAAAAATGCGTTGCATGCGGTTTATGCAGAATGGCATGCCCTGTAAACGCCATGTCAGGCACGGCAATAGACAGGGAAATATAAAAGGACGTCCCCATGGATGATTTCAATTTATTAAACAGGGTAATAGATACATCCCCGCATATTATATGCATAATTGATGAAAATGATATTATACAATGGCAGAATAGTTATTCTGAAAAATTTTTCAAAAAGGATACAACAGGCGAAAATATCAGGAAACTCCTTTCAATAGAATCAGGCCCCCTGGAATCGGAAAAAACAGGTGTTTTTACCAGCCATTTGAAAACAGGCAAAAAAGAACTGATACTCGAACATAGAATTATAAGCGCCGGGCGTGAACCTGATTCCGGACTTAGAGTGGTCATATCCGAAGATAAAACAGAACAGGTCAGGCATCAGCAGCTTGTTCACTCCCTCCTTAAACTTGAAAGTATACTTACCCGCCTGGCACTTGAATCAATAAATATACCATTTGATGAAATTGACACCCATATAAATAAAATACTTAAACTCATAACCCGATTTGCCGGTGTAGACAGAAGTTTTATTGCACTTTTTGAAAACTCCAATGATAACGTTAAAATTACTCATGACTGGTGCGCTAAAAATTATAAACCGACAATCTATACGGTAAAAAGGGCTGACACCCCGCCCTCGTGGTGGAAAAAAAGAAAAAGCGAAGCGATAATGCTCCCCGATATAACAAAAATTAAATATCCGTCTAATTCAGGGCATATTAAAATCTTTTCGAAAAATGTAAAATCCGCAATGCTGATACCCCTATATTTCAACAATATCAGCCTCGGGTATCTCGGCTTTACATCGGTAAAACCGATAAAGGAATTTTCTGATATTCTGAAAACAATATTTAAAATCTCAGCTGAACTGATTGTAAACCTTTACGAGAGAAAATCCGCCTATACACAGATAGAAATTGCGGAAACAATCGTTGCAAAATCTTCAGGCATGCTCGCTTATTTTGATTCTGAAGGCATAATAAGAGCTTCCAGTGAAGCCTTTCAGGAATTTCATAAAATCAGAAAAACCAGAAAATATATCCATATTGCAGACCTTTTTAAAAAACGTGTCGGTTCGGGCACCGGAGTGGAAAAGATATTCGAAAGCATCTCCGAGGCACTGAACGGCAAAGAAAGTAAAAACGAAATATGGCTGAGACAGGACAACCGTGTTGTTCTTATGGAAATTTCTCTTCACCCGGCAATTGAAAACGGCGTAACCAAAGGAGTTGTAATGAACTCCATAGACATCACCGAAAGAGTTCAGCTTGAAACAAAGATTCTTGAGGTTATGCACCAGGAGAGAAAAAGGGTAGGAATAACACTGCATGACGACCTCGGGCATGATTTACTTGCTGTAGCAATTAAATCACGGTTACTTTCAGATAAACTTAAAGATGTATCAGAGGAACTTTCCTGCGAAGCGGGGGAAATTGAAAAAGCACTGAGGGCCTGTATCGGAGACGTACGCGACCTGTCGCACGGCCTGATCCCATACAAAAATTACGGCCTTGAATTCAGGGAGATGCTTGATGCTGTCGCTCTTACGATTTCCAGAAACTACAAAATAAAAAGTGAATTTAATATAGATCCTGAACTTGACATTAAAAATGAGTCAATTATAAAAGAGCTCTATTATATAATAGATGAGGCGGTCATGAATTCTCTGAAACATTCAGGATGTACACATATAATTATATCAATGTACCGTCAAAAAAAGATGATTATTCTAAAAATAGTTGATAATGGCAGGGGAATATCAAACAATAAACAGTCCGAGTCAGGAGCAGGCCTTGAAATCATGAAATACAGGGCAAGGGCAATTGGAGGTCTTCTTGAAGTGAAAAATAATCCTGGCGGCGGAACATCTATTGAATGCACTTTCAGTGATAAAAAAAACAGAGTTTGAGGACGTATATGAATTCGGAAAAAAACGGCTTAACCAATATATTAATTGTGGATGACCACCCCATTGTGGCCAATGGAATTCAGCAATTAATTGACCGTGAACCGGACATGAAGGTGATAAACTCGGTCCAGGATGCTGAAAACGCCGTAAAATCGATCGATAAAAACCTTCCGGATCTTGTAATTGTAGACATATCACTGAAAGGCTCAACAAACGGCATAGACCTTATTAAAGGCCTGAGAAAGAGATATCCGAAAATAAATTCACTTGTTTTATCAATGCATGACGAAAATCTTTATGCAGAGAGAGCCATAAAGGCCGGGGCCAAAGGTTATATTATGAAAAATGATCTTACTGACAATATTATCAGGGCAATACGTATTATCATGAAAGGAAACCTTTATCTCAGTGAAAATATAACCTCTAAACTTCTTAATAACATGGTTAACCAGAAAGGCGATGATGAAACAGCACTTATAAAAACCCTCAGTGATAGAGAATTCGAGGTATTTCAGCATATTTCAAACGGGATCAAAACAAGCGATATAGCTAAAAATATGAATATAAGTGTCAAAACTGTTGAAGCCCACAAACTCCGCATAAAAAATAAATTGAATGTAACCAACAGTACAGCCTTAACAAAATTTGCTATAGAATGGAAACATAAAGCCTCTGCAGAAAACCAGGCTAACTGATTATTTAAAACAGATTCAAACATCCTGTCTGTTCAACAACCTCCTTTCATATAACCTTTAATTTCGCAAAAGCGCCACGGCACAATTTCTAAAAAAAACGAAAAAAAATAAAAAAATTTTTTGTTTTGCTTGACGATTTAGCAACTTATTATTATTTTATTATTGTTAGCACTCAATAAAGATGAGTGCTAACAATAATAACTTTAAAAGGAGGGATTCTCATGAAATTCGGACTTACAAGAAAAAACAACGATGCTCCTGATGTTCGAACCCTCAGGAGCAGTATGGACAGGCTCTTTGATGATTTTTTCAGCCTGAAACCGATGGATTTTTTTGATTCAGAATGGCTCCCTGCAGTTGATATGTATGATGATGAAAAAAACGTCTACATAAAGGCCGAAGTTGCAGGAATCGACGAAAAAGACCTGAATGTGACTGTTCAGGACAACATTCTGACAATTTCAGGGGAAAGAATTGAAGAAAAAAAGGAGACCTCGAAAAAAGGCCGTGTAATGTCTGAAATAAAATCAGGCTCATTTTCCAGGTCTGTCTCATTACCGGACAATATCAAGTTTGAAAACATCAAGGCTGATCTTAAAAACGGGGTACTGTCAATAATACTCCCGAAAGAGAAGTCTATAAAATCCAAAGAAATCAGGATTAATGTAAAATAAGGAGGACAATATGTACACATACAGCTTTTTCGATGATGCAATGAACATAAGGGACATTTTTGATGAATTCTTCACAAGGAGAACATATAATGAACCTTACAAAGATTTTCCTTTTGTCAGGATTGTGGAAGGGGATGATAAACTGACAATAACAAGCCTTATGCCTGGTTTAAAACCTGAAGATATCGACATTCAGCTTGTTAATGAAAACCTTACCATCACCGGCGACAAAAAGACTGATTACGAGGAAAAACCATACCTGAGGAAGGAACGATTTTTCGGAGAATTCAAAAAATCAATTAAACTTCCATACAGTGTTGATCACAACAAAATAAAAGCTGATTTGAAAGACGGGATTCTCACTGTGACCCTTGAAAAATCAGATGATGCTAAACCTAAAAAAATTGAGATTTTATAAGGAGGTCAACTATGGCTACTGAGAAAAACCTGACACATAACGGCAATGCGCAGAGAACGGTTTATGTACCTGTTGCTGATATATACGAAACAGAAGATCTTTACTCCCTGAAACTTGAAATACCGGGTGTTCCGAAAGAAAATCTCGATATTTCAATTGAAGAGAATGAACTGACAATATCCGCAAAGAGCGTACTTGATGACGCTGCTGTTGAAAAATGCAGATATTCAGAGTTCAGCAACATGGACTACAGGAGATCTTTCAAAATTGGGAACGACATCGACAGTAACAAGATTGAAGCAAAACTTGAAAATGGAGTGCTTACACTGACTCTCCATAAACATGAAAAAGTTAAACCGAGAAAGATCTCAATAAAACAGATCAACTGACAGATGACGGCCTATACCGCCATCTGTTAAAAGATAAAAAGGATTTTCAGGGAGCAGAAAGGGCTGCTCCCCTTTTTTTATTTAATACTTTTAAATGTTTTTAAAATTGATTTCGGGATAGTATATTTTATACGCTTTTCAAGGACAAGCCCGCCGTAAAGAATCGAAAAGAAATAGAGATCAAAAACACCTCTTTTTGCCAGTAGTCTGATTGTATTTCTGAATTCCTCTTTAATAACATCGAAAACAAATGCCAGAGTGGCGGAACTCCCATCTATTTCGTATATAAGGTTAAGCCTGAGAATATTTTTATCAATATCAAGCACCCAGTTGGGGCTTTGATCTACCAGTGCTAAAATAAAATCATCATGATCAATATAGAAAAATTTGGCCTTCTTTTTTGTTTTAAGAAAAAGTACCGTACTGGGATTTGCCACATTTTCATAAAAAAAAGCGAAAATCCCGCCAGAAGGGAGGAGTTCCCCGGCCTTAATTTCCCTTAAGGCCTTAAAAATATCCTCCTCTGAAACCATAAAATCATCTGTATATAATTTAAGTTCATCCATAATGTCTCCAGCAAACTCTCAGGTAATATTAAACGATTTATTAACAAAAATAAACCGCTTGTAAAGTTCTCTGTAAATAATGCTTTTTTGTCAAGCCTAAGATAATATTCCGCTCACTGCTTTCGATCACCAGTTTCGCTTTTTTTACCGGTAATAGCGCGTGATACAATACTGTTGAGGTCGGAGACAGTAACAGGCTTGCTAATAAATCCGGAAGCCCCTTTTGAAATCCAGTCATCGATATTAACTCCCGTAACATACCCGCTGGTCATATAAACAATCGTTTCAGTATCTATCTCCATGATTTCCTGAAGTGTTTCAAGCCCCCCTTTAACAGGCATTACAATATCAAGTATTACAAGATCTATATTCCCATGTTCCTTCCTGAACAATTCAACTCCGGACAGACCGTCTTCAGCTGTATATACAGTATACCCGAGATCTGTCAGTATCCGTTGCAAGGCAGTCCTTATTGCCTCTTCATCCTCCACAATAAGAATCCCCCCGCCTGCCGATGCATCGGGATACAATTTACTGTCTATATCCGCACTTTGAACCGGCAGAATAATCGATACTGTTTCACAATCATCAGCGGTTTCAAAACCCATATCCCCGCCCAGTTCCCTGACTCTTCTGAATGAATCAGAAATCCCCGGCTCAGTATTTTCATCTGGCTCTTCCCCCTCCTTCAGAAAAAGAAAAAGCCTTTCGATGTCGCCGGTTTCACCCTGTTCCCGGAAAATCCTGAATAAAATTCTAAGCGCTCCCCCTCTCTCCGGCTTCACTTTTCGATCTTCACTTTCTACATCAATCCGCTCCGGATTCTCTGTTGCTATCTGGAGATTTCCGTTTTCAGAAATCACATCTATAATCTCACCAGCAAGCCTGATAATTATCTTCCTTAGATTCAGCGGACTCGCCTTAACAATATAATCCGTCGCATCCAGCTGAATTTTTATTCTGTCTTCTTCTAATTTATCTTCAAGAATCAGCAACGCCTCTTTGATTACCTGGTGCACATCAATAGATGTATTAACATTTCCTCCAACCAGTGAAAGATTCGCAAGCTTCTTCACAAGCCCTGCTCCGCGTAATGCCGCGTCCCTGACAAATCCCGCATACTTCGCTGTTTTCTCATCCTCCGCGTGCTTCATTTCCAGAACCTCAATAGCGTTAAGAATGCCCGCCAGAACATTATTCAAATCATGGGCAATACCTCCCGCAACCTTCCCGGCTGAAGCCAGTGTGACCTCAAGGACAGCTTCATTTTCAGCAAGAAAATCCTCATACCTTTTCTTTTTTAAAATAACATCTTTCAGGTTCTTCCCTGTTACTGCAAAATAAAACAGGGCGCCATTAACCATAATAAGCAGCAACGCTATAATCAGCATTTCTTTCCTTAAATTATTTATTATGGACAGAATCTGCTTTTCAGGAGTGGCTACAGCAATAGACCAGCGTTTGTTCATTATCTCAACAGGCGCAAAAGATACCTGTTTTATAACAGTATTAACGTATTCCTCTCTGACAAGATTATATCTGTAAACCCCTGTACCTTTCTCCCCCCTGGTCATCCTGTCAATAATCCTGACAAGATCGGGGAAACCCGATGATACTTCATACATTGAACGGCCCAGAAATCCGGGCACAGGGCTGTATAAAACAATCCCCTGCGAATTCACCATCCATGCATATCCGTCCTCTCCTATAACTATTTTTTCCAGGAATTTTTTTGATATATACTCAAAATCTATCAGCATAGCCAGCGTCCCTTCAAACTCACCGTTCCTGATTACCGGAATGTGCAATGCTACAGCACTGTATCCCTGTACCGATTTAAAAATATCACTCACTGAAATTTTATGTTCCCGGATAGCATAACTTACATGGGGCTGGGATGATATATCTGCCCCGATAAGCCTCCTGTCATAGGGGATTAGCCATACGATCTTTCCCTTATTATCAACCCTTGTTACGGATTTAACAATCCCCCTTTTCTTTTAAAATAATCCTCAATTAATCGTCTTCCTCTTTTATTAAACATGCAAACATCATCAACTTTTGATATATATTCAAGTTCTCCGGACATATATTCAAAACAGCCCCTGATGCCAGCTGCGGCCTGTTCAGCCATAACCATCTGCTGCTTATTAAACTCATCAATTATAAGATTCTTCACCCCGTAAATAGACCAGAAGAAGAGTATCCATATCATTAAAAAAATAAAAAAGATTATCCAGACGGCTTTATTAAATCTTATATTCAATCAGGGCCTCTGCATTCATAGATTATAAATTTAATATAACAGTTATAGCGTGCAATTTCTCAACTTTTTATCTATTATCAGGAACAACTTGAATAACCTCAACTATTATTCCG
>DAIOFM010000105.1:0-2266 GCA_036745755.1 Spirochaetota bacterium | reverse complement strand
TGCCGGTCACCCGCCCACAGGGACAACCGGCATTTAATTCTACTTAAAAAGATCCTGTACAGCGGGAAGCATGGAGATGTCGTTTACTATGACAAACACGCCAAGAACAATCAGAAAAATTATTCCAAAAGTCTGTATTTTTATCATTATACTCTCTTTAATCGGTTTCCCCCTGATTGCTTCAATTGTGTAGAAAACTATATGACTGCCATCAACAGCAGGTATAGGAAGAAGATTCATAAACATAAGGATTATTGAAATTCTTGCCATGAGAAGAATAAAATCTGCAACCCCCCTCTGGGTCAGAACGTCTCCGGCAATCTTTGCTATTCTGATCGGCCCGGATAAATTTTCCCTGACATTCAACTCTCCGGAGAAAAGCATACCGAACCCTTTTAAGTTGACAACAATGAAATCCCAGGGCTCAATCAGTGCCAGTTTAAAAGATTCAAAAACTCCGTACTGGACATGAACCATATCAAAGGCTACGCCTATTTCAATTCCGATCATGGCCCTTCTGGTTACACCGACTTCTCCTTCATGCCTTTCATCTTTAATATCAATAACAGCCCTGCGGCCTGATGTTTTTTCTATATCAGCAAGGAATTCATTATATGTACGTATAGGTTTTCCGTCTACTCTTACCCCTCCCTCACCAATAACTTTTTTGAACTCCTCATCACCGGTGAAAGTGTGCGGAGCTTTCCTGCTGTTATTTTCTGCAATCGTAAAAATCTCCGAAGATACCGGTTTAAGAGAAACTGTTTTAGTCTCTCCCTTCCTGACATAGCTCACTGATACATTTTTATCCTGGTTCTTCTGAAGATACCCTGAAAAATTAGAAGGGTAATGCACATCAACATCATCGACCTTTGTAATTACATCACCTTTGCCGAGACCGGCTGTTTGCGCAGGGCCGTTTTTAACTGTACGGGTTACGGTAATCCCGCTTGCGTAAGGCATTACGCCGATTGTAAATCTCCCCTCCCCTGCATCGCTGTCAGGTTTGACTGAAAAAATTTTCTTCCTGCCATCCCGGTCTATGGTCACCTGTAGTTCCTCTCCGTCACAAAAGAAGACCTCTGTCTGGATATCGGTAAACGCTTTTATCTCCTTACCGTTAATATCTGTAATTATATCACCTGTACGGAGACCCGCGGTGTATGCAGCGGACAGATGCTGGCCGGAAGTCATTTCCGGTGGTATCATTACACGGTTTGTCTCCTTGGAGTAGCCCACAAGGTTCATCATATAAAACAGTATTATGCCGAAAATCAGGTTAAATATCGGCCCCATTGCTACAGTTACTATCCGCTTAAGAGGATGTGCGGAAAGAAACTCAAAGCCTTCACCTGATCTGTTTTCCGACGGGTCTTCACCGTAAAACTGGCAGTACCCGCCAAGAGGTATAAGTGTAACCTGGTAGGTCGTATCACCGATTTTTTTCTTCAGTACGCCTTTTCCGTACCCCATAGAAAAAATCCTGGCCTTTATCCCGACCATCTTGCCGCCGAGAAGGTGTCCCAGCTCATGTACAAAAATACAGAGCCCCAGGAGTACAACTGCTCCAAATATATATGTTAATGTTGTCATTTTTTAATCTCCCTTATTATGCCTCTTGCTATATCTCTTGCCTCGGCGTCAGATTCAAAAATTCCGTTTATGTCAGGCGCACTCCTGAATCTTCCGAGGCCCATTGTCTTCTCAACTACGTTCACAATATCTGTAAAAGCTATCCTGCGATCAAGAAAAGCATATACAGCCTCTTCATTCGCAGCATTAAGCAGGGCAGGCGCATTCCCCCCCTTTCTCCCGGCATGATAACATAATTCAAGCGCCGGATATCTCATACTGTCATATTCCCTGAAAGTAAGCATACCTACTTCCGCAAAATTAAGCCTCCCGAAACTATTTCTGAATTTTTCCGGATAGGAAAAAGCGTTTAAAATCGGAAGCGCCATGTCGGCCTGACCCATGTGAGCATATACAGCTCCGTCAACTGTTTCAACCATTGAATGAATAATGCTTTCAGGGTGTATCACAACACTGATCCTGTCATAATCCGTTTCAAAGAGATAATGAGCTTCGATAACTTCAAGCCCCTTATTCATAAGCGTGGCTGAATCGATTGTAATCTTACTCCCCATACTCCATGTAGGATGTTTAAGCGCCATCTCTGGTGTAACGTTTTTGAGGTCCCCGGCCGGATAATCCCTGAGGCTCCCTCCGGAAGCTGTTAGTATTATCCTTTCAACATCTCTCTTTT
>DAIOFM010000104.1:1464-12121 GCA_036745755.1 Spirochaetota bacterium | reverse complement strand
ATAAACTTCCGTTTCCACTGCCATATTTTCCAAAAAGATCAGCACCTAAATCATACGCTGAATGTTTTTTTTGATAATCATCAAAATATAAAACCAGTGCCCGTTTTACAATTTCGGATTTTGATATTTTTTCATTTTTAGCTATTTGATTTAATTTTTTATCTAAATCGTCTGATAATCGTAAGGAAATCATAAAATTACCCCTTTGTAATACAAAAAGTATTACAAAGGATCGGGTTTGTCAATACTGTTTTGTGATTTTTAATGTTTTATTTAACTATTTTGATAATTGAGTTCAGGTCTAATTCTCTGGTAGGTTTTTCTATTTATTAGTTTATTCTTCCCTCTCTTCTCTCCCCCTTTTTTCAAGGGGGAGATGTCACGCAGTGACAGAGGGGGCTGTTTTACCTCCCCATCTTGTTATAAGAATCATCCCTCCATCTTTTTGCCTCGCTGTTGTTCGGGTTGATCTCAAGAACCTTGCCGTAGTATTCGTACGATTTATCAAACCTGTTCGTGTACCAGTAGCAGTTTGCAAGGCTGAACCATGCGTTTTCATATTTCGGATCATACTGCACAGCCAGTTCAAAGGAGCTTATAGCCTCTTCCCAGTTTTTCTGCATGTAATAGGCAAGACCCAGGTTGTAATTGTTAATGGCATTGGTCGGATTAAGTTCTACAGCCATGATGGAATTTTTTTCAGCCGCCTTGTAGTCCTTAATCGCGTAATACGATATTGCCATTTCGTTGTAGGCCCTGTCGTTTTTAGGCTGTTTTTTTATGGCTTTCCTGAATTCTGAGATTGCGGCAGGATAGTTCTTCTTATTATAATAGGTCTGCCCAAGGGTCACTATGGCGTCAATGTAATCCGGGTTCAGCCTTATGGCTTTTTTAAATGAAATTTCCGCATTGTCCCACTTCGCGGGATTGGAATATCCCTGCTGATAGTATGACAGGGCCAGTGTATAATGGTGCTGGGCGGTTAGCGGGTCCGCTTCAACTGTTTTCAGCGCGTAGCTTTCGGTATTCGGATAATCCCTTTTGTCATAATAGATAAGCGCAATGCCGTGAAGCGCCGGTGCGTGTTTCGGGTTTACTTTCAGTATCTCAAGATACTCTTTCAGCGCCGCGTCTTTTTTCCCTATCGTGGAGTAGGAGTGGGCAAGTGACCATCTTCCTATTATAAGCTCAGGATTAATTCTCAGACATTCCTGTATGTATTTATAAGATTCGGTGCCGGGTTTACCCATCTCCTGATATCCGTAGTTTTTAAGCTGTGCCATAATCTGCAGTGTCTCTGCGTCCTGCCTGTTGAGTTTATAGGCTTCGTCTATGGATTTCTGTGCCATGTCAAAATTGGAATTATTAAGATACGCCATGCTGAGAGCCCTGTGGGTCTGGTAAAGGTTGGCTCCATATTTAACGGCCTTGTTCCCCTGGTCAACAGCTGTTTTAAGGTATGGCTCCCATTTGCCGTTGGCATATTTTATCTGGTATCCCCAGAGAGCGTTGACCTCCGACAGGCCGGCCCATGCCAGTGCGTATTTCGGGTCGTACTTAAGGGCTTTTTCGTAGAATTCAATAGCAACGGGATAGTTTTTAACATCATACTGGATCTGCTCCATCCTCCCCTTGATATAATACTGGTACGCCGTATAGTTGCCCGTTGATTTTGTGTACTCCTCAATGCTGTTGCGCCTAATAGTTTTTTCAGAGCCTGAAATTTTATCCATCAGGTCTCTGGCCAGTTTCTCCTGAAGGTCGAAGATGTCATCAGGATAGTTGCCGTGCACATTGGCCCCTTTAAGAATCTTCCCTGAATCTATCTCCATGAATTTGGCTGTCAGCTGGATTTTTTTCCCTATCTTGTTGAAACTGCCGTAGATAATGTAATCCCCCTGGAGCTTGTCTTTTGCCAGTTCCCTGAGTTTTTCTATATTCCGGTCTTCAATTCCTATATACTGGTTGAATCCCGCGCTATCAAGAAGGTGTCTTTTTACCCTGTCTGAGTCAATTATTATGAAGTTATCTACAGTGGAGAGGGCACCGGACAGGGTTTCACTTATACCCACTGTGAGAGTTTCAAGTTCACTGTTTTTCTCCTTATTCAGTTTGTCAAAGGGGAGAACGACAATTTTATAACTCTCCGCAAGAAGCAGGCTCTGTGAAAGCAATATACAGAATAGAGTCAGAATAAATTTTTTAATGAGATTCATTATTATCTCCAGTTTCAGTCAGTAATTTGATCAGTATTATTCCTGAACGTGTTATTCTAATGTAACAAAAGATTGAAATCCCTCCAACGCTTCAGGTATGAGGATAAAAAATTTTTTAATTTTTAAAACATGTTAAGGAATGGATCTGTTTTTATAATAAATGACGCCATTTTTTTTTCTACACTTTTTTATTTATTAAAGAGAGGATTTTTAAATTTTATAATAAAATTATAATAAGTTTGCTCTATTCGTGGTCCGGCAGTATAAGAACTTTTGGTATACAAAACAAAATTTTTTGTATATAAATTGTACATTTTTGTTATAAACCTGAATGATTGTAGCAAGTTAATTGACATCTGACTATTTATATTTAATATGTTTAAAATGTTCACTGAAATAAGACTTAAGCAGTTACAGCTTATACTATATTTTGCCGGCTTTCTCTGGGTTGTTCATTTTATCGGTTTAATAATTCCAATGGACGGTCTGGGGATTATACCAAGGGAACTCTCCGGGTTGCCCGGGATTCTTTTTGCTCCATTTATACATGCTGATTTCTCTCATCTTATAGCAAATACTTTCAGCCTGGTAATTCTCGGGTTTATTCTCGCTTCAACCGAGGACAACGGGATTATTTCGATACTTCTCGCTGTTATGCTTCTCGGCGGTCTCGGCACCTGGGTAATAGGGAGGGGAGGAACGATCCATATAGGTGCAAGCGGGGTGATTTACGGTATTCTGGGGTATCTGCTTGCCCGGGGTTATTTCAGGAAGGACTTTAAGTCTGTGATAATTTCACTTATAGTATTTTTCGCGTATGGCGGGATGATTTTCGGGGTGCTGCCCTCTGTTCCGGGAATGTCATGGGAAAGCCACCTCTGCGGCTTTTGTGCCGGCATATTAGCTGCTTCAAATCCTTCAGTGCGGAAAAAGGGGAAGTGATTACTATATAAAATATAGGGGAGGCATTTATGCCTGATGTTAAAATTCATCTCTGGTTTGAGAAGGAGCACGGTGTGTATTTCGGAAGGGGGAGATATGAGTTGCTGAGATTAATCGATGAACTCGGCTCTCTCAAACTTGCTGCTGAAAGAATCGGGATGTCATACCGTGGTGCCTGGGGTAAACTTAAAAAGACAGAGGCAATACTGGGACACGAGCTGATTCACAAGGAGAATAATAAAGAAGGATACAAGCTTACCGATTTCGGCAGGCTCTGCATGAGCGAGTTCAAGAATCTCTTTGATGACGTCGATGATTACGCCCACAAGAGAAGTATTGAAATGCTTGAACGGATAAAAAATTCATTTGAATCCCCTTCGTAGCTTTTGCCGCCGGCACTGTCATCTGCTGAATCAAGTGTAAACAGATCCGGATTAACCCTGCCTGCGGGTGAGGTCTTCTTGACAAATAATTTTAACATGTCTATTTTGACATAATTTTTATTAAATTCCTCTCTGATTGTGAATCAGAAACCGGATTTATGTCATTTTTTATTTTACAGGAGTTAATAATATGAATATAGGTCCTTATTCCTACGAAGAATATGCTAAAATGGTTGAATCTTTTCATGGAACTCTCGCTCCGGGTCTGTTAATAGGAGGGTATATGGTGGATTACGCCATGAAAAACCTCCCTGAAGGTGAATTTTTTGATTCAATATGTGAAACCCGGACCTGCCTCCCTGACGCTGTTCAGCTTCTCACCCCCTGTTCAGTGGGTAATGACTGGCTGAAAATTTTCGATTTCGGCAAGTTCGCTGTTACACTTTATGAGAAGTATAATGGTGAAGGTGTGCGGGTCTACCTTGACGTGGAGAAGCTGAAGAACTGGCCTGAAGTAAACAGCTGGTTTTTTAAACTGAAACCGAAGAAAGAACAGGATTCGGAGCTTCTGTTCAGTCAGATAAGGGAGGCCGGACATTCTGTACTGAGTCTTCAGAGAGTTAAAGTAGAGCCGGATAAGCTGATGCGCAAAAAGGGCGGGTCTTCCGCGATATGCCCTGTGTGCGGTGAGGCATACCCTGCGGAACATGGGGATAAATGCAGGAGCTGTGCCGGTGAATCTCCATTTGTTTCTGTTTAATATAACTGTTGCCTCTAATCGTTTATTGCGGGGCCCCGGGCCTTTATGTGCAGGCTCCGCGTAATAGAGTTATTTATAAAAGCTGCAGATAAAATCCATCACTGATTATGCGGTTATTTCTTTACCAATACTGATTAAATCCCTTCATTTATAGTCCTAAGCCGGATTATCTTCTTTATATATATGTACCGGTTTTTCTGTTGACTTTATGTTTTTATATGCCATATATGACAATACAAATAAAATTATAAATACTCAGCAAATGTGTTAATGTTAACACAATAAAGTTCGCATAACTTATAAATTCAATTTGTGTGGTGCGTCCCTCCGTTGGGGTGCCGGTTAATCTTTATTTAAATAAAAGGTGAGGTATGAGTACCAGTATAGAAAAAATCATAGCAAAATATCCTGAGAAAAAATCAGCGATAATGCCGGTTATGCAGCATCTTCAGAAGGAGAACAGTAATTATCTCAGTGAAGATGCCATGAATGAGGCTGCAGGTGTAATAGGGTGCAGCAGCAGTAAGGTTTATGGTGTGGCGACTTATTATACTATGTTCAACACCAGGCCTGTAGGTAAATTTCATCTTCAGGTTGACACCTGTGTTCCCGGGTTTCTCCACGGGGCGGACGCCGTTGTGGAACATCTTGAAAAGAAACTGGGTATAAAGACAGGTGAAACAACAGGCGACGGGATGTTTACACTGAGTACGGTTCAGGATCTCGGTTCATGCGCAACAGGGCCGGTAATACAGGTTAATGACCGCTACTATGAGAATATGACAATAGCAAAAACTGATGCTCTCATAGAAGCGCTTAAAAACGGTAAAGAGCCTGAAAATGATCCGTCAATGACCGTTATTTCAAAATGTGGTGTTCTCTTAAATGACAGGACACAGAAAGACTGCCGTACAATTGCTTTTTACAAAAAGAACGGCGGCTACCAGGCAATTAAGAAAGCCCTGTCAATGAAACCAGCTGATATTATTGAAGAAGTCAAAGAGGCAGGAGTAAGAGGAAGAGGCGGAGCAGGTTTTCCCGCAGGTATGAAGTGGTCTTTCCTTCCTAAAAATGACGACAGACCTGTTTATCTTATCTGTAACGCGGATGAGGGCGAGCCGGGTACTTTCAAGGACAGGCAGATAATGGAGTTTAATCCCCATCTTGTTATAGAAGGTATAGCAATCAGCGCTCATGCGATTGGTTCTAAAAAGGCGTTTATCTATATCAGGGGTGAATTTGACTGGATTGCCGGTATACTTGAAGCCGCAATTGAAGAGGCAAAGAAAGACGGGCAGCTTGATCATGTTGATGTAGTGGTCCACAGAGGGGGCGGTTCATACGTATGTGGTGATGAAACAGCCCAGATCGAATCACTTGAGGGGAAAAGAGGAAACCCGAGAGTCAAGCCTCCGTTCCCGGCAAACTCAGGCCTTTACGGATGCCCCACTGTTGTTAATAACGTTGAGACTCTCTCATGCATCCCGTATATAATTATGAACGGGGCGGACGGTTATAAGAAGTTCGGTACAACAAATAATTTCGGGCCTAAAATTTTCGGAGTTTCAGGGCATGTGAACAAGCCCGGTATTTTTGAATATCCCATGGGAACACCTCTTAAAGAGATACTTGATGCAGCCGGTGGAGTTAAAGGCAAGCTCAAAGGTGTAATAGTAGGGGGCCTTTCAGTGGCAATCCTTACAGCTCAGGAAGCGGAAAGCCTTATCCTTGATTTTGATTCATGCGTAAAGGCCGGTACCGCTCTAGGTTCAGGCGGGATCATGGTTGTAAATGACACTGTATCCATCCCTGAACTGGCTCTCCGTACAATTGAATTCTATCATCATGAATCCTGCGGACAGTGTGTGCCCTGCAGGGAGGGTTCTTTTGTTATTGAGCATAAGCTTCGTGATCTTGTTGAAGGCAGGGGCAGAATGGAGGATATAGATCTGATTCTGCACCTTTGCGCCAATATAAGAGGTCTCACACTTTGTCCTACGGGCGAAGCTTTTTCAGTACCTATTCAGGCAATGGTAAGCAAGTTCAGACCTGAGTTTGAAGCACTGGTGAGACGATAAATAAATATGAGGAGAATAGACGATGAGTAAGACGATTTTTATCAATGGCAAAGAGTGTGCCTTTGATGGAACGAAAACCGTCCTCCAGATAGCAAGAGATAACGGATTCTATATCCCCTCTCTCTGCTATCATGAAAAACTCGGTCCTGCGAGCAAATGCAGGGTGTGTGTTGTTGAGGTGGATGGACAGAGAAATCTTCAGACATCCTGTTCGCTTAAGCCGGCAGAGGGTATGAAGATAACAACAGACAGTGAAAGGGTGCTTGAAGCGCAGAGGATGGTGGTTAACCTTCTCCTGGCAAATGGAAATCATAACTGTATGATCTGTGAAAAAAACGGTAACTGTGAGCTTCAGGATGCGGCATACCATCTTGGCATCGAACTCCCCGCTTTTGTTGTTGAAGAGCGTGTAGAGAAAGATGAATCTGCGGCTTTTATTGTAAGAGACAATAACAAATGTATTCAGTGCGGGAGATGCGTTGAGGCATGTAACCGTCTCGTTGTAAACGAGGTCCTTGACTTCGGTTTCAGGGGCGGACATACAGAGGTTGTCTGCGACGGAAATCTGCCCATGGGCGTTTCTTCATGCGTTCAGTGCGGTGAATGTGTCCAGGTATGTCCGGTAGGCGCTCTTATAGAAAAGAAAGCAATCGGAAAAGCCCGTGCATGGGAAACTCATACAGTAAGGACAACATGCCCCTACTGCGGCGTGGGCTGTCAGCTTGACCTTCACATGAAGGGTGACCAGATTGTCCGTATAACAGGCAACGAGACTGCTGAGCCTAACAAGGGACATCTTTGTGTTAAGGGACGTTTCGGATATGATTTTATATATTCAAAGGAGAGGCTTACAACTCCTCTTATCAAGAAAAACGGTAATTTTGAAGAAGCAAGCTGGGACGAGGCACTTGACCTTGTTGCCAATAAATTCAAAGAGATCATCAAGGAATCAGGCCCTGATGCTATCGCCGGTGTGAGCTGTGCGAGAAGTATCAACGAGGACTCATTCTATATGCAGAAACTTTTCAGGGCGGCAATAGGTACCAACAACATTGACCACTGCGCCCGGACCTGACACGCTCCAACTGTTGCCGGTCTGGCAACTACATTCGGATCAGGCGCGATGACAAATTCTTTTGCGGAATTTGAAAAAGCGAAACTTTTCTTCCTCATCGGAACAAACATGACAGAGGCTCACCCTGTCGCTTCATATTACGTAAAACGTGCGAAGTTGAACGGCGCGAAGATTATTGTTGTTGATCCGCGTTATCAGGCTCTTGCAAAAAAAGCTGATATATATGCGCAGATTAAAGTCGGTTCTGACGTTGCGTTTATTAATGGTCTGATGCATGTCCTTATTACAGAAAATCTCTATGACAAAAAATTCGTTGAAGAAAATACCGAAGGTTTTGAAGAGATGAAAGCTGTTGTTATGAAATATCCTCCTGAGAAAGCAGCGGAAATTTCAGGTGTATCAGTTGATTTAATTAAGGAGATCGCCCATACTCTTGCTTCAATAAAACCGGGAATGCTCTGCTATACTCTCGGTATTACAGAACATACATGCGGAAAAAATAATGTAATGTCCACATCAAACCTTCAGATGCTTCTTGGAAATATGGGTATGCCCAGTGCCGGTGTTAACCCGCTTCGCGGGCAGAACAACGTTCAGGGTGCCTGTGACATGGCAGCGCTTCCAAACGTTTATCCGGGATATCAGGCAGTAACTGATCCTAAAAACAAAGAGAAGTTTGAGAAGGCATGGGGTGTAAAAAATCTGTCAGATAAAGTAGGTCTTATGATCCCTGACATGATGGCAGCACTTCCGACCAAAAAAGTAAGGGCATTCTATATCTTCGGGGAAAACCTTGCAAGGACAGATCCGAATATTACCCATGTTGAGCATGAACTTGAGTCTGCAGAATTTCTTGTGTGCAACGATATCTTCCAGACAGAGACAACACGTTTTGCTGATGTAATATTTCCCGCAGCCGCGTGGTGCGAGGATGAGGGTACATTCACAAGCAGTGAGCGCCGTGTAAACCGTGTGCGTAAAATAAAGGACGCCCCGGGCCAGGCGAAACCGAACTGGTGGGTATTCAAAGAACTCGCTAAAAGACTCGGCCATGACTGGACGGCTAACAGCGGCCAGGAAATATGGGACAATGAAGTTTCTGTTGTTGCTCCGGCATACGGCGGAATAAAGTTCAGCAGAATTGAAAATGACGGTCTCCAGTGGCCATGTCCTAACGAAGATCACCCTGGAACAAAATTCCTTCATAAAGACGGTAAGTTCTCCCGCGGTAAAGGTCTGTTCGTGGGTATTGAATGGACTCCTCCTGCAGAGGTCGAGGATGATGAATATCCGCTCGTACTCAGTACCGGGCGTCGTTTATTCCATTATCACACAAGAACCCAGACAGGCCGTTCAGGGCTCGACCTTATGATGGCTGAGGAAACTGCGGATATGTCAGCTGCTGATGCGGAAAAACTCGGCATCAAGCATGGTGAATATGTTAAAGTAAGTTCACGTCGTGGTTCTGTTAAAGTCAGGGCGAAGATTACAGATGAAATTCCTGCAGGAATGGTCTGGATGTCATTCCATTTCAGCGAAGGGAACGCGAACTGGCTGACAAACAATGTATTTGATCCTGCTACAAAAACAGCAGAATACAAGGCATGTGCTGTAAGGATCGATAAGATTTAGATTCGGGAAAAACATTTAAGATGAAAATCCTCCCTGAAAAGGGGGGATTTTTTTATGCCTGAAATTTCAGTAGAAGCGGGCCATTCTTTCACCGGGAGTGTATGTATCTTTTTATAACACCAACACCTGCATAATAATTTGCTCCGCACACTGGATATTTATATTTTATCAGTAATATAATCAAACAAAGGGGGATGAAATTTTTGCACGGGCATTATAATTAATATGAATATAATGTATAATTTTAATTGATTTTTTAAGGTTGTGTTTTTAGAATAATTTTTTAATATTGAAGCATGAGCAGGCGGTAAGGTAACAGACTTTGATGACCTGATTCCAATGAGCGAATCCATGTGCCTCAGAATTATGGTTTTCGGCTCAATTGGAGCAGTTTTTTCTCCTATAAATTTGATACAATAATGTATTAAATTTATAGGAGAAATTCTTTGTTTCTCTAAAATAGGAGTAATATTATCTTTTGTTGTCTCAATATAGCATAATAAAAAACTTTTTATACCTTAATATGTTAATTAATACATAGGTAAACAAAAGATGTTTGACTAATTTTTTTTAATATGCCAGTTTTGGCAACTAAATATTAAAAAGAGCCCTATTTGCCGGTTATATTCATTTAATTTATTTAATTTATAAAAAAACATAATGCCCTAATAAAAAAATAAAATAAAAAAAGGAGAAGTGGTGTGAAAATTTTTAAACTCTTCCCTGCGTTTTTATGCCTTCTCTCCCTTGTGTTTGCTGCCTGTGAGTCTGACCCCTGGTCTCACAGGGGCAATCCTGGTGATACTGATAAGGTGGTTATTTCCAAAGTTACCGCTTACGGTACTCAGGAGGATGGGTTATCCAACTACAAGGGACAGGTCGGCGCTGTCACCATGTCTCACAAGGTGCACGAAGACAATGGGATTCAATGCTTCGACTGTCATCATCAGGAGAATAATGATGACCGTATAAAACAGTGCGCGAAATGTCACAATGGCGAGGACGGGTATGATACCATGCATGGTCTTTGCGTTGATTGTCATATCGGCATGGGTAAAGGACCGCAGGAATGCATGGAATGTCATTGACATAGTTCTGCAATGAAAACGCAAAAAAATAAGGTTCTTATTCTGGGGATTGGAAACATTCTTCACAAGGATGACGGGATAGGTGTGCACATAATTAATGAAATAAGCTCAACTGTCAGTGGACTTCCTGAAGATGTAGAAGTGTTTGATGGCGGAACGTTCGGATACGATCTTCTGCCTGTAATGTCGGGAAGGAAAAAAATTGTAGTTGTTGATGCTCTTAAAATAGATGATGAGCCCGGAGCTCTTTACAGGTTTCCGGCAAAACATCTTACAGATAATAACAACAAGTTTTCTCTTCACGATGTTGGAATAAAAAAAATAATAGATATGCTTATGCTTACTGGGGAATCTCCGGAGATTGAAATTGTCGGAATCGTTCCGGAAGATATCAACTCCCTGGATATAGGTATAAGTGATTCAGTAAAAAAATCAATACCGAAAGCGGTGAAATGTATACTGGAAGCCGCGGTTCAATAATTT
>DAIOFM010000104.1:0-1364 GCA_036745755.1 Spirochaetota bacterium | reverse complement strand
AAAATCAATACCGAAAGCGGTGAAATGTATACTGGAAGCCGCGGTTCAATAATTTGAAGGAGGATTTTATGGCATTGAACAGACGTGAATTCCTGAAAATTATGGGTGGAACTTCAGCAGCCCTGGCATTTCCTGGTGTTATGATCCAGGGATGTAAAAAAGCTCTCGAAAAAGCTGCTGAAAGGACCAACATAATATGGCTTGAGGGCCAGTCATGCTCAGGATGTTCGGTTTCGCTTTTAAATAAGATAAATCCGGATATAGTGACAGTAATAACCGAGCATATAAGCCTCAATTATCAGGGCGTAGTAATGGGTGGAACAGGCGAGTCTGCAACGCGTGTTCTTGAAGATGCGGTTAAGAAGCAGAGGAAAGATTTTATCCTTATTGTTGAGGGGTCAATCCCCATGGACAATGATCTTTACTGCACAATCGGCGAGGATGAACATACAGGCCGCGGAGTTGGAGTAAGGTACTGGGTTGAAGAACTTGGTAAAAATGCCCAGGCTATAGTGTCCGTGGGATCATGTTCAGCTTTCGGCGGTATCCCCGCTGCAAAGAATAAAGTTACAGGTATTAATCCCACAGGTGCGGTGCCTGTTTCAGAATTATTTAAAGGTAAACTGGTGCTGAATGTACCTGGCTGCCCTCCGCATCCCGACTGGATGGTGGGGACCCTGCTTCATGTATTACTCAAGGGACTTCCGAAACTTGATAAGTTTAACAGGCCTGTAATGTATTACGGGAAAACAGTTCATGAACAGTGTGAAAGACTTTATTACTATAAGAGGGGGATCTTCGCCAAGGAGTGGGGAGATGAAGGGTGCCTTTACAATCTCGGATGCCTCGGGATGGATTCAGGGTGTGACATACCGGTAAGAAAATGGAACAGCGTAAATTCATGTACAGACAGCGGTTCAGGATGCATAGGCTGTACAGAGAAGGCTTTCCCTGAATACGGCAACAGGGGTATTTATCAGAATCTGCAGGCTTCAAAGCCGGTTGATGATAAAAAGACTGTTTCCGCGAAATCTGCAGACAGAAAGAGATTGGAGGTATAAGAAATGGCTAGCCAGAAAGTATTAATAGATCCGCTTACAAGGATAGAGGGTCACCTTTCAATTGAAATGGATGTACAGAACGGAAAGGTCGTTGACGCCAAGTGCCGTGGTGACATGTACAGGGGGTATGAATCGATACTGCAGGGGAGAAATCCTCTTGATGCTCAGCAGATAGTTATGAGGATATGCGGTGTATGTCCTGTTTCTCACGGGCAGGCATCAAGCAGAACTCTCGATGATGCCTTCGGGATAAAACCGACTAAAAACGGCAGGCTTTTAAGAAACCTGATTCTCGGTGCCAAT
>DAIOFM010000103.1:0-12334 GCA_036745755.1 Spirochaetota bacterium | reverse complement strand
ACATTAAACTGCGGGTGTTCTAAAACCTTTCGTTCAATCTCCAGCTTTTCAGCATCACTGCATTCAATGCTGAACTTTGAACAGCTTCTTCCGAACCTTTCAAGCCACTCCATGCCAAGGAGCTCAATCCAGGTCGGACAGCAGCCCATGCCTGAAAAAGCGGCCGTGGTTTCAGACTTCGGCCCTGTACCGGCTCCTATCCCGACGTAAAAACCTGCAGCAAGCAAGGCACTCCTCACCTGAGTTGATGAGGAATAGGTAAAAAGCCTTGTACCGGATCCTGAACTTTTTTCATACAGGTTACGGAACATCGAATATGACCAGAGGACCGTATCTGTATTCAGTGAAAAGGGATCGTAATATATACAGTCAGGCTTATCTGAACTTTCCATGTTATCACGAAAATCCCCCTCAAAGAGGACCCACTCAAAAGTACCGCCTGATAAACTCCAGTTTCCGCTGTTTAAAATAGAAGACGGCGCCTGGTGTCTCACATGAGGAAAGAGTGACGGGTTCTTAACCGCAAGTCTGAATGAGTCGAGATCATTTTCAAAACTTATCAGTTTAATACGCGGAAACCCCTCCTCCCCGCGGCAGAGCCGCTCATATTCCATCACCGTTGCCATGGCATTTGTACCCCCGCCAAGGCCGACATCCCATATCACAAAACAGTCATCATCGTGTTCCCTCAGAGTCACCGGCATGTTAAGCTGGCCCACATAAAGCTTCATCGCTTCAGCAAACGGTTCTGTTACAGAATGCATGACCTCACCGGAGCTTTTCTGCCTTATGCTGTGAAAACCCCTCTCCTGACGGATTACCTCGTAATTACCAAGTTCAAGCCTGTTTCTTCTTTTCCTGACCTTTGTGGGCACAGGGGGATGATCTTCATCACCCCTTATCAGGGTCTCCCTCTGGTCCAGATAAAACGGATAAAAATCGCCTGCGATAATATGCTCGCGCATTGACCTGACCAGTTCCCTGTAAAAGGTAAGATTGTGGAGCCCCACCAGGTTCCCTCCGAAATATTCACCGCTTTTAATAAGGTGATGTATATACCCCCTGCTGTACCTTCTGCATACCGGGCAGGTACAGTTCTCATCAATCGGCCCTTGAGAAAATTTATACACTCCCCTCCGAAGTTCAACTATACCGTTCCAGGTATAAGCAACCCCCTGCTGGCCGTGGGAAGTGGGAAGTATACAGTCGAACATATCGACTCCGCGGTGTACAGCCTCCAGGAGATCTATGGGCGTACCTACACCCATGAGGTATCTCGGATAATCCCGGGGAAGGAGTGAAGCCGTAAGTTCAGTCATATCATTACGCTCACTGCCGGTCTCACCCACGGCGAGCCCTCCGATAGCGTATCCGTCAAAAGGGAGTGAGGTAATCTGCTCAGCGCTCCTTCTGCGAAGCTCCGGATAACACGCCCCCTGGACGATTCCGAATATCGACTGCAGTGAATCCCCGCGTGCGGCCAGGCTCCTCTCCGCCCATCGAGCTGTCAGTTCAACTGAGTCAGCGCATATTTTTTCATCTGAAGTTGAGGGGATGCACTGGTCCATTGCCATCATTATATCACTGCCGATAATCTTCTGCGTGCCTATACTGGTTTCAGGGCTGAGAAGTATACTTCTCCCGTCATAATAACTTTTAAAAAGAGCTCCCTCTTCACTTATCCTGACAGAATCGGGTAGTGAAAAAACCTGAAACCCCCCGGAATCAGTGAGAACAGATCTTCCCCAGTTCATAAAATTATGAATCCCTCCGAACCTTTTAAAAACCTCTGTCCCCGGCCTTAAAAGAAGGTGATAAGTATTGGCAAGCAGAACCGGAAATCCGAGGTCATCAACTGCAGCTGTATCCTGTGTACGGAGCACGGCCCTTGTCGCCACAGGCATAAATACCGGTGTCTCCACCTCGTTGTGAAGTGTCGAGAACCTGCAGGCACGCGCCTTGCTCTGTTCTGATTCAGCTTCAACTCTGAAATTCAGTCTTCTTTCATTAATGAGATTCATATCTCACCTATTTCACAGTACCGGTTGAATCCGTCAAGCCCCTATTCAATCCATTCCCTTAATTCATACCGGATATGTAGTACATTAGTCCCCTGGTATAAGGTCTTTTTTAATCCCCTGCTTTACCACATGCCCGACCCGGCCGGGTTAATTTTCATTTTCTTTTCTTGACAAAAAAAAGGTATTTTGAGGTCATTAATCAACTATAAATGAGATATGTCTCATTAAATATACAAAAAAGATAAAGTTTTCAGATGGAGACCCCAAAGTGACAAAGCTCGAAAACTGTTTAAAATGTCCCAACCATGTAAGTTATAAATACGGTTTTGTTGTATGCAATTACTGGAAGCAGAACCAGCAGCATGTAACCTACCTGGGAGAGGATGGTATTACATACGTTGTTGGATGTTCAATGAAGTCAGGCAGGAAAAAGGTAAGCTGACACTAAAATAAGAATCAGCTTCCCCGGTCTGCAGGGCTGCAGGCTCTTAAGCAATTAAATTATAAGTTGTACCGGTTCTAAAAAAATAGAGGAACACCCCTGAATTATTATAATTGACTGCCTGCTCATTCATGTGATATAAATTTACCATGCTTCCGTTTTTGCCCGGAAGTCCTGGATAAAATCATACAGGCAGGTTAGGAATGTCGGATCGTTATTCTGAAATAAAGCAGGTTCAGCTTCATGAAATCGGACCTGGAGGGATGCTTAAAGAGCAGTCCCTTTTCAATTATCTGCAGAGTATTGCGGGTTCACATTCCCGTTCACTGGGATACGGCTCAATAAATATTCTCAAGGAGGGCCTGACCTGGGTCATATCCAGATACAGGCTGCAGATAATTTCCCTCCCGGTACTTTTTCAGAATTTCAGCATCTCAACCTGGCGTTCAGGTGAATCAGGCAACTTTGCCATCAGGGAATATTTTATTACCGATGAATCAGGAAGGCCCCTGGTAAAAGGGACAAGTTCATGGTCACTGATAAACTTTATTAAAGGTGAAGCGGTTAAACCTTCGGAAAGGTTCCCGGAGTACCCGGTCTGTCCTGAACGCGCCATTGATGACAGCTTTTCATCAATTCCATCCATTGAATCATGCGACTATTCAAAGGAATTTACAGTGAGGAGAGCCGATCTTGATGCCAACAACCATGTGAATAACTCATTCTACGCCGCATGGATGCTTGAAACAGGCGTAGATATGAACGAAAAGTTGAAACCCGCTGATATTTCTGTCACTTTTAAGGGAGAGGCAAAGTACGGGGATATAATAATATCCCAGGCCCTGCGTGACAAATCAGAGGGAAGACTTATGCACCGCCTTATTCTCAAAGATTCAGGCAGGGAACTGACAAGGGGAATTACTGAATGGCATTAGTGCAGGTTTTAATAAAGTTTCAAAGCGGAAAATAATCTTCTTGCTTTCTATAGCGGTTGCGCAGGATTGTGGTATTTTCTGCTGTTTTCATGATTCCGGAGGGGCCGTATGTTTGGTAGACTTTTACTCCCTGAAATAATTGAACTGATTGAAGCAAAAGACTTCAGGACTCTTAAAGAAATAATCAGTGAGTGGCATCCCGCTGACCTTGCGGAACTTATATCGGCACTTCCCGAATCCCACCAGTTCGTTGTGTTCAGGTTCCTGCCGAAAAAACTGACAACACCTGTTTTTGAATACATGTCATTAGAGTCACAGAAAAATATTCTGCAGGCAATGGGCAACAAAGAGGTAGCGGCAATCATAAATGACCTCTCCCCGGACGACCGTACATCTCTTTTCGAGGAACTGCCCCATTCAGTTGTAAAAAACATGCTTCTTCTTCTTTCAAAGGAGGAGAGAGAGATAGCCAAAACACTCCTGGGGTACCCTGAAGACAGTGTCGGCCGTCTAATGACGCCTGAATATATATCAGTTAAAGAGGACGTGACCATTGAAAAGGTCCTGGCCAAAATAAGAAAATACGGATCTGACAGTGAAACTCTCGATATAATATATGTAATTGACGAGGAAGGGAAGCTTATCGATGATATAACGATCAGGCAGATACTCCTCTCCCCTCCTAAAAAAAAGATAAGCAAACTTATGGATTATAAATTCGCGTATCTTAATGCCACTGATGACCAGGAGATAGCTG
Organism: Spirochaetota bacterium; assembly: GCA_036745755.1. Taxonomy (GTDB): domain Bacteria; phylum Spirochaetota; class UBA4802; order UBA4802; family UBA5550; genus UBA5550. The sequence goes on along the minus strand of DAIOFM010000103.1, from coordinate 8,179 downwards.
TTGAGACTTTCCGTAAATATGACTGCTACGCCCTGCCGGTTATTGATAACGACGGCTGTCTCATAGGAATCGTAACCATTGATGACGTTTTCGAAGTTGCAGAAGAGGAGACAACTGAAGATATCCACAAGATAGGTGGTATCGAGGCCCTTGATGATTCATACATGCAGACTTCCGTTTTTGACCTTATCCGGAAAAGGGCCATATGGCTTGTGGTCCTTTTTTTCGGTGAGATGCTCACTGCATCAGCAATGACCCACTTCGAGGATGATGTTTCCAAGGCCGTTGTTCTTGCGCTTTTCGTGCCGCTGATTATATCGAGTGGAGGTAACTCGGGCTCACAGGCGACTTCACTGATAATCAGGGGACTCGCTCTTAATGAGTTCGGTTTCATGGACTGGTGGAAAATCATGAAAAGGGAACTTCTGTCAGGTTTTATCCTGGGACTTATTCTGGGACTCATAGGATTTATAAGGATATGGCTGTGGCAGTCTGTAAGCGGTATATACGGCCCGTACTGGCTGAGCATTGCCTTTGTCGTAATGTTTTCTCTCATAGGAGTTGTCATGTGGGGTACCCTTTCAGGTTCAATGCTCCCCCTCCTGCTGAAAAGACTGAAACTTGACCCGGCTACTTCATCAGCGCCATTTGTTGCAACCATTGTAGACGTTACAGGTCTTATCCTCTACTTCTCCATAGCGCAGATGCTTCTGGGGGGCAAACTTTTATAATCCCCCCGTATAAACTTTCCGAATCTACCTGTTTCTCTGAAGTATAATTTCAGCGAAAGTTCTAACTTCCCTGTTTTTATCCTCAAGCGCAATCTCCACCGCCTTCCATGCCCGGATACCGCCTATAGCCTCAAGGGTGTTAAGAGCTTCAAGCCTGACATCATGGAACTTATCATCAAGAAGCCTTTCAGCGAACTCTATTGAGGCCTGATCTTTGAACTTCGCCATTGATCTTAACGATTCTACCCTTACACCTTTATATTTGTCCCTGCACCCCCGGTGAAGGAGCGGCAGTCCTTCACGGATCTTTTCAGTACCTATGTATGCAGCTGTTTTCTCCCGTTCAGGCTCTCTGCCTGTCATTCCGGCAACCAGGTTTTTAAACGCTGCATCATGAAGGGCTTTCTGGACATATTCCACTTTTATTTCTGAAAGGTATGTTCTTGCTGCAGTCTGAACATCCTCATTTTTATCAGCAAGAAGACTTATGAGATAATCCGCACTGTCGTCACCGCCGATTTCAAAAAGAGACTTTGCCGCCATTATCCTCAGCTTATGATGTTTTTCATGTAAAAGGTCGCCAAGATACTGCATAAGGTGCCTGCTCTTCACTGCTAAGGCAGCCCTTATGGCAAAATCCCTTACCACCTCCTTTCTGTCTCCAAGTCCGATTACTATTGCCTGAAGGACACCGGCATCATCAGAAACTCCCCGTGAAGCGATAACCTTCATCAGTTCAATCCTGTTATTGACAGTCCCTTCATCCATTATCTCCAGAAGGCTGTCTGAGACCCTTTCATCTCCAAGCCCGGCAAACCTGAGGACAGCAAGAGTTCTTACCCAGGGATCCGGATCATGAACCATCTGCTTGAGCCTCTCTGAAACTTCATCACTTAATTCTATGCCATGTGCAAGGGCAACGAAAGCGCTGTACCTTACATCCGTATTTCTATGTTCAAGGCATTTCAGGAGCCCGCTGATATTTCTCTCTTTATCAAGTCTCTGTACATCAGGTTTAAAAATCCCCATACTGATACCTCCTTTCATCTTTAATCAGGCCGGATAATGCACCCCTTCCTGATAATATCCCCTCTCCTGTATAACACTCTTCAATATTAAAAATAATATATTTTTATAAAAAAGACGAGTAAAAGACTTTAATAAGGCTGTTTAAAAAAATAATAAAACTGTAACAAAATATATTTCAGTTTGTAATTATATTATTAACATTCATTAAAAATAATTTTTAATGAATGTTAAATATCTGGATAAAGGAGAATATTATGAATAAATATATACTTCCACAACTGCCATTCTCATTTGACGCTCTTGAGCCGCATATAGACGCGGCAACAATGGAGATACATCACGGAAAACACCATGCGGGTTATGTTACAAAGCTGAATGCCGCCCTTGAAAAATATCCGGAACTCTTTGAGCTGCCGCTTGAAACTCTTCTGGCGAATCTTTCAAGTGTGCCTGATGATATACGCTCAGATGTACGGAATAACGGAGGGGGGCATCATAACCATTCACTATTCTGGAATATACTGTCGGAAAAAAATGAAAAACTCTCGTCAGTGGAACTTAAAAAAATTATGGAAGGAACATTTGGTTCTATAGAAAAGTTCAGGGATGAATTTGAAAAAGCGGCTGCGCAGCGTTTCGGGTCAGGATGGGCCTGGCTCTCAATAAATGCACTTGGGAAACCTGTAATCCACTCCACTGCCAACCAGGACTCACCTTTAATGGAGGGATTAATACCGATCCTTGGACTGGACGTGTGGGAGCACGCATACTACCTGAAATACCAGAACAGACGGCCTGAATATATCAGCGCGTTCTGGAATATAGTAAACTGGAGGGAGGTGGAGAAAAATTATTTCAACGCCCTGAATACGCATAACAGATGCAGGGAGGATATTCTGCTGAGAAAAATCTCATAATAAAAGCAAAGTAAAATTTATCCCCGCCGCATTCTTCGGCGGGGGTTACAGAACACTACCACCCTAAATAAACCAAGAAATAAATACATTAATATTTATTAAATAATCATTGAAATTAATTTAAAAATGATACCCTGATATTGAAGAGGAAAAAAACATGAAAAAAAGCATGATTTTTATTGCTGCAATAATTCTATTTTTTCTTTCTATAATTCTACTCCCTTCAGAAAACGAAGCTGATAACATCTGGACTATCACACCGGAAAGTCTGATTGACGGTTACTGGGATTCGGACATTGATACCAGAGGACTGGAGATAGAATTTAAGCAGAACGGAAAATTTGAATCTGAGCTCGTCTGGCCTGGTGAACAGGCAATAGCATACCCCTCCGGAACCTACACTATTAAAAACGGCAGACTCACCCTTTCAATCGAGAATGGTTTAATGTGTGAAGGAATTACAGGGGTGAAGCTTGAAGGCGGAACTCCCGGTTATGACCCTGTATCACCAAAGTACAGGCGCTACATCTCATTCAAAGGGAAACAGCTGGAAAAATTATACTTTGAAACTAAAGAACTGAAAATATGGGATTGTAATTCCGGGATTGAAGAAGGTGAAAATTTAAAAATAAACGGCTTAGAAGCTGTTGCCATGGGGATAAAAGAGGGTTCAACAACCACGGTGCTGAAAATGCGAAATGCCCCCTCTGAAAAAGCGGAACAGGTGCATTATTCCTATACCGATGAGGACGACCAGAAATATACAGTCAAAGCACTTCCGTTAAACACCTCACTGACAGTCCTTGCACGAACTAAAAAGAAAGACAAGGTTGGGAAATGGAATAACTACTGGTACTATGTTGAATTTGAAACATATTTTGACTACATGAGAGCATGGGTCTACGGGGAATTTGTTAAAATTAAAGAATAGTAACATTGTTCACATTTATAAACATGAATACACTTTTCATTTTTTAACTTGACAATTAGCTGTATAAATTCAGTATTTCATATGCAATCTGTTGAATATAATCTTTACCGAAATATTCCATATAAAGAGACAGCGGGGATTTTTATTAACCTCATCATATATTCTTAATACAACAGGGTTTCATTATTATAACTGATTATCAAAACAGCTGATAATGCTGAATAATTAATAAAAGAGGTTATTATTATATGAAAACAAGGATTACCCAGACTCTTGGCATCAAATATCCTATCATCCTTTCAGGTATGAGCTGGATAAGCATGCCTGAACTTGTTGCAGCTGTGTCAAACGCGGGCGGATTGGGTATACTGGCAACAGGTGTTATGAGCGGAGAGGAGACACTTGAGGCTATCAGGAAAACAAAAACTCTTACAAAAAAACCTTTTGCTGCCAACGTTACACTCTATTTTCCCGGAGCTGAAAGAAACGCTGAAATCATCATAAAAGAAAAAGTGCCGGTTGTGAACTATGCCCTGGGCAAAGGGGACTGGATATGTAAAGCAGTCCATGAATATGGCGGAAAAGTAATAGCAACAGTAACAACACTGAAACACGCTTTAGCGGCTCAGAAGGATGGAGCTGACGCAATAATTGTTACAGGACATGAAGCTGCAGGTCACGGCGGTGCAGTAACATCACTTGTGCTTATTCCAAGCATTGCTGATGCCATAGATATTCCGATTATCGCTGCCGGCGGTTTTGCCGATGGGCGCGGACTTGCTTCAGCCATGATCCTGGGTGCTGACGGCATATCAATGGGAACAAGATTCATGAATTCGGTGGAGAGCCCTGTGCATGAAGCCCAGAAAGCAATAGCAAATGAAACAGATGTGTACACAACTGTTTACACAGACAAGGTTGACGGAATGCTTGCCCGTGTTATGAAAACAAAGGGAGCAATGAGACTTATAAACAAAAGACTCAACCCGCTCAGCGCACTGGTCAGGTCAAGAAAGATAGCTGCCATGCTCGGATTCCCCTGGATGAAACTTGCAGTGGGAATTATGTTCATGGGATATAAAAGATCTATGCAGATGGCGAGAATGGCCATAGGTTTTGACGCTTTTCAGGCAGGCACAATGGATGGAGACAACCAGAAGGGAGTTCTTCCCATAGGTCAGGTTGCGGGTATCATGCATGAGACACTTACGGTTAAGCAGATAATTGAAAAAACAGTTAAAGAGGCCAAAAAATCTCAGGATGTTCTTGCCGCAAAAATGAAATAGTCCAGTATTGCTTATTAATTTAATCCCGCTGAAAAGCGGGATTACGGACATAAATTTAAAAACAATCGTCAAACTGACAAACAAAATAATTCAAACTAAGGAGGATTTATGGCTATAGTTGAATGGAAAAAAGATGAAACTGTTGCAATAATGTTATTGAACAACGGTGAGAACAGGCATAACCCCGACTTCGCGGCAACATTTATCTCTGTTTACAAAGAGATTCTTGCAGATAACGAAATCAAGGCAATAGTTCTTACATCAACCGACCCGAAAAATTTCTGCCTCGGCGTTGATATCGGATGGATGATGAAAGAACAGCAGGCACAGAACTTTGACGGCATAAGCAAATGGCTGTATGACATGGGTGAAGTATTCAAGGCCATGCTGATGTCTCCGGTTCCCACAATTGCCGCTATCAACGGACATGCTTTCGGTAACGGTGCGATGCTTGCAGGTTCCTGTGACTTCAGGTTTATGAGAGGCGACAGGGGATACTTCTGTTTCCCTGAAGTGGATCTCGGCATACAGTTCGCTCCCTCCATGATCGAATGGATGAAAAAAATAATGCCATACCATCTCTTCGTAAGAATGAAATGGTCAGGTGAAAAAATGGGCGCTGCAGAACTTGAAAAACATAATGTGATACTCAAGGCCTGCGAGAACGCGGAAGAGACAGTTAAAGATGCTGTGGCTTTTGCAAAAACTTTCAATAAATCGAGAAATACTCTCGGTGAAATGAAAAAAAGGACATACAAGCATATAATTGACAAGATGGAAAATGAAGATCCTGAGTATTTTGACTACAAACCTGAACAGGTAAAAGAGGGCAAGCCACCTATTTTTATGTTCACACAGGGCTGAAATTTGACATAACTTTCAAAATGCAGGGATTTACTTCCTGCAGAAAAAAAAATAAAAACCGCCATGGTAGAGGCGGTTTTTATTTTTTATCAGGTAAATAACATATTTTCAGCATAAAACGGGTTTTTTCCTACCGGGATACATGAGAATGATAAAATACTTCCATAAGCTGTAAAATCAAAAACATATAATTAAAATTATTGATAATAACCCTCATATTAAGTAATAATATTGATACATATCAGGGATGTGACTTTTTTGTATAAAATTTTACCTGATACTTCGTTTGTAAGATAATCTCATTGACTTTTCTATTGGAAAATATTTTTATTATCCATGTTATGGCTGGTGACATGAATTACAGGCTTGATTACTGGATAGAGAATAAATACAGGCTCCACTCACAATACGAAAGAAGCCAAAAAAAATTCGAAAAAATCCTGGAACTCCTTACCAAGAAATTTGAGAAGCTCTTTGAAGGGAGCGGTTGCAATGCGCAGATAAAAGGGAGAATAAAAAATTTTGATGCCCTTTACCGGAAACTCCTCCTTAAAAGCCAGAACGACTCTATTGAGTTCCCCTTTGACTTTATCACCGATATTGTAGGCATGAGAATAGTTGTGCCCTTCCTTGAGGATCTTGACAGTGTGGAAAAACTGCTCAGGGAAAACTTTGAAATATCAGACACCAAGTATAAATCAAGGGAACTCTCTATAAGGGAATTCGGTTACGATTCTATACACCTTCTGATTAAGCTTCCTGAAGAAGTATCGAAGAAATTTAAAAACACCGAAAACATGAAAATCGAAATACAGCTGCGAACAATTCTGCAGGACGCCTGGGCTGAAGTTGAGCATGAACTTATATATAAAACAAGCATTGACAAGGTTGAAGACACTATACGCAGAAAAATGATCGCTGTTAACGCGACACTTTCACTGGGCGACACTATTTTCCAGGAGATACGGGACTACCAGCGTAAAAGATACAAAGACATACAGGAAAGACACAAAAAGCTGATGGATAAAGTCTCCACTATTCCTGAAAAAATGGAAAAGATGAAAGTAAACATCGAACCTGTTGAGATTAACATCAACCCCGCTCCCGTAGAGGAGCCTAAAAAAAAGATATTACCACGGAATATAACCGACTCTAAAGACAAGCACCAGCTGAATGACCTGCTTATGGAAGCTATGAACGCCCACCTGGAGAACAGGCTCCGCGACGCTATTGAACTATACACAGAGCTTATACTTATTTCACCAAACCACTTTATATACAACCACAGGGGGCTTGTATACTTCACACTTTCAGAATATGACAAGGCCATCAGTGATTTTACAAAAGCGATTGAGATGGAACCGAAAGATACAAGAGTATATACAAACAGGGGACTTACGTTCCGCATGCTTAAACGGTACGATGACTCGTTGAAGGATTTCAATAAATCACTCGAGCTTAACCCTCTATGGCCTGACACCTTCTACGGCAGGTCACTTACATACTACGATCTCGGTGATATACAGAGAGCGCTTGAAGACTGCGACAGGGCAATCAGCATCAAGCCTGATTTCAAACAGGCGCAGAGATTCAAGCAGTTCATTCTAAACCAACAGATGAAGTGAGAAGCAAAATGCCTATTTATGAAGTTAACAAAAGACGCCCTGTAATAGGGCAAGGATCATGGATTGCACCCACGGCACAGATTATCGGTGACGTGAGGATTGGGGACAACTGCTACATCGGTTACGGCGCGGTTATCAGAGGTGACTACGGTACAGTTGTTATAGGAAACGGCTCTTCTGTGGAAGAGATGGTTATGATCCACGCCAGGCCCGGCGGACTGACAGATATCGGCGAATCCGTAACTATCGGCCACATGGCCATGCTCCACAACTGCACCCTGAAGGATTTCTGTGTTGTCGGCATGAACTCAACAATTACAGACTTCAGCGAAGTGGGAGAATGGGCCATAATTGCCGAACATACCCTTGTCAAACGGAACCAGGTCATACCGCCCCGGAAAATTTATGCCGGCGCCCCGGCGGCAGAAAAAGGGGACGTGCAGCAGAAACATATGGATGAATGGGGCGCTGCCAAAAAAGTCTACGTCGGGATGTGCAAGCTCAACCTTGACACGTTAAAGGACATAACAGAGGATTATGCTTAATATCAGTATTTATTGCTTAAGTTATTTCAGTTAATAATTATTCTGCTACCCCCGCCGCCTTCGGCGGCAGGGGTAGATAAATTTAATTTTTTCACAAAATATATATTCAGGAATTATTACAGACTTAATATGTAATCCCTTTTACTCATACCTCAATGCCTCTATAGGGTTGAGTTTTGACGCCTGCATTGCCGGCCAGATACCGAATACTATTCCCATGATCGCGGAAAAGAATGCTGAACCTGTAACTC
>DAIOFM010000102.1:0-12577 GCA_036745755.1 Spirochaetota bacterium | reverse complement strand
TACTATTTACTTAAGGAGCATGCCATGAAAAATGCTGTAATTGTGGGAGCAACCGGTTTCGGCGGCCTGGGTCTTATCGATATACTTTCCAGACACCCTGAAATTAATATAAAGCAGCTTACAGCCCTTGACCACGGAAAAAAAATATCAGAAATGTACCCGCACCTTAAAGGGATCTGTGAACTTGAAGTATGTAATCCTGAGAAACTCGATCCTGACAGTATAGATATAGTATTTCTGTCCACACCTGACCAGGCGGGGATGAAAATGATAAAACAGTTTTATGACAGAAATATACCGGTAATAGATTTCAGTGGTGACTTCAGGTTCAGTACCATTGAAGATTACACCGTATACGCTGAAAACAAGGGGATGGATACTTCTCATTCAGCACTGGATATTATGAAACTGGCTGTTTACGGGCTCCCGGAGATAAACAGGGAGGAGATAAAGACAGCCCCTGTAATAGGTAACCCGGGGTGTTTTGCCATAACAATGATTCTTTCACTGCTGCCTGCTGTTGAAGAAGGGCTGATTGAATCAGATACGATTTTCTGCGACGGTAAAACAGGAGTTTCAGGAGCAGGGATAAATCCCGGGCGGGCAAACTCCTACCCCCTCAGATATGAAAACACCAACACCTACAGGGAGGGGAAACATCAGCACCTTGTTGAAGTTGAAAACGTGCTTAACAGCGTTTCAGGGAATACAGGAGATAAAAAAATACTATTTGTTCCACAGATTATCCCCATGAACCGCGGTATTCTTGTAACCTCCTATGCTGACATAAAACCGGGCATTTCCACAGAAAAACTTCAGGATCTGTACAGAAATTACTACAAAGATTCCCCTTTTATCATAATAACAGAGGGCTCACCTGCCACAACTGAAGTCAGAGGGACCAACAGGTGTGTAATCAGGCCCTCTGTTGACAGCAGAACAGGCAAACTGTTTGTTGCAGCGGTAATCGATAACCTGATTAAGGGGCAGTCCGGAAACGCTGTTCAGAACGCCAATATAAGGCTCGGTTTTGATGAGAAGACAGGGCTTATTCTCAACCCTGTATATCCTTAAATTCTCTTGACAATATAGTGAAGTTAATTATTTTTACTGTTCAACGGGTTTTATATAAGCCGCTTTTATCAAATGCTTAGTTTTTCTGGGGAGATATGTCAAAAAGGATAAAAAAAGGGATAATAGCATCACCCGGTATAAGGATAGGAAAGGCTATAGTCTTCCACGGAGATGAAGTCAAAATCCCCAAATATCATATCAGCGAAGCCCGCCTGGAGCAGGAGATAGAACGGTTTGACGAGGCACTTGACAAAACCAAAAGTGAAATCCTTGAAATACAGAACAAGATAACAAACGACCAGTACAGTGATCTCGCCGAAATTTTCTCCACACATCTCATGGCCCTTGAAGATCCTCATTTTACTGAAAAGGCAAGGAAGAAAATACGCAAGGAGAAACGTAACGCTGAGTGGGTAATAAATGATATTTCAATTGGACTGATAAATACTCTCAGCAGTATTGAAGATGAATACCTTAAAGAACGCATAATTGATATCTCCGATATAAATAAACGTCTCATAGGCAATCTGCAGAAAAAGAAAAAGATGAACCTCTCCGATATAACAGAGGATGTCATACTCTTTGCATCAGACCTCACGCCTTCAGAGACAGCTGTGCTTAACAAACAACATGTACTTGCCTTTGTTACTGACCACGGCGGCAAGACATCTCATACTGCCATCATGGCACGTTCAATGGATATACCGGCCATTGTAGGTATGGACGATATCACATCCTATGTGAAAAACGGTGACATGGTGATAGTTGACGCTATCCACGGGGAGATCATCATCGGCCCCTCTGATGATGAGATCGAGGAGTATATAAAATACCAGCAGGATATAGATGAGCTTGAAAATGAGCTTTCAAAACTCACTAATCTCCCCGCGCAGACACTTGATAACATTGAAATATTCATATACGGAAACCTTGAAATTCCTGATGAAATGGATATTATAAAAACTCACGGCGCCCAGGGAATCGGGCTTTTCAGATCGGAATTTCTTTTCCTTGATAAGACTCTTCCCGAAGAGGAACTTCAGTACTTGCAGTATAAAAAAGTGGTTGAATCCTTTAAGCCATTCCCTGTAACCATCAGGTCTCTTGACTATGGCGGTGACAAAATCCACGGATTCATGAAAATACAGAGGGAAATGAACCCCTTCCTGGGATGCAGATCCATCAGGTTCAGCCTGAAAAATCCTGAAATCTTCAGGACACAGATACGTGCCATACTCCGCTCAAGCGCTTACGGCAAAGTTAAGCTGATGTTTCCCATGATCTCCACGCTGGATGAACTGCTGCAGGCCAAAGAGATAACTTACGATATAATGAATGAACTTAAAGCCCAGGGAATACCTTATGACCCGGATATTGAAATAGGGATCATGATAGAGGTTCCATCAGCGGTTATTGCAGGCGACATCTTTTCTGAACACGTCGATTTCTTCTCTGTAGGAACGAACGACCTTGTTCAGTATATACTGGCTGTTGACAGGGTAAACGAAAAAGTTGCGGATATCTACAACCCTCTGGATATCTCTGTACTGAGATACCTGAAGCATATTTCAAACATAGCAAGAGCCAACTCAACCGCCATTTCCATCTGCGGTGAAGTTGCAGGTGAGCCCAGATTCACGATGCTGCTGCTCGGGCTCGGTTTCAGGGAACTCTCAATGAGTTCAAAATACATGTACCAGATAAAGAGAATAATCCGTTCCGTCACAATAGAAGAATGCGAAGTTCTTGCCAACAACCTTCTGGCCATGAAAAAAACAGATGAAATTGAACATGCCCTGATGGAAATAATGCATCAGAAATTTCCGGATCTGATACTTCCATGAAGTTATACAGGGAACTGGCTGAATACTACTTTGCCATTGAGGCAAATCACCGCAATATACTCTCGGATATACATTTAATAAGCACTTATCTGAAAAATTATTCCGACCCTTCAATCCTGGACCTTGGCTGCGGCACAGGGGAACATCTGGGTTCAATGAAAAAACTCGGCGTAAAAAAATGCGTCGGCATTGATAACAGTTCTGAGATGCTTGCCGTTGCAAGGGAGAGGCACCCGGACGGAATTAAATTTATGAACACCAACTTCCGCAGTTTTGATTTTTACCAGGAGTTCGATATAATAATTTCTCTTTTCGGATCAATCGCCTACATAACGAACGAGCGGGATGTTGATTCTTTTTTCTGGAATACATGGCGCGCGATGAAGCCCGGAGGAACAGGAATCTTTGAAATCTGGAATTCCGTCCCGGTAAAAAAAATCCGCAACAAACCGCTTTCTCATGTTTCCACGACCACGTATCAGGATATTGTAATAGAAAGGGAACGAGGATTCGAGCTTATTAACGAATCAAAAAGTATAACTGAAGTAAATTACAGGTACAGTGTCTCTTCAAGGAAGGGCTCTCTCACCTACAATGACACTCACACAATGAGGTCTTTTACACTTGATGAAGTTAAAAAATTCATTAAGAACAACGGACTTATAATAAAAGAGGTCTATGCTAACAGCAAAAAAGACCCCTTTAACGAAAACTCCAACAAGATGCTGGTTATATTTCAGAAAGAGAAGTAAAGCCTACATCCTTGTAGGCTTATCCTCCCCGCTCATTCCGTTGATATCTATGTGCCATTCATCAATGGTCTCTTTCCACCTGTCGTACAGGTCTCTGGCACGAGCCATATCCCTGAAAAACTTCTCGGGACTTTCCAGCGCCAGGAAAAATACCTCTTCCATTGTTGATACAGGATGGAAGATCATCTCATTTCTTACATATTCCGGTATCTTTTCAAGGTCTTTGGCATTCTCTTTCGGGAGAATAACATGCTTTATCTCCGCCCTGTGAGCGGCAAGAACTTTCTCTTTAAGCCCGCCTATGGGGAGGACCTTTCCGCGAAGAGTAATCTCACCCGTCATTGCCACATCCCTTCTCACCGGGATTTTACTGAAAATAGAGGCCATAACAACAGCCATTGTTATACCTGCCGAAGGACCGTCTTTCGGAATAGCGCCTTCAGGCACATGAAGGTGCAGGTCAAAATTTTTAAGGATCTCTTCATCTATATTGAAAAACTGCTGGTTCGCCCTTACGTTCGTGAAGGCGGCCTGAGCGGATTCCTGCATTACCTCTCCCAGCTTACCTGTAAGCTTAAGATCTCCCTTCCCCTTGATAAGAGAAGCTTCGATATTGAGGATGTCTCCGCCCACTTCGGTCCAAGCAAGACCGTTAGCGAGGCCTATCTCATTCTTCTCCTCTTTAACTCCGTACTTAAATCTAATCGGGCCGAGATACTTCTTGATTACCTCTTCGGCTATGACCTTCCTGAAATCATCACCGTTTTCAACAACCTCCCTGGCGACCTTGCGGCACACCTTTGCTATTACACGCTCAAGACTCCTGACTCCGGCCTCCCTTGTGTAATGCCTTATCGTGTAGAGCATTGCATCCTCGGAGAACTCGATATTTGCCGGTTTAAGTCCGTTCTCCTCTATCTGTTTATCAAGGAGAAAGTCTATAGCTATCCTCAGCTTCTCAGGCTCAGTGTAGCTGGAGAGTTCAATTATCTCCATCCTGTCCTGGAGCGGGAGGGGTATATTATGCTGCGCATTGGCAGTGGTTATAAACATTACGTCAGAAAGGTCGTATGTGACCTCCATGTAATGATCAATAAAGGCGTTGTTCTGTTCAGGATCAAGCACCTCAAGAAGAGCGGACGACGGGTCGCCTCTGAAATCCATAGACATCTTGTCGATCTCATCAAGGAGTATAACCGGGTTTACCGTACCGGCCTTCTTCATCATCTGGACAATTCTTCCCGGAAGGGCGCCCACGTATGTTCTCCTGTGGCCGCGAATTTCAGCCTCGTCTCTCACGCCGCCAAGGGACATCCTGACAAACTTCCTGTTCAGGGCCCTTGCAACAGACCTTCCAAGAGATGTTTTACCTACCCCGGGAGGTCCCACGAAGCATAGAATAGGGCCTTTCAGCTTTTTTGACAGCTTGTTTACAGCTATATATTCAATAATACGTTCTTTTACTTCATCAAGGCCGTAATGATCATTGTTCAGGATCTCAATTGCCTCATCTATCTTCCTGATGTCTCTTGTCTTCTTGTGCCACGGCACGTCCCGCAGCCATTCTATATAGTTGCGGACCACCGCTGATTCCGCTGACATGGGCGGCATCTTTTCAAGTCTCTTAAGTTCCTGCAGGGCCTTGGTTCTGGCCTCGTCACTCATCTTGGCTTTCTCTATGGAATTTCGGAGTTCAGTAATCTCATCGACCTCCCCTTCCCCCTGGCCAAGCTCCTTCTTGATGACCTTCATCTGCTCATTGAGATAATACTCTTTCTGGGTCTTCTCCATCTGCTTGCGGACCTGGCCCTGAATTTTCTTCTCGATATACATGACCTCAATTTCGCCATTAATAAGCTCCATGAGGCGATTGAGCCTGTCTGCAGGATTCCCTATTTCAAGAAGTGACTGTTTATATTCTATCCTCATCTCAATGTGAGACGCGATAACATCTGTAAGCTGTGAAAGATCATCTATACTCTCTGCAGAAGTAAGGGCCTCCTTGGGAACCTTCTTATTCAGCTTGATATACTTGTCAAAAACCTCGAGAATAGAACTCTTCAGAGCACCGCGATCGATCTCACTGTCTATCTGTCTCTCCACGCGCTTTACTGAAACGTCAACATGCTCATCTTCCGAGTCAAACTCAGAGATAAAGCATCTCCCGATCCCTTCAACAAGCACCTTGATTGTACCGTCAGGTAGCTTGAGAAGCTGAAGAATTTCAGCTACAGTACCGACCTCGTAGAGGTCGTCCTTTTCAGGTGAAGGGTTCTGCGCGTCCTTTTGTGTAAGAAGGACTATGAGCCTGTCATTTTTCATCGCCCTGTCCAGGGCATTCACAGATTTCTCCCTTCCTACAAAAAGAGGGACAACCATATATGGATATACCACTACATCACGCAAAGGAAGTAGCGGATATTTTTTATCAAAATCTATAATCCTGTTTCCCATTAATACCTCTATAAAAAATAAGCTATGCGCTCTTTTCCTTCTGGCTGTATTTAATCACGGGATCACTCTGTTTGAGAACCATATCCCTTGTGATGGTAACCCTGTCAATACTGTCATCAGAAGGTATTTCATACATGAGATCAAGCATCAGCTGTTCAAGCACAGACCTCAATCCCCTGGCCCCGGTTTTGCGTTCAAGGGCAATATTGGCAATCTCTTCTATTGCCTCGTTTTCAAACTCAAGTTCAATTCCCTCAAAAGAAAATATCTTCTGATACTGCTTAACCAGTGAATTCTTCGGTTCATTGAGTATCCTTACCAGTGCCTCTTTGCCCAGTTCATGAAGATGGGCAATCACAGGAATTCTCCCCACGAATTCAGGTATAAGTCCGAATTTAATAAAATCTTCAGGAGTAAGATTCTTGGAAACATCAATTTCATCTATCTCCTTTTTGGACTGAATCTTGGCCCCGAAACCGAGAGCCTTGTTGCCAAGCCTGCTCTGCACAACTTTATCAAGGCCTATAAAAGCCCCGCCAACTATGAAAAGTATATTGTTCGTGTTAATAGAAATAAACTCCTGGTGGGGGTGCTTTCTTCCACCCTGAGGAGGTACATTAGCAATTGTGCCTTCAATTATTTTAAGAAGTGCCTGCTGCACCCCTTCTCCTGAAACGTCCCGTGTAATCGAAGGGTTGTCCCCTTTACGGGATATCTTGTCGATCTCGTCTATATAAATTATTCCTATCTCGGCCTTTTTAATATCTCCGTCAGCGTTCTGGATCAGCCTGAGGAGTATATTTTCAACATCCTCCCCCACATATCCCGCTTCTGTAAGTGAAGTTGCGTCTACTATAGCAAAAGGCACCTTCAGAAGCTTTGCCAGTGTCTGCGCCAGCAGGGTTTTTCCTGATCCGCTCGGGCCGGCGAGAAGTATATTGCTTTTCTCAAGTTCAACATCACTCTTGGAAACATTCTTATTTGAATAAATCCTTTTGTAATGATTATAAACCGCAACAGCCAGTATTTTCTTAGCCTCATCCTGCTCTATAACATATTCGTCAAGGATCTCCTTAATCTCTTTCGGTTTGGGGAGAGAAGAAAAACTGCTTTCTATTGCGTCATCAGTCTCTTCAGCAAGAATTTCATTACAGAGCTCAATGCACTCATCACAGATATAAACGTCCGGCCCTGCCACGAGTTTCTTGACCGTCTCCTGGCTTTTGCCGCAGAAAGAACACATCAGCGATGTATTCTGTTCTTTCTTTTTACTTGTCATGCTTTCACCTGTTTATCCGTTCTTTCAATCACCTTGTCGATAAGTCCGTACTCGACCGCTTCTGCTGCTGACATAAAATTATCACGTTCCATGTCAATTTCGATTTTATCAACAGGTTTCCCTGTATGATGCGAATATATTTCATTAAGCCTTTCCTTGATTCTCAATGTCTCCTTGGCGTGTATTGCGATATCAGAAGCCTGCCCCTGAAATCCGCCTGAAGGCTGATGAATCATGATCCTGGAATTCGGAAGAGCCGATCTCTTCCCCTGGGCACCTGCCGCAAGAAGAAGCGAACCCATTGAAGCGGCCTGCCCCAGGCAGATAGTTGCCACATCGGGCTTTATATACTGCATTGTGTCATATATAGCCATACCTGAAGTAACAATGCCTCCAGGTGAATTTATATACAAAAATATATCTTTGTCAGGATCTTCAGCTTCAAGAAAAAGAAGCTGTGCTATTACAAGACTTGATATATGATCATCTATAGCTTCTCCGAGAAATATAATCCTGTCTTTCAGAAGCCTTGAATAAATATCATAAGATCGCTCCCCTCTACTTGTCTGTTCAACTACTATTGGCACAAGACTCATTATTAAACTCCTATTAAATTAAATGATATACGAATTGTCTTCCGGAGTGAAGTTTTAACTTCATAAAATTTAGTATTATTATCGGAATGCATGTTAAATATTTTTTCAAATAAAAAAACAGATGCACAGCACTATTACTGGCACCTCCATTAACAAAAAAGACTATATTAAGATAAATGAGGCAGAGATTCTACTGCCCCATTTTGCTCTTAACAAACTCATCAAGCGATTTTGCCTGACCTTTGTTGATATCCGCCTTATCATAAATGAAATCCATCGACATTTCAAGCAGAATATCATTTTCAATTGACGGCCTGCTCTGATTCTGTTCAATTATCTCTTCAATTTCCTGAGTTGTTTTACTCATTGCTTTGGAAAGTTTCTCCAACTGCTCGTTAAACTTTTCATCAGAAACGGCAAGAGACTCTTTTTTAGCAACCTCACTCAGAACCAGGGTATGTTTTATCGATTTAACTGCAGCGTCTCTAAGTTTTTCCCTGTATTCATTAGCATCCATCCCCATAAGCATGGCAAACTGTTCAAGGCTCTCTGCCCTGTAGCCTATTCTCTGCTGGGTTTTGTCAAATATTGAATACATTTCATTGAGTACCATAGACTCAGGTATATCAAACTTGCTGTTTTCCAGTATAGCGTCCATCAGATCACTTCGTGAATCGTTAACAACTCTCTCTTTCACATAGTTTTCAATCTGGTCCCTGGTTTTCTGTTTCATATCCGCAACATTGTCAAAACCTGAAGATACTGCAAATTCGTCAGTCAGTTCAGGGAGAATCACTTTGCTGATTTCCGCTATACGAAGCAGGTATGTAATGGTTTTTCCCGCAAAATCGGGGATATGATAAGTTTCAGGGTAGGATTGCGAAATTTCTTTCTCCTCATCTTTCTTCATTCCGAGGATATGTTTATCCATGCTGTACTCATCTTTGCTTTTACCAACAACTATCGAATAATCCCTGAATTCAGTCTGTTCAATCTGTTCCTTTTCTATATCATCAATTCTCTTCAGCTTGAATTTAACCATAAGCCCGTTTTCAACAACAGCGTCATCAGCAGCAGGTTCAATCTGTGACTGCCTTTCCCTGATCGCGTCGATTTCACCATCAACATCGATTTCAGTAATGGAAACATCCGGCTCTTCAGCCTTTATACCGGTATAAGTTCCCAGTTCGACAGTAGGCATTACTTCAAAGAAAGCTTTAAATTTAAATGATTCATCCCTGCTTACAGCGGTATAATGAAATTTAGGTTCAGTAATTGGTGCCAGGGAGGCTTTTTCCATAGCTTCAATTACGGAAGTTCTTGCAAGATTTTCAGCAACCTCCTCACCCGCATAATCTTTATACCTGGTCTCAACCATCTGAAGAGGAGCTTTTCCTTTTCTGAAGCCGTCAATTTTTGCGTTTCTCTGGATTTTATTAAAAACAGCTTTATATTCCTGCTCAACCTTTTCCACAGGCACTTCTATTTCAAGTTCAACTACAGCATTATCAAGTTTTTTCTCACTAATGATATTCAAGTTAATACCCCTCAAAAAAATATAAAAATTTAACTATTATTTTATTATAACCAGTATAAAAATATTAAGAGAACACGGGCAATACTTCCGGTTAACACGGATCTGAAGTATAAATAATTCTCTGCGGCATAAAAAAGCTGTTTTAACAATGCCGGTAATTTTTAACTATCAATTCATATAGTGGATTTGAGTCAAACATTTTTTATTCATAATCAGTAGGAGTGTAAAATTTACCCATTCAATGAAAAACAATCAGACAGGCCGGGAAGAAAAAAAAAGGAGCAGCTGTTGCTGCCCCATTATGAGCGGGAAACGGGATTCGAACCCGCGACGTCAACCTTGGCAAGGTTGCACTCTACCACTGAGTTATTCCCGCGCTATTGTACCGATCTTTGCGAGCGAAGGGAGTCGAACCCCCACACCTTTCGGTACCAGATCCTAAGTCTGGCGTGTCTGCCAGTTCCACCACGCTCGCCGAAGACTTGTCTTATATCCGATAATGGTCTTTTTTTTGCAAGAAAATTTTATCACATTTAAAAAAATTTTTTATTTTGATAAATGGCATAGAAAAAACCGCATACAGGCATAAAATAAAAATTTATCCACTGCCGTTTAACCTTCTCCCGGCAGCGGATTATGTAATCATTTCAGACCCCTGAAGCAGTAATTTTTAACAATATCTTACCACTATCCTATTTTGGAAGTACGGGTCCAAATATTCAGCTCATTCGCTTCTTTTATAAGCTCTTCACGGAACTGCGGATGTGCAAGCTCAATAAGGTTCTCTGCAATCTGCCAGTCGTTCTGACCGCGCATTTTTTTACAGCCGTTTTCAGTTGCAATGTAGTCCACCATGTGCCGTGTAACTGTAGTCGTTGTTCCCCTCTGGAACGCTCCGACGATACGGGATTGCAGATTTCCATCTTTATCAACACGCGTAGCAGGAAGACAGATGAAGCTTTTCCCGTTTTTCGACCACTGTGCCCCCAGTGTATAATCAGCCATTCCACCATTGCCTGTTATATGGTTACTCCCCATACTCTCCGCGCTCACCTGGCACTTCATGTCAACCTGCAGCGCCTGGTTTATGCTTATAAAATTATCATTGGCAGCAATAACCCTGGGATCATTGGTGTATTCGACATTAAAAGTTGCAAGAGACGGATTGTTGTCCATGAAATCATACAGACGCTGGGTACCGATAGCAAAGGTATAAACCGCCTTATACCGGTTAATCTGTTTCCTGGAACCGTTTGCCTGCCCTGACTCAATGAGGTCAATAAAAGCATCCACGAATAATTCCGTATGTATACCGAGATCTTTCAAATCCGTATCCCCGAGAGATAAAGCGATGGCGCCGGGAAGCCCCCCTATACCAAGCTGAATACAGCAGCCGTCCTTTATATGCGGAATGATATGCTTCGCAATCTCCTTATCGGTTTCAGTGGGAGGAGGAATTTCAGGTGCTGCAAAGATCCTCTGGCTCTCCGGGGCCTCTACAATAAAATCGACCTGCGAGATATGTACAGCCTCATTGTTCCCTCCAAGACATTTCGGCATACTGGGTACAACTTCAACAGCGACCCTTTCAGCCAGCTCTATACAGGAAAGAGCTTCGGAACAGCTGGGGCCGAAATTAAAATATCCGTTTTCATCCATTGGACCGACCTGCTGCCACGTCCATGGAAAAGGATCCTTAAAATTTGCAGCCTCGCCCGAACGTACAAAATGTTCGCATATGTGATACATAACCGGCCCGTAAATAATGTTATCATGGGCATTACGCATCATACGGGTAAGTTTTGACCAGTGCCAGTCATGGTACAAAAATGAATTCTTATGCTGGATGACTTCCGGTATGGGCGGAACCATAGTGGCCGCAATAACCAGAATATCCTCCAGTTCCTCGTGCCTTGCCGCCAGTGCTTTATCAAGGAGTTGCGGTTTACCGTTAAAATAGCCGTATTTAATAGCATCCCCCGATTTCACATGCACTGCAACCTCATCGGCAGTTCGCAGTTTCTGCTTATACTCATCCTGGTAAGACATATTCCCCCTCCATAAAAATAATATATTTTTTTAATATTGTTTGCTGTTCAGGGAAACGACTGCATCCCTCCCGCCGGATTCATTATACCTGCGGCCGCATTGCTGTTAATCTTCTGAATGAATATCCTTTTCAGTTTGAACTGTACGGGTGGTAATTTGATATGCGGTTTACATATATCTATACGAAATGCATTCTCTGAAAATAGACAATGGCGGGTTGTATTTCCTGTTGTTCCTGCTCTCATAGCAATATCTCAATTACAGCAATTGTAATGATGCCCCGGGACAATCCTTTGTATATCCCGGCCATGTTCATATTTTTCCCGGCAATCTGTTGAGAATATCAGAAATTATTTATTTTTTCTTTTTTATACAAAATAATAGTTACATTCATTACAACAAAATATAAGAAAAGTCAATAAAAAATTTAACTCAAGGTAAAATTAATTAACCCCAAGTTAAGAAAAACTAAACAATTAAAAAAATATTCATATAATTTCCGGTCAGACTTAAACCAGACGGAAAGTTTTTAACAGCAAACAGTATTTATTCCTTAACTTATTACAGGTGAAAAATGCTCTAATACCCCCGCCGCCGAAGGCGGCGGGGGTATATAATTTTTTATGTTTTACACTAAAATATATATTCAGGTATTATTACAAAACAACAGAATCGAAAAATCTGTTTCAGGCTGCCAACAGCTCATCCGCCGGGTCTTCAGCAGGAAAGATATGCGGCTTGACATTTAAACATTAAATTTCAGATAATAAAAAAGTTAATAAAACCGGATTCCCTGGTTAAGGCAGTCTGCCTTTAAATTCAAAAAAATATGGAAACACTTAAAATTTTATATGAAGACAACCATATAATCGTGGTGGATAAACCGGCAGGTATTCTGACCCAGGGTGATTACTCAGGCGACGAGTCACTCCTTGAGATGATTAAGGAATATATAAGAACCAAATATAATAAACCGGGTGAAGCCTTTACAG
>DAIOFM010000101.1:0-12641 GCA_036745755.1 Spirochaetota bacterium | reverse complement strand
TTTTTCCGGCGAATTCATCGATATCAAAAGGTTTCAGAATTATATCAGAAAACCCGGCGTTCAGCACCCTGTCCCTCTCCTGCCCTATGTCATGACCGGTAAAAGCTATAACAGGAACATCATCCTTAACAAAAAAATTTTTAATACTCCTGACAAGTGAAAAACCGCTTATATCCGGGAGGGACAGATCAAGCAGTATTACATCAGGCTTTGTTTTTTCGAGGAGGTCAATACATTCCTTCCCGTTAGCGGCATATATAATTTCACAGGCACCATTGAATTCGTGTTCAGCAATGGCCTTCAAAGGGACCATGGTATCCGGGTCATCATCAACAACCATCAGGACAAACTCCCGTGGTAGATCAATTGCCGAATCATCAGCATCAGGTCCGGGCACTGCTGTCTCTGAACCGGAAGGGAGGGAAAATGTTAATGAAACACCGCCATTCCCCATCTTCAAGATTTCTGTTCTCCCCCCTGATGCTGAAATCATCTCTTCAGCGAATGAGAGCCAGAGTAGAGATGTCTCGCTTAAAATAGAACGGTCAAAGTCGTCACAAACTCCCGTCTCAGCCGGGCAATTTTCCTTACCTGAATCCGCATCGGAAATAGTAACGCAAAGCATGCCGTTATCAGATTTCATCCTGTAATAGAGGCAGTCCGTTTCCCGGAGGGTTATATAAAATCCGGTAATGCATGATATTATCTTCTTAAAAAGTTCACTATCAGCCAGGACACCTGCTTCGCCGCTTTCACTAAAAAAGATATGAGAGATCCCGCCCTTTCCATAATAGCCGGACACGGCCTTTACTGAATTTTCAGCAATATCATTTAATGAAATTTCAGTCAGATGCCCTTCTTTAACACCTTTTTTAATCCTGTTAATATATGAAAGGGTATCAACAATCGCAAGAATTCTTCTCCCGTTTCTTTCTATTGTCTCGAGATATTCACGTTGTTCACTTTCAGGTCCTGCTGTATTTTCTTTAAGCATCAGCGCGGAAAGATTAATAACAGGATTAAGGGAATTTTTTATTTCATGACTTGCAATTGATATATATTTATCTAAATTTATATTTTTATTACTCACAGGATTACCGTAAAATCATATATTGAGACTCTTCTTCATTAAATACAGAGTGTTATAAAAAACACTGATCCCGCCGGTAAAGCGTTCTTTTACAACTCCGTTCGGGAGAGAATCAATTATTTCTTTAATATCTTTAACCCTGATATCAAGTTCCCTGTATAAGTCAACGGCTGTATCCCTCCCTTCAATCGTTATAACCTCCGGCAAATAACGGTTAACGCCTGATGCAGAGGCCAGTATTTCCCTGTACATCGATTTAAGGTCGGGCTTCATCCCCTTCAGCAGGTTTTCAATTATTAATATCCGTACAAGTTTGTAACCTGTCACGACCTGCTGCGAGTCTGAATGATCTACAGATTCAGGATATAATGAACAATACACCTTCCCGAAATCAAGCATAGCTTCAAGGTCAAACTTAAAACTGCCATCAGTTTTTGCAAGAGTTTCACTGAATTTTTCAGGAGTAACTGATTCTGTCAGAATTTCAGCTATTGACCTGTTCATCATCACCTGCCGGAAGTTTTATTATAAATTCGGTACCCCTGTCCGGAGCACTATTTACCGAAATACTTCCATTATGTTTTTCAATAATCCCGTATATAACAGAAAGTCCAAGGCCTGTCCCTTTACCCGGCTCCTTGGTTGTGAAAAAAGGATCAAAGACCCTGTTTAAATTTTCTTCAGCTATACCTGTCCCGGTGTCAGTAAAACTTACTGTAACCATCCTGTCTGCCGGATTATATGAGGTAGCAATGGTCAGGTCACCACCGTCAGGCATGGCATCAGCGGCATTAACGAGAAGGTTGTTAAAAACGGACTTCATCTGATCCAGGTCAACGTTAACATCCGGAATATCGTTTTCCAGTTGTTTAATTATATTCACCTTGCGGAAACTCACATGTTTTTCAATAATCCTTATAGCTGTAATAAGGGCTTTATTCAGATCAAGGGGCTGTTTTTCAAGGCTTGTTTCACGCGCAAAATCAAGGACCCCTCTAACTATCTTCCTGCACCGCATAGTTTCATCTATTATTATCTGGAGGTCCTCTGCGTGTTCAGAATCAGCAAGGTCCTCTTTAAGCATACTGCTGTATGTAAGGATACCGGTCAGGGGATTATTAATCTCATGGGCAATACCTGAAGCAAGTCGTCCCAGCGAAGCAAGCTTTTCAGAGTGAGCTATCTGGTTCTGGGCAGTCTCCTTAATCCGGCAGTCACGTTCATATATCGCGTCTATCATCCTGTTAAACGCGGATGACAGATGAGCAAGCTCATATTCCCTGAACTGACGGAGTTTGCTACTGTAATCCCCTTCCGCTATTATATCCGTTGTTTCCACAACTTCATTAATAGGACGTATAATTCTTTTAAGAAGGTACACCGAAACAATAATTGCGATAAAGGCTGTAATGCCTGTTATGAGAAGCACGTACCAGGCCATGTTGCTTTTAATCCATTTATAATTATCAGAAGGCACACCGACATAGAGGATCCCTACCGTTTTCCCCGTTGTATCCAGCAGCGGCATATAGCCTGCAATATACCATTTATCAACAACAAAGGCCCTGTCGATCCAGATATCCCCTTTCTTAAAGACCCTGTTGTATACCTCCTCCGACACCAGGGTACCCACTGTTCGTTCCCCTTCACGGCTGATGACATTTGTGGAAATCCTTATATCATCAAGAAATATAGTTACTGTTCCTATCCGGCTTTTTACATTAGACCTGTGTGTTTTTTTAAAAAAAAGGCTCTGTATTCTGTCAACAATCTCGAAATTATTGTTTTTTATTGTTGCCCCGTAAATCACACCAAGGAGTTCGCCTTCAGAAAAAACGGGAGTCGCTGTATTAAGGACAAGGGCCCTGTCCTCATAGTCTCTGTCGGGCTTTCTCCCCTTTTCAGTGGGGATTATCTTTACAGGGACTTTACTTGAAATATCCTCCCCCTCCCTGCTGATTATAGTTTTAGGGAGAATGCTGGTACCTGAAATCTGTTTGCCTGTTTCAATCGCCTGCCGGATCGGTACAATTTCAAGGACATTATCATTTTTGAATGTTCTGTTATTAAGCCTCTGTATTACCCTCCCTTTTGAATCAGTTACAATAATCATGTCTGTACCGAGATAGTCTTTAACCTCTATAAATTTGCTGTAAAGGAAAGCCCCGTTACGGTTTTTAATCGCCTTTTTTATATAGTCAAGACTGGACATATAGCCTATTGCCATTTTATTCTGGTACAGCCTGTTATAGTAAAGATATTCCGCCGTACCGAGATCACTTCTTACCGTCTCGTACGCCTGACTCAAAATACCTTTATATATGGTCTGATAACCGATAAAGAGTGAAGATCCCCCTGTCGTGAGGACTAGTAGAAGAAATCCGAACAGGATTTTATTTCTGATACTGTTTTTAAATTCTAATTTCATTATAACCGGCCTTTTCAGCCCCTGGGAAAAAGCTGAAAATCACTATGAATAATTTTTTAAAATCGATAAAATACCATATATAGAGCTTCAATATACCCTATATAAACCGCCGTTTTCAATATAACTCACCCGGTGAACTAAAAGCTGTTTTTGTTAATAATATCTGAAAACAATTTCAGCAGTCAACTATAATAAGATCATCCTACCATCATCAATAATCCGTTTATTTTTATTTTTAAAAAAAAAGTTTATATTGACCTGCAATTATATGGATAAATAATAATCACTATTGGAACTATTTTTAAAAACCGGTGGGGGACACAAAACCGATGTCAGTTGAAAGAAATTTACCGCTATTATACCCTGATATAACTGAAACAGAGAAAGATTTTTCTGATGAAAAAACAGTTCAAATACTTGAACATATAAACCGGAAAGTCGCAGCCCATGAGAACCTGGCCGGGATAATAGACTTTATTTTTAACTGCATACAGGAGATAATCCCCTGCGACAGGATTGCCGTTTCTTTTTTTGAAGAGCAGGGGCGCAGACTTACTATTCACCATGTAAGCGCTAATTACAGCAATCTTCACCTTGAGAAAGGATACAGCGCTGACATTGATAACAGTTCGCTCGAAAAAGTTTTTGAATCAGGCAACCCGAGGATTATAAACGACCTCAGGAAATACCTTGAATCACACCCGGCAAGTGATTCAACTGAACTTTTGCTGAAAGAGGGAATAAACTCCAGCATCACATGCCCTCTCTCTGTTGAGGGACGCCCTGTGGGGCTGCTTTTCATCAGCTCAAAGAAATCTGAAACATATGGTATAAAACACGTCAGGATGAACCTGCAGATAATTGAAAGAATCGGCCAGGCTGTTGAAAAAGCATACAGAATAGAAAAACTTACAGAAGCAATTGACTCCTACATGGAGATGTTAAGCTTCGTCAGCCATGAACTGAAAAGTCCCCTTGATTCAATAATTTCCCTTGGGAGCACACTGGCCGGTGGCTATTTCGGGAAGATGGACGATAAACATAAAGACTATGTTATACGCATGGTGAACAAGGCAAAATTTCTCAGAGAGATGACCTCCGAATACCTTACACTCTCACGTTTTGAAAATGAAAATATTGGTGCCTACATGCAGGAGTGTTCATTCAAACAGGATATTATTAATGAAACCGCGGAGATGATTGCCCCCCAGGTTTCAGCAAAAAAAATGACACTTAACATAAACATGGATAATGAAATTACTGTTGATTGCGATATTAATCTGATAAAGATAGTAATGAACAATCTGATGAGCAATGCCGTAAAATATGGCAATGATAATGGAGTTATTGATCTTGCTGTAAATGATGACGGGGAATCTTTGCATGTTTCTGTAAAAAATACCGGGCCCGGATTTCCTGAAGAGGCAAAGTCGAAACTTTTCAGAAAATTCTCGAGGATTGAAACAGATGAACTTATGAAGCGGAAAGGAACAGGCGTCGGCCTTTATACAACCTGGAAGATCATACAAATGCATAAAGGCCAGATCAGGGCTGATTCAAAGCCTGGTGAATGGGCTGAATTTTCCTTTATTATACCGCTTAAACAAATTGAAGCAGGTAATAAAGCCTGAATAAACCGGTATCTATTTTTAAAGTTTCTTCAATTAAAATATTACATAATAAATACCGGATTAAAAATGAAAAGAGATAAAACATTTACTATTCAAATCTGTCTGATTATATTATATTTCAGGGAGTTTAATTGATATAAATGAGAATTGACCGATATAAAGACATAGGTCTGATCGCTTTTGCCGAATCAGTTAAAGAAGGCCGGGCAACAAATTTTTCCAATACATTTATACTGGATTACCCCGGGAAAAAATATATAATAGATACATCATGCGGCAAAAAGAGGTTCAGGGAAATAAAAGACTGCATTAAAGGAAACACAGAGTATTCAATACTCTGCACTCATTACCACAATGACCACATTGCAAATAACGGAAGGCTTGCCCGGAAAGGATCTCCTATAATATACCATGAAAATGCCGGTTCAAAAATTTCATACCTGAGAACCAACGCTTCAGGTCAGATCCTCAGAATGTACAGGGACATGGAGAAAGAGGGCTTTCTTAAAAGACTGGGAATTTTCAACGATGGAATCATCAGATTATTTCTAAAAAGAAAAGTATATTCCAGGTATATAGCTGAGCCTCTCCTTTTTGCAGCATCATATATTTTATCACTTAAAAGTATCGGGAGGATATACAGCGGGAAAAAACATGTGAAATACCTGAAAAAAAATGCCAGAACCGAACTTGACTTTAACGGCATTAAAACAGAAGGATGGATAATTGATGAATTCCTCTACGCCCTTGAGGCTCCCGGGCATACTGACTGTCACACCGTATTCTATAACAGTGAGTACAAACTTCTGATAGCGGGCGATGCGCTGAATTTTCTTACTCCTAACGATATACAGTTCGGCACACTGAAAGAGACAATTGTAACACAAAAATTTCTACTCGAGCTTGTTAAGAAAGAAAAAATTAATATTCTCTGTCAGGGGCATTATCCGCCCATTGAGGGCAATGATGAAATTATCAGATATATTTCAGATATTATTGAAAAACACGAACATGTATTCAAACTGATATGGAATTATATAAAAAATAAAAGCAGCGGCCTTACTTTTGATGAATTATATAACAGGATATGTGCCCTTGATGATCCTTTAATAAAAAGACTGACAAAAATAACTTTCCCCAGATCCACTCTGGTCTTTCTTGACGTCTACCTCCTGAAAATGCTTGAAAATGCCGGTTTAAAACAGGGTAACTACAAAACGGAGGGGAGCTGATTACATGGAGAAATCATTCCGGAATAAGCTGAACCGGCTTAAACTTGATATTCTCTATCTTAATTCATACCAGAGTGTGGTCATACTCACTATTCTTGCGGTAATTATATCACTTTTCTACAGCGGGGAATACGGAGAAGCTCATTATAAAACTTATGTTAATACAGTCTGGCTCCCTTTATCGATATGTATTTATCTTTTGAAATTAATTTGTTCAATATTTTATTCAAAGAAATTATATATACATGATAATCTGAATTTCTGGCGCTATGTTTTTTATACAACAACTACTCTTACAGGGCTCAGTCTGGGCTCATCAGTTATTTTTGTTTCAGAGATGTCCAGCGGAATTGACAGGGTATTCATAATCCTTTTAATAAGTGCTGTTTCTTCCGGTTCTGTCAGTTCCCTCGCGACAAGCATGATATCTTTTATAATATTCAATTCATTCGCATTTTTACCATACATAATCTATTACATCGGACAGGAATCATCAGACTTCAGTCTCGTCGGATATTTTATACTCCTTTTTATTTCCACAATAACACTTACCGCTTACCGGATAAACAAAAGTCTGGCTAACTCCCTGGGGCTGAAAATAGAAAATGATATTATTATAGAAAAGCTGATCCAGACTGAAGACAAGTTCGCCAAATCTTTCTATTCAGGTGTCGCACCGATGGCGATGTTTGATTTTAATACAGCAAAAATAATAGATGTAAACAACGCCATGATTGAACTGTTTGAATACTCAAAGGACGAAATAATAGGTAAAAGCCCTTACGAATTAGATGTAAATGACAACCCGGAAGAATTAATAGACCTGGTAACTGACGCGGTCAGAACCGGACATATATCCGATAAAATTATTCTCCTTAAGTCAAGAAGCGGGAAAATAAAGCACTGCATGATAACCATAGAAAGCTTTATAGTGGACAGTTCCACGATAGCTTTCATTATGCTTCATGATTTCACTGAAAGGATTGAGTACGAAAAGAAACTGGAAATAGAACGTGAAAAAGCTGAATTTGCAGCTGAAGCAAAATCAAAATTTCTTGCATCAATGAGCCATGAAATCAGAACACCGATGAATACAATACTGGGCATGACCAACCTTGCCCTTATAACCGGTAACGAACCTGATAGAAATGAATATCTGAATACAGTAAAAGATTCTGCAGAGTATCTCCTTGTCCTTATCAATGACATCCTTGATCTTTCCAAAGTTGAAGCCGGCCGGATTGAGCTTGATATTATTGACGTAGATCTGTCAGCGCTGTTAAACAGTATTTACAGGTTAATGGAGATTCACGCTAAAAACAGAAAACTCAGTTTTGATATAACTATTGAGGACAACGTGCCTGAATATATAAAATGCGCCCCTGAAAGGTTAAAGCAGATACTGATAAATCTCGCAGGGAATGCGCTGAAATTCACACCGGAAGGTTCTATTACAATCAGGGTCTCAGTTTCTGACGGTACGGATTATCCCCCCTCCTCCGACATCACTGAATACCTTGAATTTTCCATTACAGACACCGGTATCGGTATTCCTGAAAATAAACAGGAAGAAATATTTGAGACTTTCAGGCAGGGAGACAGCAGCACGTTCAGAAAATATGGAGGGACCGGCCTCGGCCTTTCTATTTCCAGGCAGCTGATTAAGGCAATGAATGGCCGGTTAAAGTTAAAAAGTATTGTCGGGGAAGGGAGCACGTTCAGTTTCATAGTGCCGCTTATAAAGGGCGTTAAACCCGCTGAAACCGCTTTAAAAACAATAACTTCCTCCGTTAATGAAACGAAAAAGATACTGATTGCTGAAGACAACCTTCTGAACAGAAAACTGATTGAAGCCTTCATGTCACGGCTGGGACATGATTATAAAATTGTTGAAAACGGCGAACAGGTCATTGAGCTTTTAAAATCGGATAGTTTTGACCTGATCCTCATGGACCTCGAAATGCCTGTGCTTGACGGGTATGAAGCCATGAAATTAATTCGTGAAGGCGCTGCAGGTGAAAAGAACAGAAATATAACAATACACGCCATGAGCGCACATGTTATGACCAGCACTGTTGATAAATGCATCGCTGACGGTTTTAACGGATATATCAAAAAGCCTGTTGATCTTATAAAACTAAAAGCTGTCATTCAACAGGAAAACCTGCAGTAACTTTGTGAATATTCACACCCGGAAAAAAACTCTCCTCTTTTCTATATTAAACTGTTGCACTCACTGCCCTTAAGCGCAATAATTGTCCGGGCAGTTTTAAATCCCAAATCGCTAACAGGAGACAGAAATGAGTTACGAATTCTATTCAGTTGAAAAAAAGGGACCAATCGCATGGGTATGGCTGGACAGGCCGGACAAGAAAAACAGCATGAACCCTCCGGCATGGACCGAAACCATACCGATCTTCAAAGACCTTGATGAGGATGATGATATCCGTGTCGTTATAATGGCGGGAAAGGGTTCCTGCTTCTCCGCAGGGATAGACCTTCTTTCAATGGTTCCTCTATTCGGCGAACTTATGGAAAAACAGCAATACGGTGGAATAAAAAGAAAATTCTTTGAAAAGATTGTTTCACTGCAGGAGGGGATTTCGGCAATGGAAAAATGCCGTAAACCTGTAATTGCAGCCATCCACTCCTACTGTATCGGTGGAGGCCTTGATGTTATCACTGCATGTGATATCAGGGTATGCACTAAAGATTCCATATTCTCACTTCGCGAAGCTGCTATTGGTTTTGTAGCAGATGTCGGAGTTCTCCAGCGAATACCCACAATTGTCGGCCAGGGAGTGGCAAGGGAACTCGCTTATACCGCAAAAGATATCGACGCGCAGAGGGCAAAAGAGATAAATCTTGTTAATGAGGTTTATGAGAATCATGAAGAACTCCTGATAGGTGCTGAAAAAATGGCGCAGGAGATAGCTGACAATTCCCCTCTTGCTGTTCAGGCATCAAAGGCAGTCTTAAAATACGGCATAGGGAAATCGATTGACGATTCACTTAAATTCAATGCAGCGGTGAGCAACTACACTATACCTTCAAACGATCTTATGGCGGCTTTTGAATCATTCGCGAAAAAAACAAAGCCCCAGTTTCCGGGGACATAAATAAGTATATTAATTGTTCACGTTCATACCTGTAAGTTTTATGGAC
Organism: Spirochaetota bacterium; assembly: GCA_036745755.1. Classification (GTDB taxonomy): domain Bacteria; phylum Spirochaetota; class UBA4802; order UBA4802; family UBA5550; genus UBA5550. The sequence continues at coordinate 3,095 of DAIOFM010000101.1, read as the reverse complement.
GTGAACAGAATAAAATGTTCATAACCCGCAAAACCATTTTCGCTTTCAATAATACTTTCCGCCCATAACAAGTTTTTATTTAACTTTATTATACAATTATCCCGCTAAATAAGAGAAAACAGCTCCATAGTATAATTAAATATCTATTATTATTTATCCGATTAAGCAATATGTTTGACAATTATGTATTTTACTGATATAAACTATTAAAAAAATAGCTGATTCATTAAATCTGAAAAAATAGTCGCGCTGCTATTATATATAGAAAACCTGTAACAACTGTTTACTGAAATTTATATGCATCAAAGACGGTACCGGGGTATCAAGATTCACAGGCGTGATAGTTATACTAAAATAAAATTTAAATATTTCATTATAGAAAGTAATAGAATAACCCGTTTATTGAAATTAAAATTAACGGCAGAACTATATGGATAAAATAAATATATTAATCATATCACTAATTATTTTCGGGCCATTTCTCTGTCTGCTCATGACTGCGGCACAGATAATGAAAAAAGATCCTCTTCTGCCTATATATTACTCCCTTGCACATCTCTCCATGGGACTGTGGCTTTTTCAGAGCCTCTGTTATTCTACAGATCTTTTTGGTGATTCATCCGTATTTTATACAGCGATCATTCCATTGACTTTTTTTGCGCCGCTTTTCCAGCGTTACAGATATACCTGGGTTGTTTTCAGTAAAAAAATATCTTCTTCATTCTTTTCAGGTTTTACTTATCTGCTGGCAATTTCAGCCACTTTATATGTAACTGTAATTTTCATTATCACGATAAATTACGGATTTCAAAGCTATCTTAAATTTAATCCGATTTTTTCTGAAAGCTTCACCAGTCTTCCACTCTCTTATAAAATGCTTCACATTCTGTACCCCGCGCCCAAATTAATCAGTATAATTTCATTGTTATCACTCATAATTGTTATAATCCGATTCTGGAAAGAGAAGAAAGAAGAAGCACCTGTCAAATTTCTGATGCTGAGTATTTTCATACTTTCACTCATTACCTTTGCAACGTTTCTTGTTTTGTTAGGTGATTTCATTTCATTTAAATTATGCAGTATCGGCTTGAGCCTGGCTACGATTACTATATGTATCATGGTAATAGTATCATATCGCTATCCCTCTCTGAGAAAATATATTATCTTTAAACTGGAAAAGACCAGGTATATGAAATCAAAGATTAAAAACCTGGATTTAAATGTCATTGTTAAGAGAATGAAGGAAATAATGGAACTTGAAAAAGCTTTTTCTGATGAAGATTTTTGTTTAAAAACACTGGCCAGAGACCTGGACATTACGCCTCAGCAGCTTTCACAGATACTTAACGAAAAGCTGGGAAAAAATTTTAATACTTTCCTGAATGAATACAGAATCAATGAGGCGAAAAAACTTCTCATTGATGAGCCCGCAAGATCTATAAATTCCATCGCAAATGCGGTTGGTTTCAACTCGAATACAGCCTTTACTCTGGCATTTACAAAACATGAAGGTGTTTCTCCGTCAAAATTCAGAAAAAATAATATATAACGTAAAATTCAGCCGATACCGCTCAAACTTATTAGTTCACCTTCATAATCTTACTCTAAATGATTCACCACTCCGCAATATAACACCCACTTATAATTTTAATAAATATATTTTTTAAAATAGGCCTGTTGTTCCTCTGCTTTTTTACGTTTGACATAGCCCGGAAAGTATATTACAAATAAGTAAAAGATTCAAATGACGGTTAAACATTAATCGAGGTAAAAATGAAATCATTAAAAACAGCACAGGAAAGATGGTACATTCAGGAAATGACATGCCCGGAAATACTCCACAGAAACGCTGTGAAATTCGGAGACAGACGATTCCAGTGGTGGCGTACAGGAACAGGAACTGCCGAAAACACATATGCTGAAGTCTGGCGTATGGTCAAAGAAATTTCATCAGGACTTATAGATGCAGGTTTTGAAAAAGGTGATCGTGCTGCGATAATCAGCCAGACAGCCCCGCAATGGGTCTGGGCCGATTATTCAATTCTCTGTGCAGGAGGGGTTACAGTCTGTATATACCCTACTCTTTCAGAAGCAGAGATAAAATTTATACTTAATGATTCAGGCGCGAAAGTGATTTTTGTCCAGGATGAACTGATGCTTAAAAAAGTACTGGCAGTTAAAAATGAAGCAGCATCACTTCAAAAGATTATAATGATGAATAATGAAACCAGTGATCCCGGCAATAACGTGACAAATTTTGCCGAAATGAAAAAAGCAGGAGAAACTCTCCTGGCAAAGGATCGCAATATTTTCGAACAGCGCTGGCGCTCTGTAGAAATGACTGACCTTATGACAATAGTATATACCTCGGGGACAACAGGCATGCCGAAAGGAGCGGTGCATACTCACCAGAGCTTTAATGCCGCATGCTGCCGCGACATGAAGCAGGTACCGTTCTATGGAGATGAGGAAGTATGCCTTGCGTTCCTCCCCCTTGCCCATACTTATGAAAGGGAATGCGGACACGGAATGGCAATGATGACAGGCTCCACGATAGCATACTCCAATCCGATAACTTTAGTACAGGATCTGCAGGTATTCAAACCTACAATCTTTATGTCTGTACCAAGGATATATGAAAGAATCTACATGGCCATGAAGGAACAGACATCAAAGTCATCTCTCAAGAAGAAAATTTTTGAAGGGGCCATTAACACCGGCCTTAAAGTCGTTGAAGCACGTGCCGATGAAAAGGGATTTCTTGACATGCGTGAAGGGGTTGACTTCACAGAAGGACTCGGTTTCTGGCTTAAATTCAAATACAGGCTCTTTGATAAAATCATTTACTCCAAGGTAAGACATCTCCTTGGCGGAAAATACAGGTTTGCATTTTCAGCTGCTGGTAGCCTCCCGGCTGACCTTTGCAAGACTTACATGGCAATGGGCATACGTATTTTTGAGGGTTACGGCGCGACAGAGACATGGAACACGATTAATCTTAACTGGGACAGCAAGGTACTTCCAGGCTCAGTTGGATGCACATGCATCGGTGTTGAGGGAAGAATAGCCGAAGACGGTGAATGGCAGGTACGTGG